>JBPCNH010000008.1:0-18665 GCA_051001455.1 Actinomycetota bacterium
GAGCGGAATGCGAGTTACCTTCGCCATGGCGGTTCCTCCTTTTTACTCAGCCTGAGCACTACCACGCTGTGGCAGGGATCAGGCGGAGGGCCGCCACTTCAATTTCAACGGAACCGGGGACAACCTCGAATATCCCAAGTCAGCACGACATCGCTCAATCTCTGACGCGGGAAATCTGGGCCACGAACTAAACAAGAGACGGATCGTCGTGGGCTTACGATGAATCACGGGTCGGAACCCCTCCCAGGCAACGGAGCCCGGCCAAGGCCGGGCTCCCAGTCGAGACTTAGTCAGGCACTCCGCTTTTCCTCGGCCGAAGTCGAGAATCAGACTTCGGCCGAGTGGAACTGGAGGTCTGGGCCGACGTGCTGGACCTGGATCTCAACGACCGTGCGCTTCGGACCTTCGGTCTCAAAGGATCGCTGCCAGCTTGCAGGCCACAACCCCCTCGATCCGTAGACGGGGGCACCCGCCCGATTTCAGCCAAAGCGTTCGACGTCGATCACCGCATCCCGCGATAGCTCTAGCACTCTCAATTGATCAGTCATGCCCTTGATATGCAGCTCAACCCCATCACCCACCGTGTATCGCACGTCCTCAATTCGCCCGATAAGGCGGTCATCCTCGAACAAAAAATCGCCTGAACGAACACCATCGGCTCGAATCTGGAGTGACCGCACGTCTTCTTCTCTAGCATTCCCCGGCCGGGCTCTTGAACCTGGCGCGGGCAACGCGAAACGCAACGGGGCTCCGAGTGGAGCCCTCGGCTCAAGTCCACTCCAACGAGAATCTCTGCTCCAAAGGTGAACCTCTCCGCCGCCTTCGACGAAGCAGTCCAGGAAGTAGTCGCCGCCCGCTCGCTTGGCGCAGGAAAACCCCGGCCCGTAGCACCGAACCTCAATGTCTCTCACCCGACGTTGATCGCTAGAATCACATTCGCCGGTGAAGCGACTGAGTTCAATCGGTTCGGTGAGCTCGATGATCGCTGCAGGTTGGCCGTCTTCATAATTGTCAAGGCCTTGGATTAGGTCCTCGTTCCCTTTTTCCTCTAGGCCCCTGGTTGTGACGCCTTCCTCTCTAACAACCCGGTGGTCCTCGGGATCAAAACCTTCCGCCACGTACACCGCTGCAGCAGTGGGATCGGTCGGGGTCCCGTCCGCGGCCAAATACCAAACCTCCCACCGGACCACTCCGAGAAGGTCTGGGGTCTCGAGAATGAAGACCTCATCAGGCGACGACGCAGCGCGCCCATACCTAAGGCCCACAGTTCACTCCTCTCTGCCCATAGAAGGTGTCAACTACGCCTGTCTACCATTTCCGAACCAGCACACCAGAGTCTGCGGCCATCTCGGAGATTTCGCGATCACGTGGAGTGCAGCAAACGGATTCGGCGAGGAATTGGGGGACCTACGATTCAAGTTGGATGAAGGTTTCCTCTCCACGAGTGAAGACAGGAAGCGCTTCTGGAAAGATCTGCTGAGAAGTCACATCTGGCAGGCGTCGTACACAGGAGGGGGGATCGTCTCGATCAAGGAATGGACGGACGACCACCCGTTCAATAAGACCTTTATCGAGAAGAACCTCGGCGACAATAGATCGGAGCTGACACACGAGTTCAAGATCCGAGGACACACGGTTCGCCGAGGAGTGTGGAAGCGGTTTACAGCTGTGCGCCGACGAGGGCCTTATCGAAGCGAAGATCCTCGTGAAGACCTGCGACCAGAACGGGAACTGCCGAACCGAACCCCTCAATCGCCACCCGTATCTGGAATTCATCCAATTGGACGGACCTCCCGATGAACGCTGCGGCCCCGGTGACTGCGGGGCCGTGCCCGAAGCTCTACAACAGGGTTGGAACCCTGGGCGCTGGAAGATCGTGGCCCCACCAGTCGAGGGCTTAGAACAACCCGCGCCTGTCGTCATTGACCTCGACCCGCAAGAGGTTCTCAAGATTGAGTTCGTCTACACCGATCCCGGTTGACCTGAAGTCTCTGTCAGTAGCGAAGCTCTGGATCGTCGGTGATATTCCCGTACGGTTACTAGGACAGCCGCCGCAACCCGTCCACGACGCGCTCCACCTCGGCCGCGGTGTTGTAGTGGCAGAACCCGATGCGGACCGCGCCTCCGGTGTCCTGCAGCCCGAGACGCTCCATGATCGCCAGCGCGTAGTAGTTGCCGTCCCACACGAATATCCCGCTCTCCCCCAGCTGCTCTGCGAGCTTGGCCGGGTGCAGATCGCCGAGCCTGACGGCGAACGTGGGGGTGCGCTCGTCCCGTCCCGCAGTCAGACCGAACAAGCGGATCTCGGGCAGCTCCGCACATCCATGGAGGAACACCCGGGATAGCTCCGACTCGTGACGCTCGATCGCCGAGAACCCGGCCACGATCCGCTCTCTGCGATCGACAACCTGGTCGTCACCCCCGAGGCCGGCCACATAGTTCACGGCGGCGATGAATCCCGCCATGGCTTCATGATTCGAGGTGCCCGTCTCCCAGCGGTCGGGCGCCGCGTCACTCGCCGGCCGGACCTTGTACGGAGACCACCTCTCCAACAACTCCTTGCGCGCGTACATCACTCCCATATGCGGGCCGAAGACCTTGTACGGCGAGCAGAAGACGACATCAGCCCCGAGGTCGACCACGTCCAGCGCGCGGTGCTGCGCGAGATGCACCGCGTCTGCCACAACGATCGCCCCGGCAGCCTTGGCGCGCGTGACGATCTCTTTCGCTTGGGTGATGGTTCCTAGAGCGTTAGATGCGAGCGTGAACGCAACGACGCGGGGGCGATGTGACAACGCCTCATCTAAGCTGTCGAGGTCGAGCGTCCAACCGCCCTCATCGATGTCTACCCATCGCACGGTGGCGCCGGTGTCCTCCGCCATCGACAGCCACGGAGCAACGTTGGCGTCGTGGTCGAGCATCGTCACCACCAGCGAATCATCGGGGCCGAAGTCGCGGCCGAGAGCTCGCGCCAACGCGAAGCACATCGTGGTCATGTTCGGACCGAACACCACCTCGTCCGGCCGGCATCCCAAGAGATCGCCTCCGGCGACTCGCGCCTCCATGATCACGCGGTCGGTCTCTTCACTGGTGACGAAGGCACCTCCGGAGTTCGCGTTGTAACGCAGCATGTAGTCGGTCATCGCCGCCGCCACCGAGGCCGGCATCTGGGTCCCGCCCGGGGCGTCGGCGAATACCGCCGGTCGTCCGCCGACCATCCGGCTCAAGCCCGGGAACCGCTGTCGGATCTGTTCCACGTCGAAACTCATCTGCCCTCCAGCACACCGGGTCGCGACTTTGAAGAAGTCACCCTGCGCTCGGCTCCCTCGGCGACATACACGAGCTCACCTGCACAGGCGACGGCGAGAACGTGGTCGTGATCGGGACGATAAGCCAGATGATCCGGCGAGGGCATATCCAGCACCACCAGATCGGCGCGATGACCATCCTGGATCCGGCCTACTTCGTCGTCGAGGCCGAGCACCCAGGCGGAGTTCACCGTTGCGGCCGCAAGCGCCTCGAGCGGGCGCATCCCGTACAGACGGCACGCCAGCGCGATCACGAACGGCATCGAGTGGATCGGCGAAGTCCCCGGGTTCAGGTCTGAGCCGAGAGCGACGATCGCTCCACTCTTAACTAGATCCTCGACCGGAGGCTTCTTGGACTGACGCAAGGTGAACGTGGCGCCGGGTAACAGGACGGCTGCGGTATCGGATCCCGCAAGGTCGCCGACGCCCTCGCGCGACGTGTGATTGAGGTGGTCCGCGGACCGGAAACCCCAACGCGTCGCGAAAGAGGCGGTCTGGTTGTCGGCGAGCTGGTCGGCGTGGACGCGCATGGTCAACCCCATGTCTTGCGCCGCGGTGCTGAGCCTGGCGGCATGTTCGAGAGCGAAAGCGATGGTCTCGATGTAGATGTCGCACGCGCTCGCGAGACCCTCTGCTACGACTTGAGGCAGGAGGATGTCCGATACCTCTCCGACCCATCCCCCCTGGGTCTTGCCGTCTGGAACCGCGTGCGCTGCAAGGCAGGTCGACACGACCTTCTGAGGAATGAGATCGGCGAGCCCGGCCGCCAGTCGCAGTTGTCTCAACTCGGCGTCGACGGACAAGCCATACCCCGACTTCATCTCGAAGGTCGTGGTGCCGGAGCGCAGCATCTCCTCTGTCAGGCGTTGACCGAAGGAGAGGACATCCTCGTCCGACGCCTCCGCCAAGAGCCGGCGGGAGCGGAAGATGCCTCCTTCTTCCTGGTGCAAGGTCTCGTACCGGACCCCGGACAGGCGCGCCGAGTCTTCATCGGCCCGCCACCCATAGAACGGGATGTGCGTATGAGGATCCACGAACCCCGGAACGACCGTGCAACCGGACGCATCGAACTCGACCTCGGGGCGGGTCGTCCCCGGTGCAACGAAACGGTCCCCGTCGCACAACACCGATCCTCCGGCCATAACCTCCGGCGCGTTCATCCCCGCGCCCCTGAGGGGGCCGTGCCCGGCCATGGTGATGAGACATCCGGCGTCGGCCACGAGGAGACTCACTCTTCGACCTCCCGAGCGGCGCGCCGCGAGACCTTCCTGTAGAGGAAACGCCCCCCTTCCTCGATCCTCTCGATCTCACCACGGACACGCAGGTAATGGATGTGGGCGAGAGCCTCGCCGAGAGCCAGCCGCCGCCGGAAGTCGAGCAACGTCCCTCCGAATATCTCTTCGGTTATCTGGTCGGCCGTGCACGCGTTGTGGCGGATCACTTGCAAGATCGATCCAAGCCGGCGCTCGTGGTGGCGCGCCGTGACGCGCGCTCTTTCGGCGCCGTCTTCGAACGGCCAGCCGTGTCCCGGCAGGACGACCTCGGGACGGAGGTCCTCGACCCGCTCGAGCGACTCGAGGTAGTCGCCCAGCGGATCCCCCTCCCCGCGCCGGAAGTCGATATGGGGAGTGATAGAGGGCAGCAGATGATCACCCGAGATCAGCAGACTCTCCTCTTCACACCACAAGCACACGTGAGAGATCGAATGGCCGGGCGTGTAGACGGTCTTCCAGCTGCGACCACCGACGTCGAGCGACTCATCCCCCTCGAGCCATGTGTCTGCCGTAATCACCGAATGCACGAAGCCGCGCCAGTCCTCGTAACGGGTCAACTCATCCAGATCGGACTCGACGACCCCGTGATCGCGGTAGGTGCCCCGGAGCTCCTCGGCGAAGCGCTCTGGATCCCGAAGGATCTCGAGCTCCTTATCAGCGGCACGATGCATCACCACCTCACAACCGGACTCTTCTTTGAACCTCCCGGCCATGCCGTAATGGTCGACGTGCGAATGAGTGAGCACGAGCCTGGTAACGTCCTCGACCCTCACCTCACAGGCCTCTAGTGCGGCCACCACTTCCGGCCATCCGTGATCACCCGATGCATCGGGAAGGTAGATCCCACAGTCGACGAGCGTGGCCCCTGCGGGGTCCGCGAGCAGGTAGGCGTTGACGCGGTCCAGCCCTTCGAAGGGCAGGGGCAGCTCCAGCCTGAATACACCGGAGGCGGGTTCGCGCCGCCGGTGCTCGATGCGTTTCGTCAAGTGATCTCTACTCGTGGATGCGCTCTTTGATGGCGAAAGAAACCCGTACCAGAACCCGGTACGTGATGTCGCCTTCGTCGACCAGACCCTCGATGCGCTCGACCTCGAACGAAGAGACACCCTTCAGGGTGAGGCTGGCCCTATGGACGGCTTCCGCTACTGCTGCGTCGATCGACGGCCCCGTTGCGGTGAGATCGATCGATTTCTCGATCGCCATGACTAAGCCCCCTTCCAAGATGAAAGGGGGCCAGTCTAAGGGGGTCCACCTGCTCCCCGGCCGGAGGGGGTGGCCGGGGAGAAGGCGGAGGCTAGATCATCGCCGAGCTAAGGGCGAAGAGAAAGTAGGGGTGAGATGACAGCTGCTGATGCGCCGGTGGGCCGGCTGCTGACTACGCTGCGCCTTGGCGAAAACATCTCTCGAGATCGCGAACCACCACTGAGCGGCCGTGACGTCGGCAGAGACCTCTTTCGGGCCCGACATCCATGCGCAAGACCTCTCAGTGCCGCCCATCTCGTCATCGTCCTCCTGGTCGGGATCTTCGGTCGCCTGAGCGGACTTCTTCTGCGTTCCGGCAAGCCGCTCCTGCCGGGTCCCCGGAGAAAATCGTGCGCGGGAGAGTGAAACGCGCGGGTATGTCCGTTTAGACCGGAAACTTTTTTCAGGGATCGCGCGCCGGCGGCCCGATCGCGGGTCCGAGCCTAGACGAGCGGAGCGGCCTCGCCGGGTCCGTGCTCGTCCTCTTGCCCCCCGGCGAGGAATCGAGCCGCAGCCTCGTAGCCGAGTTCGATCAAACGGCCGGTGTGAGCCATCGACGTGAAGGAAACGCTGAACTCCACTTGTGGGGTCGGTATGACGACCAGCTCGGCACGCTGCGCCAGCACGGGCAGATCGTGGTGGTACCGGCGCGAACGAGATAACAGGAAGGCATGTAGGAGGTGGTCCATGGGCCGGTAGAGAGGCCGTTTCTCCTGCTGGCTACCCGAGCAGTTCAGCACGTAGATACGGTGAGCGCCCATCTCTATCGCAGGCGCTATGGGAACGGCGTTCGTGACACCTCCGTCTATGTACCGCTTGCCTTCGATATCTATGGGCGGAAAGATGCCCGGCATCGCCGAGGAGGCAAGCAACGCGGCAACGAGATCACCGCTCCGGAAAAGCTCCTCGTGTCCATCCTCGAGCTCGGTGGCCACGACGCCCAGTGGGATGTGAAGCTCCTCGAAAGTGCTGATGCCCAGTTGTTCGGTGATGATGCGCTGCAGCCCGGAGTTCTCGAAGATGCGATCGCCCTTCATGATCATGCGCGCCCACGACGAACGCCTCTTCGCTCCGGGGAAGAGATCCTCGTCGCTCAAGCCTCTCCAGATCGTTGCCAGATTGGCGATGCCGTCGCGTGAGGGATCGGCCGCGACGAACGCCGCGTTCAATGAACCCGCTGAGGTCCCCACGACGAGGTCCGGAGAGATGCCGGCCTCGACCAAGGCCTGCAACATGCCCACCTGCATCGCCCCGTAAGGACCGCCTCCGGAAAGGACGAACGCGACCCTGTCATTCCTCCGGAGCGCGAGGCGACGCAGCCATTGAACCCTCGAAACCGTTCGCGGCGCCTCGGACGTCATAGAAGGATTATCGGACACATCGGCTGTCTAACTGAGTTATCCGGCCATATCCACTAAAACGGGGTTGCGCGAGCTAACCCCCGGCCTTCTTGCGGGCGCTCGCCGCCTTCTTGGTAGCGGTCTTGGCGGCTTTCGACGTGCTTGCCGAGGCCTTCTTCCGAGCGGCAGCGGAGCGACTACGAGCGTTCTTCACGGCCTTGCCGCTTTCCTTGCGCGCCACGGCCGTTCCGCTCTTGGCCGCCTTCTTGGTCGCGTCCGCCGCCTTGCGAGCGTTGCGCTGGACCTTCTTCATCTCCTTAGAACCTGTAACGGTCTTGGCGTTCTTGCGGGCGGTCTTGCCGGCGGTCTTGACCAGTGCCACGCCGGCCGAAGCGGCGATCTTGACGGCCGCTTGAGCTACCTTGGCCTGCTTCTTGGCCGTCTTAGCATCCCGTGTCTTAGCGACCTCCTTGGCCGTCTTGCTCGCGGTCTTCACCGCTTTCTTGCCGACATCCTGCAACCCTTTCGCCAGGACGCCTACCTGCTTCTTCGCCTCGGCGGCCTGCTTCGCTGCCGCTTTCCTGCCTCGCGCCATAAGGGAACTCCCTCTCCTTGCTCGACATCTCGCCCCGCACATGCAGCGGGTTCTTTCACCCTACCCGCCGGCAGCGCTTGCCTACCTGCCCAGATGGATCCGCATCCATGTCCGTTCCCCGCACGCGGGACAACGCAGCCATGAGCTGTGATAGCGCAGCAGCGGCAGATGGAAATGGATGGGGAACATCAGGGCGGCCAGCTCGACGTAAGACACCCTCGTTTCCTCCCTGCAGGCCGAGCACTCGACGGTGCACGAGAACGCCGATCTCTCGGTCGCGCTGTAGAGCGCATACCTGCCCTTGGAGTGGTCCTCTTCTTTCATCCGCCTCCCTCTTCGATCGCTCGAGCTATCGCCCGGTACGCCTCTGCACCCGGGTGTCCGGGAGCGAAGCTCAAGATGGATCTTCCTGCTTGAGCAGCCTCGGCGAAACGGATGGACTTCCGAACCGGCGGTTCGAAGACCGCCACCCCGTAGCGCTCACCGACGTCGTTCAGCACTTGCTGGGCGTGACGAGAACGCCCGTCATACAACGTGGGGATCACTCCGGTCACCTTGAGATCCGGATTCGTGAAGTGACGGATGTCTCCGAGCGTTTCGAGGAGTTGGCCGACCCCCCGATGCGACAGCGCTTCGCACTGGAGCGGGATCACGACCTCGTTGGCGGCGGTCAGGCTGTTGATCGTCAGGATCCCTAGAGAAGGTGGGCAGTCGATCAGGATGTGGGTGTAGCGCCCCTCGACGTCTCGCAGGGCCCGTTGCAGGGCGTACTCGCGCCCGGTCTTAGCGAGGAGGACCGCCTCGGCCCCGGCCAGATCGATATTCGACGGTACGAGATCGACTTCTCTGGCCAGGATGACCTTCTCCAGTGGCAGCCGCCGCACGAGGACGTCGTTGACGGTCTCCTCGAGCGAGTCGGGATCTACCCCCAGCGAATACGTCAGGGCGCCCTGCGGGTCCATGTCGACCACGAGCACGTCGTGTCCCGCCTCGGACAGTGCGGCCGCTAGAGACAGCGTGCTCGTCGTCTTCGCCACTCCGCCCTTCTGGTTCGCGACGGCGATGATGCGAGACATCAGCTGGGGTCCTCGGCCGCCCCGGCAGAAGGATGATCGAAACCGGCCGTGGCCAAGATCGCCTTCAGGTCTCCTTCCGAGAATCCCCGGTCGGCCAGAGCTTTCGCCAGAGCGGCGGCGATCTCCACCATCTCTTCCTGCTCGTAGGACTCGTAGCCGTCGAGGAAGCCACGTGAGTAGTCCCACCCCACGTACTCATCCGGGTTCGGATCGAAGGCGGGCTCATGGATCGGCGATTCGCCTTGGGCAAGCAACTCCTGGAGATTGCCGGTGAGGAGATCCCACGCGAGGTAATGGTCCTCGTTGCAGTCCGGGCAGAAGAAGACGACTCCCTTTATCCCGCGCGGCTCGAGCAACGCCTTCAAGGTCTGGACGTCATCGAGATCCTGCTTGAGCGCCTCGACCTCTTCTTCGCCTAACGGAACGGGCTCTTCGAACGGATCGATCTCATCTGGCATGAGGTCATCGTAAAGGGACGAGGTAACTCGGTGATCAGGCGTCTAGAAATTGCCCAGATAGGCGTCCACTATCGGCTCGCCGACGAGAACGGCCACGATGGTCCCAAGGGCCAGGAAAGGACCGAAGGGAACCGCCGTTTTCCTGTCGCCCCCCTTGGCCATGAGGATGACGATGCCGATGACACCGCCGGCGAAGAAAGCGAAGAACATGCCCGCAAGAACCAACCCCGGGGCGTCCAGGTAACCGAGGAACGTTCCGAGGACGAAAGCTAGTTTCACGTCGCCTCCGCCCATACCGGCCGGAACTATCAATGCCACCACGAAGAAGAAGCCGCCGAAGATGAGTGCACCGACTAGAGCTCCGAACAAACGGCTCGGTTCACCGTCCACAAGAGCGATCGCGGCCAGGACGATCCAACCTCCGACGAAAGCCGGAAGCACAACTCGGTTCGGCAACAACCTGTGCTCGAGATCGATAACCGTAAGCACGACCAACACCCAGAAGAACGCCGCATACGCGAGGAGTTCTAGTGAATATCCGAACCGCTCTGCTGCCGAAGCGAACAAAAGAGCCATCCCGAGTTCGATCAACGGGTAGCGCGGCGAGATCGGCTGTTCGCAGCCCGGGCACCGCCCCCGAAGGATCAGCCAACTCAAGACGGGGATGTTCTCGACGGCTCTGATGGTCCGCCCGCAATTCGGACACTCGCTGCGGCCGGTGACTATCGAGCGACGCCGGGGTATCCGGTGAGCCGCAACCGTTGCGAAGCTTCCGAAGATAAGCCCAAGTACGGCCGCGGCCGCGATCAGCAAAAAGCTACTCGCTGTCCGCGTCGCCTATTTGGGAACGGATGCGCCCGATCAAGGTATCGGCTTCGAAGGGTTTCATGACAACGTTGTCGGGACCGATCTCGTCATCGAACATCTGATGCGCGTCGGGTTTACCGGTTACAACGATGATCGGTATGCCCGCCGTTGAGGGATGCTCTTTCATCTCGTCGAGCATGCGGCCTCCGGACACGTCCGGCATCATGAGGTCGAGCAGGATCAGATCGGGTTTGCGGAACTCGGCCTTCGCCAATCCTTCGAGTCCGTCTCGAGCTTCCATCACGTCGTAGCCCTCTGCCTCAAGGATGAACTTCTCGAGATCGCGAACCGCTTCTTCGTCTTCGACTATCAGAATCATCTTAGCCATGGCGAAAAGGTATCAATTATTGAGGCATGTATGCCGATACCTCTACTAGATGGATCATTCCCGAGCTCCGGAGCAACCCTCGACCACGGAGCCGTCCCCCTTCCATTGCGATACGGAAGCCCTCGGCGATCGCATCCGGCGGGGTGAGTACACCGTGGATCCGGAGTTGGTGGCCCAGGCTTTCATCGACTGGCACCGGATCGATCCCGTCCGCCCCGCGGATCAAGCCGAGCTCTGATCAGTCCCATAACCCTCTGACGGCGCGAGAGGGAGAACGGGTCCCGAGGACGGCCTCCACCGTGCGGACGACGCGTCCGGTGGCGAGCACGTCGTGGGTCCGGATGATCTTGGCGCCGGCTTCGGTCGCAAGCGCCGCTACGGCTAGAGAACCTTCGAGCCGTTCTTGCGGCGGCAGATCCAGTGTCTCCCCCACGATGTCTTTGCGCGACGCGGCTACGAGCAGCGGTCGTCCCTCCGCCACTAGCTCACCGATGCGACGGACTAGCTCCAGCGAGTGATAGGTCGTCTTACCGAAATCGAGACCCGGATCGAGGACGATGGCGTCGTCCCCTACCCCTCCCTCGATCGCGGTAAGGGTCAACCGCCGCAGGTCTGCTCCCACCTCCGCGACCACGTCACGGTAGCGGGGATGCCGCGGTCGGCCGCGCAACTGACCGCCGTTGTGCATCACGACGAGACCGGCTTTCGTGGCTGCGCACGCCGCCAGGAGGTCATGATCCTCGAACGCAGTGACGTCGTTGATGATGGCGGCACCTGCTTCCATGGCGCGCCGGGCCACAACGGGATCGCCCGTCTCGACCGACAGGGGGACCTCGACCCTGCGGGCGATCTCCTCTACCAGAGGGAGAAGCCTCGCCTCCTCCTCGGCGCGAGCGACCGGTTCGCCGGGACCAGCCTTCACCGCACCGAGATCGAGCAGGTCCGCCCCTTGCTCCACGAGATGCACGGCGTACGCCACCGAGTCGGACAGATCCATCCGGCCTCCGTCGTAGAAGGAGTCGGGGGTCCGGTTGACTATCCCCATGATCAAGCAGTGGTCGAGGATCAGTTCCCCGCGCGCGTGGCGCCAGATCATTCGACGACGATCGCGGGCTGACGGCGCTCCGTGGATACGACGTAGATCCCGGCAAGGATCGCTGCGCCTCCAGGATAGACCAGCCAAGACGGAGCCTCCGAGAAGAGGAGGTACGCGAGCGCGATAGCGATGATCGGCTCTGCCATGATCGTGACGGACACGGTGGTCGCGTCGATATCCGACAGCACCAGGTTGATGATCGTGTGCCCGAGTAACTGCGGTCCCACGATCAATCCGGCGATCGCCCACCACGTCGAGGCCGGATAGCCGGCCAACTCCACCCCTATCACGACGCAGACCGCCAGCAATAGAGCTGCGGCAACGCCGTAGGCGATCACGGCGTACTGAAGGATGCCGACGTCACGACGGGCAACCTGCCCGGCGAGGAAGTACCACCCCGCTGTTGCACCGCCGATCAAGGCCAGGATGTTGCCGGCATGGGAAGAACCTCCGAAATCGGTCCCACTGATCAGGACCGCGCCCAGCATCGCTCCACCGATCCCCACCCATGCGATCGTGGGGAGACGCTCTGCAAGGAGGTAACGAGCTGCTATAGCGATGAAGATCGGAGCGGTCGAGACCAACAACACCGACGCGGCGATCGAAGTCATATCGATCGACGTGATCCATGTGGCGAAGTGGATGGCTAGGAAGAAACCCGCCCACGCCGGCATCTTCATGACCGAAGGACCGAGTTTCCTGAGGCCGCGGCCCGCGAAGGGAAGGAGAACGGCCGCTCCTACGGAGCAACGCCAGAACGAGATGGCCAGCGGATGCGCCTCGGTCGCGTACCGGATGAGGATCGCGGAGATGGATGCAGCGAGCGTCCCGAGTATCAGCAGAGCCCAGGTCGCCCAGGGAGGCAGATCGCGAGCCTTCGGCGAAGAGGAAAGCGGTCGCGCGGTGGTCATGGTCGCTTACCCTACGGGCCGTGAACCCGGAACGACCCCACATCGCCGTCGGAGCGGTGGTCGTCAAAGACGGCGCGCTTCTGATGGTGCGGCGCGCCCGGGCGCCCGCGCAGGGCCTATGGTCGCTCCCCGGCGGGCGGCTGGAGAACAACGAGCTGCTGACCGACTGCGTCGCCCGCGAAGTGGCAGAAGAAACGGGTCTCGAGGTTCAGGTGGGTGACCTGCTCGGCATCTTCGAGGTGCCTGGGGACCCGCACTACGTCATCCTGGACTTCGTTGCCGTCCCCTCCGGAGACACGGAACCGGTGGCCGGTACGGATGCGACCGAGGCTCGCTGGGTGCCGCTCGAAGAAGTCGCGCACCTCCCCTGCACCCCGCGTTTCGTCGAAACCATGAAGGCGTGGAAGGTCCTCCCCTAGCAGAGGAAGAGGGTTACCTCGTCGTTCTCCCGCACCTTCGTGCCGGCGATCGGCGACGTCTCCTGCACGGTAGAGCCGGGGCATGATTCGCGCACCTTGACGACGAGGCCCATCCCCTTCAACTTCTCCTTGGCCGCGTCGACGGACATCCCCCGGACGTCGGGCATCTTGAACTCCTTGAACTCGGGCCCGATCGAAACCGCTATCTGCACCTCACCGGCTTCGGGGGCGTCGGCTCCCGGGGCGGGAGTGGTGGAGACGACCTTCCCCGGCGCGACGTCGTCCGAATAGACCTCGACGCTCACCACCTTGAACCCGGCGGCCTCGAGGGTCTCGGTTGCTGCATCCTTCGTCTTGCCCACCACGTTCGGCATCTCGATCATGCGTGGACCTTTGGAGACCACCAGGTCCACAGCAGACCCACGCTCGAGTCGTTGACCTTTAGCCGCACCTTGCTCGATCACCACCCCGACCGGGTGCTTGGTCGAGAACTCTTCGGTCTTCTCGCCGAGCACGAGCTCGTGATCGAGCAGCCACTTCGCGGCCTGGTTCAGCTTCCGGCCGGTGAGATCCGGAAGCTTCACCAAAGGCGGGCCTTTCGAGATGAGGAGAGAGATCGTCTCACCTTGTAGGAGCATCCCGGAGGCCGGATCTTGAGAGATCACCTGTCCGATCGCCACCGTCTCGTGCCGGCGCTCCTTGTCGACCGAGATCTCGAATCCGGCTTCTTCTGCGGTCGATCGAGCTCTGCTCTCCGTCAACTCGGTGAGGTCCGGCACTTCGACTTCTTTCGGACCGAGGACGGCAGCCGCGCCCTGCCATCCGCCGAAACCGAGAAGACCCAGCGCTACCACCACGGCTGCGAATTTGAAGACCCGCCTGCGCAGGCGATGACGCCTGTACCGGCGAGCGCCTCCGGGAGCAAAGGGATCGGAGGGGGTGTTCTGAGGCAGGCGGATCTCATCGGTGACATCGACGAACAGGTCGGTCACCGGACGCTCGACCGGCTCCATACCGGCCGCCGTCCTCCTCAGAGCGGCCGCCATCTCACCAGCGTCCAGGAACCGATCCTGCGGGCGGAGCGCACATGCGGTGAGCACGATCTCGTCGAGAGAACCCGGTAGACCGGGCTCTAGGCGAGACGGAGGGGTGATCTCCTCAGAGGCACGCCGGTGCAACAGCTCGGCGCCGCTCCCGCCCTGCGGGGGTGTCCCGATCAGCAGCTCATAGAGGAGCGCTCCCGCCGACCAGATGTCCGATGCAGCGGTCGCATCTCCACCCGCCGCCTGCTCGGGAGATAGGTAACGAAGGGTCCCGAGGATGCCGCCCCCGGGGGCGGTACGTTCGGCATCCGCCACCGCGGCTATACCGAAATCCGCGACCTTGATCGTCCCATCCCGAGCGATCAGCACGTTCTCGGGTTTCACATCACGATGCACCAGTCCGGTTCGATGAGCAGCATCGAGGGCATCGCACACCGCTGCTACGACGTCGGCGGCATGCGCGGGGTCTAATGGCCCCCGTCCTACGAGGACGTCACGCAGATCCGTCCCGGCCACGTATTCCATAACCATGTAGTAGGTGCGATCGTCCTGAGATCCCCAGTCGTGCACCGCTACCACGTTCGGGTGGTTCAGTCTCGCCGCCGCGCGCGCTTCGGCTCTGAAACGAGCCACTAGGTCCGGGTCGACCGCAAGCGACGGCATCAATACCTTGATCGCGACCGTGCGATCGAGCAGCAGGTCGTGGCCTCGATAAACCTCGCCCATGCCTCCACCCGCTATGCGAGCCACCACGCGGTAGCGCTCGGAGAGGGTCTCACCGACGAGGTCTCGAAGTACGCGCATCTATCCTCCCCCGTGCTCTTTCTTCAGATGGAAGTTGAAGCGGTCTTCGAGCACGGTCAGCCGGCGGGCGACCTCGGCTACTTTCGAGACGGCGGCCGACATCTCCGCCGCCGCACCGTCGGCCACCCCCCTCACTTCTCGCATAGAACCTCGGAGGTCTTCCACCGAGCTCTTCAACCTGCCGGCCAGATAGTCGAGACGCTTGCCTGCCTTGGATCCGGCGGCGGCCGCGGCGTCCAGCTGCTCCTCGAGAGCTTCGATCCGGGTCTCGAGGCGCGCTACCGCGGCGGCGGCGTCAGACGCCTCCGCCTGCGCCGCCTGGACCTCCTCGGCGGCCGCGGTGTCCACGATGTCGCCGTCATCCCCGCACGCGCCGAGCGCGCTCACGACGAGAAGAAGGGCGATAGCCCTCATCATGCTGCGAATCGTCACACGAGCCTCCCCGCAAGACCCGGCAATCCGGGTCGGCTGGCCTGATAACAACAGTTAACATTACCAACACCAGTAACACAAACCTCAACCTACGGCTACCAGAGCGACCACGGGGAGGTGATCCGAGGCGGCCGTCCTGACCTTCCTGCGGGCGGTCACCGTGGCTCCTTTCCCCGCCAGGATGTGATCGATCTGCCTCCGCGGAAGACGCGCCGGAGACGTCAGGGGCCTCCAGCCGGGCCGGGCCAGACCCGCGTCCACGAGGGGGTCCAGAGCCCGCCGGGTGGCGTTCAGATCGCCCATGACGACCAGCGGCCCGGGGGACCTGCGGACCCATACGGCCAGGGCGCCGATCTGGAGGACCCGAGCCTGCGGCGACGGCGACAGGTGGGTTGCGAGATAAGTGATCCCGTTCAGTGACGTGATCACCGCCCCCCGGGGCTCCTCCCGCCCGGCTCTAGGGAGCGGGAGAAAGGCCGTATCGAGGGGCTGCGACGCCGCGAGGGCGATCCCGTACTGCGAGCGCCCTCGCTCCACCGTAGGGAAGAAAGCCACCTCGTAGCCGGAGAGACGCTCGATCTCGGCGACCTGATCCACGCCCCCCGACCGATCCAGGTAGCGGTCTATCTCCTGCAGCGCGACGACGTCGGCCCCGAACCCACGTAGCACTCCGGCCGTGCGCGCCAGATCCACGCGGCCGTCGAGACCCAGGCCATGGCGGATGTTGAAGGTCGCTACCGTCGAACGAGCGGAAGCGGCTACCGGAGAGGCACTCATAGACACACCGTAGGCCGTGGCGGCCGCGAACTACCCGATCCTTGGAAGGTCGCCATCGGACCCATACGACGAGGCCTATGGGAGCATTGCCGCATGAGTCAGTCCCCCCCGGAGATCGAGCGATCTCTCGACGAGTCCGAGGTCGAATACTGCTACGGGCATCCCGATACCCCGACGAGGCTGCACTGCACCCGCTGCGACAAGCCCATCTGCGGACGTTGCTCGGTGCCCGCTTCCGTGGGCCAGCACTGCGTGTGGTGCGTAGCCGAGGCGAAAAAGTCGGCTCCGAAGGTGCGGTCGACGATGCAGGCGACCTCTCCCGCGGTCCTGGCGATCATCGCGATCAATGTCGTCGTCTACCTCATCGAGACCACGAACCCAAACGAGATAATCGGGCAGTTCGGAGCTCATTCGATATCGATCGCAGCCGGGGAATACCACCGCCTTCTGACTTCGATGTTCCTGCATGCGCCTCTCGGCGCGCAGTTCGGGATCTTCCACATCCTCTTCAACATGTACATCCTCCGGATATACGGAGCAGGCGTAGAAGAAGCCTTCGGAACGGCGCGCTTCGTCGCCTTGTACCTGGTCACCGGTTTCATGGGAGGCGCCTTGTCGTACGCGTTCGGACCGGTGAATACCTACGGTATCGGAGCATCGGGCGCAGTCTTCGGAGTCGTCGGTGTGCTGCTGGCCTACCTCTACCGGCGCCGGAACCGCCAGTTCCTCGGGCAGTACCTTCGCTCGCTGCTGTTCTTCGTCGGTATCAACCTCGTATTCGGTTTCGTGGTGCCGGGCATCGACAACCTCGCTCATATCGGCGGCCTTGCAGGTGGGATAGCCCTCGGGTTCGGACTCGATGCCGGGGACACCGCCCGCGCCGGTACCGGCCGTCACGCGGCCGCATTCGGCCTGGTGGCGGGCGTCGGCTTGTTCCTGGTGATCCAACGGACCGCAGAGTTGCAACAGGCCTTGAGCTTCCTCGGTTTGTAGGGCATCTCGCCGAGACCGGGCAGGAGATGACCGGCGGAGGGGGAATCCTGAACCGGAACGACACCCTGAGGAGGACCTGCATGAAAAGGACATTCATCCTGGCGCTGGTGGTGGCTCTCTCCGCTACGCCGCTCGCGACCGTCGAGGCCAAGAAAGCTCCGAAGGAGCTCGCCTTCTATCTGCATTTCCCTTCCGTAGACGGAGCTTGCGGGGCCGCTTTTATGGACCTCCAAGCCGACACCCCCGACTCGGGCTGCGGGTACACGGCGCAGCCCGCTAACGAGGTGTTCCACACCACCGGAGCACAGGCACCACTGACACGGGACTGGCCCGCCGCCGAGGGCTTCCCCTTCAAAGTGGACGTGAAACGACCCGTCACCGCGCAGCTGCCCCTCATGAGCTTCCTCGGCACCGCGGCGGCCGGACAGGCGATCGTCGATCTCAAGCTCGTCGGAACGGCCAAAGGACGCTCGACGACTCTGTTCGAGGAATCCTTGACGCTAGAGATGGTTCCGGCGGTCGCGGGCTCCAACGTCGCGGAGTTCGAAGTGGAGCTTCCGAAGAACCTGAACGGGAAGAAGTTCACGTCCCTCATCGCCACGACATCGGTACGGGGAGTGAACAACTTCCACTACTTCAAGCTAGACGGAGAGCCGCTCGCTCATATCGTCATCCCGACGAAGTAGGCGAGGGGCCGGGCGACGGGATCAGGCGATCTCTACTTCGCCGGCCTTGATAACTGCCACACCGTCGGGATTGTAGGTCTCGAAGCCGTACGCCTTGGTTCCGTCGCCGTCCGAGACAGCCCAGAACTTCGTCGTCAGCTCCTGACCGGGCAACACCGGTTTCGAGAGACGCACGAACACACGCTTGATCCTGGTTGGATCGCCCTCGGCCAGACCGTTTACGGCGGCCTTCGCGGCGAAGGCCATCGAGCACATGCCGTGCAGGATGATCCCCGGCAGACCTGCCATCTTGGCGGCGTTCTCGTCGGTGTGGATCGGGTTGTGATCGCCCGACGCTTCCGCGTAACGGAAGGTCTGGTCGTCGTCCACCTTGGTGGTCTCCTCGTAGACGACGTCCCCCTGCGGCTCCTCGTCTGCCGGCTTGCCGTTGCCACCACCGCCTTTACCGCGGATGAACATGATGCCGCGGACGGTCACGGCGAGCTCGTCGTCCTGGTTGTACAGATCCGATCTCAACGTCAGGGTCTCGCCGGACTCCTTCTGTTCGATCGATTCGACCTCCGCCGCGAACCTGAGCTTGTCTCCCGCTCGCAAAGGTTTGTGGAAGATGTGCTCCTCGGAGCCGTGCACCAGTCGGAGGAAATTGACCTGCAACTCGGGATCGAAGAGAGGCGCCACGAAAGCGGTGCCCGCGGGAACTATAGGAAAGACGGGCGGCGCTACCACGTCGTCGCCGCCGAGATAGCTGTCATTCTCGTCGTTGGTCGCGCGGGCATACTTCTCTATCGCGTTTGCCGTGACCTCATAGGTCGTCTCGTCATACTTCTTGCCGACGAGGTCTGCGTTCAGCGCCATGTCTCAGCTCTCCTTCTTCTATTCGGGAAGTTCGACGTCGGCTTCGGCGGTGAGAGCCAGCTCTTCCTCAGGAAGATCCAACCCCTCGGGACCGTCGTAGCGGCGACGAGCCTCCACAGTCGCTTTCACAACATTGCCCTCCCCCGCCACGACCGTCCCGC
>JBPCNH010000009.1:0-65949 GCA_051001455.1 Actinomycetota bacterium
GGCGTGTATATAGAGGGATACGCGCCATACTCGGTTCTCAGCACACTCATGGAGGTCTTCCCTAGATGTCTAGGCCGTTCGAGCTACGTCGTCTGCTGGCGGTCGCGACCGGGGCAGCTGTATCTCTCATGGTCGCTTGTAGTCCTCCCGAGGAGGTCGTCGAAAGGGCACAGGATCCTCCTCCTCAAGCGTCACCAACCGTCGCGGGAGACCTTGTCGCAGAACGTCTCCCCTTCGAGCTCGATTTCGGGGTCGACATGGCGTGGGAGCGTGGCACCGACCGGATCTTCGTCACCGAGAAGAACACGGGAGCGATCCGGGTAGTTGTCGACGGAGAGCTGCTCGATCGACCTTGCGCCCGTCTCGATGTCGAGACCGATCTATTGCAAGGGCTCACCGGGATCGTCCTCCATCCTCAGTTCGCCGAGAACGGTTGGCTGTACGTCTACAACACGAACAGGCAACCGCATGAGAATCGGGTGACTCGCTTCACCGTTCGAGGGAACCGATGTATCGATCCCGAGCCCATCATCACCGGCATCGAGCCCTCACGGGTGCACAACGGGGGACAGCTGGCGTTCGTGGACGGGAAGCTCTTCGTGACCGTAGGAGAGGCTAACGTGGCTGCCTACGCACAGGATCTTGATTCACTGCTGGGGAAGATCCTCCGGTACAACGACGATGGCACGATCCCGGACGGTAACCCGTTCTCCGAGCCCGGCGCGCCGAGTCCCGTGTGGAGCTACGGACACCGCAATCCGTTCGGGCTCGCTCACCGGCCCGGCACCGACCAGTTGTTCGCTACCGAGAACGGTCCCAACTGCGACGACGAGTTGAACCTCATCGAGCCGGGGGTGAACTACGGCTGGGGCAAGGGGCATGAATGTGGAGAAGACGGCGTTGGGGAGGATCCCGTCGGTCCCCTCATCCGCTGGGACAAGGTGATCGTGCCCACCGACTTGTGGTGGTACGAGGGTCGGATCGAGAGTCTCCAGGACACGCTTCTGATGGCGGAGTATGTCGGCGGAACCGTCCACAGTTTCACGCTGAGCGATGACGGCCGCACGGTCATCTCCGATGACATTGTCTATTCGGGCGACGAGAAGCTGGTGGGTGTTTCAGAGGGGCC
Source organism: Actinomycetota bacterium (assembly GCA_051001455.1). GTDB lineage: Bacteria > Actinomycetota > CADDZG01 > CADDZG01 > WHSQ01 > JBPCNH01. Next base: position 1,130 of record JBPCNH010000009.1, read on the forward strand.
GGGAGGATGGGTCTACTTCGTCACGCAGACTTCGATGTACCGCATGACCCACGGAACTTCTTAGTTCTCGACGACGTGGTCTAGTTCTTTCAGCTGATCCGCTGCGGATCAACTGGGCAGGTCGCACTTTGCGGGGAGGGACGCCGCGCTGCCGCTCCGACCGACGTACCCGCCTTCGAAGGAAGATTCTTGCTTCGTGCCACCTTCGGGTGGTTCCACGAGCATCTGTCCCATCATCGAGTGATCTTCATGGGCGAGGTTGTGACAGTGGAACATGTAGCGTCCGGTGAAGCTGTCGAAGCGCATGATGATGCTGGTCGATGTTGCCGAGGCGTCCACCCTTACCGTGTCCTTCCAGCCGAGCTCACCTGGAGTGAGTGCGAGGTTGCTGCGCTCGAGGATCTGGAATCTCGCTAGGTGAACGTGCATCGGATGAGCCATCGAGGAACGGTTGATGAACTTCCACACCTCGGTGTCCCCTACGCGAGGTTTGATGTCGATCCGGTTGGCGTTGAAGGGCTTGCCGTTGATGACCCACTTGTTGGTATCGAAGTCTTTGCTGAGGACGAATTCTCGGTGCACGGTGTCCGGTCCGGGAAGCAGTCGTTCCATCGGGCGCAATACCGGCGGCAGAGAGCTGTCGTCTGTTTCCACATGGGCGACCTCGAAGCGCATGATCGGCCGGGTTTTCGTGGCATCGTCGGGATCGCGATCCAGCAGCACGACCTTAGTCCCGACGGGGTACTTGGTGAAATCAACCACTACCTCGGCGCGCTCGGCGGGCCATAACGGGATGTCCAGCGCCGGGAAGGGAGCCGGGAGCAATCCCTGGTCGGATGCGATCTGGAACAGCGGCTCGCCGGTGTCGAGGGCAAGCCGGTAGCCACGGCTGTGTGACGCATTCAGGATCCTGAAGCGGTATTTCCTGTTCGCTACCTCGAGGTACGGAGTGGGACGGCCGTTCACCAGATAAACGTCACCCGGGAGAGCGTCTGTCTTATCCCTGAAGCGGAATGATCCGTCTTTCTTGAAACGGCGGTCCTGGAGTATCAGCGGGATGTCGTACTTGCCCTTGGGTAGGTTGAGCTCGTCCTCGGCTTCATCCTCGATGATGTAAAGGCCCGAGAGACCCATGTAGTTGTTGCGCGATGTTTCCTTGCAGAGGTGGTCGTGGTACCAGAGTGTCGCTGCCTCTTGCGTGTTCGGGTACACGTAGTCATATGCTTCGCCCGGCGCGATCGGGAGGCTGGGGTGGCCGTCGCTCCTCCAAGGAACCTCTCCTCCGTGCAGGTGCGTCGTCGTCGGTACGTGGAGGGCGTTCTTACGCCGGATGATGATCTCGCGGCCGCGCTGCGCTTTAATGGTCGGGCCGGGGAAACGTCCATCGAATCCCCAGATAGTGGTGCGCTTGCCCGGCAAGATCTGACGGCGGGCCTTGCACATGACCACCTCGTAATAGTCGCGATTCCCGTCTCTTCGGGTCGGTTTCATGACCGCTGGGATCTTCAGGCGCGCCGTGAACGGTCGCGGTGCGAGATCGTTGGCGAAGGCGCGCATCTTCGCACTCGGCAGGGCGAGCGAGGCACCTGCAACGGCACCCATCTTGATGAAGTCTCTGCGGGACGGCATGACTTTAGGGTTCGCCGCGCTCCGTGGCGGTCCTGCGCCTGCCGGCCCCCTAGAGCGGCCCTTTGTTCGTTCCGGTTATCCGCCCGATTTGCTCCTGATGCTCGGATCCTGGCGCGCTGGGATCAAGATCCGATGACCTTGATCACCAATCGTTTGTCACGTCCACCATCGAACTCGCAGTAGAAGATCGCCTGCCAGGGACCCAGCGGTGTCCTGTTCTAGATATCTTCCCTATACAGGGCAGGGGAAACGGTCCGGCATACTTTGGAGGATGACCACCCGGGGGGCCTGATCCACGATACGGACCTCAGACGCAATGCGAGCTGATCAATAGGGGTAAGTCATGGTGACTAACGAGAGCAGTTGGGGGGGAGACCGGTCGGGGAACGCCGACCGCATCCTCGATCTGCGTCTCCCGTGTCACCCGAGGGCCCCTTCGATGGCCCGCCGCGCGCTGCGAGAAGAGAAGCGTCTACAGGGACCTCGCATGGACCTCCTCGAGCTTCTCGTGACCGAGGTCATCACGAACGCGGTGCTCCATTCGGGAGGAGATGCCGAGTCGAGCGTCCACATGCTTCTCTTCCTACAGGGAGGAACGGCCCGCGCGGTCGTCGAGGACAAGGGTCCCGGCTTCAAGCCTCAGGTTCCGGAGAAGGATGTCTGGTCTACCAGCCGGCGGGGGCTCATGTTCCTCGATGAGCTCGCGGACAAGTGGGGAACGAGCCACGATGGAGCGCACTCGGTTTGGTTCGAGATCGACCTCGACGTATGAGATCGGCTGCCGCAGCCTTATCCCTCTAGCTCCGGCTCGCCTTCTTCAGGATCTAGGTCGTTGTAAAGGGTCCTCCACATCGGGATTCCCGACTTGTAAGCCGCCCGGCCTATGACGTGGGCGGCCACGGGGGCCGTTGCGAACTGGAAGCTGATCGCCAGCAGCATCTTTACTGTCACGGCCGTCTCCGGCAGGAGGAAAGCAGTGCCCGCGAAGATGCATCCCGATCCCAGGCTGGCTGCTTTTGCGCCTGCGTGGAGGCGCGAGAAGAGATCGGGCAGACGAACCGCCCCTACGCCCGCCAGCAGCATGAGACCCGAGCCGACCAGGATCAACGCTTGCCCGATTACGTTCATCCTCTGTCTTTCTTCACGAGTCGAGCCAGAGAGATCGTCGCGAGGAATCCCAGGAGCGAGGCGACCAGGACGACATCGAGGAACGATTCTGTCCCGGTCCTAACCGCGATCAATGCGATCGAAGTGACTACCGAGAAGAGGCACACGTCCGTTGCCATGGCCCGATCGGCGATGCTCGGGCCGATCACCACACGGATCAAGGCGAGCAGGAATGTGGTGGCGAGCGCTGCGAGCGCGACGTCGACGGCGATCATGTCGTGGCCTTCATGATGAGGTCTTCGAGCTTCTGTATGCGCTGCCGGAAATGTTCCGGAGTCCGCACGTGCAAACCATGGACATAGATGGTCTCGCGATCTCGAGCAAGGTCGAGGAACAGCGTTCCCGGTGTAAGCGAGATGAGGATCGCGAGCAGTGTCACCTGCGCGTTGGAGGTGCATCTCAGGGGGATGCCGATGATTCCGGGTCTCATGTAGTGGGTGGGAGTCACTACTTCCCACGCGACTAAGGCGTTGGCGACCACGATGCCGTAGAGCGTGTACAGGATCAGATAGACGAACCAGACCACTCGGCGTATCAACGCGATCATGGCTGCATCACCGCCTTGACGTAAGCACTGGGATCGAGGAGGTGGCCGGCAGCGTCATTGCTGAGTGCGTAGAGCCCCTCGGGCCACAGGCCGATCCCCACCGAGATCATTGCCAGGAATGCCGCCGGGGCGACCAGGGCAACCCGGCGGGCTCTAGTCACCTCCGGCCTGTGGGATGAGTCGGAAGCAGATGATTCGGCCCAGAAGACCTCATTCCATATCTTGATCATCGATAGCAGCGTCAGGATGCTTACGACGAGCGCCGTAGCCGCGATCCAGTACTGATGGTCGACGAACATAGCTCTCAGAAGGGTGAGCTTTGCCCAGAAGCCCGACAGAGGGGGAAGTCCCGCTAGGGAGAGGGCGGCGATGCCGAAGGAGGCGGCGAGGATCGGTCTGCGCAGGCCCACCCCGCTGAGACGTCTGAGATCACCGGATCCCTCGAGCTTCTCGACAGCTCCCGCCGAGAGGAGGAGGGACGCTTTCACGGTGATGTGGTGCAGGACGTAGAAGATGCCGGCGGCGACGCCGAGCGGCCCGAGGAGCGCGAGTCCGGCGACCATGTAGCCGACCTGACTGACCATGTGGAAGGACAGGATCGAACGCATCTGTTCCCGACCTACTGCACCGAGCACGCCCGCAACCATGGTGACTCCGGCAACCACCAGCAACACCGCGCCGTAACGGTTCTCCGGAAACAGCAAGCTGTAGACACGGAAGAGCGCGTAGATCCCCGTCTTGGTCAACAACCCCGAGAACAGCGCCGTCACTGCAGGAGAGGCGACCGGATAAGCGGTCGGCAACCATCCATGGAACGGCGCTAATGAAGACTTGATAGAGAACGCCACGAGGAGTATGGCTCCGCCGAGCGCGACAGTCGAGGAATCCGCGCCCGCGCCGGCGAGCGCTGCTAGGTTCACCGTTCCTGCCGCTCCGTAAACGGTGGCTACCCCTGCGACGAGTAACGTCGAGCCCATCAGGTTCGTGGTGACATAGACGGTTCCGGCCCGGATCTGGGCTCGCGCGCCTTCGCTCACCAGCAACACGTAAGACGCGATCAACATGACTTCGAAGAAGACGAAGAGGTTGAATAGATCGCCGGTCAAAAATGCTCCCGAGACGCCCGCCATAAGGATCAACACGAGCGGATGGAAGAAGGGCCGACGGTCGTCGCCACTCGCTACCGCGAAGAACGTTGAAACCAGGACCATCAGAGTCGCTATCAGCAGCATCAACCCGGAGAAGACATCGGCTACGAATGGGATGGCGATCCCTGGCGGCCAAGCTCCGACCTGCATCGCGATGACTGGACCTTCGAAAGTGATAGCCGTTATCGCGATTGCCGTACCTAGCGACGACAGGATCACGATGAACGAGATCGCCGTCTGCACGTGGCGATGCCTCGCGAAGATGCTCTGGATGGCTGCACCCAACAGAGGCAGCGCGATGGGAAGAACGAGCAGGAGCTTCATTCTGGACCCTCGGTATCGTCATCGCCGGTCACATCGCGGCTGAGATATGCGAGCCCTAAGAGGAAGGCGGTGATACCGAAACTGATGACGATGGCGGTGAGTGCGAAAGCTTGCGGTAGCGGATCGGCGGCAGGGGTCTCTTGTCCCGCGATGGGTACGCCGCGGCGAGAGGCGCCCCCCGATAGCACCAGCAGCAGGTTCACCGCATGCCCCAGCATCACGAAACCCAACGCGATCCGGACGATCCCGCGTTGGAGTACCAGGTACGCACCCGAAGCAGCTAGTAATGCAACTGCGATACTGCCGCTCATTCCTCTTCACCTCCGAGGTAGCTGACGATGGCCGCCGCCATCGCCAGGACGACCAGGAAGACGCCCACGTCGAAGATCAGTGATGCGGCTATTTTCAGTTCGCCCAGCAGCGGTGTCTGCCACTTCCAGATCGCTCCTTGCAGGAAGGAGTCGCCGAACACCAGACCGCCGAGTCCGAACAGCAGAGCGATACCGAGCCCGAACCCGAGGAGGACTTCGAAGCGCACCGGAAGGATCCTCCGGGCCGCGCCAGGGCCTCGAGCCATGTACTGCAGGATCACCGCAGCGGAGGCCGCCAGGCCGGCGATGAACCCTCCGCCCGGAGCGTCATGGCCGCGGAGTAACAGGTACACCGAGAAGAGGCCGATCACCGGAGTGAGGAACGTAGCCAGCGAGCGCAGAACGACCGAGGTCAAGAGTCCTCACGCTCCCGGTTTGCGTCCCTTCGCGTCGATCCTGTCTTCACCAGCACGGATACTCCGATGGCCGCTACGGCCAAGACCGTGATCTCTCCGAGTGTGTCGAGCGCACGGAAGTCCACGAGGATCGTGTTCACGACATTTTTCCCGCCAGCTTCCTCCGGACCCTTACTCAAGTAGTAGGTCCCTGCCTCAGAGAGGTCCCGCCGGCCGGTCAGGATGTGCGTGGCGAGACCGGCGAACGTACCGACTACTAACGCAACACCCGCCGCCACTCCTTGCCGGGTATACGAGACCCGGTCAAAGACCCGTGGGAGCCTCCTGAATACGAGCACGATCAGAGCCACCGTCAAGGTCTCCACGAGTAGCTGAGTCAACGCCAGATCCGGCGCGCCGAGGAGCACGTAGAAGACGGCCATCAGGAACCCCGCGAGGCCGAGCAGTGCGGTGGCGGCAAGCCTGTTCGAAGCCCGTCCGAGACCTATGCAGGCGATCCCCAACAAGGCGACGATGAACCAGTCGAGGGGCGCAGAGGGGAGCGCGGGGGAGCGGAGCACGGACCCGGCCGCGATGGCGGCGCCGGAGGTAGCAACGACGACGCCACAGAGGACGATCCCGAGATGGCGGGCCGGTGTCGTCGATAGGAAGGGATCGCCCGCGGTGCGACCCAGCGTCAGTACGGCGTCATAGCACCGGTCGAACACATTGGCCCCGGAGAAGGGCAGCGTGAGCTTTCTTAGGAACCGATCGACGCGCTGTCTCACGAGGAACAATCCGAATCCAGTTGCGATCATCAGCGCCGACAGCAAGAGTGTAGGGGTCACGCCGTGCCACAGAGCTGCATGGAACTCCTCGCCCGGACCGAGGGCGTCGCGCGCCACTGCGTTGATGAAGGGATCGAACACACCCACGACGAGCCCGGCGATCAATCCCGTGGCTGCGGTAACTGCGACGGGAGCGAGGAAGAGGCCCGCTGGCTCGTAGAGATTCTGGTGCAACGGTCCGGAGAACGTCCGGTAGAGGATCCGAGCTCCGTAAGCGAAGGTCATGATCGTTGCTGCGACCGCAAGCAGGACGGCTGTGATGTCGACCCATGTCTCTGTGGGAGATGACAGGAACGCGTTGAATGCTTCCTCCTTGCTGATGAAACCCAGGAATGGGGGGAGACCCACCATAGAGAGCCCGGCCAGACCGGTGACCGTCGCGGTTAGCGGCATGGCCTTTCGCAAACCCGATAGCTCTCTGATGTCGCGGCTTCCGGCTTCGCTCTCGATGATCCCTACGACCATGAACAGCGTCGCCTTATAGAGCGCGTGAGCGACGATCAGCATGCCCGCCGCGGCTAGGGCGGCATAGGAACCGACACCGACCAGGGCGGTGAGGAGCCCCAGTTGGCTAACGGTCGAGTACGCCAGTAGAGCCTTCAGATCGTGCTGTTTCAGGGCCAAGCCTGCACCGACAACTGCGGTCACCAGCCCCGTTAGAACGATGATGGCGGTCCAAGGTGCCTGGCCAGCGAACAGGGGAGAGGTGCGCGCCAATAGATAGATCCCGGCTTTGACCATCGTTGCAGCGTGCAGGTACGTACTTACGGGAGTCGAAGCGACCATCGCGCCGGGCAACCAGAAGTGGAAAGGGAACTGCGCGGACTTCGTGAACGCGCCGATCAGCAGGAGCGAGAAGGCGACCGGTGCGATACCGGCGCTCCGGATCGTTTCGGGCTGCGACAGGATCTCCTGCAGGCTGTAGGTCTCGGCGATGCCGCCCAGCAGCAACAATCCCGCGAGGAGCGAGAGTCCTCCGATCCCAGTTACGAGGAAAGCTCGTGTAGCGGCTTTCCGCCCCCCGCCTTTCCCGCCGATGAGAAGGAACGAGGTGATGCTAGTTAGCTCCCAGAAAACGAACAGGAGGATCGCGTTGTCGGCAAGAACGAGACCGAGCATCGAGGTGGCGAAGAATGTCAGCAAGGTGTAGGTGCGCCGCGGGTTGCCGTCGGTGCTGAAGTACCTGGCCGAATACGCCATGACGAAGGCGCCGACAACGAGGATCAGCAAGGAGAACAACAGTCCCAAACCGTCGAGATTGAGCGCCAGGGAGATCTCCAGGGAAGGGAACCACGCAATCTCTGCGGTCTGCGGGCCCTTTTGGATCACATTGCCGCTCTGGCCCAGGAGAACGCCCGCCGCGGCGAGGAACCCTGCGCCGAGCACGTAGCCGGCATCCCGTCCGAGACGCTTCGAGAGAACGGGAGCCACCGCTCCCAGGCACACCATCCCCAGCAGGACGAAGAAGGGGGCGTGGGGGGTCACCCCTCACTCTTAACACCCACAGGGCAGGAGGTGCTCCACCGGCGGCGAACACAGGAGGCAACCCCATCTAGGAGGAAATGCATGCGCCGTTCCCTTGCGGTTCTGATGACAGCCTGTTTGCTGAGCGGCGCTCTCGCAGGTACGGCCGATGCCGGCAAGAAGAAGAAGAAAGGCAAGAAGAAGCCACCGATCACCTTCGAGGCAGAAGGCTCCCTGCTCATCGGTAATCCTGCCGACTTCGCGGCCGCCGCCGGCCTCACGCGTCAGGACTTTCTGGCCACCTGTGCCGAACCGTTATCTCAGGGCCTCGATGGCTATGTGATCGAGCTACCCGAGGAGTTCTATTCCCTATCGGCCGAGGTCCTCATCCGGGGAGCAGACCCGTTGGCGCTGTACGACCTGGATCTCTTCTTCTTCTCCGCGGATTGTTCGCCCCGGGGTGAGCAAGCCACCCCGGATTCCGACGAGCTCGGTTTCATCGCGCCCGATACGAAGTACATCTTCGTGAGCGCCTTTACGGGTGCCGAGATCACATTCGACGTCACGGTCACGGAATCTAAGTAGACCTTCGGCGGGAGCCCGCACCCGTGCGGCTGCCTTCTCGGCTTCGGAGGTCGTCCCGAAGATCGTGGTACTGAGGAATTCGCTGGTCCGGCGGAAGCGGCCCCACGGGTCGATCCGGTAGTCGCTGTGCTGAGACACGGCGGCCATGGCTACCGGGTGGAGCGCCTGCAGCAAGAGCGCCCTCAACCCACCGACGAGCGCGGCGGGATGGGAGTGGACCTTCCAAGTCACCGACGACGGCCCGAAGAGGCCGAGGTCGCTTCTATCCAAGCGGTGTGGCATGGCTCCAGTATCCGGCGGGGCGGTCATTATCGGAGCCTCGGGCAGGCTGGGCGGCCTTTCGTTACCGCCCTGCCGTATCTCCGTACGAGGAAGTGACGCGTCAAGTGCTTGACCTGCCGTTCTACTACCGCTCTAGTTGAGGGGAGCGGAGCCACCGGAGGTAGTGGGAGATGAGTTTGGAAGCCTGGTCAAGTGTCAGGACCGACCCAGAGCAATCCACGGACGAGGAGCTCCTGCGCCGCATCGACGAGGGTGATGAGCGAGCCCTTCTGCGATTGATCGAGAGGTACCGTCCGGTCGCCAAAGCACGGGCGAGGACCTATTTCCTTGCGGGGGGCCAATACGAGGATGTGGTTCAAGAAGGACTCGTCGGGCTCTTCAAGGCGATCCGCGATTTCGATGGAAGCCTCGGCGCACCCTTCAGTGCTTTTGCAAAGCTATGTGTCTCCCGCCAGATCCTCACTGCGGTCAAGAACTCGACCCGGCACAAGCATTCTCCGTTGAATTCTTCTCTCTCCCTCGATGCCCCGGCTGCTCCGGATGGGACCTTGAGCCTCGGTGATTCGTTGCATGCGTCCTCGCTTGCCGATCCGGCTGCGATCGTCACGTCAGCCGACGAGATCGAAGCGATCCGGAAGGTCTTGGGTTCCGAGCTCACCTCTCTCGAGAATGACGTGCTGTCGTTCTATCTCGACGGGATGACCTACGAGCAGATAGCGGCAGCAGTGGGCGGCCACGCGAAATCGATCGATAACGCGCTTCAGCGACTTCGTAACAAACTTCGCGAGAGCCTGGCGGCGCGCGACGCTCTCTAGCGCATCGGGTCGAGTGCTGCCGTCGTGTAGGTGACTTTCGGGTCCCAGAGGATCCACTCCTGGATCCCCCGGTCGTAGGTGGCATCGATCTGTGCCCGTACCTGCTTCGCTCCATAGGTCACGCCGAGTGAGAAATCCTGTAACCAAGGGATCACGGTCGCGTCTGTCTTGCGGGTCTGCTTGAGGAAGTCCTTCAGGGACCTGTGCACGATTTTGTATGGCTCCGAGTTGGGATTCCCCACGTTGTATTCGCCCGGAGCCCAATGAGAGGGATAAACCATGGGCGAGATGTAGTCCGCGTGCTTGGCCATACGGGGGATGTCTTGAGCGATCTCTTTGGGACGGGTTGCCGCGATCCCGTAAACCGATAGGCCCAACTTCGTCCCGTGAGGTTCGAGTCGCTTCGCAGTTTCTCTCACGAATGCAACTATCGATCGCTCGGGAGAGCCTTTCAGCCCCGGTATCTTTAGGTTTTTTAGAGGTCCGTCGGGACGGCGCACGTAGTCGTAGAGGATGTCATCGATCCCGATGCGTGCTGCTTCTTCGGCGATATCGATGTTGTACCCCCGAACCTTCTCGTTCGCGAAGTTGGTGAAACCTCCATAGTTCGCATAGGGCGAACCATCGGGTCTTTGGATGACCCTCTCTTTGTGACGCGGCCAGGATGCGCGAGCCAGGATCGCGTCGCGGAAGCAGACGATGCGTCCCACGACACGAACCTTTTTCTTATGTAGGAGTCGCAGAGCGTCCTTGAGATCGTAGATCCCTTGAGCCGACCCGATCTTCTTCGCGAGCGGGATCTTGGAGCGGTACGAGACCACCCCCGATTCGTCCTTTAGGTCCAGCTGGATCGTGTTGATCAGCCGTTTATCGATCATCCCCATCAGCGCTTTCCGGAAGGAAGGTGTTGCCCAGGCATAGCCGCTCACGTGCACCGCGCGCATCGGAGGCCACTTGATATCGAACTCGAGCTGGGTCTCAGCGGTGTTGCCGTTCTCATCCCGAGCGACGACCGTGACGGGCGTGTGGGGCGGAGCCGGCAGCTTCATCGAGAACTCCCCCGCTTCGACTTCTTTCCTGTGCCGGCCCACCTTCAGGGTGACGTCTTCGTCCACCTCCCCGGTTATCTCTACGGCACGGAAGGGATCGAGCCCTTCGGGTAGGTCTGCGACCTCTATCTCCGGTGGGGTGTCGTCCTCCGGCTCCACGTGCTCGGTTTCGGTCGGGGAGGTGGGGCCGGCCACCGGGGCAAGATCGTCCTTATCGATTCTCGTTGCCGCCACGACGGCCGCCGCTGCCGCCACGAGGAGAACGAGGGCCAGTGCCACGGCGCGCCGCGCTAGATATCTCTTGCCTGGTTGCGATGGTGTGTCGGTTGGATCCATGGCCTCAAAGATACGTTGTCGCGCTAGCCTGCTCGGATGGAACCGCCACCGATCTCGCGTTTTCGGCTTTCGCTTGTGTCGCTGTGTATGTCGATCCTGGTGTTTCCGGCTTGCTCTCGCGATGTTTCCGTCGGAGCGCGGGCGACTCCCACCCGGTCCCCGGCGCCGGCGAGCCCCACACCGGCCGCTCCGTCACCGGTCACGAGCCCGAGCATGAGTTCTTCGAAGGAGGGCCGAGAACGCGCGAAAGAGGTGCGCGCCAACGAGCTAGGGGTGATCCCCGTCCTGATGTACCACCGCGTCTTTCCTGGAGCCTCCGGTGAGTATGACCTCACGCCATCGGCGTTCCGCAATGAACTGAAGCGTCTGTGGCGCGAGGACTACGTGCCCGTCCGTACGGTCGATCTCGTAGACGGTGAGATGGATGTGCCGGCCGGAAAGACCCCGGTGGTTCTGACGTTCGACGACTCTTCCGTAGAACAGTTCGGATACAAGAGAAAGGACAAGGTGGATCCCGACACCGCGATCGGGATCCTGCTGGAGTTCGCCGAGAGCCATCAAGGGTTCGCGCCCGTCGCGTCGATCTATCTGAATGGCCGGCCGTTCAACGCGTCCGATTACCCGAAGATGCTGCGCGATCTGCACCGTCGCGGCTTCGAGCTCGGCAATCACACGCTCGAGCACCGGGATCTGGCTTCGTTATCGCCCGCGGAAGTGAAAAGGCAGCTGGCCCTCGGTCGCAAGGTCATCACCGACGTCGTGAAGGAGGCGGATGTGGCAACCCTCTCGTTACCTCTCGGGATCGCTCCGAAGCCCGCGCGACTTGCCCACTCGGGCAGGTGGCGGGGGATCGAGTACTCCCACCGGGGGATCTTGCTCGTCGGGTGGAAGCCGGCGCCATCCCCCTTCGATAGGTCTTTCGATCCTTTCGGGATCCCACGGATAAGGTCCGGGCCGCAGAGGGGCGGTGCGCCCGCCTATACGTCGGAGTACTGGCTCGATCATCTGAAGAAGAATCCGCGCGAGCGCTATATCTCCGATGGAGATCCTGCAACCATCGCTTTCCCGAAGGAGCTGAAGTCTCGGTTGGCGCGCGAGTATCTCGACCGGGCGCTTCGCTACTGACCTGAACGATTCTTCAGGATTCCCCGGGAACATCCTGGGAGCGCGCGTCCTCTAATCCTTCGTAGTCCGGAGATAGTCCACCGATAGGGGAGGAACCATGCGACGCCACGCCTTGCTTAGACGCGCAGTTCTGCTGATGACGATCACGGCGTTCCTGGTCGGTTCCACGGCAGGGCCCGTCCTCGCGTGTGGAGGCCTGATCGCCCCGAACGGGACCATCAACCTGTTGCGGACGGCAACCTTGGCCGGATACGTGGACGGCGTCGAGCATTACGTCACGTCCTTCGAATTCGCCGGGGGAGGAGCCGAGTTCGGATCCATCATCCCGCTGCCCGCTATCCCGTCGAAGGTGAAACGCGGCGGCGATTGGACCTTGCAGAGGCTGCAACAGGAAGTCGCGCCGCCGGTCCGTGCTCTCGCCGACGGTGACGCGGCCACCGCAGCCGGAGGCTCCCTGGAGAGCGCGGAGGAGATCCTCAACACCTCCGTCGATGCGCTCGACATTACGATCTTGAAAGGTGGCGGGGATGAGGTCGGCCTGTGGGCGAAAGAGAACGGTTTCCAATTGCCGCCCGACGCGCCCGAGGTGCTCGATTTCTACGCGTCTCGCAGCCCGATCTTCATGGCAGCGCGCTTCGACGTCCAACGCGCCGAGCGCCTCGGCCGCGGGGTGGGGGACGGCATCCCGGTACATCTCGTCATCCCCACGCCCGATCCCTGGGTCCCTCTGCGCATCCTCGGATTGGGACGTCAAGCCGGTGAGCGGATCGAAGCGGACGTTTTTCTACTCACCGAAGAGAAGCCTTCCTTGCTTCCGGCACCGCGCGAAGAGGGTGTCGTGCTCGAGCGCAGTGAGGCCGCCTCGGAGCTGTTACTGCGGGACCTGCGTTCCGACAAAGGGATGAAGTGGATCCCGACGGAGGACATGCACCTCTCCTATCTGAAGATCGACGAGAAGGCCGGCAAGCTCGATCATGATCTTGCGATCGATGCGACCGGAACCGGAACGCCGTCGTACGTCGCGGCAGGGTTGCAGGTGCCGGCGATCCCATGGCGGCCGAGCAATGAGATCCAGTGGAGCCTGTGGCTCGGTCTCGCGATGATGGTCGGGGCCATCTGGCTGTTCCTCGGCAGGACCCCTTCTCGGCTGCGATGAAACTAGCCCTCGCAACCGTGGCGGCCGTTCTTGCCCTAGGGGGTTGTTCTGCCCAGGCGAACGCAGAGCGCACCGTCCTCGTATCGATCGAGCATTCGCGCTTCGATCCCGGCGCCATGAGTTTCCGAACGGGAGAGACCGTGCGGTTCATCGTGCGGAACGACGACCCGATCGATCACGAATTCCTCATCGGAGACGAAGCCGCCCAGCGGGCGCACGAGTTGGGGACCGAACTCGAGCACGGAGATAAGCCCGGGGGGATCACGATCCCGGCAGGCTCGTCCAGGGAGACGGTTTACACGTTCGAGGAGCCGGGACGTTTGATCTTCGGGTGTCACCTGCCTTCGCACTATGCCTACGGGATGAGAGGAGAGATCGAAGTAGGCACCTAGGCTCGGCTTGTCCCGGTGCCCGGCGGCCCTTGCAGGAGGAAGAGGGGCACAGCCGGCGAATCATGCGCCAGGGATAAGGGAGGGGAAAAGTGCGACGATCGATAGCGATCCTGATTGCCGTGGCGATTGCCGGCGTGGCCACGCCTGCCGTCTCGCCGCCGGCTGCCGAGGCGGCAGGACGGTCCACCGCCGCCGGCGACGCGGTCGTAGTGGCAGTCATCGATTTCAACTTCAGCCCCTATCACTGGGACCTCTTGGCTTCGAAGATGCCCCAGCATCTCGACCGCGACCCGGCCAATGACCTCCCCTTGGACAAGCCTCCACATACATGGCTGCCGGGTTTTCCGAACCCGAAAAAGTCCTTCGATTCGTATCAACGTTTCGATCTAAGCCTGGAAGAGAAGGACGCCGGCGCGCCGATCGCGGCGTTGGACGCGAAGGACACCGAGAAGTGGGACCAGGTCCAGCGGAGCACCTACGACATGGTCAATTACTACTGGATGCCCGGGACGAAGGTCATCGGGGCTATCGAGTTCGGCCAGGAAAAGCTGCACGGACCGACCACCTCTCACGGGGTAGGGGTGACGAGCGTCTCCGTGGGCAATCTGCACGGAAGCTGTCCCGAATGTCTTCTGGTCTTCATCAACCTCGATGACGGTGAAGAGGCGGATGCGATCCGGTGGGCGATGGAGCAGCCGTGGATCGACGTCGTCACGAACTCCTATGGGCGGGGTTTGGCAAAGGTCTACAACGGCCCCGGGACCGACGAGAGTGCAGTCGCTAGTGAAAGGGGCCAGACGATCTTCTTCTCGGCGGGGAACGGCGTCGAGAATGCTTTCACGGTCACGAACAGCACGTATGCATCTTCAGAGAAGGGTCCCGATTGGATCGTTACGGTGGGGGCGGTAGCTCCGGGAGAGGACAATCATTACGGAGAGAGCGCTACGGAAGACCATGGCTCCTACATCGGCGCCGGGAAACCGGTAGACGTTGCCAGCCTCGGGCTGAAGTACCCCTCCGCCTACCGGTCCAACATGGTCGGCGAGACGGGATCGTCGGGCTTCAGCGGCACGTCTAACGCCGCTCCGACCATCGCAGGGATGTATGCCCGTGCCCTCTACCGCGCCCGCACCCAGATGAAGGGACCTAGTCGCACGCAACGGAACGGAGTCATCGCTCGCGGGGCTTTCAAGTGCGGCCAGAAGCGTCCCGACTGCGAACTTCGGGATGGGCGGCTTACCGCCAAAGAGCTTCGCCGCCGTCTCTTCAAAGGAGCGATCCACACCCCCGCAGGAACCACCAGCTACGCGGGCGGGAATGTGCCCCCGGTAGGGGAAGACGAGTTCATGGCGGAGGGTCACGGTACGTACTTCGTCAGGGAATCCGGCGAGACGGATGTGTGGCTGGAGGAATTCGAGCGCATCGTCGGCCCGATGGAGGGCCGCATGAATCAACTGAGGCGACCCGACGGAGAGCGGGAGTGGATGATCGTCGATTCCTATTGCCGGCAACACATCTGGGGTGCCTGGCGGGGCGGGTACTACCTGGCCGACGTTACAGAGCTACCGGGACCCGATCCGCAGTATCCGATCCGCTCCTCCCTCGAACAAGCCTGTCCGGAGATGGTGCCCCCGCCGTAGGGCAGAACCTTCCAACGCCGGGAATGCCCGGCGGCCGATGCCGTTGTTCATATGGGGGGCAAGACAAAAGCATCGTTGTTGGAAGGTGACTGGATAGCTTGACCCCCATACGCAGAGCAGCGGATCGGACCTTCGGCTCGCTTCAGATCCGCAACTACAGATTGTTCGTCTCCGGTCAGCTGGTTTCGATGACCGGTACCTGGATGCAGACCGTTGCCTTGGGATGGCTCGTCCTGCGACTGACCGATAGCGGCGTCGCCGTGGGTATCAACCTCGCTCTGCAGTTCCTCCCTATGCTGCTCTTCGGCCTGTGGGGCGGACTCGTGGCAGACCGCTTCGACAAGCGCCGGATCCTCCTACGAACGCAGTCCGTGATGGCCGTGCTTGCCGTTGCACTGTGGGCCCTCACGCTGTCCGACGCGGCTCAACTGTGGATGATCTACCTCATCACCTTCCTGACCGGGATGACGACGGTGCTGGACAATCCGGCGCGCCAATCCTTCGTCACCGAGATGGTGGGGCGCGACCTCGTTCCGAATGCAGTCAGCCTCAACAGCGCGGTATTCAACGCCAGCAGGATCATCGGACCTGCGCTCGCGGGAGTGGCCATCGCCACCGTCGGCCTTCCATGGGCCTTCTTGGTAAACGCCGGGACCTTCGTCGCGGTGATCTTGGCTCTGCGCGCCATGGATCCGGCCCTGCTCCACCGTGGTGCTGCTGTGGCGCGCGAGGCCGGGCAAGTACGGGCCGGCCTGAGGTACGTCTGGAGCACCCCCCGTCTGCGCGGAACCGTGGCGCTCGTAGCGGTGGTCGCGACATTCGGGCTCAATTTCTCTGTCGTCCTGCCGCTGCTCGCACGCTTCACTTTCGATCGCGGCGCGGAGACGTTCGGGTTCCTCACTTCGATGATGGCGTCAGGTGCTCTCGTGGGAGCCCTATTCAACGCCGCCCGTCCGCGACCGACCAAGAGGTGGCTGATCTTCTCTGCGGGGGCATTCGGCATCTTGGTGACGGCGGCTGCGATGGCGCCGACCCTGCCGGTGCTGGCCGTCCTACTCGTGCCGATAGGTGCGGCGAGCATCTCGTTCATAGCTGCGGCTAACACCACCTTGCAACTGCATTCCGAGCCCGGGATGCGCGGTCGGGTCATGGCGCTCCACGGTCTCGTATTCCTGGGGAGCACTCCTCTCGGTGCCCCTCTCGTAGGGTGGGCGTCCCAAACTTGGGGTCCGCGCTACGGGTTGGCCATCGGAGGGATCTCGAGTCTCGTCGCAGCCGGCGTCGCGGCGGGAGCGGTAGTCATGAAACGGAGGGCCTCAGAGAGTGACGATGAAGGAGATCATCCCGACCGAGCTGCCGGGGAAAGAGGCTTACTACATGTTGACCTCCCTCGTCGTGCCGAGACCGATCGCCTGGGTCTCGACGCTGGGCGAGAACGATGTCCGGAACCTAGCTCCGCATAGCTACTTCAACGCGATCAGCAGCGATCCGCTGATCATCCATTTCACATCGACCGGCGTGAAAGACACACTCCGCAATGTGAGAGCCACCGGCGAGTTCGTGGTCAATGTCGTGAGCAAGGATCTCGTGGAGCCGATGAACCTGACCGCGGCTGACTTTCCTCCAGACGAGGATGAGTTCGATTGGGCGGGATTGGAGGCGACACCGTCGAGCCATGTTCGCCCTCCTCGGGTTGCGCGCGCTAAAGCGGCCTTCGAATGCAAGGTGAACAGGATCGTCTCTTTGGGCAACGGCAACATGGTCTTCGGGGACGTGCTGTGTCTGCACGTGGACGAAGCCGTGATGCGGGACGGGAGGGTGGACCCGGCGCTGCTGCAGCCGGTCGCCCGGCTGGGCGGCTCGTTGTACACCGAGGCCGCCCCCGGCCTCTTCTCATTGAAGCGTCCCACGTGGAAAGACCTCAAGGGAACTCGGAAAGGACGCGGATGAACAGCACGTCCGAGCGCACCCGCGCGTCTTCATCACCGCCGGGTTCGCCGGCTGAGAGCAGTCCCATCGTGGCGGAGGGGCTGGTTCGGAGGTTCGGCGCCATCGAAGCGGTCACCGGGATAGATCTGGAGATCAAGGCCGGCGAGATATTCGGGTTCCTGGGCCCCAACGGCGCCGGGAAATCGACCACCGTGAGGATGCTGACCACGCTGTTGCGTCCCACGGCAGGGGTCGCGCGCGTCGCCGGGTACGACGTGGTGGCCGACGCAGATGCGGTTCGCCGTTCGATCGGCGTCGCTCTCCAGGACGCTGCGATCGATCCTTTGATGACCGGGCGCGAGCTCCTGGCCTTACAGGCGACGCTGCACGGGATCGACAAGCGTGAGGGCAGGGAAAGAGGCTTGCGCTTGCTGTCCACCGTCGGCCTGACCAAGGCAGCCGACCGGCGGGTCGGGACCTACTCGGGTGGGATGCGCCGGAGGCTCGATCTCGCTCTTGCTTTGATCCACGAACCCCAGGTCCTGTTCTTGGACGAACCGACCACAGGGCTTGATCCCAATTCACGTGTTGCACTGTGGGAAGAGGTACGGAAGTTGAACCGCGATCACGGAACGACCGTCTTCTTGACCACGCAGTACCTGGAAGAAGCGGACAAGCTGGCGGCGCGCATCGCGATCATCGACGAGGGTCGGATAGTCGCGGAAGGCACTCCCGCCCGGCTGAAGCGAGAGGTAGGGGATCCCACCCTGCGAGTAGCGATCGGGTTGTCCCAGGATCATGCGGTTGCAGAGGCAGCGCTGGCGCGCTTCGGCGAGCGGGTCGACGACGCTCCCGACTACGCCGCCGTACGGCTCGCCGGGGGAGCGTCCGATATCGCCGCCGTCACCCGGGCGCTGGAGGAGGCCGGTGTCCACATCGACGGCCTCGAGCTCCGGGTGCCCACTCTCGACGACGTCTTCCAGAAGGCCACCGGGCATCGTCTCGAGGGGGCGGAGGAGGCCTTGCCACCGGAGCCGGTAGATGGCTAACGCCTTCATTCGTCCGTATCTAGCCATCGCTCGTCGCTCGATCCTCGGAACGGCGCGCCAACCCGCAGCGATAGTGCCGTCGCTCACCTTTCCCTTGATCTTCCTCGCCTTGAGCTCCGCGGCCCTTGGCCGTGCGACGCAGCTCCCAGGATTCCCCGAGGTCGATTCGTTCATGCAGTTCGGTTTGGCGGCATCTATCGTTCAGGGCGTTCTCTTCGGAGCCGTCGCCGCCGGAACCGATATGGCGCGTGATGTTGAGAACGGTTTCTTTGAACGATTGATCGCTTCGCCCGTGTCTCGAAACTCGCTGATCGTCGGCAGACTGACAGGCTCGGCGCTTCTGGGGTTCTTGCAAGCTTGGTTCTTCTTCGGAGTTGCGATGCTCTTCGGCGCCGATGTGCTGGGAGGTTTCCCTGGGATGGTGTCGATCTCGATCGTCTGTGCGGTTCTGGCAGCCGGGATCGGCGGAGTGACCGTAGCGATGGCGCTCAAGACCGGATCTTCCGAGGCGGTGCAGGGAAGCTTTCCCTTGATCTTCAGCCTGCTCTTCCTGTCGAGCGCGTTCTTCCCGCGGGCACTTATGAACGGTTGGTTCAAGTCGGCGGCGACTATCAATCCCCTTTCACATCTGATCGAGGGCAACCGGACACAGATCATCACGGGCCTCGATGGAGGACAGTTCCTGATCGCTCTCGGTATCGCTGCCGGTGTTTTTGTGGTGGGGCTGACGCTGGCGCGGTTGGCACTGCGCGGGAGATTGGTCGCCGCATCATGACCTTCGTACAGACCGCCCGGATCGCATGGGGCATCGCTAAACGAAGTCTCATGTTGATCCCGCGTGTCCCCTCGACCTTCTTCCCTTCGTTGGTTATGCCTTTGTTCCTCACAGTGACGTTCGCGGGGGCTTTCTCTGGTCTGACCTTGATACCGGGCTTCCCGGCAGAGAAGGCGATCGATTGGTTCATCCCGATGACGGTCATCCAGGGATCCGCCTTCGCAGGGGTCACCATCGGACTCGGCGCGGCACGGGATCTAGAGAGCGGTTTCTATGACAGGCTGCTGCTCAGTCCTGCCCCACGAGTGGCGTTGATCGCCGGACCCTTATTGGCGGCGGTGATGCGCTCCACCTTCCCTTTGACCTTGTTGTTGATCACCGCGTTCCTGGCAGACGCGAACCTCCCAGGGGGACCACTCGGGATCGTGACGTTGGCAACCGCGTCGCTCAGCATCGGTTTGATCGGAGGAGCCTGGTCGCTCGGCCTTTCACTGCGATTCAAGACGATGCAGGCGGCACCGTTGATGCAGATGGGGGTTTTTCTAACCGTCTTCCTGTCGACGGCTCAGATGCCCCTGCACCTGATCTCGGGTTGGTTGCACAACGTCGCCCGGGTGAACCCCATGACGAACGTCCTCGCGTTGGCGCGGGAGGGCTTCCTCGGGGAGGTTACGTGGGCCGGCACGTGGCCCGGCCTGGTATCCCTTGCCGGTATCGCCGCCGCCGTCGTCTTGTTCGCGGCGCGCGGGATGCAGAAGATCTCTCCTTAGAGGACCGTCCGCTCACGAGCAGTGAGCCGGCTCAGTATCGGAGGATCGCTGAGATCGGAGGGTCGCCGGGGATGCGGCCTTCCGGCATCAAGAACGGACGACCGGACGTCTGAAGCGTCAACCTCGTAGCGAGGTCGTATAGCTCCACCGACGTGGCCTGACGCTCTTCGTGCAGCTCGATCGACCGGCGCGCCGGATCGAACGTGCCCCAAGCTTCATGTCCCTCGGCCATGAACAGGTATTCGATCCGTCCTTCGTGTGCGGCGCTAAGGACGTCGGCCAGATCCGAGGAACCGCGGCCGTGTGCCGCGAGGTCTCCATAACGTTCGGACATCTCGTTGAACCGTCGCTCCATCTGCTGCTCGAAGATCGGGATCGCTTTCTGTTGTAGCTCTTCGGCTCGCAAGCCGTCGGCGTTGCCTTCGATGCCTTCGGCCAGGATGGGTTCGTAGTCCGAGACCTCTCGGTAGATCGGATGGAGATACTCGACCCCCGCCAAGATCATTGGCGTCCGGTAGCCCCTAAGAAGCTTGGTGATGCCTTTGTCGACCATGTGGAAGTACCGCGCCAGCTGGCGCTTCTGCTCTTCGCCTTCGGTTCCATGGCCGGGCATGGTGGACTCGTTCTGTCCTGCGTTGCGGCTCGCGACCGCCGCGGCGCCCGGATTCGTCGTTACCCAGTGATTCATGTCGGGCTGCTCGAGATCGTCGTAACGCAGTGCCTCGTCGAGGTTCAGAGGTATGTCTAGTGGCTCTAGGTCGATCTCGTCGACGCCTTGCAGCGTCGCATGCAGGAGGCGCATCTTCCCCTGGCTCAGACACAGGATGAAGAAATCATCGAGGGTCGAGACGGCGGCAACGAGGGGACGGACGACCGGGTTCTGCTCTACGTAACAACGCTCTTCGAGGCTCACCGGGACCTGGAACCACCGGAACATCTCCTCGGATCGGAAGAGAGCAAGGCCTTCTTTCTGATGGGTCCAGAATTCGTTGTTATCTAGCGCCTCTATCGGCTGAAGGAGGTCGTCGATCTGCGGCTTCCGATGGTTCCTCTCTTCTAGTTTCTGGCGCGCACTCCTCAGCATGTTCTTCAGCGGTATCGAGTTCTCCTCCGGCTCGACGTTGACGCGCTTCATCGGAAGGAACATCGAAAGGGTGGGCACGCCGGTTATCCCGGCCAGCTCTCGTAGTTCCTCGATGGTGATCGCCTGCAGCGTTTGGGCTTTGGTTGCCAAGTTTCGTCGCCTCCTCGGCCGTCTGGCCCGCAGAAAGGCCTAAAGCCAGGGCGGGCTCGCTATCGAATCTCTAGAGGCTCTCTTACCCTGGCCGGCCGCCTTCACACGACGCAGCGACCTGCGCCGAGGTGGCCTATCTGCGCTCGATGGACTCGCAGCCTTTCCCTACGACGTCTCGTGCATCGGAGATCACGTGGTCGTGCCCGGCACCACAACGGATCTTGTCCGACGACCCGTCTGCGGCATGGATGACGTCGTCGCCACCACCGCCGTAGATCAGGTCCGGGCCGCGTCCACCCGAGATGGTGTCGTTGCCGGGGCCGCCGCGGATCTCATCGGTCCCGCCCCGCCCGTAGAGCCGGTCTGCACCTGGACCCCCCTCCAACACATCGCTACCGGCACCCCCGTTCAGAACATCGTCGCCGTCCTCGCCGAGGAGGTAGTCCTTGCCGCCTTGCCCTTTGAGGTGGTCGTTACCGGGACCACCCGACATCGTGTCGTGACCGTAGCCTCCGGCTAGGGAGTCCGCTCCCACTCCGCCATCTAGGAGGTCGTCCCCGTCGTTGCCTGACAGCGAATCCGCTCCGCTGGAACCTTCGAGGGTGTCGTTCCCGGCTCCTCCGAACAAGTTGTCCAGTCCGACATCCCCGAAGATCCTGTCGTCACCGTCTCCTCCATAGAGCGTGTCGTTGCCCGCCCGGCCGAGCACCAGGTCGTTGCCGCCATCGCCCCAGTGGCTATCGTCATAGTCGGAGCACTCGATGAAATCGTCACCTTCGGTCCCTTGGGTGCATCCCGACCCCATCGCCGCCCCATGACCGAGGAGCGGCCACAACCCCACACCGATGAGAAGCAGCATCGCGAAACCCAACCTCTTCATGAGCACCCCTTTCCGATGACGGTGAACGCTTCGACGGTAAGCAACAGGTTGGTGTGAACCTGTGATGCAGGTCACCGGGCGCTTTGGTATGACCCGAGAGGCGGTAGCGGGACGGGTTGGGTACCGTGCAGCCCGATGTCTGAGTGCAAGGACGACCTATGGCAGTGATCCTCGGGCTCTGCGCGGCCGTCACATACGGCGCGGCGGATTTCCTAGGCGGCTTGATGACGCGCCGCAACAAAGTGATGCTCGTGGTGTTTCTGTCGCAACTGGCAGGTTCGGCGCTCCTGTTCGTTGCCGCTCCGTTCTTCATCGGATCGGCTCCTTCTCGGGGGGCGCTCGTTTGGGGGGGTATGGCAGGGCTCGCCGGTGCCGGCGGCATCTCGTTCTTCTATGTGGCGCTGTCGGTGGGTCGTATGAGCGTGATCGCTCCCATCACCGCCGTCGAGGCCGCGAGCGTCCCGGTGCTCTACGGCTTCCTGAGAGGAGAACGGCCGTCGCTCGTAGGGACGATAGGAGTGATGCTCGCGCTGGTTGCAGTAGCGCTCATCTCGGCGGCGCCTGACAACGGCGCTCCCGTCGAGGAAGTACGGGTCCGGTCGGGTTGGCGTCAACCGGGTCTGGTCTTCGGTTTCATCTCGGGTTTCTTCTTCGGAGTGTTCTTCATCATGCTCGCCGCGGCCGGAGAATCCGCGGGGCTATGGCCTCTCGTGGCCGGCCGGGTGTCGTCCCTCTTGGTGGTGGGTCTCGTGGTGGCGTTCGCGGTTCGCTCGCTGGCGGTCGAGCGGGGCACCGGAGCCGGGATAGCGGCTGCGGGGATCCTCGACGTGGCGGCCAATCTCTTCTTCCTTCTCGCCAGCCACAGAGGCCTCCTGTCTATCGTGGCCGTGCTGACATCCATGTATCCGGCCAGCACCGTGGTGCTGGCCCGGCTCGTCCTCCACGAACACCTGTTCGGCACGCAGCTCCTCGGCCTGGTTCTCGCGGTGGCAGGCATAGCGTTGATCGCCACGGGGTAGCGCCGCGCCACCGCAGGAGCGAGACGGCGGGCGCAGAACCATCTTGTCAGGGGTAAGACCGACAGATGGGCACAATGGTGGTTATGAGACGGGGAACGAGGTTCGGAGCAACGGCCGCCGGCGCGGCGCTGACGCTGGCCATGTTCCTTCCGTCGCCGGCGGCGGCCCATGCCGCCTATGACGGCTCGAACCCGCCCGACAAAGGCACGGTTTCGGCTCCGCCGTCGGAGGTGTGGGCTGAGTTCACCGAGCCTCCCGCCGATGGCTCGACCCTTCAGATCATCGATCCCTGCGGGGAACGGGTCGACGCCGGTGATTATCGGTACCTCGCCTATCGCCTCACGGTAAGCATGTCGTCCGACAAGGCCGGGCGCTATTCCGCCCACTGGCGCGTGATATCGGATCTAGATAGTCACCCGACTTCGGGAACCTTCACGTTCACCTCGACCGGCGGAGAGCCCTGTCCTGGGGAGCCGGATGAGAAGTCCGGTGGCGGAGGAGGAGGTGGCTCTGGGTCGAGTGGTGGATCCTCGGGGTCGTCCGGCAACTCAGACCCCGCCACGGGCGACGAGGGATCCCCGGATGCTGCCGGGGAAGCCGCCGTTTCCGAGAAGACTGCCGGCGGCAACGGCACCGAGAAGAACGAGGGATCTCGTACCGGCAAGGGCAAGAGCAAGAACAAGAAGAACAGGAGCAAGAACACCGGTGCTAAGGGAGCGTCGCAGGACGAGACCGAGATCACTCTTCTGGCTGGCGAGTCCGCTCAGGGGCCCGAGGAACCGGTAGAAGAGATGCCCCTTGGTTGGTTACTCGCCAGCTTCGGGATCGCCGGGTTGATAGGCGCGGCAGGAGGCGTCGTCTACGTCGGCATCGTTAGACGCTGACGTTGGGTTAAGTCCGTTGGACAGAGATCGAGCGCAGTGTCTCGGAACTCCCGTCCTGAGCGGCCTCGATGGCGAGCTGGTCTCCCGCTCGGAGCGTGAGGAATCGGCCGTTCTCTTTCCTCGCTCGCTTGATGCTCTGTACGAAGCGGTGGAGGTAGAGAGACTCCGCTTGCTCTTCGAGCTTGGCCAGATCGACCACGACAGGCTCGGTGCGGGTGTCTTCTGAGGCGAGTTCTTGGCGCATACATCCCCCTGAATGAGCAGAACCGACGTTTGTCTATTAGACGCGAGTATCTTGCTTTCCTGTGGCGATGCCTCATTTTCCCTGTGGAAAACACGCTCGCAACAGGTAACCGCAAGGCAAGGGAGAATCAAGCGAGACAACCGTCCCAGCGGGACGTCCATTTTTTAGCCACTTCTGGGGGTGCGATGAAAGAGCGTGTTCAGGCCTGGCGACTCAAGCGTAAGAGGTCCAGAGCGGTTAAGAAGAAGGGCAAGAAGCGTGGCGCCGCTCTGCTCATGCTCAGCCTGCTGGTCCTGTTAGGCGCGTTCGGTTACTCGATCAAATTCCTCTACTTCGGACCCGAGCCAAGTGGCACGGAGATCTCGTTGAACCAGTTCGCCGCGCTCGCATCCGAAGAGCGTCTTTCTACGGCAGAGTTCCATGACGAAGATCTGGTCTTGACGGGGGCTTACACCATTCCTCCTCCCGAGCCAGAACCCAAGAAGGGTAAGAAGAACAACAACAAGAACCAAGGGAAGAACAACAACAAGAACAACAACAACGGCGGAGGGGACGAAGCCGAGGCCGAGCCTCCATCCATAGCGCCGGCCGGCGCCGGGACCTACTGGGCCGCCTATCGGGACCCGATCACTTCGACCCTGGTCGAGATCGCGACGGGAGCCGGTGCACGCGTGTCGATCGACTCCCAAGCGTCCAAACAGGCAGTGCGCGCGGTGAGCACATTTCTCCTTCCACTGATGATCCTGGCGAACCTTTTTGCCTTGCTGTTCTCGGGAGGTCGTGGTGGCGGCTCCGGGATCGGCGATGTTCAGATGTTCGGGCAGATCGGCAAGGGGAAGACCAAGAAGGGTGCGTCTGGGGTCACTTTCGACGATGTTGCAGGTGCGGAGGAGGCCGTTGCCGAGCTCCGAGAGGTGCGGGACTACCTGGTGAATCCCGCCAAGTACCGGGAGCTGGGGGCGGCTCCACCTAAGGGTGTCCTCCTCGTGGGCCCCCCGGGCTGCGGAAAGACGCTATTGGCGAAGGCGATCGCCGGTGAAGCCGGTGTTCCCTTCTTCTCGGTTGCCGGCGCCGAATTCGTCGAGTCTCTCGTAGGAGTCGGCGCGGCACGTGTGCGAGATCTCTTCGCCCGTGTACGAGCAGTTGCACCTGCCATCGTATTCATCGACGAGCTCGATGCGGCCGGTCGCAAGCGCGGTTCGGGTGGTGGCGGCGGCGGTAGCGATGAACGCGAGCAGACGCTCAACCAGATGTTGGTCGAGATGGACGGCTTCGACGTTCAGACCGGTGTAGTGGTGATCGGAGCTACCAACCGTCCGGACATCCTCGACCCCGCCCTCCTGCGTCCCGGTCGTTTCGATCGTCATGTGACCGTGGACCAGCCCGATGCCGTCGGGCGTCAGGAGATCCTCGAGTTGCACGCTCGTAAGAAGCCCCTCGGTTCATCGGTTGATTTCTCTTACCTCGCGAAGCGGACGCCCGGCTTCTCCGGAGCGGACCTAGCCAATGTGATCAACGAAGCGGCGCTTCTTACGATCCGTGAAGGCAACAATGTCATCGAGATGCCGACGCTCGAGGAGGCCGTCCAGCGCGTCCTTGCCGGACCGCAGAAGCGAGGCCGGATCCTGTCCCCGGAAGAGCGCCGGCGCGCCGCCTATCACGAGGGCGGTCATGCAGTGGTGGCTGCGGCATCGGGAGAGAACGAGGACGTTCACCGCGTTTCGATCCTGGCGCGCGGAAAGGGGATCGGATTGACCAACTTGCGCAAGGAGAGCGAGGCGATCCTGCTCACGAAATCCGAGCTCTTCATCCAGCTCGTCACCGCCATGGGAGGCCTAGCGGCCGAAGAGATCGTTTTTGGAGAGCACTCGACCGGCGCCGAGCAGGACCTGGAGAAGGCGACCGACGTCGCCCGGGACATGATCGGTCGCTTCGGTATGGGCTCTAAGCGTCGCCGCCTGCTGTCCCGGGACGTCGATGAGTTCATCCAGGGTGATGTGGCCCTGTCCGAGATCTCCCCAGACACCCATGAAGCCATGGAGACCGAGGTCGACCATCTGTTGCATGAGGCCGAGCGCGAGGCATCACATCTGCTGGGGCGGCACCGGGACGTGCTCGATGAGATGGCTACCCGCCTGGTCGACGAAGAGACCCTCGAGGGCGCCAATCTCGACGCCATACTCAACAGGGTCCGGCCGGCCATCGGCCGGCGCCTGGACGAGCATTCCGGCAACGGGCAACTTTCGGGGGCGACGACGGAGGTACCCGGGCCTCCGGCTGAAGGATCGTAGGCGGAAGGGTTACAGGAGCGGGCCCTCCTGGGGAGAACCTAACTAGGGTGGAAAGACTCCTTGGCCGCGCACGTCCCTCTACCCCCTGCTTGAGGGGGCGACAAGGCTCGCCCAGAGCGGCGAGCGCCGGAGTGCTGCTGGCATTGATCCTCGTACTCGTTGCGCCGTTCCTGGCGCCTGCCCGAGCCCAATCCACCTGCACGCATAAGCAGGAGGGGCGGTGGATAACGATCCCCGGTCCCAATTTCAGCTCGGGTCCTCAGGAGATCGGTGCCTATGCGGTAGATCCCCTCGACGCAGATGTCATCTACGCAGCAAACTCGCAGATCATCGCGCTGTCCGAGGACGGCGGATGCAGCTGGCAAGAGGTCTTCGCGGGGGAAGGTTCTTCGGTGCCGACGGACTACACGATCCGCCACATCCGCACACCCCTGCCCGGCCGCGTCGTCGTCACCGTCGAGGAGGCCGCGGCCGCGGCGCAGCGGACCCGGGTGGTGCTCTCAGAGGACTACGGCTCTACGTGGACCGAGGGCGGCTTCGGTCTACCGCCGGGAGCTCCCGAGGACATCCAGATATTCGAGGCCGCTCCCAACATCCTCGTATTGGGGATCGACGTCGGAGGCGGGGCGCTCGACTTCATCTTCCGGAGCACCGACTACGGCATGACATGGACGCCGGTTTCCGACTTCACCCGGCAGCGGACCTTCGCCGGGATCCGGGGCTTCGAACTCGACCCATGGGATCTGGAACAACTATGGGCTTACGGAGCCGGTGGTTTCTATCGATCGACCGACGGCGGTGGATCGTTCGAAGAGGTGGACGATTTCCGGGGGGAGTCCACGGACGCGGCCGATGTCTTCCATGCTCACGGACGCCCCGCTCGGGTCATCGGTTTCCTCGGAGGCAAGGGTCAGTTTTTGCGCTCGAACGACGGCGGCGACTCGTGGTTCCGCAACTCTGTCCCGAATGGGGTGGACTCGGTCGTTCATGGACCGTTCGAGGACGCGATCGCGGTCTCCGCTGCGGACCGGGTCTTCGCGTACGACGCCGCTAACTTCTCGTGGTTAGACCTGGAGGCTCCTGCTCCGGCCGACTCCCTCTATTTCCTCGACGGCAATGAACCTGCACTCTTCGCTCGCTCCGGCCGAAACTTATTGAAATCGGTCGGTAACATCGGACCGGCTGGAGTGCTGGTGTCCGGCCCGAACGGACCGCTGCGAAACACCTCCCTGATCGAGTCACCCTCGGATGTGGCCAAAAGGGCGGCACTCGCGCCGGACGGCAAACGCGTCGCCCTCAAGATCGGCGAAGAGAAGACCATCACCTACTCCCTCGACCTGCCGAGAAGGCCGCTTCCGCTCGACGTCTATTTCCTGGTCGATACGTCGTCGAGCATGACCCAGATGCTGGACGGGCTTGCTCGTTCACTCGAGGCGATCGTCAACGAGCTCGAGAGTTCGAACCTCGACGTGCACTACGGCCTGGCCGAGTACCGCTCCTATCCCGACAAACGCGTCCCGGACGAAAACGAGAAGAACATCGTTTACGACCAGTTGATCCAGGTCGGTCGCAACATTCCTGCTCTCGAGGAGGTCATAGAGCAACTCGAGGCCGAGGTGGGCGGCCGGTACGACGCTCACCTGCGCGCCCTTTACGAAACCGCTACGGGTGAGGGCCAAGACATCTATCCGGAGGGCATCGCGAACAAGGGCGACGTGGCGCCGGGTCAGATGGCTCGCTGGCGAGAGAAGGGGCTCAGGGTCGTGATCCACAGCACCGACGAGGAGTACGGCTCGGGGGGCGAGGACAGCGATATGTCGCCTCCGGATCCCCGTGGCGCGCCCCCTCCCACGATGCCGAGTCAACAAGAGGTGATCGAAAAGTTCAACGCGAAGGACATCGAGCACGTCGGCTTGTCGATCAGCCGCAAACCTTTCGGAGATCTGAAAGAAACCTCGAAGGGGACCGGCACATACGCGGTCGGCGGAGGGGTGGATTGTGACGACGACGGTAGCGAGGACATCGCCGAGGGCGACCCTCTCGTCTGTCTCGTCACTCCGAGTCGCTCCGGGAGAGCCCTCAATCTCGCGCCGGCGGTCGTCAATCTGGTCAGGTCGATCGCTGAGACCTCCCCGGTGAGCTTGGAGGTGGCCAAGGGAACCGACGTGGTCCGGACCGTGACCCCAGACGAACACGCGGGCGTGAACCTCCAGACGGTCGATGACCTGACCTTTGATGTCACGTACCGGTGCGGCGCGAAGCAGGCAGGCGAGATTTTCAACGTGGAACTTCAGGCAGGGAGCGCCGATGAAGATCTAGCCAGGGACTTCAGAGATTCACGCGTGAATGCCAAGATCGTGTGCAAGACCGAGCGGGAGCCGTTGATCACGCCGACAAAGGCCTTGCCATTGGCGGCCTTCATCGTTCCGGTGCTGCCGCCCCCACCCCCCCCCGCTCCTGTGTCGCAGCTGAACCCTGCCTCACAAGCTCAAGCGCAATCCCAGGCCCAGGCGCAAGGAGCGGCCGCGCACCAGGAGCAGGAGCAGCCGCAACTGGCCTACGCGGCTGCTTTCGGGGAAGACCCCGAGTCGGCAGATCAGTTCTCGATGGTCATGTATGAACCGACCCGGCGCCAAGTGCCCGCGGGAGTGTTCCTGACGATCGGCACCATCGCGGTGTCGGCGATGTTCTCGGTAGGACTGGCGCTCAACCGCACCCGGATCCAGGTCCAGCGCGTCCGCCGATAGGGCGGCCTACGCAGGACTGGGGCGGGGAGAGTCGAATCTTCCTTCAAGCCGAACCCGTGAGAGGGGACACCTTGGAACTGATACGCCGATCGTTCGCCCTGTTGCTTGCTGCCGGCTTGTTGTTCGGCGGCAGCGCCCACGGCGCGCCCTCCACGACCGTCCTAAAGGGCCCCGGCCCCGGTGGGTTCGCGTCCGACAACGTCGAGTGGCTCGGCTTCGTCCCCTTGACGGTAGACAGCCCCGGAGCTCGGGTTCACGGGAAGCACTTCTACATAACGACCTCGTACGGCCTCACGATCTACGACGTCTCGGAACCGGAATCTCCGCAACGTTTGGGTTTTCTGCCTCTGCCGCAGCAGCCGTATTACGCCGAAGAAGATGTGGACACCAACGGTGAGATAGCCCTGATCTCGACGATCACCGATCTGTACGTGATCGACGTCGAAGACAAGACCAACCCCACGATCCTCGGTCAGCTGGCCGACGCCGAGCAGCACACTTGGACGTGCGTGCTCGATTGCACGTGGGCGTACGGATCGGAAGGGAAGATCGCCGACCTGCGGGATCCATCGAACCCGAAGGACGCAGGCCGGTGGGGAGACGGCAAGCCCGCCAGCAGCGGACATGACGTGACAGAGGTAAAGCGCGGCTGGGTAGTTACCTCGTCGCAGCCGATCATGCTGCTCGATGCGCGCAAGGACCCCGCGAAGCCCAAGCTCGTTGCGGTCGGGTCCAACGAGGACCAGCGCTTCATCCATTCGAACCTGTGGCCTCGCAAGATGAAGGACAAGTTCCTTCTGGTCGGAGGCGAGACGTTGGGTCCCAGTTGTGATGGGGAGAACTCCGGCAAGTTCATGACCTGGGACGCGTCGAAGTGGAAGAAGACCCGCACGTTCACCATGATCGACGAGTACAAGGTGGCGAACGGGCTGCCGACCGATGGAGATGCTCCTGCGAATCTCTTCTGCACGCACTGGTTCGAAGCCGACCCCCACTTCAAGAACGGGGGCACCGTGGCGATGGGTTGGTACGAGCACGGCACCCGCTTCTTCGACATCGACAAGAAGGGCAAGATCTCGGAGGCCGGCTACTTCATCCCGTTCGCGGGATCGACCTCCGCCGCCTACTGGATCACCGACGAGATCCTCTACACGGCCGACTACAACCGAGGCATAGACATAATCCGCTACACCAAGCCCTAGCGCCGGAGGCTGGTTGCCAGGATGTCTTTGAGGATGGTCGCTGCGGTGCCTTCGGATGGGTCGTTGCTGGCGGCTTCTTCGAGGATCGGCATGTAAGCGTCTTCCGGTAACGGCAGCCCTAGTTGTTCGAGGATGTCTAGCGCGCGGGCTGCGTAGCGCAGGATCTGGACGCTCTCCAGCCTGCTCACGTCGTAGAAGAACCAGCCACACGAGGTGAACATGCGCATGGAATTGTGCTGTGCTTCGAGCAGCATGGCGGCTTGCCGCAATGCGTCTTCATCGGTCAGTCCCGCAGTTTCAGCTTCGAGGAACTCATCCAGTGAGACCGCGCCGATGACCACGTGGACGTATCTATCTCGGGTCCCCCATGGATCGACGAGGACGGGCACTGCGAATCGGTCGAACGACTCGTCGACAGCCCATTTGATGACCTCGAGGCCCGCGCGCAGCGGCCCTCTCCAGGCTTGTTTCCACCCGTCCGGCCCGTAGGTCTGGCAGCCGCAATCTCGCATCCACCGGCCCAACCCATGTTCGCACGACCACGATGTCCCTTCGCCGCCTTTTATCTGCACCTCGCGATGGGCCGGATCGGTCGCGAGGAATGCCGCGTAGTTCGTTACCTCGATGCCGCGGGCCTCTGCATCGACGAATAGGGCCTGGGCCAGACCTACGTCGCTGAACTTGTGGTGATGCCCATAGGTCTCTCCGTCGGTCGCGGCATGTACCAGGCCGTCGGTCTCTCCACTTCGCTGCTCGAAGACGGCAACGAAGTCTTCGCTCGAACTTCCTAGGTTTTCGAACGCGATCGCCCGGGCCAGCTCTCCGTCGTAGAAGAACACCGACAGCGATCGTCCCGAACCATCTGGGTGAAGGTATCGATAGGGAACGCGCGCGTCAGGCGTCCCCTCTTCCACCCAGTTCCCGTCGCCATCCCGCCATCTGTGCGCTTGATGTGGAGCGAGGATGGTGAAGCGCACCCCCTCCTCGATCAGTACGGCGAGAACGGCGTTGTTGGCCGCCGTTTCCGGCAGCCACAGCCCTTCGGCGTCTCGACCGAAGCGGAAACGGAAGTCCGCCAGTCCCCACCTGACCTGGGTTCGGATGTCGCGCACCCCGGACAGCGGCAGGATCGTGTGATGGAAGGCCTGGGCGATGGCGTTGCCGTGTCCTAGCCTCGTTGCGCTGGTCCGGTCCGCTTCGACGATCCGTTCGTGGGTCTCTGGGTGCTCCTTCAGCATCCAATCCATGAGTGTTGGGCCGACGTTGAAAGAGATCCGCTCGAAGTTGTTCACGACCCGGCCCCCGTCGGGTCCGGGCAACGTCACGCAGGCGTTCGGCTCGTAGCATTCCGTGTAGACGCGCTCGTTCCAATCGCGCGCCGGCGCGGCGTCCGGTTGGAGCTCGATCCGGCCGGTCCAGGGATCCTCGCGCGGTGGCTGGTAGAAGTGGCCGTGAACGGTTATCCGTAGAGCCACAGCACCGCCAGCGGCGGCAACGTAACGATGCCCGAATGATCGAGCCCGTGCCAGGGCACCCTCTCGGGTTTCACCTCGCCCATGTTGCCCATGTTGGTCCCTCCGTAGGCCTCTGAATCGGTGTTCAGTACCTCCCGGTAGATGGAATCAGTGGGCAATCCCAGACGGAATCCCATGCGGGGGGTGGGGGAGAGGTTGGCGATGCAGACGAGGTGCTTGTCCCCGGACGCGCGCCGCGAGAAGGAGATCACGTTGTTGTCTGCGTCATTGGCATCGATCCACTGGAAGCCTTCCGGCGAGAAGTCCAGCTCCCAAAGCTCCGGAGTGCTTTTGTAGATCGCGTTCAGGTCCTTCACGAGGTTCTTGATGCCGGAATGGTGAGGATCGTCGAGCAAGTGCCAGTCGAGGCTCCGGTCGTGGTCCCACTCGCGTTCCTGACCGATCTCGGCTCCCATGAATATGAGCTGCTTGCCGGGATGAGCCCACATGTAGGACAACAACGATTTCAGGTTTGCCGCTTTCTGCCACTTGTCACCCGGCATCTTGCCGATGAGCGATCCCTTCCCGTGCACGACCTCGTCGTGCGACAGCGGAAGGACGAAATTCTCACTCCAGGCGTACATGAGGCTGAAGGTCAGATTGTTGTGGTGGTACTTGCGGTAGATCGGGTCGCGCTCGAAGTAGTGAAGCGTGTCGTGCATCCAGCCCATGTTCCACTTGAAGCCGAATCCAAGCCCGCCTAGGTGAACCGGGCGACTAACACCCGGCCATGCGGTGGACTCCTCGGCCAGCATCAAGACACCCGGATGCTCCTCGTGCACGACTGAGTTCAGTTCTTTGAGGAATTCGATCGCCTCGAGGTTCTCGCGGCCACCGAACTCGTTGGGGACCCATTCACCTTCCTTGCGGCTGTAGTCGAGGTACAGCATGGAAGCCACCGCGTCCACCCGAAGGCCGTCGATGTGCATCTCTTCGATCCAGTAGAGAGCGTTCGAGATGAGGAAGTTGCGGACTTCGTTACGTCCGTAGTTGAAGACCAGCGTTCCCCAGTCCGGATGGGCTCCTTTGCGAGGGTCGACGTGCTCGAAGAGCGCGGTTCCATCGAACTGGCCGAGAGCCCATTCGTCCCGGGGGAAGTGTGCCGGCACCCAGTCGACGATCACGCCGATGCCAGCGGCGTGCAACTTGTCCACCATGTATCTGAAATCGTCGGGGGTGCCGAACCGAGCCGTAGGGGCGAAGTAGTTCGAGACTTGATAACCCCACGATCCTCCGAAGGGATGCTCCGCTACGGGCAGGAGTTCGACGTGCGTGAAGCCCATCTCTTGGCAATACTCCGACAGCTGGTCTCCGAGGTCCCGGTACCCGAGTGGCTCTCCATCCGGGGTCTGTCGCCAGGAGCCGAGGTGGATCTCGTACGTCGACATCGGGGCCGCGTGATGTTCCTTGTTGACCTGCCCTGCGACCCATTTCTCGTCGGTGAAGCTGTAGTCGGGCTCCCAGACCACCGACGCATGGCCGGGAGGCACCTCGGTGCGGCGGGCATAAGGGTCGGTTTTGTTGATCAGGTTCCCTTGAGCGGTCAGTACCTCGAATTTGTAGAGAGTCCCGGGCCCGATGTCGGGGATGAATAGCTCCCAGATACCGGATGATCCGAGGGATCGCATCGGATACAAGCGTCCATCCCACGAGTTGAAGTCGCCGACCATCCGCACGCTGCGAGCATTCGGAGCCCACACGGCGAACGAAACGCCCGTCGTCCCATCAACGGTGCGGACGTGAGAGCCGAGCTTTTCCCACAGGCGACGGTGGCTGCCTTCGCCCATGAGATGGAGATCGATGTCCCCGAGCGTAGGAGAGAAGCGATAGGGATCCTTGATCGTGAACGTTTGTCCCGCCGGGTAGTCGACCTCGAGCTCGTAGTTCGCGTCGGCCTTGTCGACCCGACCCTCGAAGAGTCCGGATGGATGTACCTGGTCGAGCTTGCCGATGACCTCGCCGTCGCTGGTAACGACCTTGACGGATTCGGCATCCGGACGCCACGCGCGGATCACAGAGTTCGTGCCCGATGGATGCCGGCCCAACAGGCTGTGTGGATCGCGCAGGTCCCCATGCACCAGTTGTTCGATCAGTTCTGATGGTGAACTTCTCATCGCCCATCCCCTCGCTCGATGATCTCGGCGATACCTCTCAGGGGGATACGCAGCCAGTGCGGCCGGTGTCCCCGCTCGTATCGCACTTCGTATAGGGCCTTGTCGAGTTCGAAAAGATCCAGCAGCAGGGCGAGTGAGTCGCGATCCTGCGGCAGGAAGTGCCCCTCGTAGGACTTCGTCAGATAGGCCGTGATGAAGCGGGTGCGCGCGAGTGCTTCCCATGCACCCGCCCACGGCTCGAGCCGTTTCCATTCTTCGTCGTCGGGCTCACAACGTTCGAACAGCGCGGCGTACGCCGCGTAGTTGAAAGAGCGAAGCATCCCCGCTACATCCTTCAAAGGCGACTGTTTCTGACGCCTCTCTACGAGGCTGCGCGCCGGCTCACCTTCGAAGTCGAGTAGCAGCCACTGGCGCGATGACCTCAGCACCTGACCTAGGTGGTAATCGCCGTGCACCCGCGTCTTCTGACCGAAATCCGTGATCGAGTCGATCGCCTGGATGTGAGCTTCGATCTGATCGGACATCTGCGATAGCTCCGGCACTTCGCCCTCTAGGGTTGAGACACTCGCGAGCATGTCTCGTGCCAGTTCCGCTATCTCGTGCGCCTCCAGTGGTTCCGGGCGTACCTCGGGCTCGAAATCTTCTCGTGCAAGCGTCACGTGGAGGTCGCCGGTCGCTTCCCCGAGCTGCTCCATAGCGTCGAGGAGCTCGGAGGCGCGCTCCTCGACCAACACCGGACGATCCTCCGGAGTGTCCTCTGGGTGGACTTCGTCGAACATGCGGTGTATCCGTTGCACCGTTGCAGCCCATCCTTCGGTCGCGCCTTGCACGAACGTCTGCGCGATCCCGAGGTCCACCTCGAATGGCTCTTCTTCTTCCGATTCCCTGTTCCGTTCGTAGAAGATCTCACCGAGTTGCGCCGGGATGTTGGTGAAACCTTCGTTCGTCAGCAATCGGGTGAGCTCTAGGTCCGGGTTCGGCCCTGCCTCGACGCGCCGGAAGAACTTCAGGATCACGTGGTCGTCGAGCACCACCGAGGTGTTGCTCTGTTCGGCCCCGATCATCCACGCGCTGTGTTGTCCCGGAGGAGACATGGGATCGAGACTCGGTCCACTGAAATGGAAAACGCCATGCTCTCCCTTGATGGGATGACCATGAGCGAGGAGATGCCCGAACGCCTTCAGTCGCTCCGGGTCCTCCGAAGCATCCGTCGGGGTGCCGTCGGGCGCCACGATCAGCGGCAAGTGGTAGAGCGCGTCGCCACCATCCTCGAACGAGACGCGCACGAGAGCCAGCACCAGCGGGTCGTCGCGATCTTCCACCGCTCCGTGGTCGATGTGGGTGACCTCGGCGATGGCCCGTCCCTTGTCTCCGAACCATCTCTGATCCGAGAGCAGGCCGGCTAGGTTCGTCGTATCGAGGTTCATAGCGACTCCTCAGTCATCAGTTGGAACCAATAGAACGCGTGTGAACCGAAGGTCAGGAGGTAAGGAAGCTCTCCGATGCGAGGGAACCTCTCGCCCCCCAGCAGTTCAACGGGATACATACCCTCATAACCGGAAAGGTCCAACTCTGCAGCTTGAGCTCTGCCGGAGAGGTTGTTCACACAGAGGACGATGTCGTTCTGCCACCTGCGGATGAAGGGGAAGATCGCCGGGTTCTCGGGATTCAACGCCTCGAAGGAACCCAGGCCGAAGACCGGGTGTTGCTTCCGAACCGACAGCAGCTTCCGGAACCATTGCAGGAAGGAAGACGGATCTCGTTGCTCGGCCTCGACGTTAAGGGCCTGGTACCCGTAGATCGGGTCCATCAGGAGCGGCAGGTAGAGCTGGGCGAAGTCTGCCGTGGAGAAGCCCGCATTGCGGTCACTCGACCATTGCATCGGTGTGCGGACGCCATCGCGATCTCCCAGGTAGATGTTGTCACCCATGCCGATCTCGTCGCCGTAGTACACGATCGGTGTCCCCGGAAGTGAGAACAACATCGCGTGGAAGAGCTCGACCTGGTCTCTCGAGTTGTCGAGCAAAGGGGCCAGCCGGCGCCGGATACCGAGGTTGAGCTTCATCCTCGGGTCCTTGGCATACTCGTTGTACATGTAGTCGCGTTCCTCGTCGGTCACCATCTCTAGGGTGAGCTCGTCATGGTTCCGGAGGAAGATCCCCCACTGCGAGTTCTCCGGGATGTCGGGGGTCCGGCTGAGGATCTCGACTATCGGATACCGAACCTGCCGGCGGGCCGCCATGAACATCCTGGGCATCAACGGGAAATGGAAGTTCATGTGGCACTCGTCGCCGTCCCCAAAGTAGGGGACGCAGTCTTCGGGCCATTGGTTCGCCTCCGCGAGGAGCACGACGTCCTCGTAGTCCTTCTCCACTTCGGATCGCAGGTGTTTCAGGAACGCGTGGGTTTCGGGAAGGTTCTCGCAATTGGTTCCCTCGCGCTCGAACAGGTAAGGAACGGCATCGAGTCTGAATCCGTCTAAACCAAGGTCGAGCCAGAAACGGACCACCGCCAGCATCTGCTCCTGAACCACTTCATTGTCGTAGTTCAGATCGGGCTGATGGCTGAAGAATCGGTGCCAGTAGTAGGCACCAGCTTGTTCGTCCCACGTCCAATTGGACTTCTCGGTATCGACGAAGATGATGCGCGCTTCATTGTACTTCTCGGGGTCGTCCGACCACACGTACCAATCTCGCTTGTCGGATCCAGGTTTGCGCGCCTCCTGGAACCAAGGGTGTTCATCGGAGGTGTGGTTCATGACCATGTCGGCGACGACCCTCAACCCCCGGGAATGAGCCTCGTCCATGAACTCCACGAAGTCGTTGAGGTTCCCGTACTCGGGGAGGATCGAATAGAAGTCGGAGATGTCGTAACCGCCGTCGCGCAACGGTGATTGATAGAAGGGAAGAAGCCACAGGCAATCCACCCCCAGCCATTCGAGATAGTCGAGCTTCTCGGTCAGGCCCTTGAAGTCCCCGTACCCGTCGGAATTCGAATCGTAGAAACTGCGCGCATAGAGCTCGTAGATGACGGCCTTCTTGTACCAAAGGGGGTCGCTGATGACCGTGGAGTGCTTCAGCTCGCGGCCTCCGAGGATGCCGGAAGGGAGGTTGGCTCGTGGCATCAGCGCACCTTGAAGACGTGGGCAGGCTGGTCGTGAGGGTCGAGCCGGACGTAGTTATGCGTTCCATGCCAGACGTACTTGGCATCGGTGAGGAGGTCGTGGACCTCGAACGGCTGCGACTGATCGATCCCGAGGACACCCAGATCGAGATCTAGCGTGGCCTCCTCGTAGTGGAAGGGGTTGAGATTCACCACTATGAGGAGCGCGTCCCCGTCGGCCGAGGTCTTCGAGAAAGCGATGATGTTCTCTTTATCGGTTCGGTGCCAGGCGAGGTTCGTGAATTCTGCTGCCGCCGGATGCTTCTGCCGGATGTCGTTGACCCGACTGATGTAGTCGATGAAGTTCGGCTGCTCCTGGAAATTACGAGGCCGTAGCTCGTACTTCTCTGAGTCGAGGTATTCCTCGCTCCCGGCCTTCACCGGGACGTTTTCGAACAGCTCGTATCCCGAGTAGATCCCGTAGCTGGGCGATAGGAAAGACGCCAGGACGAGCCGGATCTTGAATGCGGGGGGCCCGCCAAGCTGAAGGTATTCGTGGAGGATGTCTGGAGTGTTGGCGAAGAAGTTGGGACGGAAATACCAGCGCATCTCGGTCTGGGTTAGCTCCGTGAGGTATTCCTCGAGGTCCCATTTCTCGTTGCGCCAGGTGAAGTACGTGTAGGACTGGGTGAAGCCCATCTTCGCCAGCTGCTGCATGACCTTTGGACGGGTGAATGCCTCGGCCAGGAAGATCACATCGGGGTCGCTCTCGTGAACGGATGAGATCAACCATTCCCAGAAGACGAGCGGCTTCGTGTGGGGGTTGTCCACCCGGAAGATCTTCACGCCGTGCGATATCCAGTGATCGACGATCCGCTTCAGCTCGAGCCACAGCTCATCGGCATTGTCGGTATCGAAGTTCACGGGATAGACGTCCTGATATTTCTTGGGCGGATTCTCTGCGTACTTGATGGAGCCGTCGGAACGATGGTGGAACCATTCCGGATGCTCGGTTACCCAAGGGTGGTCCGGGGAGCACTGGATCGCGAAGTCGAGCGCTACCTCCATCCCGAGTCGCTCGGTCTCTGCAACGAAGTCATCGAAGTCCTCGATCGTTCCGAGGTCCGGATGGATGGCGTCGTGGCCGCCGTCGGGGGACCCGATCGCCCATGGGCTTCCGACGTCGTTGGGCCCGGGATCAAGGGTGTTGTTCTTGCCCTTTCGGAAGGCGGTCCCGATGGGATGGATCGGAGGCAGATAAACGACGTCGAAGCCCATATCTGCGATCGCCGGAAGGCGTTTCGCCGCCGTTTTAAAGGTCCCGTGCTTGGTCTTCGTACCGGTAGAGCGAGGAAAGAACTCGTACCACGCACCGAAGCGAGCGCGTTCACGATCGACCGTCAGCTCGAGCACCGGCTTGTAGGTGGCGGATCCGGTCCGGTCTGGGTAGCGCTGCATCGCAAGCCCGACCGCGTCCGACAACGCGGCGCCGACGCGCGGGTCACCGAAACCGCGATCGCTGCTGGCAGGCGGTGCGGTCCGGAGCGTTTCGATCGCGGCAGTCACGGCGCGCCGTTCCTTCGCCGGGATCGCTTTTAGTCTCGCCTCGATCATCCGGGCGCCCTCTTCGAGCTCGAGGTCGACGTTCTGGCTCGCCTCGACTCTCTTGATGAGGTCCCGCCGCCATGTTCCGAAACCGTCGGTCCAGGCCTCGATCGTGTAGCGCCAGCGGCCGACCTGCGAGGGCGAGAAACTGCCCTCCCAGCGGTCGTTCACGGTGGGGGTCAGCGGAGCTTCCGACCATCTTTTGTCGCCCGGTCCGCGGTAACGGATCACCGCCTGGAGCAGGTAAGGCCCGTCGCGGAAGATGTCTGCCGACACGCTGACGAGGTCACCCACGATCGCCTTCGCTCTGAACCTGCCGCCGTCGATCTCGGGCTCGACATGCTCGATCACGACATGGCTCTTCTTGGTGTCCGGTTTCACCTTTACGACTCGGCCCCTTCCGCTCGCGTTGCTGTCCCGCCTCCGTGAGGCTAACGCTCCTGTCCATACCCAGGCGCGGCGAGATGAAAGGGGTGGATCGATCTAAATCAAGCTTGATCGGAGCCTTGTTTGCGGTGGGAGCCTTAGTGAGGCAGTCTCTCAAGCCATGAAAGCACTCCATAGCTTCGCCGTGCGGGCATCGTTGCCCGATCCTTTGCAGTCCCTCGTCCCCATCGCCCTCAATCTGCGGTGGAGCTGGGACTCCAGGACCGTCGACCTGTTCCGTTGGGTGGATACCGACGAATGGGAGCGTGCCGGGCACGATCCCATGAAGATGCTGGGGCGAGTCGGCAAGGAACGATTCGAAGAGTTGATGGAGGACGGCCCCTTCATGGCATTCCTCGCCTCCGTGGAAGAAGACCTCACGAGCTATCTCGAAGAACCCCGTTGGTTCCAGAGCCGGGAGGATCCTTCGGATCCCGGGAAGATCGCATATTTCTCCCCCGAATTCGGCGTCAGCGAGGCCGTACCGATCTACTCGGGCGGCCTCGGGGTTCTTGCCGGCGATCACTTGAAAGCCGCCAGCGACCTCGGGGTTCCTCTGATCGCCGTCGGTCTGCTCTATCGTGAGGGCTATTTCCGGCAGCATCTCAATGCCGACGGTTGGCAGCAGGAGCGATATCCGGCCCTCGATCCCCATGCCATGCCACTCTCGTTGCTGTCGAACGGAGACGGCTCGCCACTGAAGATCTTCGTCGATCTCGCGGGGGCCACATGTGTGGCTCAGCTATGGCGCGCCGAGGTCGGACGCGTCCCGCTGATCTTGCTGGATTGCGATGTTGAAGAGAATGATGCCGACGAGCGCGCCATCACCGACAGGCTTTACGGCGGCGGCACCGAGCACCGACTGCGTCAAGAGATAGTGCTCGGCATCGGTGGCGTCAGGGCTCTACACGCAGCAGGTTATGAGGCGGACGTTTTCCATACCAACGAGGGACACGCAGGGTTCATGGGACTCGAGCGCATGCGGCACCTCGTTGTATCCCTGGGGCTGACGTGGCAACAGGCGCTCGAGTCGGTACGTGCCGGCACCGTCTTCACCACCCACACACCCGTCCCCGCAGGCATCGATGTCTACAGCGTTGAGTTGATGGAGCGCTATTTCTCGAACTTCGCCAAAGAGTCCGAGATGACGTTCGAGGATCTGATGGCGCTGGGACAGACTAAAGACACTCCTCTCGAGCTCGCCAGATTCAATATGGCGTTCATGGGACTACGCCTCGCCGGTCGGTCTAACGCCGTTTCTAAGCTACATGGACACGTCTCACGCACCATCTTCTCGGAACTGTGGGCGGACATCCCCGTCGATGAGGTTCCGATCTCGTCGGTGACGAACGGTGTTCATGTCCCTACCTGGATAGGACCAGAGATGAGCGAGGTGCTCGACCGCCGGTTCCCTCCGGCGTGGGCGGAATGTGGAACGGGACGTTGGGACAGGGTGCAGGAGATCCCGGATGCGGAGCTATGGCGAGCTAGGGATCGCGCTCGAGAGCGATTGGTGTATCTCGTGCGCCAGCGATTACGTGCTCAGTTGCTCGCCAACGGAGCTTCGGAGGCCGAGGCGTCGTGGACCGACGACGTCTTCGATCCGGGCGTGCTGACCATCGGGTTCGCCCGGAGGTTCGCCCCTTATAAGCGTGGAACCTTGCTGTTGAGCGACGTTGAACGTCTCAAGCGGTTGCTTCTGTCGGGCGATCGCCCGATCCAGATCGTCTTCGCGGGTAAGGCGCACCCGCTCGACGACCCCGGTAAGGAACTGATCCGCGATCTGTATCACTTCGCCGCAGATCCCGATGTGCGCACTCGGTTCGCGTTCATCGAGGACTACGACATGGCCGTTGCGCGAGTGCTGGTGCAGGGGGCGGACGTGTGGCTTAACAACCCGAGGCGTCCCATGGAAGCGTCCGGCACCAGCGGCATGAAAGCCGCACTGAACGGCGTCATCAATCTGTCGGTCCTCGACGGGTGGTGGGACGAATGCTTCGACGGTCACAACGGATGGACCATCGGCACCGTCGAGGAGTACTCCGATCATGCTTACCAAGATCGGGTCGAGGCAAGTGCGCTATATGACTTGCTCGAGCGCGAGGTGGTTCCCCGGTTCTACGACCGGCCCGAGGGGCCGGTTCCCCGTCGGTGGATCGAGAAAGTGAAAGCGTCCGTCGAGACTTTGGGTCCGTTCGTAACCGCCGACAGGATGGTGCGTGACTACGTCGAACAACTCTATCTGCCGTCTGCCGAACATAGTCGCCGGATGACGGAGAAGGACCATACGGCGGCGCGCTCTTTGGCGGCGTGGAAGGCCAAAGTCAAAGAAGCTTGGCCGCAAGTGAGGGTGATCGACGTCGAAGGTGACATCACTGCCGCAGATCTCGGTGATGTGAGGACGATCTCGGCAACTGTGCATGTTGGATCGTTGTCGACCGACGACGTGTGCGTTGAACTAGCTCACGGTCCTGTGGGAGCGAACGGCGAGTTGATCGAACCCTGTTTCCAGAAGATGCAACCCGAGTATTGCGAGGGCGGTACCTGTACGTACAAGGAACGTTTCAACGCCGGGAAGACGGGGCTGTATGGCTACGCGGTCCGTGTCATCCCCGAGCATGGCGATCTGACGAACAAGATGGACATGGGGCTGGTGGCATGGGCCTGAGGCTCCGACTGCTGATCGTGGTGGGGCTGGCCTTCTTGTTGGGAGCATGTGACACGAACCTCCGCGGTGACGACCCTGCGCCGCCGCCGAGTGAGAGTGTGCCGGAGGACGCCGTGCAGCTGCCGCTGGAGGGATCGGGACCGACGATCTCCGACGAGCCGGTCAAGCCCGACGGCCGGCATCGCCTGTTCGCCATCTCCGGAGAAGTGGAGGAGGGTCAGCGCTACATCTTCGAGTTGGACGCACGATGCGGGATCGGCTACCGGGTGGACTTCGACGGCAGGTTGTGGGAGGCGGTCGACCGACCTAAGGAGCTCCGCGGCACCACAACGATAGGAACGATGACCCTGGTCAACGACCAGCTGGCGGAGTTCGAGACCTTGAGTGACGAGCGGGTCCGGTTCATCCGCTTTATCGGCAAGAAGTTCGCCCACCCTTGCGAGCAGGAGTGATCCTGGGGCCTTAGCCCCAGCCCAGCAGATCCGCGGGTCGCATCTCTTTGTCGAGGCGCGCGCCGAGTTCTGTGGTGACCTCAACCACTTGGTCGAGGTGCTCCGCTTCGGTCCGGAAGTTCACGATGCAGCACCGCTGGACGAATCTGCCGTTGAGCACGGCATTCGAGAAGTACACCCGCCCATCGAACTGAACCTCTGCCATCAGTCGCTCGTTGAGAGCGTCGAGGTAGCCCTCTCGCCCTGAGGTGTCGGGAAGATCCGGCGGTACGTAGCGGAAGCAGCAGATGGACAATCCCACGGGAGCCATCAACTCGAGTTCCTCATGCTGTTCCACCTGTGAGCCGAGGTATCGAGCCAAAGCCGCGTCGTGCGAGATGCGAGCGCCGTACGTTCGAGTCCCGTATGCGAGAAGGGACACCACGATCTTGAGCGCCCAGAAACTGCGTGACAGCTGGGGTCCCATCATCCCGAGATCGAGTCCGCGCCCGGTGAGCTCTTTGTCCTCATGCACGTAAGCGGCGTGCGCCGAGAATGAATCCGCCAGCCACTGCAGATCCCTCACCAGGACCACCCCTCCGGAATGGGGGGTGTACATCCACTTGTGCGGGTCGAAGACGATCGAATGGGCCTTCTCGATCCCGCTGAGGAGAGGCTTCAGGTCTTCG
The DNA here is from genome assembly GCA_051001455.1 of Actinomycetota bacterium. Taxonomy (GTDB): domain Bacteria; phylum Actinomycetota; class CADDZG01; order CADDZG01; family WHSQ01; genus JBPCNH01. The sequence continues at coordinate 43,916 of JBPCNH010000009.1, forward strand.
GCCAGGACGGCGGGCCCCCCGTAGGCGGCGTCTACATGCATCCAGAGACCATGCTCGGCACAGATGGCCGCGATGTCGTCCAGAGGATCCACCGCACCTGTCGCCGTTGTGCCCGCACTGGCGATGACCGCGAAAGGGTGTGCGCCGTCGGTCTTGTCTCTCTCTATCGCTTCGACCAGAGCGACGGTATCGATCTCGTAGTCGGCGTCCATGCCGATCAACCTGATCGCGTCCGATCCCATCCCGAGCATGTCCGCCGCTCGGGTCGTGGCGAAGTGGACGTCGGCGCTCGTGTATGCGGTGAGGCGCGCTCCCTCGAGACCCGCTTCCCGCGCCCGCAATCCCAGCGCCCTATCGCGGGCGACCTTCAGGGCTACGAAGTTGGCCATCGATCCGCCCGAGGTGACGAGACCCCCGCCGGTCTGGGGTAGCCCGAAGAGGTTCGCGAACCACGAGGTGAGATGGAGCTCGATCTCGGTAGCTGCAGGCCCGAGGCGCCAGCCTCCGACGTTCTGGTTGATGGCTGCTGCAGCAAGGTCGGCGATCGCGCCGGGCGCCGTCCCGGCCCCAGAGATATAGGCCATGAAGCCCGGGTGTCCCGTGTAGATAGACCCGGAGAACATGAGTTTCCGAAGGTAGGCGATCAGCTCGTCGTCCCCGAGACCTTCCGTTGGGATGTCGGGTGCGAACTCCCGGCGCACCTCGTCGACCGTGCGCCGTCGATCGACGGGCAGCGAAGGAAGTTGCTCGAGCAGCTCCTCGTACAGCTGCCCCACGGAGTCAACGAGCCGGCGCACGCGCTCCGGCTCGAGGTCCAGGTCTCGCATCGCCTCGGGTCGGTTCACCATCGCCACATCTCACCACAGTGGCGCGCGGAGGTCACCCGTGGGAATAGATGGCCACGCTCAACGCCGGTAGTCGCACGGCATCGCCCTCTGCGGCGGGGGTCGGTCCGGAGGTCACCAGCAATCTGCTCCTTCGCTCTGGTGCGATCCCCACGAGCCGCCTTTCGGATGCCAAGTTGCAAGTGACGGTGATCCCTCCTCGCTCCAGCACCAGCCAGCGCTCTTCTTCGCTGTAGGTGACCACCACCGAAGTCAGGTCGCCATCGAGGAGGTCGAGGGTTCCGAGTCGTAGTTCGATCAGTTTCTTATGCCAGGCATGAAGGTCGGTGTGGCGCTGCTGGGTGATCTCTGACCAGTTGAGTTTGGAGCGCCGGAAAGTTTCGACGTCCTGCGGGTCGGGAACGTCTGCCGGTTCCCACCCGAACGCGGCGAACTCTGAGCGCCTTCCCTCGCTCACGGCCTTGCCGAGCTCGGGGTCGTGATGGTCGGTGAAGTACTGGAACGGTGTGGTTGCGCCCCACTCTTCGCCTTGGAAGAGCATCGGCAGGAACGGCGCTGTGAGCACCAGAGCCGCGGCGATCTTCAGGCGATCGTCGTCCACCAGCATGCTCAGCCGGTCTCCGGTCGCGCGGTTCCCGATCTGGTCGTGGTTCTGCGCGTATGCGAGGAAACGATTACCGGGGATACCGCTGGGCTCCCGTCCGTGAGGGCGACGACGGTGTTCGGAGAACTCTCCCGCGTAGACGAACGCACGCTCCAGCGCGGTCGCGAGATGTTTCATCTGTCCGAAGTCTGAGTAGTAGCCGTTGCTCTCTCCGGTGAGAAGACTGTGGAGAGCATGGTGGAAGTCGTCGCTCCACTGGGCGTCCATCCCGTAGCCGTACCTGTCTCGTTCTCGAACGACCTGTGGATCGTTCAGGTCGCTCTCGGCGATCAGTCGGAGGGGACGGTTGAGCGATAGCGCCAACCTCTCCACCTCTTCGGCGAGTTCCTCGAGGAAATGCTTGGCGCCCGTATCGAGGATGGCATGGACCGCATCGAGTCGTAATGCGTCGAAGTGATAATCCCGCAGCCACATCATCGCGTTGTCGATGAAGAATCTGCGTACCTCGGCCGACTCGGGGCTGTCGAAGTTCACGGCCTCGCCCCATGGGGTCGAGTAGGCATCGGTGAAGTAGGGGCCGAACCTCGGCAGGTAGTTACCCGCGGGGCCGAAGTGGTTGTAGACGACATCGAGGATGACCGCCAGACCCTTCCGGTGGCAGGCGTCCACGAACCGTTTCAGCGCGTCGGGCCCTCCGTAGCTGTGATGAGGGGCATATAGGTCCACCCCGTCGTAGCCCCAGCCCCGATCACCGGAGAATTCGTTGACCGGCAGTATCTCTACCGCGGTGACGCCGAGACCGGTGAGGTGGTCGAGTTTTTCGATGGTCGCATCGAAGGTCCCCTCGGGTGTGAAGGTGCCGATGTGCAGCTCGTAGATGATCCAGTGATCGAATGCGGGAGCCGTGAAATCTTGGTCGCTCCACCGGTAGCGGGTGTGGTCGACCGTTCGGGAAGGGCCCTCTACCCCCTGCGGTTGCCAGGGTGAGCGCGGATCGGGCAGAGGTTCACCGGAATCCAGTGCGAATCGGTAGTCGATGGCCCCCTCTGCATCTGGCACGGCGATGCTCCACCAGCCGTCCTCGATGAGCTCCATAGGCTCGCGTCGGTCGGTGAGGACGAGGTCCACCTGTCTCGCATCGGGTGCCCATACGGAGAAGCGCATCTCAGCTCCTCACCAGGAGCGCCACCGGGAACTGGTCGAGGAGATCCGTGGCGGGTTTGGTCCCCCCCGCGACGTCGTGGCCGGTCAGGACGTCTAGCCACCGTCCCGGGGGCAGGTCGATGGACGCGTCGGGGACGGGACCCGTCTTCACCGTGAGACGAGGCACGACGACGGCGACCTCGCGCCCGCGCACGTAGCCCACGAGATGGTCGCTCGCCGGGCCGCCGGTCTGGAGCGGTTCGTAACCTGCTTCCGGCCCGAAGGCACGCGGGCGCTCGTTGCGCAACCACAGGGCTCGCATCGTCACCAGCAGCTTCGGTGCTCCGTCCCCTGCGCCTCGCCACAGCTCGACCGCAGGGGTGGACAGGGCGCGCGCCAGGGTGGCTCGGCGCGCCGGGTAATCGACGGGTCGCCTGTTGTCGGGATCGACGAGGCTGAGATCCCACGACTCGGTGCCCTGATAGGTATCGGGGACACCGGGATAAGTGAGCTTGATCAACGTCTGAGCGAGCGAGTTGATCCGACCGGGAACGACCAGCGGCTCCACAAAAGCGGCGACGTCCCGGGTCATCTCCGGGTCGCCGAGCATGCCTCGAACGAACCTCTCCAGAGCGCGGTCGTAATCCGGGTTGGGGTCTATCCATGACGTATGGCGTTTCGCTTCTTTGGATGCCTTCTGCATGTACGCGACCGCCCGCTCTTCGGTCAGCGGCCAGGCGCCAACGAGGACCTGATAGAGGAGGTATTCGGCGTTGCGGTCCGGCCATCCGCTGCTGCGGTAGCGATCTCCGATCTTCGCCCACCGATCCACCGCGTCGCTCCACGAGGCAGGGTCTTCGGAGAGCACGTTCAAACGGGCGCGGACATCTTCGCTGCGCTTGGTGTCGTGCGTCGACAGTGCCAGCATCGAACGCGGCCGGTCTGCCTGCGCACCCTCTGCCGTGGTGTGGAAGTCCTCGGGTGAGATCCCGAAGATCCCCGGGCTTCCGCCCACCTCGTTGAGTGAGACGAAGCGGTTGTAGTTGTAGAAGACGGTGTCTTCGACGCCCTTCGCCATGATCGGGCCCGTCGTCTGCTGGAACCTGAGCACTAGGTCGAGAGCGCGGGAGCCGTCTCTTTCGAGAAGCAGAACCGACCGCAGCCGGTCGAATGTCTCGCTGGGTATGTGGGGCGCCGCGGATCGCGCGTCATCGATGGCGCTCTCGATGACGCGCCGGTCCTCCGGTCGGATCTCGCCGGCGGGGGAGAGGTAGGTGCGGTAGACGTGAAAGGCGGCGATCGTCTCGCCCAGCGCGGCCCGCGTTTCGTCTTCGTCGAAGTCCCAACCTTCGTCTTCGAAGACCGTCGCCAGCTCGTTGAGGAGACGATTGATGTCGCTGATCATCACCCGGCGCATGACGAGCATCTTCTTGGTGCGGGTGATCGTCGCGAGGTCGTCGCGCTCTTCGGTGAAGCGTTCGTAGATGTCGCTGAACGCATGCTCGTTGGAGCGGTCGATGAAGAGAGCATTGACGACGTTGAGGAAGTCGTAACCGGTCGTTCCCGCGACCGGCCACTCCTGCGGGAGCCTCTCCCCAGGTTCCAATATCTTCTCGACGACCGTGTACGTCCCTCCGGACTCGTCTTGGAGTCGATGGAGGTAACCGGCCGGATCCTTCAGGCCGTCGATGTGATCGACGCGCAAGCCCTCGAGCTTGCCGTGGCGGATCAGATCGAGGACGAGGCCGTGTGTCTCCTCGAACACACCCGGTTGATCCATCTGGAGGGCGGCCAGCGTATCGATGTCGAAGAAACGACGGTAGTTCAGCCCACGAGCGGCGCGTCTCCAGAACGCAAGGAGGTAGTTCTGGCGCTCGATGACCTCTGCTAGCGGTGTTTCCTCTTCGTGGGTCCCCGGAGCGAGAGGGAAGTGGTGCTCGTGGTAGCGGAGCACATCTTCGCCTTCGCCGCGTACGATCTCGATCTCACCGCGCTCGAGGACCGTGTCGAGCTCATCGCCCAGAACGGCAGCCAGGACCTTCCCGTCGTGGCGCTCCCAATCGATGTCGAAGTAGTGGGCGTACTTCGAATCCCGTCCGTGCTTTAGCACGTCCCACCAGCGCGGGCTCCTGCGCCCGTCGATAGCAGTGTGGTTGGGAACGATGTCGACGATGTGTGCGAGCCCCTGCTCGGACAGGGCTTGGTACATCCGGTCGAACCCCTCGCTGCCACCGAGTTCTTCGTCTATGCGGGAGTGGTCGGTGACGTCGTAGCCGTGGGTAGATCCCCGCGTGGAGTGCAGATATGGGGAGCAATACACGTGGGTGATCCCCAGCGCGGCCAGATAGTCGGCCACGGCGGCGACGTCGTCGAAAGTGAACCCCTGATTCAGTTGGACCCGGTAGGTGCTGCCCGGCTCAGACACGCCTGAGGATCACGATCGAGCGGTCCGTGAGGGTGCGTTCTTCCCCCGCCTTGTAAGCGACCGGGGGATCCGGGGGGAGGGGATTGACCGTGTCGATCAGCAGCTCCCATCCTTCCGACCAGGTTGCGTCGGGGAGGGTGAACACGACGTCGTGCTCGGCGGCATTGAAGAGGATCAGAAAGGTGTCATCCGACAGACGCTCACCATGAGGGCCAGGGTCCGGTAGCTCGTCGCCGTTCAAGAAGACGCCGATCGACTTCGCGAATCCCGAATCCCACTCCTCGTCGGTCATCTCTTCACCGTTGGGGCTGAACCACACCAGGTCGTGTGCTCCCTCGTCGTGGATCTGCCGGCCCTGGAAGAAGTGCCGCCGCCGGAAGGTGCGGTGCTGCTGCCGGAAAGCCATTACCCGTCTGGCGAAACCGAGCAGTGACAGGTTCTCGTCGGCTTGCGCCCAGTCGTACCAGGAGATCTCGTTGTCCTGGCAGTAGGCGTTGTTGTTCCCGAACTGCGTCCGTCCCATCTCATCGCCTCCGAGGATCATGGGGACGCCCAGCGAAACCGCCAGGGTGGTGAAGAAGTTCCGCTTCTGCCGCTCCCTCAGGGCGCGGATGGCGGGATCGTCGGTAGGACCTTCTACGCCGTAGTTCCACGAGCGGTTATGGCTCTCGCCATCGGCGTTGTCTTCGCCGTTAGCCTCGTTGTGCTTGGAGTTGTAGGACACGAGGTCGTTCAAGGTGAATCCGTCATGGGCGGTAATGAAGTTGATCGACGCAACCGGTCTGCGCCCTCCGCCTTCGTAGAGATCGCTGGAGCCGGTAAGCCGGAAGCCGAATTCGGGGAGCGTGGCGGGCTCTCCCCGCCAGAAATCGCGCACGGTGTCGCGATACTTGCCGTTCCACTCCGACCATCCCGGAGGGAAGTTTCCGACCTGGTAACCGCCGTCGCCAACATCCCATGGCTCCGCGATCAGCTTCATCTGCGAGAGCACCGGGTCTTGATGGATGATGTCGAAGAAGGCGCTCAGGCGATCTACGTCGTAGAGCTCACGTGCGAGTGCAGAGGCAAGGTCGAAGCGGAAGCCGTCCACGTGCATCTCGATCGCCCAATACCGAAGGCTGTCCATGATGAGCTTCAAGACCTGGGGGTGACGAACGTTGAGAGAGTTTCCCGTCCCGGTGAAGTCCATGTAGAAGCGTTCGTTCCCGGGCATGGTGCGGTAATAAGTGTCGTTGTCTATCCCCCTGAAGCAGATGGTCGGGCCCAGGTGGTTGCCTTCGCCGGTGTGGTTGTAAACAACATCGAGGATCACTTCGATACCCGCTGCATGCATCGCTTTGACCATCTGCTTGAACTCCGTCACCTGTTGCCCGCGATGGCCCGAAGCGGAGTAGTCGGAGAAGGGAGCGAAGAAACCGATCGAGTCATAGCCCCAGTAGTTGCGCAATCCCTTCTCGATGACATGTTGGGGATTGAGGAAATGGTGCACCGGCAGTAACTCGATCGCGGTGATGCCGAGCAGCTGGAGGTGCTCGATCGCGGCCGGATGTGCGAGGCCTGCATACGTTCCCTGGATGTCTGCCGGGATGCCCGGATGGGTGATCGTGTAGCCCTTCACGTGGGTCTCGTAGATCACCGTCTCGTGCCACGGGGTCTCGGGGGCCCGATCGTCGCCCCAGTCGAAGCTCGGATCGATCACGATCGACTTCGGGATCCCCGTGGAGTCGTCGTTGAGGTTGAGGGCCAGGTCCTCGTCGGGATGGTCCCACGGGTAGGCATAGGCATTGGGGGTCCAATCCACCGTTCCCTCGATCGCCTTGGCGTAAGGGTCGATAAGAAGCTTGGCCGGGTTGAACCGATGACCATTCTCGGGTTCGAAGGGTCCATGGACCCGATATCCGTAGCGCTGGCCGGGCCCGATGCCGGGCGCGTAGCCGTGCCACACGTGATTGTCGACCTCGGTCAGGTTGAGGATCACCTGGTCGCCGTGCTCGCCGAACAGACACAGCTCGACGCCGGTCCCGTTCTCCGTGAACAGTGAGAAGTTGGTTCCTTCCCCGTCCCAGGTCGCTCCTTGGGGGTACGACCGCCCCGGCCACAGTTCCATCCGGCGACCCTACCCACGAGCACCACCCGAACTAACCAGCATCTAAGGACGCTGCTACGCTCGCACGCAGAATGCCCGACGTAGACCAGCCGACCTTGTTGCGGCTCCTCGATCTCCAAGCAGAAGATTTGGCCATCAAGCGGCTCCAAGAACAGAGAGAGTCGCTGCCCGAAGCCGCTCGGCTGGCGGGACTGAAGGATCAGCTGGCCGAGCTCGCCTCCGATATCGAGATCGCCGCCAAGCACGACGCCGAAGCCGCCCGGGAGCAGCACCGCCTCGAGGGAGAGATCGAGCTCCTCGATCAGAAGATGGCCAAGGAAGAGCAGCGGATGCTCTCGGGCAACGTCTCCAATCCCAAGGAGCTTGCGGCTCTGCAAGCCGAGGTCGAGTCGCTGAAACGCAGGAAAAGCGGTCTCGAGGACCAGCTGATCGACGTCATGGATCAGAAAGAACACACCGGCGAGACACTCGAGCGGCTCGAATCCGAGGAACGGACGATCTCTGCGGAGGCGAACGAACTGGCCAGGACCGTGTCGGGATTGATGGCGGATATCGATGCCGAGCTGGCGACCCACACCGGTGAGCGCGCCCGGGTTGCTCCAGGTATCCCGGAAGACCTCATGAAGCTCTACGACAAACTGCGGGCGGCGAAGTCGGGGGTGGGAGCCGCGGCTCTCCAGCAAGGCACGTGCCAGGGTTGTCATACGAAGATCCCGCAGAAGGAGCTCGAACGCATCAGGGCCGAGGGCGGGTTGCAACGTTGCGAGAATTGCCGCCGCATCCTTGTCACCGTCTGAGTGACGCATCCAGCTATGCGCGCCACACTTCATACCGACGGGGGAGCGCGGGGCAATCCCGGCCCCGCAGGGATCGGCGTGGTGCTGCGTGATGAGTCGGGTGACGTTATCGCTGAGATAGCCGAGTCGATCGGCTCCACCACCAACAACGTCGCCGAATACACCGCACTGATCAAGGGGCTCGAGCTGGCTATAGAGAAGCGCGTTACCGACATCGAGGTCTTCATGGACTCGAAATTGGTGGTCCACCAGGTGCGAGGGGAGTGGAAGATCAAGAACGCCGGTCTGAAGCCGCTCGCGATCAAGGCGAATCATCTCGCCAACCGTTTCTCCTCGGCGTCGATCACCTACGTCCCGAGAGAGCAGAACTCCGACGCCGACAAACTCGCGAACCAGGCGATGGATGCGGCCGCGGACCTGTATGACGGTGACGGCCCCGAGCCGGGGCAGGGGTCTTTGCTCGAGTGATCCTGTGGCATCTCGGCTTGGCCGCGGCCATCGTCTACATGACGCTCGGCCGGCGCCGGATCGATTACCGGTTCATCCTGGCCGGCGCCGTGCTGCCCGACTTGATCGACGGGGGTCTGCGCTTGACCGGTGTGGCCGGTGGTCCTTCCGGGCGGGCCGTAGCGCACACGTTGCTGGCTGTGATCGCGGTCGCCGTGCTCGTCATCCTCGGGATGCGCAACAAAGAGCGGCGGCTGGCCGTGTTCGGGATACCGGTGGGATGGCTCCTGCACTTGGTGGGCGACGGGATGTGGGAGATCCCGCGGACTTTCCTATGGCCTGCGTTCGGGACTAAATTCGCGACCGAACCGGCCGAGCCCTACTCCTGGGACCTGTTCACGGACCCGCTCTCGCACGCCGCGACATGGGGCGCTGAGCTGGTGGGGTTGGGGATCCTGGTTTGGTTCTTCATCGCTTTCCGTCTCGGCGAAGAGAACCGTCTGAGGCTGTTCCTGAAAGATGGTTACCTCCGCCCCTGACCGCGCGAGGGACCCAAGGCGCACCGGGCCACGGGGATCTTTGCTCAAGAACTATCGCTTCGGCTCGCCGCGGAGTAAGCTCACGTGAATCACTCGTTCTACGAGGGGCAAGTCCGGTCGAACTCCGGCGCTGTCCCGCAACTGTAGGCCCGCTTCGAGTAAGCGGGTGAGCCAGAAAACCCTCCTGGACGAGCGCTCGATCCCTCGTGGTCAAGGTAGGCGGGCGCAGCGCTTCTCTGCTGCTCCGCTCCCGGAAACCCGAGGCCAAGTGCCCGGCGAGGTACCGGGAAGAAGGGAGCAACACATGACCAAGATGTTTCCCCGGCTGATCGCGACGTTGCTCGCGGCTCTGTTGGTCGGTGGCGGTGTCGCCGGTGCCGGTGTCCCGCGCAAGGACCGCTACAGGGCACGCGTCGCTGCCCACTGGTTGACCACGCAGCAGGCGCCGGACGGTTCGGTCGGCGCTTTCTCCCTGATCGGCTCGACCGCCGACGCCATACAAGCATGGGGCGCAGCACGGCGCGCTCCCCAGGAGATCCAGGCTGCACTGTCGTACCTGGCCGCGAACGAGATGGACATCGTCACCGTGGGCGAGACCGCCAAGGTAGTTATCGCGCTGGTTGTCGCGGGCGCCGATCCGCGTTCTTTCGAGGGACGGGACCTGGTGGCCGAGATCGAGGCAGTCCGTCAGAGCAACGGCCGTTATGGCGAGGGGACCTCCGTCTTCGATCACGCCACCGCGCTGCTGGCGCTGCTATCTGCGGGGCGACCGGCCGACGGTGAGGCTGTCGCGTGGCTCGTTGCGGCGCAATGCCCCGATGGGGGATGGCAGTTCGACGGGCCGCCTGCGTTGGGCGAGGACCAGCACTGTGCCGGGGATCCAATGACGGATTTCTTCACTAGCGAAACCGATACCACGTCGCTCGCGATCCAGGCGCTGAGCGCGGTTCCCGGTGACGAGGGCCTCGGGGCGAACCCGATCCGGTTCCTCCGGCGCACGCGCGACCCGGTCAAAGGCGGGTGGGGCTACAACCAGGCGTTCCCGCTCACGTCTGCGAACTCGACCGCTCTCGCTCTGCAGGCGTTCAAGGCGGCCGGCAAGTTCCCGCCGAAGGGTGCTAAGGCAGCGCTGCGCAAGCTGCAGTATGGCCCTTGCTCCAAGAAGCAAGGAGCATTCGCTTTCTCGTGGGACGACGCCAACGGCGACGGTCGTTACACGAAGCGTGAGCGAACGGGTCCCGATGCGGGCGCCACGATCGCTGCCATCCCCGGTCTTCTGGAGAAGGCGTTGCCGGCCCGGTACAGGGACATCACCAAGCCCGCGCCGGCGCCATCGTGTTGACGGAGGCGGCGTAGAGCACGGTGGCTGCGCTCATGAGGTTCAGGCTCTTATTCGTCACCGGAGCGATCTTCTGCGCGTCTCTTCCGGGTGGGATCGCCGCGCCGAACGTTGCGTGCGCGGCGGAGTCGAGTGCAGCTCTCGTCGTCGCGACGGGAGGAACGACTTACCGGTACTGCGTGTCGCTCCCGGCGGCGAGCGTGTCTGGTATCGATCTGATCCGTCTCGCAGGTGAGCAGCACGGCCTTCAGTATTCGCTCGGCTATGGGGGGCGCGCCGTCTGCCAGCTCGCGGGCGTGGGTCCCGAGGGCGATGACTGCTTCGCGGATCATCCGAACTTCTGGGGCTACTGGCGCGGCAACGGCTCGGGAGGCTGGAACTGGTCCAGCACCGGAGGCGGGTCGACGACCGTTCGCAGCGGTGATGTCGAGGGATGGGCATGGGGCCGCGGCCAGGACGGCAACACCCATCCTCGACCACCGGCGACGACCTATGGAAGCGTATGCACCTCCTCGCCCGAGGGGTCCGGTGGCTCCGGCGGCTCCACCGGTAAGGCGGGGAGCGGCGGCGGGAGCGGCGGCGGGAGCGATAAGAAGGACGCTCCACCTCCGGGCACGACCGAAGGCGCTACCGAGGCAGACAACCGGGCCGACGTGACCGAGGGGGCCGCCGAGAACGACGACGGAGCCGGAAAGCGCGGTCAGAAGAAGAAGCAGAAGGAAAAGGACACCGCCGATACCGACCTCGCCGACGACACCTCCGCTGAGGCCCTCGGAGAGAGCAGGCCCGGCGAGCGTGAACTCGCGGGGCCGGCACCGGTCGCAGATGAAGGTCCTCCCACCGCCGGAGTGGTCGGTCTCGGTTTGGCGGTGCTTTTCGGGCTGCTCGGCGCGCGCCTCGCGGCGCGGCGGCAGAGACGCGTCCGCTGATGCATCCCGGAGCGTGGTTCCTATGGGCCGCTGCTTCCGGTCTGGTGGCAGCGACCACTACCAACCCGTTCTACCTGGTTCCATTGTTCGGAGCAGCTTTCCTCGTCCATTCCGCGCACCGGCGTCCGGGACCGCAGTCGCGATCCTTCAAGATCTTCGCTCTCTTCGGTCTGCTGACGATCGTGACGCGCACCAGCTTCGTTGTCTTCGGGACGATCGAACTCGAGGCCGTCGCATTCGCTTTCCTCGAAGGTCTGCGTTTGGCGGTCATGCTTGCGATCTTCGGAACCTTCAACTCGGTGTGTGACCCGTTCCGTCTCCTGCGGCTCGCACCCAGGCGTTTCTACGAGCCCGTCCTGGCGGCCGCTCTGGCGTTGTCCATGGCCCCTAGGACTCTCGATGCGGTGACGCGCGTGAGGGAGGCGCAACGATTGCGGGGGATGAACGTCACGCGCTGGCGATCGTGGCCGGCGTTGGCGGTGCCCGTGCTCGAGACCGGGATGGAGGATGCGCTCGTGCTGGCCGAGAGCATGGACGCCCGCGGGCACGGGCGGGGGGCGCGCAGCCGGTATCGCCCCGAGCCTTGGGGACGGCGATCGACGATCATGACTGCAGCCGCGGTACTGTCGGTGGCGATCTTTATCGATGCCTCGGTCACAGGCGCGGGAGAGTTACTCGTGTCCACCTACCCGCTGCGGTGGCCCGGGGCGAGCCTCCTGCTCGTTGCAACCGTTGCGCTGGCGGCGACACCGGCGTTGATGAGGGATGGTTCGTGACTGCTGCGGTCTCTTTCGAGGGAGTTTCGTTCTCTTATCCGGACGCGCCGGGCCCTGCACTCCGGAACGTCTCTCTCGAGATAGCAGAAGGATCCTTCGCGTTGGTTACCGGTCCCACGGGCGCGGGAAAGTCCACGTTCCTGCGTGCGATGAACGGGCTGGTGCCGCATTTCACCGGCGGGACGTTCAGCGGACGGGTGCTGGTGGAAGGGCGTCACACCCTAGAGGTGCCGCCGCGCCGGCTTGCCGATGTCGTCGCTTTCGTACCGCAGGATCCGGGTTCGGCATTCGTCTTGGATCGCGTGGAGGACGAGCTGGCCTATGCGATGGAGAACCTCGGCGTCGACAAGGCCGTGATGCGGAGGCGTGTTGAGGAGACCCTCGATCTCTTAGCGTTGGAGCCGCTCCGTGAACGGTCCGTGCGCTCATTGTCCGGAGGCGAGCGTCAAAGGGTCGCCATCGCGGGGGCGCTCACAGCTGGACCGCGCCTACTCGTGCTCGATGAGCCGACCAGTCAACTGGATCCCCAGGGGGCCGAGGACGTACTTGCCGCTCTGCAGCGTTTGGTCCACGACATCGGGCTGACGGTCATCGTGGCCGAACATCGTCTCGAGCGGGTCGCGGGTTTCGCCGACGTGGTTATCTCCTGTGACGCCGGTATCTTCACGACCGGAGAACCGGCCGCGCAACTTGCCGATTCTCCAACGGCGCCGCCCGTGACCCGTCTGGGGCGCCTCGCCGGGTGGGATCCATTGCCGCTGACCGTGCGCGACGCGCGCCGCGTGGCGCCGGATCTGCAGCGTCCCGCACGAGAGGACTCGATCGACCCCTCCGGTCCATCTCTGCTTACCGCGTCCAAAGTGACTGCGTCTTACGGACCGAAGCGTGTCCTCAACGGTGTCGACGTAGAGCTCCGGAGCGGTGAAGTGGTCGCGCTCATGGGTCGCAACGGGTCGGGCAAGTCGACCCTGTTGCGGACCCTCGTCGGGTTGCACGACCCAGAACGCGGTGCGATCACGTTTGGGGGACGGCTGCCTGTAGCGGGGCGAGACGTCGGCTTCTGTCCCCAGACCCCGGAGTCCATCCTGTTCAAGGACACGGTGCTCGACGAGGTCAAGGCGACCATCGAGTGGACGAAGAGCACGAGCGATCCGCAGGAGATACTGGCCTCTCTCGGTCTGTCGGTTCATGCCGGCGCTCATCCACGCGACCTGTCGGCCGGACAACGGCTGCTGGTTGCCGTTGCCGCGACGGTCGCCGGCGGCGCGCCGGTGCTTCTCCTCGACGAGCCCACGCGCGGGCTGGATCCCGCCTCGAAGCACAAGCTGGCCGCGTTCATCCGAGCCCATGCAGCCGCCGGCGGCGCCGTCATGTTCGCCACTCATGATGTCGAGATGGTGGCAGAGCTCGCGGGGCGGGTGGTGATGCTCGCTCGCGGAGACGTGATCGCCGACGGTCCGCCCGACCCAGTCCTGAGCGACTCGCCGGTGTTCGCGCCGCAGATGGCCCGCGTGTTCGGCCGGGGGTGGCTCACTCCCGATCAGGTGTGGGGGGCCTTGTCGGGCGCGGGGTCGAGGGCCGGGGCATGAGTCTCGGCCGGTACCTCGCGAGGGGAGGTCTCCAACTCCCGCTCCTCGTCGCTGCCAACCTCATCGGTCTGGCCGCGTTCGTGTGGCCGTTCCTGTTGCCGGCTGCCGTCGGAGGTGACGGCGCCCACCGCGTCGATGCTCCCTGGATCGTCGCGGGTTTGCTCGTCTGCCTCGGCACCTTGCTGTTCGCCGAGCTCGGCCGGGGAGCCATGGGGCCCAAGACGATCGCGTTGATCGGTGTGCTTGGTGCGGCGATGGTTGCGCTCCGACTACCGGGCTTCATCGGTGGCGCGTCTGCGATGTTCATCATCGTGCTGGTAGGCGGCAACGCCTTCGGGCCATCGTTCGGGTTCCTGCTTGGTGCGCTCGGACTCTTCGCCTCAGCTCTGTTCGTTGGAGGCTTCGGGCCGTGGCTGCCGTTCCAGATGGTGGCGGTCGGTTGGGTCGGGATGGGCGCCGGCTTCGTTCCCCGGGCCGGAAGTTGGCCGCTGCGGCTGGGGGCGCTCGCCGTGTACGGGTTCGTCGCCGGGTTCGGATTCGGCGCCGTGATGAACCTGTGGTCGTGGCCTTACATAGCCGGCTCGTCGGCCATCGGATGGGTCCCGGAGGAAGGCGCGTTCGCCAACCTCCACAACTACTGGCGTTATTACCTGATCACCTCGGCGACCTGGGATTCGTTGCGGGCTATCGGCAACGTCGCCCTGGTGTTGGTCCTCGGGCGTCCGCTCCTGGGAGCGCTCGATCGAGCGGCCCGCCGGATGCAATTGACGGTCGAGCCTCCGGACCCCGTCCCGCCGGTGCAGGAAGACTTACCGGTTCCGGCGGGTTCATACTTATGAGTGGAGTCGGCCGGGTGACCGCGGCCCGAAAGGGTTGAGGAAAGTCCGGACTCCGCAGGGCAGGACGCTGGGGAATTCCCAGGCGGGGTGACCCGTGGATAGCGCAACAGAAAGCAAACCGCCGTTCCCTTTCTCCAACCCTTGAGGGAGCGGTAAGGGTGAAACGGTGAGGTAAGAGCTCACCAGCGCATCCGGTGACGGGTGCGGCTAGGCATGCCCCGTCCGGAGCAAGACCAAGCAGGAGGTATGGGTGGCCCGCCCGTCGCCTCCGGGTAGGTCGCATGAGGTGAGCGGTAACGCTCATCCCAGATGGATGGTCACCGGTTGCCGCTTGCGGCAGCTACAGGATCCGGCTTATAGGCCGACTCCACGGCCTCAGGAGGCCCCGCCGGAAACGGCGGGGCCTCTCCTTATCGCTACAGTCAGGGGAAACGATCCTTGAGGAGGTATCGATGACGAAGATGGTGGTCGCAACCGGATCGGCTCCCGAGGCCGTAGGTCCTTACTCTCAGGCGGTCTCGTCGAACGGCTTGTTGTTCTGCTCGGGCCAGATCCCGCTCGATCCCGCTACGGGAGAGCTCGTTCAGGGAACGATCGCCGAAGAGACCAGGCGCGTGATGGACAACCTGACCGCCGTACTCGATGCAGGCGGTTCGAGCTGGCCGAACGTCTTGAAGGTCACCGCGTATCTCACTGATATGGCCGATTACGCCGAGTTCAACGAGGTCTACGGCGAATTCACCGGCCAGGAACCGCCGGCGCGCGCCGCGATCGCCGTAGCCGCGTTGCCGAAGGGCGCCAGGGTCGAAGTGGAGTGTGTTGCACGCGTCTCGTGAGGCAAGTGTGGGTGAGCTATCGCTCCTCGCCGACGACCTTGTCTCCGTAGACGATCCTGACCTCTCGCTCCTCGATGTCGCCCGAGACGGGTTCGAGGCCGGCTTCGTTCGGGCTACCCGCCTCCGTGCGGGCGATCTTGTTCTCGATCTTGCTCATCAGGAACAACAGCCCCATGATCATGAGGGGCCACAGCATCAGGATGACGAGCAGGAACAGCTGGTAGCGGGTCACGACCCACAGTCTTTCATCCGATGACCGTAGACAGCCGACATCTGCAGCGATCGCTCGCCCCGGAGCGCGCCACCGAACGGCTGGCGGAGCTGGTGAGGGTCCCTTCGGAGAATCCTCCCGGTGACGAAGCCCGGGCCGCCGAGGTAGTGGCGGCCTGGTGCACGGACGGGGGATTCGATGTGGAGGCGCATGAGGCCGAGCCGGGACGACCGAGCGTGGTGGCGCGCTGGGGGAGCGGATCTCCGACCCTCACATTCTGCTCGCACATAGATGTCGTTCCTGCCGGCGACCACACCCTGTGGGCAGGCGATCCCTACTCTGCCGACATCGCCGAGGGCCGGCTCCACGGGCGCGGTTCGAGCGATGCGAAGGGTCCGTGCGTAGCGGCCCTGGAGGCCGCACTGGCACTGAAGGACGCGGGTGCGTCTTTCGATGGCACCCTCGAGCTGGCGTTCGTCGCCGACGAAGAGGCCATGGGGTTCAAAGGAGCCGGTCACCTCGTCGAGTCCGGCGTGATGCGACCGGATATCGGCATCGTGGGAGAACCCACGTCCTTGCGAGTGGTGCGCGCTCAGCGGGGAGCTGCGTGGTTCCGATTGGTGACGCGCGGTGTAGCCGGGCACGGGTCGGCACCCGAGCGGGGGGTCAATGCGGTAGCTCACATGGCCGAGGTGGTGCGACACTTGAAGGATCACGTTCCCGATCTGGAGCACCCGCTCCTCGGAGCACCCACCATCAGCGTCGGAACGATCCGCGGCGGAGAGAAGGTCAACATCATCCCGGCCTCCTGCGTCCTCGAGGTCGATAGGCGCAGCGTCCCTCCCGAGACCAGAGATTCGGTGATCGCCTCCGTAGAGGCGGCGATCGAGGCCGCTCGGGAGCGCTATCCCGAGATCGATGCCTCTGTCGAGCTGCCTTTCTACGGCAAGCCGTTCGAGATCCCCGCGTCGGCTCCCGTCGTGACCGCCGCGGTCGATGCGGTCGCGTCGGTCACCGGTGCGCCCGCCGAGGTCATCGGCTTCCGCGGGGCATCCGATGCTCGTTTCATCGCCGATACCGGCGCCGACGTGATCGTGCTCGGTCCCGGTGACATAAAGCTCGCGCATACGGCCCGTGAGTTCATCGAGCTCGACGAGTTCCATCGCGGGATCGAGGTCTACGCGTTGACGTTCGCCATGTTGCTCGAGATGAAGCTGCCATGACCGCGGACTTTTCCTGGGGCAGATGCATCACCGCTCTGCTGGAAGGACGTGACATGTCGGAAGCGGATGCGGCCGCCGCGATGACCGAGATCATGGACGGCGCGGCCACTCCGGCTCAGATCGCCGGTTTCGTCGTGGCGCTGCGCTCCAAAGGCGAGACCGTCGACGAGATCACCGGGCTCGTTCGCATCATGCGCGCTTACGCGGCGCCGATCGAGATAGCCGGTCCTCTTCTCGATACGTGCGGCACCGGAGGCGATCGGGCCGGGACGTTCAACGTCTCCACCGCGGCGGCTCTCGTGTGTGCGGGAGCCGGTGTGAAGGTAGCCAAGCACGGCAACCGTGCGGCGTCCTCTCGTTCCGGATCAGCCGACGTCCTCGAAGCCCTGGGGGTGAAGATCGACCTTCCGCCTGCGGGCGTCGAGACGTGCATCGCGGAAGCGGGCATCGGGTTCTGCTTCGCACCGGTGTTCCACCCGGCGATGCGTCATGCCGGCGCGCCGCGTCGTGAACTTGGTATCGCGACGGTCTTCAACTTCCTCGGACCTCTCACCAATCCGGCGGGGGCGACCTTCCAGGCGCTCGGCGTATCGGACGAGACGATGATGCCGAAGATGGTGGGGACTCTCGGCAGGACGGGGTCAACGAGGGTGATCGCTTTTCATGGTCACGGCGGGCTTGACGAGCTGGCACTGTCGGGGCCATCGCAGGTGCTCGAGCTCGACCACGGCACCACCCGGAGGTGGACGGTCGACCCGTCGGAGCTCGGTCTTGCCGAAGCTCCTCTCGCTGCGGTCGCTGGTGGTTCGTCCGACGAGAACGCGGCGATCATCCGGGAGGTCTTCGCCGGGTCCCAGGGGCCGCGGCGTGACATCGTGCTGCTGAATGCCGCCGCCGGTTTGCTTGCGGCCGGGCGCGCCGAAGACATGAAGACGGCCCTCGCCAAGGCCTCGGACGCGGTCGACTCCGGCGCGGCGGCCGCGACTTTGGAGCGCCTGATCGCAGCTTCGAACGAGAAGGCTTAGAGCGGGTTAGATTGCTGGGACGCCGCCACCATCTCAGGGAGGACGTCACCGATGAGCGAGAGGAACCTTGCAGGCCGGCTCGACAAGGCCACCGAAGATCGTCGCCTGCTGGATCACCCGTTCTACCAAGCATGGGCTGCCGGGGAACTGACCCTCGAGGACCTGCAGACCTACTCCGGGCAGTACTGGCGGCAGGTCGAGGCCTTCCCCAGCTACCTGATCAACGCCGCCTCGCGCGTCGAGGACGAGGTTGCGAAGAAGACCCTCATGGCGAACCTCTCGGACGAGGTCGACGACGACCACGCCGGTC
Organism: Actinomycetota bacterium; assembly: GCA_051001455.1. GTDB lineage: Bacteria > Actinomycetota > CADDZG01 > CADDZG01 > WHSQ01 > JBPCNH01. The sequence continues at coordinate 61,900 of JBPCNH010000009.1, forward strand.
TGTGGCTGCAGTTCGCCGGCAGTGTCGGCGCGGCGGAGCAGACCGTGCGCGCCTCGGTCGTCGAGCCCGAGACCGCCGAGTGCGTCGCGGCTTTCTCCGACGGCACCGCTACGGCGTCGGTTCCTTTCGCGCTGGGGATGCTGTACGGCTACGAGTCGCAGACGCCTGCCGTAGCCGAGACCAAGATCTGCGGCCTGAAGGAGCACTACGGCATCGACGGTCCAGGACTCGACTACTTCGCGCTGCACGGTGAGCTCGACGTCACTCATGCAGCCGAGCTGGCGGAGGCCGTGGACCGTATGATCGAGGCCGATGAGGACCTCGCGCAGGCAGAGGCCGGTGCGCGCGCCGGAGCCGAGGCCATCTGGCGTCTGCTCGACGGCGTCGAGAGGATCCGGACCGCAGCCTAGACGGCCGCCAATGGGTTCAGATCAACCCCCAGCGGTTTTTGATCGCTTCTGACCACATCTATCGTGGTCGCTATCGATCAAAACGCCAGGGCAAGCTTTTCCCAGGTAATAAGTAGGGTGACCCGGTGACCAGCAACGACACGGAAACGAGTCAGGAAGAACAGCGCATCCAGGAGCTGGAGCGGACACTCGCGTCCCTCCGCGAGGATTCCGAGGTCGCGTATGTCCTCCTCGGCCTCTCGGGCGGCCTTGCAGAGGTGCGGTCGATCGAGCAGACGCTCGAATTGGTGGTCCGCACGATCCCGGAGCTCTTCGGCGCGGCGAGGTGCCTGGCCGCCCATCTTGACGGGGAAGGCCAGCACTTCGAGATCCTCGCCGACTGGGGGTACGACGAGGAGTCTCGGAGCTCACTGCAGGCCTACGTCGAGGCGAACGACCCCGGCTTCCCTTTTCTCGCGCAAGCCCTGAAGGAGGGGGCGCCGATCATGGCCTCGGCCGCCGACTCTCCCTCGGGGGGTGCGGTGATCGCCATCCCACTGGTTCGGTGGGGTCAGAATTTCGGCGGGCTCAGGTTGGAGTTCGAAGGAGACCGGAGCTTCGGCGCCCGGGACCTGGCGCTCGCCCGCGGGATCGCTCGGCAGGTCGGGGTGGCGCTCAATAACGCGCGCCGTTTCTCGCTGCTGAAATCACTACGAGAGTTCGGGTTCAGGAGCAGCGCCCGGTTGCGTCTGAAGGACGTGATCGCCGAGACGGTCGAGGGTGTGAACGGCCTGCTAGATGCCGACGGCGCGTGGCTGTACTTCCTCGACGCTTCCCGCGGGTCGCTGGTGTCCACGGGCGCAAATCCAGGACGTCTTGCTCTTCCGGAATCCCTCGCGCGCCTGGATCTGAGCGTCGCTCCATGGGCCCGGCTGCGCATGGGGGAGATGGTCATCGCCGGCGACCTGTCTCGCTTCTTCCCGGGCGACCAGAACCTCGTCGGGGCACTGGCCCCGCTGCGGACGGCCACGGATCCTCTGGTCGGGGCGCTGCTCGTCGTTTTCGAGCACGGGAAGTCCCCGGATGCAGAGGAGCTGGAGGCGTTGAGCGTGCTGGCCGGTCAAGCGGGTCAGTCGCTCGAGAACGCACGTCGTTTCGACCGCGAGCGGAGCGTCGCCAAGAGCCTGCAGGCCGCTTTGCTCCGTACGGAGATGCCCGAGATGCGCGGCTGCTCCTTGGGCGCTCTGTACGAGGCGGCGGACGCACTTGCCGATGTGGGCGGGGACTTCTACGACGTGATCGATCTGCCGGGGGACAGCTTCGGAGTCGTCGTAGGGGACGTCTCGGGGAAAGGGGCGGAGGCGGCCGCCCAAACCGCGATGGTGAAGTACATGCTGCGCGCTTTCGCCACCCGTAACTCGTCGCCCTCATCCGTGCTGTTCCATCTGAACAACGCTCTTGTGAAGGACATGCAAGAAGACCGGTTCATCACCCTCTTGTACGCGCGGTTCGATGCGGTCGAGCGCACCTGTTCCATCGCGGCAGGGGGCCATCCCGCCCCGCTCATCTATCGGAGCGCCAGCGACGAGGTAGAGGTGGGGATCTCCAAAGGGACGATCGTGGGCGCCTTCGACGATTGTTCTTACGACGAGCAAACGATCTCGATCGGTGATGGCGATGTATTCATGGCTTACACCGACGGCTTGATCGAGGCCAGGGATTCAGAGGGGGAGCTCTACGAGGAGGATCGGATAAAGGAGAGCCTTCGACGTAACGCCCGGAGCGGAACGACGGCGGACGAGCTGGTACGGCGGGTGTATGAGGATGCACGCTCGTTCGGAACGGTGACCGACGACACGGTCGTACTCGCCCTATCCTGCGGACCCTGAGCATGGGCGTATTCATCTGCAACGCCTGCGGCAACAAGACGCGCTTCGACGTTTTCGAGACCAAATCCGTACGCGCTTTCTATCACTTCACGCTCGGTGGCGAAGCGTCGATCGATGAAGAAGAGGTTCTCGATCGCAAGGTGGATCGGATCGTCTGCCGCTGGTGCTCCTCCACCGACGTAACCGAACATCAGCCATGACCGCCGGGCCACTCGACGACGTGCGCGTGCTCGATCTCACCCGGCTTCTACCTGGTGGGTACGCCACGCTCCTGATGGCGGATCTCGGGGCCGACGTGGTCAAGCTCGAGGAGCCCGGGAAGGGTGACTACATACGGTGGACGCCGCCGCTCGTCGGCGACATGTCCGCTTCTCACCTCGCTCTCAATCGCAACAAGCGCTCCATGACTTTGAACCTCAAGACCGAACGGGGTCGCGAACTCTTCCTCGATCTCGCGGGACGGTTCGACGTGGTGGTCGAATCTTTTCGCCCGGGGGTGCTTGAGCGTCTGGGTGTCGGTTGGTCGGCTCTGCATGAGCGCCATCCCAGGCTCATCTATTGCGCGATCAGCGGCTATGGGCAGGACGGCCCCCGCGCGACCACCGCCGGACACGACGTCAACTACATCGGATACGCGGGCATCCTCGGCATCACCGGACGTGAGGATGATCGTCCCGTGATCCCCGGGGTGCAGATCGGTGATCTCGCCGGAGGCGGCATGGGTGCAGTGATAGCGATGCTCGCTGCGTTGCACCGTCGCTCGGTCACGGGCGAGGGTGACTTCTGCGACGTGTCGATGATGGATGGAGCGTTGTCGTGGCTCACGATCCACGCAGCGGGGTTCTTCGCGTCGGGGGAGCCGCCGCAGCGGGAACGCATGCATCTCTCCGGCGGGTTCCCTTGCTACCGCGTCTACCCGGCGTCCGATGGGTGGTTGTCGGTCGGCGCGCTGGAGCCGCCGTTCTGGAGTGCTTTGTGTAACGCGCTCGACCGCCCCGATCTCCTCGATGACGCTTTCGCCGTGGGGGAGCGGCGCGCCGAGGTGATCCGTTCGTTGGAAGAGACCTTCGCGCGCGATACCCGCGCCGGGTGGATGGAACGGTTCGAAGGATTGGATGTCTGCGTCGGGCCGGTCAACGATCTCGCGGAGACCTTCGACGACGAGCAGGTCCGTCACCGCGACATGGTGTTCACCACCGAGATCGAGGGGGTTGGGTCCTGGCGTCACATCGGTAACCCACTCAAGATGTCCGGCGCGCCGGGCAAGGTCGACAGGCTCCCCCCGCCGCGCCTCGGTGAACATACGACCGCGATCCTTTCCGACGCGGGACTGTCGCCTGAGGAGATCGAAGCACTGCAGGCCTCAGCGGTCATCTGATGCAGTCGCTGCCTGAAGATGTCGCGCTCGCGCTCCTCCGAGGGTTGGCCGGCTACATCAGGGCATCCCCTACGCAAGAGCTTCCCGCGAGCGTGCGCCGTTTCCAGAACTTTCGAGCTTCCGCGCTCGGCCGGCATCGTGAACGGATCCTGGGTCTCCTCGACGACGACGCAAGCCGTCCCCGGATTCTCGAATGGCTCGATGAGGGTAAGGCCGCCCTATCGAAGGATGATGTGGCCACTCTGCGCGTAGCGGCGGCGCGCGAAGACGGGTGGTTAGAGGAGTTGGCGGCGCGATCGCAACTTTCGGGCGATGCTGCGGAGTCAGGCGGGCCAGAAGACTCCCTCGACAAAGCTCTCCCGAGAGAGAAGGAAAAGATCCGAAAAACGAAAGA
>JBPCNH010000010.1:0-14020 GCA_051001455.1 Actinomycetota bacterium
GGGCGGCTTCGGCCTGGACGGAGGCGCGCCCCCGACCGACGTGGTCGTCTTCTGCGAGGAGTGGAATGGTGTGCTGACGAGCATGAAGAGCCTCCATCACTGGAAGCGCCGTGTCGTTTTCGACGTCGTGGCCGAACGGTGGGACGATCCGCCGGGCGACGTGCCGATTCCCGACTACCTCGCTCGCTGCACGCCGTCGGAGGCCGAAACGATGCGGCGGTTCCGCGACATGATGGGATACCTGTCGAGACCGGGCGGGGAACGAATGATGAATTAATGGGGGAGGGCAGATGATGTCGCGCGAGCGTTGCTGACGTCAGGTGCCCTAAGGGCCAAGGATCACCACATGTGCGCGGCAGATGCTAGCCCGATGCCTGACCTCGCCGCTTTCTACTCGACGTGCTCGGAATACCGAGAATGTCTCGATACTTCGCTACCGTGCGTCGCGCGATGGAGTATCCGCGGCCGGCGAGTAGCATCGAGATCTTGTCATCCGTGTACGGAGATTCGGGGATTTCTGTCTGAACGATCTCGCGGAGTATAATTCGCACGGCCCGGGCAGAAACATCGCCGCCGGAGCGATGCTTGACACTAGATGAGAAGAAGTACTCTAACGGAAGAATGCCACTCGGAGTCTCGACGTATACGTCCGACTTCGCTCGCGAGATCGTCGACTCGTGCGTCGACAGATAGTCTGCGACCTGTCGGAGGGTCATTCCGTAGAGGGCCGTTCTGCCTGCCTTCACGAAATCCTGCTGATGGACAAACGTGGCGGCCACAATTGCCAGGAGTGCTGTTTCTGGTCCAATCCGTACCAGTTCTCGTAATCCGCTGGCAAGCTCGTCATCGGCTCCATCGAGCCGCCATCGAATCGTTCGAGCTCTGGTTCCGTCCGAGACTTCGACGTGATTCCCGGAAAGCAGGACTTGATAATCCGGTTTCAGTCTAATGTCGTCGAAAACGCCTTGTTCCCACAGTCCCATGTGACGCAGATCCTCGGACGATGCCGTCGCGGCTCCGGCCTCCGCGCCAATTCGATCATCCGGCTCCTCGGGATCCGCCTCCTTCGAAGTCCCATCGCGCACAAAGTCGTGAGGCAGGTACCATGCGCGTCGGTGGTCCGTGCTGCGCGAGCCACTTTCGACCAAGAGGAATGGGTACCCGTGTTCCGTGAGAAGCTCAATAACATCATCAAGGCCTGGTTGATCGACGACCCAAAGGCAGCCGTTGGAGTCGCGCCGGTCGACGATCTCCACAGCGGCCGCTTCGAAAAGTGAGATCAACTCGGCAAGGGTGGACGGCACGTCCGCGGGAAGCTGATCGAATCGATCGGAGATGGTCGGACCGGAGGTGGTATCTGTAGCTGTGCCGGGTTGCGGGTCGCGATCGTAACCCGTGGCCACCTTGCCGACACGATCTGCCTCGATTCCCAACGCCACGGCCGCGTTGCCGAGCACCTGATCGATAACATCGCGTAGTTGATTGGCGGTTAGCAGGTCGAGCGCCACAAAAGACATCAGGCGACGGAGTCGCTTGATGGCGTCGCGCATGAGGTCGCTGCGGGACAGTTCCTCGAACTCACGAGCGTGATCGAGAAAGCGCTGCGCGAACAGCCGGGCTACGGCAGGGTTGCCGGCCAGCACCGGTCGTTCGGTGATCTGAACGAGCTCGTCCTCTCCAAGCTCGCGAAGCAAGGAGAAGTCTCCCGTACGGCCCAGCAGATGTCCCCGCCACCAGAGCCGACCGAGAGCATTTCGAATCCCGCGGCTGCCTCCGATGAATCGTTCCAGAGTGGTACCTTGCTCTTGGCCTGGATAGCGCCACCGAACGATATCCGGCAAGAGGATGCAGGCGATGAACGACCACACTGCGGTCTGGGAGGCCTCCGAGGCGGAGATACCCATGTGGGTCTTGAGCGCTGCGGCCGCATCAGCGTCGAATCGCTGCCGTCTCGCGACGTCGAGTTGTTCCGGATAGCCGTTTGCAGCGGCGATAGCGCGAACGGTTCGCTGCAGATCGTCAAGTTCTGAAGGTTCGACCCGGGTTCCACCCGTGGGGTTGAACACTGTGGCGGCATGGGCCGTTGTCGACTTCGCTCTGGCGTCCTCCAGAGACAGGCTCGCGCGCTCTCGTGCCAGATCGCCGGCTTCGGAATGAAGGAGGCGGGGATAGAGAAGCATCTGTCTAGAAAGCGGCGGCTAGTCTCAGGCGGTCCTGGACGAGAGCGTCGAAACGCGCTCGATCATGCTTGGCTTTCTGCATAAGCGTTTCCCGATCGTGGTCGTGGAACAGGGTGTCGATCAAGCGGCCGATCGTGTCGCCCAGCGTTCCCTCATCGAAGCGTTCGCGGTCTTCGATCAACTCATCGTTCTGCAAGGCGCCGATCAGCATCGACCTTCCTACGTCGAACCTCAAAATATCGAACAAGAGTTGGGCTTTCTCATCGGGATCGCCTGCTTCGAGCGCAGCGCGCAGGCCGTCGTGCTTAGAATTCAGATAGAGGCAAAGACTATTACCGGTCCCCCGGTGAAGATCGTTCGGATCCCAGTCGAGATACCAGGCTGCATTCTGGGGCAGGGCGATTTGCTCGAAGTCTACCCATTGCATCGGGAAACGTCCGGCTTCTCCGGCCAGTGTAATGGAGCGGCTGTCGCTCCATAGCCTGGACCCGCAGCGGGACGGCGCGAGGGGAGCCGCCTCCGCTGGCATCTGTTCGAGTGCGAGGAGCAGCGTCAGTTCAACCGAATCGGCCAGATGTTGGCCAGGTATATCACAACGTAGCGATACGCTCTGGTGTCCCTCGGTTGACGCGGTAATCACCGCTCGGTCTCCCATGCCACGCATCCGACTTCCCGGCGAGGACCAGACGAGAGCCGCCACCAGCGGTTCGGAGCCGTCGAGTCCTACGTCCGCCAGACCTCCCGCGACATCGATGTCGGCCGTAATGGCGACACTGACCGGCGTGTCCGGATCCCAAGCGGGAAGACTCTCCGGGAGCGCACGGCCGGACTCTACGTCTCCCTCGTACCAGAAGGCTCGGACCCGGTCGTCGCGAATGATCTTATACGGTACAGACTCAAGACGAGCCATCAAGCTTGATCCTCCTCGGCGGTGGCAGTCAACTCCAGGCCAACGCTCGTGTCCGCGGGTACAGAAATCCGCACCGTTCCGGAGATTGTCTGTTCCCCGTTGTCATTTGCGACGTAGATTTCGGGTTTCCGTCCGTGGCTCAACCGCCCGACCAGCCACTCCAGTACCTGGGGGGTGGGAGAGCCCTCCGGCGGCTCGCGTTCTCGTTCTCCCGAGTCGAGCACGGCAGCCGGATTCGCTTTCACCGTCGTGCCAGCCGAACCGGACGCATGCCGTAGCTTGAACTCCACCTCGAGGACGGCTTGACCCTCCACCTCCATGAGGCGGCCGGGAGGAACGATGCTGACTCTCGCCCGGGGAGAAGAGCTACGAGTGCCGGACTTGCCACTCGAAGTTCCTGTGCCGTTTGGCCCTGGTGTACGGGCGCCGGGGCCGGGTAGGGCGGGCAGTAGGGCACTCAGATGCTCTCCCAGTCGTCCGAGCGGCACGCGGTCGCCGTTGTCCGAGCCTCCTCCCGGATTGCCGGGCCCGGCGAAGGTCTGGAGCTGCTCTTCAATCCGCCTGAAGGTCGCGCCCACGTAGCGTTTCTCCGACCAGTCCTCCAGCGCCTTGTTCACCCAATCATCGTGCGAAGGTGGTTCCGACTTCGCATAGACACGATCCATCTTCCGGTCGGCCCGATAGACGCCGCCATATTCAAGGTGCTCCGAATGGAGCTGCGGACCCTTGACGTACTTTACGACAAGCTCGGGCTCGCGAAGCAACGCTACGTGATGGCAGCGCGCCGGAACGACGGCATCCTCTTCGATGGAAGAAAGATCTGGGAGTGTCCGTGCCTGGCGTGGGAATTTCCGTAGCGACAACCGACCCAGATGATGCTGGGGCTTGAAGCACTCCACGTCGCCTGTCCAGCCAAAGGCATCTGGCTCCGAATCTACGGATAGATCTCCATAGGCTTCGACGAACCCGCGAAATGGCGCGATGGTCTCCGGGCTGGGAACGGCGATCGATTCCCCATCCACAGATACCTCGAACTGCATGGCCGCCCGACCATCTGACTTCGCTATCATCTTGGGCCAGAAGTTCCACAGCAGGGCGTGCACCACGAAGTTCATCGCTTCGCGAGCCGAACGCTGGCCAAAGACCGGATCAACGATCGCGATCGTGGTGCCGAGCTCACCATCCATAAACTCCGGAAGACCGAGTCGGCGGGCGACTTCGTCCGCTTCTTCATCGAGTAGAGGATCGACGAACCCATCCGAGGCGACTCTGCCCCACCAGTGGCGCCCGGTGAATTTCTTTTCATCCCTGCGGAAGGATTGTCCGAGAGCCGCCACCATGAACCGGGACTGGGTTCGAGACCCATGACGGCATCTCGAGTAGACGATGATCGTATAGATGCGGCTCGTCAGGTAGAGTGCCGTCTTGCCGTAGCCGAAGGTTCCACCGCCGAACTCCTTGTCGGGTGGCTGCCCGATATCCCGAAGGAAGTCGACGAAGTCGTGCGGTTCATCTCCAGAGGCCCGGTCGGCTCTCAAGGGTCCGCCAAGGCCGGAAGTTCCACGGTCACTGATGAGCAGAAAACGCGTCCGGTCGCTCTTCGTGACGCGCTCGGCTTCGTCAAAGCCGACATGAACGGCGAGCACGCCACTCTTCAGATACTGGAACTGCTCGCCTTCGCACTCTTGAGCAGCAATCTCAACGCGGACGGTCTGATCGCCGACCCGTGCGTCCCAGGTATTCTGCACTGATTCGCGGACGAGCAACTCGAGCCGGTCCAGGTCCGGGCGCCCAAGAGAGTTGCGAATACCCTCGGAGGCGATATTCCCGGTCGGGCTGACGGGCTCAGGATAGTGATCGAGACGCATCACGCATCCGCCCCGGCGAGAAGCCCAAGTGCCGAAGCTGCGTCCGACTCCGAAAGAAAGGACGGTGGGTCCGAGCTCAGGTCGATCGTGTACTGGACGGTTCGCACACCTGACGGCGGCCTCCCCCCCGCGAAACTGTCGGCAGTGATCCTCGGGAACCCATCGGCTACCCGGTAGATTCTACTTTCCCGCAATGCAAAAGTGTGGGGTGCCAATACTGACAAAGATCCCGTTTCGATGCCGCAGGAGCCCAACTTGGAAAGCAAGACGGACCTTTCCCCACCCGAGGCAACGATCTCGTCTACGATTTCCGGAATCGATGTTCCCGCCGGATGCGGCTCAATCTTGAACACCGCAGCCAGCAGCTCGCCATTTGCGGGTGACTCGAGCTGCCCCAAACCATGAATCGTCACGGCCCAATCATCGTTGGCCCGCGTTGTCTTCACTTCCATCGCCCCGAACGGAGTCACGAAGTCATGGCGGCCGTTCTCCGGGCCCAGCCACCAGGAGACCGCGCCCGCGTGATGGTGGACGAGTTGGCGCAAGGCATTGAGTTCTCCGAAGAGACCAATCAGCCGGTCGATGCTCGGGAGCGTCCCCCGTTCGCGAGCCAGCAGTTCCCGCCACCGTTCGAGCACCGCAATCGCGATCACGTCCGGAGACTCCGAAGATGAGTTGAGGTCGTGCAAGACCTCGGCTGCGATAATGTCGAAATGATCGAAGAGATGAGACATACTGCAGGAAACGTCGACGAAAGTACGCTTGGCCCCGCCTTCTTCGAGCTTCAGCCGACCGACCAGGACACCCGAACTCTTATCGTCGGTGCGAATCTTCGATCCCGGAGCAACCGGAATCAACAGATGTCGATCGCCCGAGATATCGATCCCCAGGAGTATTTCACCTCGTTCTACTTTCCTCCCGATTCCTCGCACCCGGACATCCGGGGCTTCGGGTGCGGAAGTCTCGAGCAGGGCCCACGACTGCTGCATCTCGGCGACGCCGATCAAGCCTCCGCCTCTTCTTCGCTGTACTCGAGGTTGTCCTGATCCCACAAATGACGCTGAACGTCGACGTAGGCCGCGGTCTCGAATGCGGCCTCGGGGAAGGAGAACGCGACCCCGATTACATCCTCGGCGGCGTTCAGGGGGTCACGAGTCATGGACGGGGACCGTGAGGGTGGCGACTCCCGTTCGATTGGATAGAGGAGGAGAAGGCCGTTCCCAGGCGGACGGACATCCGGCTCCTCCGGTAGAATCGGAAGGTCAAGTTCATTGTCTTCGGGTGACTTGATCGCTCCGACATCGGCATCGTCACTCGAAGCATTCTTGAGCTTCGACCGCCGTAGCAGCGGGAACTCGATATCGGTACCGAGGTCGACGCAGCGGACGTCACTCCTCTTGTAGCGCCCAACGACGCAAACGGACCAGTTCGTCAGTCCGTCATGCTCTACTTGCGTCTCGATATATCCACGTAGCGCGTCCTTCCGCAGATGCTCGTGCGAGGGATGAAAGGTGTAGGCATCGATGAACTGAAGAATTGGCCCGGGAGCCACGTCCTTCCACATCTGATGACGCTGGTCGATGACGACGTGCCCGGAGGTGGCCGACGAACGCACCGCCGCCAGAAGTTGCTGGGCGGCACCCAGATTATTCTTCAGCCAGCCCTCGTCGCGGTGTTTGAAGCGGAAGGTTTGCGGGTTCGTGCCGCTGTATGACGTGTCCGAACTGACAGCCGCCCCCATCTTCCGGGTCACGAGCAGCGTCGGGTGCGTGCGAATTCTGGGAGCGAGGTCGAGCGGTGTCAGGTCTTCATTTTCGTAACGCTCGATGTCCTTCCGGATCTCGTGTTCGACTCTGGCCAGATCCCGAAAGTGCTGGTTCAACTCATCGGTCACCCAAATTCTCGGTAGGTCCTCATAGCCTTCCCGATACCCGAACCAGCGCCCCATCTGGAGCAACGTGTCATAGGCCGAGGCCGCGCGTACGAAGTAGCTGACTACGAGACCCTCGAGCGTGAGACCGCGCGAGAGCGTGTTCCCGCCGATCACGATTTGCGTGCTCGCACCACTCCCATACTCCAGCCGCTCCTCGCTCTGGCTGTTCTCGGTGACTACCCGGGCAGACTCGACGACGTCGACCAGATGGAGGCGCAACTCCTCGAAGGTGACCGTGGGTGTCGCAGCTTCCGAGGCCACACGACCACTCTCCAGTGTCCAGATCTGCCCTAGCTCTTTGAGCAGACGCTCGTCGTTGCTGCGAAGCCTGGCCAGTAGCCCCTCACGATAATCCTCGATCATCCCTGCGAGGTGATTGTGCACGATGATATAGAGACTTGTGTGGATGAGCATCGTGGAGTGAGCGTTGTCTTGTCCCCGGGCCCGCCGGGCCGCCGTGGCCATCAGAAAGTACTGCAACGCGCATTCTAGACTGGAGGCCATGGCCGGTTTGAAGTCGTCCTTGAACCTTGGCTCAGGACGGACGAGCGATACTTCAACTTCCGGGACGATCCGAATCATGTCGAGCCCGTCGGCACCGTCGTCGTCCTCCTGATAAACCAGCGGATCCCGGCCGAAGACTCGGCTCGTGCCGAAGTAGTCGGCAGGAGTCTCGAGGTCGATGATGAAGTCGCGAGGGTACAGGTCTTCGGGGTACCGAGGATCGACGAGTACGTTGGCGAAGGGGGTCGCGGTGTAGCCGACGTAGGCGCTCTTCTGCAGTTCCTCGAGGATGTCGATGACCTGTTGATTGATCCTGGTCCGGTCGTCCTGATCGTAGGCCGCGTTGATACTGGCCTGATCCGCCTCGTCGTCGATCAGGAGAACGGGACAGTTGGCGAGGATCGAGCTGTTGGCCGATCTCAACCATCGAAGGAGATTGTCGAGCCGCACATGATTCTTCTTGACCACGCCGAGGAGTTTCTGATGGGCTTTGTCGGTGAGGATCGAATCGGCGTTGACTCCGCCCAGTTCCTTGAAGTCGTTTTCAATGCTGGTCAGGGTGAACCAGTGCTCTGGATTGAGGTGAACGAGTTCCTGTTCGAGCCGGCGCTGCGTTTGACGGCGCAGGGCCTTGTGGAGCCCGGATAGCACGATGAACATCCGGTAGCCGATGTCCGCGGCCTTGGCGATAACCGCCGTGAAGTTGGCCGTCTTGCCGCTCTGGACGTAGCCGAGTACGAGCCCTCGCGTCTCGATGTGGCCGAGCCCCGGGGGTTGGAGGCAGGAGACGACTTTGCTGGAAGCTTCGTCGACGGACTGAACGACCTCATCGGACCAGCCCTTCTCGTTGAGCAGGAAGTCTCGAAGTGCAGGCCAAAAAGTGTCATTCTCGGAAGGACCGGGATACCAGTCCGTAAGATTGCGGCCGACCAGGGCGCGCGGTTCGCGGAGGGAGCGGATCCGCCCAACCATTTCTTCGTACTGGGCGACTGCCCGATCGAGCACCTTGACCGATATGTATGGGCTCAGTTGCTCGCGAACCTGTCCGGGGGTCTTTCCGCTCCGAACGCCATCCTCGATCTGTGCTACGAGGCCGGTAAGGTCTGGCCGGTTCTCAACGGAATCGGTCAATGCGTTGGTATCCAACGCGTACTCCTGTGTAGAAGAATCGTCTTTGGCGGGAGGGGCAGACTTGTCCTTCTAAAGGTATAAACTAAGCGACAACTCCGACAAAGCCAGCCAGTGAGCTCGCCCAAGTCCTTTGAGAGGGGGCATATGAAGCCACTATCCGGGTAGGAATCACAAGACGTACGCCATGTGCTTTCATTTCGTCCGTCTGTGCGACAGAGATGCCGGGCTCCAGGGTACAGAGGTGTTTCTCCGGGATTCGCTCGGCTTCCGAGAGTATTTGTCGCCACCGGTCTTTGCAGGTCGACTTGGCTCCGAGCATGTGCAAGGACTCAGTGGGTGCCGAGGGATTTCGGTAGGTCTCGATGCTTGGGAACAAGAAGTCCGGCCGAGCATTGTTCTCGGTGACCGATTGGTAGGAGTACTCGACGCCGCAGGCGTCAAATACAGCACGCAGGTGATGCTCGAGGGCGAGTCCCATTCGGGCCTTCCGCCGGTTCTGCACGCTCAGCGAGAAGCCGATGAAGTCGTCGACGTCAGTGAAGCCCGCGTCGAGCTTCTGGATGACCAGGTACTCTTCGAGAGCCCGAAACAGGGCTTCTTCGCGCTCCAGCCACACCAGGAGCGCTTCGTCAGGATCGGCGGCGGCATCCGCCGCGGCCTGCTCCCGGGCGAATGCCGACATCTGCGCCGTCGAGGGGAACGCTATGCCGAAGCGGCGTCGGACCAGATCGAGGTCGCTCGCGGGAGGCCGATCATCGGAGTGAACGAAACCCAGGGCTTCGACGATCTCTTGAGATTCCACTCGTTTCGAACGTTCGGCCAGAACGCTGGGATCCGGAATGACGAACTTGTCGAGGCGGTCCGGATCAAGGCCGAAGAGCCAGCAAAGCTGAGACTCCAGCGTTGAGCCAGGAGCAACAACAAGCGCCACGAGGGCTCGTCGGCTGACGGGCGACATTCCTAGCAAGAGAACAAGGTCTCCGGGCTCCGCATTCCTCAAGAACGCATCCGAATCATCTGTATCGTAGTAGAGCCGATACTCGGGAGAGCGGTGGGGCTGATTCTCGCGGGTGTCATACCATGAATATCTGCCCACAACATCAGTGACGATCCCCTCAGCGTCGTCGAGCCGCAGCCAGCGTATCGGTGCGCCACTGATACGGTCGATTCCCAGGGCGGCCTTGAGCGGCCTCGATCCCCCGATCTCGTGCTGGTTGGATCCGTGCCCTGGAAGGTCTACCGCGACGAGTCGTTTGCCAGCTACCCACCCGATCCGGCCACCGCCTCTCGATTCCGAGTCGAAGATCTGCAGGGTCCGCTGCGGATCGGACATCAGGCAGCTTCCTCGTCGATGAAGTCGAAGAGAGACGTCTGGGTAAGCGGCGGATAGTGGTCGTGAAACATCCGGATCACCTCCATCGCGATCCTCTGGATGAGCGGCACCACGACCGCATTGCCTAGTTGACGGTACGCCTGCGTGTCCGACACTGGCATCTTGAAGTCTTCGGGAAAGCCCATCAGACGCTTGCACTCGGGCGGCGTGAGCCGGCGCGGATTCTTGCCGCGACCGCGGTCGACCAGGATCTCCGATCCATCCTTGTGATACCGGGCGCTAAGAGTGCGTGCCACGTCGTCGGGCCCGCTCAGGCTGTAGCCGAATCCATTCCCCTTCTTCCGGTGCTTCTCGGCGTAGTCCTGCAGGTACTGCCAGAGCTTGTCGCTGAGGGTGTACTTCTCATCCACCTCATCGTGGTCGAGCAGGATCGTCTTCAGGGAAGGACCTACGGTTGGCATCCGCGGGAAATCGAACGGCACATCACGATCGAAGCCGACAATGAAGATTCGCTCCCGATGCTGAGGCACGACGTGGCAGGCGTCGAGGACCCGATCGTGGATGTGGTAGCCGAGGTCTTCGAGCGACTTCCGGATCACCGCGTAGGTCTTCCCGCCGTCATGGTTCCGCAGGTGCTTCACGTTCTCGAGCAGGAATGCGCGCGGCCGGTGGTGCGCGATGAGCCGCTTGATCTCGAAGAACAGCGTCCCGCGGGTCGGATCATCGAAACCGTGCTTGCGATCCAGACTCGCGAGCTTCGACACACCGGCCAAGCTGAATGGCTGGCAGGGAAAGCCGCCCAGCAAGACATCAAAACCAGGGACGTCTTTCGACGCGATCTTGGTGATGTCGCCTTGAGGCGCCTCGCCGAAGTTCGCTTCGTACGTCTGGCAGGCGAACCTGTCGATCTCCGATGAGAAAACGCAGTGTCCGCCCAGGTCCTCGAACGGCAACCGGAGGCCACCGATCCCCGCAAACAGGTCGATGAACCGGAACTCGATTGGCCGAACCGAACTCAGCTGGGTTCGGTCGTTCGAGACGAGCTCGCGCTTCCGGCGGAACTCCGCGAGACGAATCTCGGAGTATCGACGGTAGTCGTTTGCGGGATCCCGTTCGGCCGGTAGGATCCCTTTATTGTCCCAGCGACGGACCGTCTTCTCCGATACACCGAGAAATTCGGCGGCCTGCGACACAGTCAGCGTGCGTACTGGCATGGTATCTCCCGGTAACCCTGGACAACCCTGGACACATGATGGCCCTCGGGGGGGAAGATGGGCAAGGGGTCTGACAGACCGGTCTTGGGCGGCGCCTGGGCTGCGTTGTGGCCGGTTAGCTATCTCGTCCGGACGCGGCGTACGCGCACGTCTCGGCCAAGGGGCACGCCTCGCAGTCCGGCAACCGGGGCGTGCAGATCAGCGCGCCAAGGTCGATCAAGCCGAGGCTGTAGAGACGGGCCTCCCCCGGATCCTGCGGAAGGTGGTTGTCCACCCATTCGTGGACACTCCGCTTCCGCCGATCCGAATCCGAGAACTCGATCCCGTAGTAGCGTGAGTAGACCCGCAGGATGTTCGAGTCCACGACACCGGTGGGCTTCCCGAAGGCGTAGGTGAGCGTTGAGCCGGCCGCGTACTGGCCGACGCCGGGGAGGCTCATCAGGGCGTCGCGGTTGGCGGGGACTTCGCCGCCATACTCCGCCACGAGCTCACGGCAGAGATTCCAGTAGTGGTCGGCCCGCCACTTGAGGCCGAGGGCGTCGAACCACTCGTCGACACGATCGCGGCCGAGGGCGAGGACGTCGACGGGGCCGGACGTGGTTTGCTCGAGCTCCTCGAAGATCGGCACGACCTGGTCGGCCCGGGTGCGCTGGAGGAAGATCTCCACGCTGAGGACGTGGAATGGGATCGAGGAAAGTCGCCAGGGAAACGACCGTCCCTGGTGCGCTTCCCAACGCCCCAAACGGGACACGAGCTCAGAATCCGACACTGGCACTGTCATCTGGGTACCATCCGTCATCGTCACCTCCGAGGCAATTGCCATCCGCCGAGCATCCCGCCGTATCAAGAAATCGCCGCACCAGAATACCGTCCTCTCGGATCGAACTGATCGAGGGCGGGAAACGCGCTGCAGGAGATCTCGGGCACGAGCCAAAGAATCCTATCGGAATCGACGGTAGTCGCGATCCGCAGACCGCTCACATTCGGTCAGCGCTCCACTGATTTCTCCGCCTCGAGGCATCCCACGCATTGCACCGTCTGTAGCTCTTTTTTGTCCTTGGGCGAGCACGTGAAAGTACTGTGGCGAAATACCAGTGTGTGCAAACAGGTTGAACATATAACTCCTTATATAACAAGAACTTGCGTGGTTTACTGGTCGGTCGTATCCTTGGGTCAGGAAGGGCTCATTGGAGGCCACCACCACACCGACGACCAACGTCAAGGAGGGCAACGATGGAAAGCAGATTCTGGGGTCAGGTTGAGGACTGGTTGGAGGACGACATTGCCTCACTGCGGTACGAATTCGGGCTCGACGCTGACACGGCGCCGCGCGAGTGGAAGAGGGACCCGAGGGCATGGGAGACAGCCAGACGGGTGGATCGGCTAGCCGACGCGCTTGTCAGGTTCGTCAAGGACGAGTACAGGACGCCGCTCGACGAACCCTCTGAGATCGCAACGCTGCGCCGCACCACAATACCAAGGCCAGTTCAAGACAAGCTCGCACGGATGCGAGACGCGTTTCTTCGAGCTGAAGGAGAGCCGGGGTTGGATCTCTCCGATGCCTGGACCGTGGAGTCGGTGCCGGTGCTCGATCTTCTATCTTCGCTCTGCCTGAGGAAGCTCGGCCCGCAGGGAATGAAGTGGGAGGCGACGGGTGGTATTTCTCGACTCGCGGAAATCGCCTCGTTGCCCGTACCCGAACCGGGCTTGCCGGAGTCCGTGCTGCGCTACCGTTTCGAAGCACTAGACGCATATGCACATGGAAGTCTTGCGATGTGTACAGTCTGGTGCCGGTCCGCAGTTGAGCGTGGGGTAAAGGATGCTCTCCAGGCGCGGAATATTTGTAGAGACGGAAGCCCGACAATGGGGGATTGCATCCGACTGGCTGTCCTCCACGGAGCTCTGGATCAGGGCCTCGCACCTGCGGCCAAGAAAGTATATTTGCGGGGTTCGAAGGCGGTGCATGAAGATCCCGCGCTGGTCGGGGACACGCTGGAAACAGTTCGAGCAGCGATGATCATCCTGGAGGATCTACGCCGCCGCTGGCCGACGTGATGCGGGTGCCTCCGAGGCTCGGACCGTTGGCGGTTCGAGTCTCGGAGGGTGTCAAGCGACGCGAATTCTTATGACCTGAATTGCCCCGGGTTCACCGGAGAGCTCCTGAGTTTCCGAGCATCCGATCTTCTCGGCGATCTACCGGATCGCCGCCTACTCCAAGTCGTAGATGTCCACATTCTCCAAAACCAGCCGGATCACCCGCTCCTTCACTTTTGCTGGATACCGCTTGAACTGTATTCCTGACCCCATCCTCTCACTGAATGGAGCCTCCGACAAACCTGGGGCGGTTCAAACAGGCCACGCCCCCGTATGGCCCAAGAGCCACGCAACTACAGCGCGGGCTCCTCCCGCAGCAACTCCCCAAACTGCCGTGGCGTCAGGATCCGCAGTGGTGCTCCTGTTCGATGTCGTTGAGGATCGACTCGCGCGCGATCGGGAGCTCACGCGGCTCGTGGAAGTCTCAGTAATAGAACCCCCGCCAGCGCCGACCGTCGACGACATTCTGGCGGCCCTCGTCGATCCGCCCGTGCCCGCGAAGGCGTCTCCGACCAAGGTCCGAGAGCGACCCCCCGTCGCGCGGAAATCCGTCGACTACCTGGCGATCGAGGCGCACAACTCGAAGCTCGGACTCGCCGGCGAGGGATTCGCGCTCAACTTCGAGCGCGCTCGGCTCATCCATGCGGGGAAGGCGTCCCTCGCCGATAAGATCGAACACACTTCGGTCGCTGTCGGCGACGGGACGGGTTACGACATCCGCTCGTACGAGACGGACGGGACGGATCGCTTCATCGAAGTGAAGACGACGGGATACGGGATTTACACCCCGTTCTATCTGTCGCGTAACGAGGTAACCGTCTCGGCCGATCTCGACGCGAAGTACCATCTGTAC
>JBPCNH010000011.1:0-109969 GCA_051001455.1 Actinomycetota bacterium
CCGAAGATCAAGAGTGCGCGATAATGTAGCCGTCAGCATGGCGGTCCCGGTCTCGGCTCGCTTCCAGGACGAGAAGTGGTCCCATGTTGGTGAGAATCAGGTGGTCCCTACTTACTGGGAAGCGACAGCGGGATGAACCAGAGCGGACTAGAGGTTTGGGAACTGGCCAAGATTGCGGCGACCAGCGCGATGCCGACAGCGCATCTCTAAGGGCCGAACGGCAGGAGATTTATGACCAGTTGTCTGACGGCCCACGTGACCAGACCCGTGGGCTGACGCAACTTCGCAATGAGCGCGAGCGGATCAACGAAAGCCTCCTGCGTGAGGGTCAGCTGGCACACAAGGCAGAGATCCAGCTGGCCTCGATGGGCGCAATCGCGAAGGCCCGCCGCAAGTGGGAGGTGGAACAGCTCCGCTACCGAATGACCGCTGCCAGCAAGGTTGAGGTTCGGTTGTCCGAGGAGTTGCAACAACTTGGTAACGAGGAGAAGGAGTTGGTCCGAGCCCAGAAGGAGCGAGAGCGGTGGGTGGCGCAACAGACCCCACTGGTCGAACGGGCCGAGCAGATCGAGAACGAGCTGGCGCTCCGGAACAGAGCCCTTCTCCGTGATCGAGAGAACGAGCTACCGAAGTATCTGGAGAGTGCGGTCGGGTCTGTGCCGGAGCGTCCGTCCGAGAGGAGCGAATGGCGTCAGACCGTTCTGGCGATCGAGGACTACCGAGACAAGCACGGGATCAAGGACCGAAACCGGGCCCTTGGAGGCGAACCGCGCAACGCAGACCAACGCCACGAGAAGAATCAGATCGAGAGGGACATTGACGACCGCAACGACCGCCGCCAGGGCCGCTCCCGAGATAACGATGTCGGCATCGAGCGCAGCCTCGAGCTGACATGACACTCTAGGAACGATGAATGCTGTGGTGGGTGTCGATGCTTATAAGAACGGTTGGGTGGCAGTCGCCCTGCGTAACCGGTCGGTTGAACGATGTGGCGTCTATCCGCGATTTCTGGACCTCCTCGATGATCATCCGGGCGCTGCTGTTGTTGCAGTCGACATCCCGATCGGGCTACCGGTTTCTTCGGGGCGGGAGGCGGACGGTCTCGCTCGGAGATTCGTGGGCCCGCGTCGGAGCAGCGTTTTTCCAACGCCGCCACGTTCGGTGCTCGAAGCCGCGAGCTATCCAGACGCACTCGCAATGTGCAAGAGCCTTGGGGTCGCAGGTATCTCCAAGCAGAGCTTTGGGCTCGCTCCTAAGATCCAGGAGGTAGATGAGATCGCCCGAAGTGACGAGCGGGTTTTCGAGGTTCATCCGGAAGTCTCGTTCCGAGGGATGGCCGGGCAACCGCTGAAGTATTCGAAGAAGTCGTGGAACGGGGCTTCGTCCCGCCGCCTTCTTCTCGCACAACACGACATCGTTCTTCCCGAGGACTTGGGCGAGGCGGGCCTAGCTCCGGTCGATGATGTGCTTGACGCTGCTGCTGCCGCGTGGACTGCTGACCGGATAGCTAGGGGCAAAGCTGTCAGTCTTCCCAGTCCTCCGGAACAAGTCGAAGATGGGCGGCTTGCGGCCATCTGGTACTAGCGTGGGATGCCATGGATGTAACAGAACTTCTTGCGGCGAAGAGGCAGGCGATCCTTGAGCTTGCGGAACGTAATGGCGTGACCACCATCCGGGTATTCGGTTCGGTAGCGCGGGGTGATAGCAGAGCCGATAGCGACATCGACTTCCTTGTGGAGTTCTCTGAGGAGCGCAGCCTGCTCGATCACTCCCGATTGATCCTGGACCTGGAAGCGTTGCTCGATCACAAGGTCCACGTCCTGACGCCGGGATCGCTTCACCACTCGATTAAAGACAAGGTTCTAAGGGAGGCTCGACCATTGTGACTCCGCAGATCAAAGGCTCTCTTCCCGAGTTGGTGCGAAGGAACGTTGAGCGCGCGGTTGGTCGCTACTGCGAGGAGCGCGTGCCTCCTCATGTTCGGGACAAGATCAGGATGGAGCACGAGATCCGCGGGAATTCAGTCACGATCGTTGAGCGTCGACCACCGTGGCGCGAAGACGTTGGACCTGAGTGGAGCCGCCTAACGGTCGCGCAGCTGCGGTACGAGGAGGAGAAGTGGGCCCTCTATTGGAGCGACCGCAACGGCAAGTGGCACTTCTATGACGTGTTCGACCCCACGCCCGATCTTTCTGCCGCGTTAGCTGAGATCGACGACGACCCGACCGCGATCTTCTGGGGCTAGGAAGGAGGCTAGGTGGACAAGCGAGCAATAGCAGCGATCGCAGGATTGGTTGTGCTTGTAGGTGTTGTCGGAGTAGTTGTTGGCCGTCAGTCGGCTTCGGAGGGAGCGGGGCCATCGTCAAACGCTGCTGAGGATGAGGAAGCAGAATCTTCGACCGAGCAGGCACCTGTGGTCGAAGAAGACTTCTTCGAGGTGCCTCCGGATGACATAACAGAAGCCTTCTTGTTTCAAAGCGAGCCGGTTTCCTTTCCTACCGGGGACTCCGGCGAGGTGGATGTAGTCCATACCGGGCGATATGACCAGCAAGCTGGACTCCTCCCAGTGGTTCTACGCAACAACTCCGCGGAGACAGTTGTCCGACCGACGGTGACCGGTACGGCACTCGACGAAGATGGATCAATTCTGGGGAGCGGCGAGGACCAGACCTTTCATCCGAACTTGTTAGGTCCAGGGGCAACCGCCATTGGCTACGTCTACTTTGGTGCAGGATTTCCTAAAGGAACGACATTTGAGCTCGACGTCGACGCAACATCCGTGAGTTCATCGGACTCGCAATTCGAAAACATCCGGGACCTTGTCGTCGACGAAGCCCGGATAGTTGAGGGAGATTTCGGTCCCCGTGCTGTGGGTTTCGTGTTGAACCCTTACGACTATCCGGTCGCTGGTCCCATTGACGTTGGATTCGCATGCCTCGACGCGGCCGACGGTCGCGTTACGCACATGCCGAGTTCCTTCACCAGCAAGGAACAAGCTGGACCGGGCGAGAGGCTTTCTTTCCAAGTCGACCTATTCGATCCCTGTCCTGTCTTCCTTGTGGGCTCTAGCGGGTTCACTGATTGAGAGTGGATCCTCGTGGGGCTAGCGAGTCAGGTTCCCCTATTTAGCCTCTTGTTCGGCAATGACAGCGGCTGGGAGGAACGACCTCATCGCTTCTCGATTGGCGATCCAACCGCCTTCAATGAAAATCATTAGGGCGTGACGCTTTAGCTCAGTGAGATCCCTCGACAGCGTCTTAGCTGTCTTGTGCATGTATTCGCGTGCTACCTCGGGCGAGAAGGTCATCAAATCCCTTCGTGGCACAGGGCCTGCCATTTTCGCTAGTTCGAGCGCCAGCGTTCGTCGTCGGTGGGCTGTCGGTGTATTGCCCGTGACTAGGGCATGCACGTGATTCTCGAACATCACTGACATCTGCTCGTTCTGAACCTCTTGAATCTGCGACCGCAAGCCATCGACGAAGCCCTGTACCGAGTAGCACAGGAACGGGACGATGTCGCCGCCGGACCGACTCGCGGCTTCAAGCTGACGGTAGTACTCGGTTCGCGTCAGGTTGTAATGGTTGCTCAGCAAATGTGCGGCGGGGAATGGGACGCCGGCCGACACGAGAATGTGAAACTCAAGGAGTCTTCCGGTGCGGCCGTTTCCGTCGCCAAAGGGATGAATCCATTCTAGATAAAGGTGAGCCAGCACAGCCCGAGCGATGACGTAGACGATTTTGAGGTCGTCGGATCCATCCGGGACTACGAAAGTCTCGTCCAGCCAAGTACAGAGTCGATCAACCAAGTACTCAACGTCCTCCGATGGGGGAGCGAGATATGGGCCGGCCACGACGGAATGGGTTCGGTACTCCCCTGGCACCACTTCTGGAGCTAGCTCAAGACCCTTTAGGACCATGCGGTTGAACTCAGCGATCAATCTGGTCGTGACTGACTCCCGGGGCCCGTCCTGGAGCATTTCTGTCGCGATCTGATTAACGGCCTCAATGATGTTTGCGACCTCTTGTCGCTGGTACTCCCGGGAGGGCGGCACCTTCAAGCGACCTTGGATGGCAGAGCGGACCTGCTCCTCCGTTAGCGTGTTGCCCTCGATCGACGTTGTTGCCCAGACGCCCTTGGCGAGATAGATCTCCTGGAGACGCTGTTGAGCTTCCGGGCGAAGGGGAACGCCTCGTAGATGCTCAATTTTTGAGCCTGCCTCACCTAGAAGCATCCACAGGTGGTGGGGAGCCTTCCTTAGATCGAGCCCTCCGAAGGTGAGCCATGGATGTGATGATTCGTAGCCCCTTCCTGATGGTGTCATTGACGCTTTCTCTGTCCCTTCCTTCATGCGCTCTTAGGTGCGTTATCAAGGAATCTTAGAATTTATAGGCTTGTTTTGTCCACCCCCAATGTCCCAAGCTGTGTCCCTTATTGGTGTCATCGTAGGCTGTCCCCCCCGGGCTGGGCCCCGGAGGGGACCCTGCCAAGGCTTTACATCCAGGGGAAGAAAGCCGATAATTTCTCAAGAATCTTTAGAGTCTCAAGAATCCTTAGAATCTATAAAAGCTCCACGGGAGAAAGGAGTGGGCCGTGACTGGATCGAAGTTGCTTTCCGTCGGTGAGGCCGCCGAACAGCTTCAGATCTCCTCTGGCACGGTCCGCAATTGGATCGATAAGGGCTACATCAGCGGTGTACGACTGCCTAGCGGTCACAGGAAGATTCCTGAGTCTGAAGTGACAAAGCTGCTGACGCGGATGTTTGAGATTCCAAGTCAGCTAGACGAGGAATCCGCAGGGCCCGCGCCAAGGCGCCGACGTGAAGAAGTTCCACCGGATGAGTGGGGGCCAGCTCTTTAGGGATTCCAGTGGTCGCTTTGATCAGGCTTGAGGTCGTCAGGATCCCACTTGCCTCCGAGGAAGGCTGTTGCCAATTTCAGTTGCAGCTGTAGAGCCGCTGGACCTTGCAACTGGGTGATTCGATTTTCGAGGACATCCTGGTGCACGAGGGTGGCGCGGTAGGGCAAGGCCGCGCTCTCCGGAAACTCATCGGGATAGGCCGGCAGATACATCATGGACATGTACTTGTCGCTTCGCCGGACTTCTAGAAGTTGTTCCTCGGAGAAACCGATGTCCATGAGTGCTGGGAAGCTCAGTACCGGAGCGAGCAGCCGGTAGCTGTGTTTGTAGCCCTTGGTCCCCGGGGGTTGCAGCATCATCCCGCTCGTATACGTGATGAGCATTCCGTAACCCGCGAAACCGACCGCCCCGCCACTAGGCGCAACGACCCACGTGAATGGCACATCCCGGAACACGTCGCCTTGGGCGACATGCTCGGTTCTGTTGTCGACGTAGTACTCCCCGTCGGGCGGCCTTCCCATCTCAGGCAATGATGTCTAGCCGTTTGGCAAGCGCGTCGAGATCTTCGTCGAAAAGGTGTCCATAGACGGTCAGGGTGAATGCTGCGGAGCGGTGGCCCATGATCGATTGCACGGCTTTTGGGGATGCACCGGCGGAGATTAGGCGCGCCGCGGCTGAGTGACGCAATGCGTGCAACCCCACAGTTGGGAGACCCAAGTTCTTGAGCAGCGGGCGCCAGACGTCCATGTAGACGTAGCGATAGCGCAGCGGCCCACCCTTCTCGCCGGTGAAAAGCAACGTCTCTGGATCGGAGTCGATCGTTCCCAGGTGTTGCTCGAGCTCGCTCATCAACGACGGCGGCAAGGGAATGGCCCGTTCGGCGTGTGACTTCGTCGGTCCGAAGATGAGCTGCCCGCTGACGTCGGCCAGCGATTCCTCGACGCGCAAGCGACGCCGCAGGAAATCGACGTGGCGGCGGCGCAGTGCGACCGTTTCTCCGTAGCGGAGGCCAAGGGTGGCGAGCACGCGGAAGAGGAGACGGAACTTCTCCGGCACCGCGTTTACGAGCTGGTCGGCAACCGCGGGGTCGAAGTATTCGGCCTCCTTGTGCGGGATCTTCGGCAGCTTGATGCGATCGGCGGGGTTTCTTGCGATGAGCCGGTCGTCGACCGCCGCGTCGAGCATGAGGCGCAGCACGATCACGGCCTGGCGCGTCCGGCTGGGGGAGAGGCCTTCCTCGAGCATCGAGGCGATCCACTCCTGGATGTCGGAGCGCCGGAGCCCGGCGAGCTGCCGCTTGCCGAACGTCGGGAGGATGCGGCTGCGGAGCAGCGACTCGTAACTCACTCGTGTCCTCGGCTTGACGGTGAGGGTAGCAACCCACTTGGCCGCCCAGTCGTTCAGAGCGACCTTGCCGGCCCTCGGGTCGACATAGTCGCCGCGCAGGATGTCTGTCTCGATGGTGGAGGCGAACTTCTCGGCGTCGCACTTCTTGTCGAAGGTCTTCGCCTTCTCCACGCGATCGGGATCGCGGTAACGGACTTTCCATGCGTGCCGCTTCTTGCCGTCCTTGGTCGCACGCTCGACCTTGATCACGTGTGCCATTCGCGCCTCCCAGAAAATGTCGCCGCCGTCCTGCGGACTTATTGCGGACTTCACGCTAATAGCGCGATACGACAGAAACTCGAATGTGGCCTCTGACCAGGGAAAACAGTGGTGGGTCGCCAGGGAATCGAACCCTGAACCTACGGATTAAGAGTCCGTTGCTCTGCCAATTGAGCTAGCGACCCGCCGGGCAGTTTACGGGGGAACCACCCCCTAACGGTTCATGCCCTGCCGTCACCACTAATAGAGGGGTGTGCCGAACGTCCCAAGCAAGCCAGCGATGGAGGCGTTAGTGCGCATCAGGATGGTGGCTGTATCGCTCGGAGTTCTGCTCGCACTGTCTTTCGTGCCGCAGGTGGCCGGTGCGCAGGCGCTACCGGGTAATCCCATCGCGGCGAGTCGCCTCAGCTCCTCGGCGCCGAGATTCTCCCGCACTATCAGAACGAAGCGATGAGCCTCGGAGAACGGCCAACAAAGCCTGCAGGTTCGCCTACACCGATGGACGCTCGCAAGGCTTCATCTCGATAGTAGATCTGCGTGACTTCCGCGCCCTCAAGATGGCCGCTCGTTACGAGTCGGTCGTCCCCGAGGGCCACGACCAAGACGTCGACGATGCCGGGGTCTTATGGCCACGTTGGTGGTCAGGGTGCCGTGGCGCTCGATGTATCGAAGCCGATGCCGCAGGCGGTGTCGAAGGCGAGCAACGATTATGGGCTCGTCTGTCGCATCCTGCTGCCGCGCTAGACGTTTCTTAAGAGGGCGACCGACCGGGTTCGAACCGGCGACATCTCGGACCACAACCGAGTGCTCTACCTGACTGAGCTACGGCCGCCACGAAGCCCTCAAAGCGTAGCAGTCGCATGAGGACTATCCGCTACTTCTGAACGGCGAAACCCCAGTCCTGCTTCCTAGAGGTGCTCGGGGAAACGCGCTTCTTCCACCAGTTCCTGGCTCCGCTCCCTGAAGACGTAGAAATGAAGCAGCAGCATGCCGACCACCGCCACGAGCGAAGCGGTGAAGAAGAGACCCCGGTAGCCGAGTAGCGCTGCCACCGCGCCGAGGGACAGAGCCCCGGCTCCGAAGGCGAGGTCGAAGAAAGCGGTGAACGTCCCCACGACGGCTCCTCGCTCGGTTGCCGGGGTGCCCCTGATCGCCAGGGTCATCAGCGCCGGGAACGCCAGTGCTTGGCCGATCCCGAACAGGACCGCCCCGATGAAGAGCCCGGCGGGGGATGCCCACAGCGCGATGAGGGCGAGCGCGATCGCCGACGTTGCCAGTGCCGAGGTGGCGGCGCGCCGGGGCCCGAGGATGTCCGGGAGTCGCGCCCCGATGCTCCTGATCGCGAGCACCACCGCCGAATAGGTGGCGAAGACGAGCTTGGAGCCGGACATCCCGATGTCGAGCGCGTAGAGGGGGATGAAGGTCGAGAAGCCGGCCAAACCCCACACACTCGTAGCGAGGATGGTTCCCGGGACGAGCCCGGCCTTGTGGACGAAACGGTTGCCGGGTACGACCAGCGCGTTGCGCACTTCGTCCGAACGGGTCTCGGGCACGCGCAGTCCGATGGCCGCCGCGACGACGGCCGCCGCCGCCGCAACCAGATAAGTGGCCGTGAAACTTGATGCGTGGAGGACGAACTCTCCGATCACGGGGCCCGCCCCGATGCCTGAATAGAGGGCGAGCGAGAAGAAGCTCAGCGCTTCGCCGCGTCGTTCGTCGGGAGCGAGGTCGTTGATAGCGCTGGCCGCGCCGACATAGAAGGCGGCCTCGCCCATCCCGGTCACGAGCCGCAGCGCAATCAGGGGAACGATCGTGGTGACGGCTGCATAGCCTGCTATCGAGATGGCGACGGCTGCCGCTCCTCCGATCATCAGCATCCTGCGCCCGCGCCTGTCGCCGATCCCACCGATGAAGGGGCGCACCACGACCGCAGAGAAGGCGAAGGAGCCGATCACCAGACCGACCGAGACGCTGTTGCCCCCGAGTGGACCCTCTACGTAGCGGGGGAGGGTAGGGAGGAGCGTGCCGATCGAAACGAAGTAAGCGAAGGTTGAAAACGTGATCAGCAGGAACGGGGGGGTCACGAGCTTCGGCCGGGCGCGATGGGTCGTTCTACTGCCGTTCAGCAAGGTTCCTCCGGGGGTCGAGATGTTCCAGGAGCCACAACGCAGGTAAGGAGGCCCGATTCCGAGTCGATCGGCCCGTATCGGGTACACAGTGTGGCATCTACACTTGAGATAGGGAAAAAATCGACCAACCTGCCCTGAAGGTGACTTTTTTGGACAGCAATCTCGAGCGTGAGGCGTTCGGACCGAATAGCTGGCTCGTAGACGAGATGCACCAGCGCTATCTCGAGAACCCTCGCTCGGTCAACGATGAGTGGCAGGAGTTCTTCGAGGACTACAGTCCGGCGACGCCCCAGCCTCCGGCCCGAGCTGCCCGGGCCGAACCAGAGAGCACGGCCAAGGAGCGCGCCGCCGAGACATCCCCGCAGCCGGCCGCCGAAAAGAAGGCCGTTGCCGAGGGGCAGGTCCCCGAGGGAGCCGTGGCGCTGCGAGGCATCTCCGCGAAGATCGCCGAGAACATGCAGGCCTCGATCGAGGTCCCGACGGCCACTTCGGTGCGCACCATCCCGGCCAAGCTCCTCGAGGAGAACCGTCGCATCATCAACCGCTACTTGGCGCAACGGCGCGGCGGGAAGGTGTCTTTCACCCATCTGATCGGCTTCGCGATCATGCGGGCGCTCGAAGCGCGCCCGGCGATGAAGGCCAGCTACACCGAGGTAGACGGGCAGGCCTATCTCGTGCAGAACAAGCACGTGCACTTCGGGCTCGCAGTGGACGTCAGCAAGGATGATGGCTCCCGCGTCCTTTACGTCCCGAACATCAAGAACGCCGACGAGCTCGACTTCTCCGGTTTCTGGGCTTGCTACGAGGATCTGATCAAGAAGGTTCGCAACAACAAGCTGACGGTCGAGGATTTCTCAGGTACCACCGTCACGCTTACCAATCCCGGGACGGTCGGCACGTCCCTGAGCGTTCCCCGCCTTATGCCGGGGCAGGGTGTGATCATCGGAACGGGTGCGATCAAGTTCCCGCCCGAGTACGAGGCGGCGGATCCCAGGCGGCTGGCTCAGATCGGGGTTTCGAAGCTCATCACGATCACCTCGACTTACGACCATCGTGTGATCCAGGGCGCCGAATCCGGTGAGTTCCTGAACTACATCCATCAATTGTTGCTCGGGTCCGATCGTTTCTACGACGAGATCTTCGCTTCTCTGTGCATCCCTTACGAGCCGGTTCGCTGGAGCCGTGACGTCTCGACCATCGAGGACATCGACCTGACGCTCGAGAAGCAGTCGAGGGTGATCCAGCTGATCAACATGTACCGCGTGCGGGGGCATCTCCTCGCCGAGATCAACCCAATCGCATGGGAGGTCCTCTCCTATCCGGAGCTCGACCTCTCGCACTACGGGCTCACCGTCTGGGACCTCGACCGAGAGTTCCTCACCGATGGGTTGCTCGGCGAACACAAGATGTCCCTGCGGGACACCATCGACAACCTGCGCGATGCGTATTGCGGGACCGTAGGCGTTGAGTACATGCACATCAGCCACGTCGAGCAGAAGAAGTGGATCCAGGAGCGCGTCGAGGCCAAGCCTCCGGAGCTGTCTCCATCGGACAAGAAGCACATCCTCGATCGTCTGAACGCGGCGGAATCGTTCGAGCGCTTCTTGCACGCCAAGTTCACCGGTCAGAAGCGGTTCTCACTCGAGGGTGCCGAAAGCGTTATCCCGATGCTCGATTTCCTTTTGGAGGACGCGGCGACCGCGGGCTTGATCGAAGCTGTGATCGGCATGGCCCACCGTGGACGCCTGAATCTGCTGGCGAACATCGTCGGGAAACCGGCGAGCGAGATCTTCAGCGAGTTCGAGGGCAGCATCTTGCCCGACCAGGTCCAAGGTTCGGGTGACGTGAAATACCACCTCGGGATGACCGGTCGTTTCACGGCTCGGAACGAGAACACGATCGGCGTCGTGATGGCGTCGAACCCTTCCCATCTCGAGGCGGTTGACCCGGTCGTTGAAGGGATGGCGCGTGCCAAACAAGACTTGCTTGGCGTTGGCTACCACGGTTCCGTATTGCCGATCCTGCTGCACGGCGATGCCGCCTTCGCCGGCCAAGGAGTCGTTGCCGAGACGCTGCAGCTTTCCGAGGTGAATGGGTATCGCACGGGCGGGACCGTCCACATCGTGGTCAACAACCAGATCGGCTTCACGACATCGCCAGAGCACGCCCGCTCCACCCAGTACGCGACCGACGTGGCGAAGACGATCCAGGCGCCGATCTTCCACGTCAACGGCGATGATCCCGAAGCCTGCGTGCGTGTGATGCGGCTGGCTTTCGAGTATCGCCAGAAGTTCGGCACCGACATCGTGATCGACCTCGTCTGCTACCGGCGTTACGGACATAACGAGGGAGACGACCCCTCGTACACGCAGCCGCTTATGTATTCGCAGATCGAGGAACGCCGCAGCGTGCGCAAGCTTTACCTCGAGAAGCTGCTCAACAAGGGCGATCTCACCGTTGAAGAAGCCGAGCAGTCCTTCGAGGACTTCCGTTCTCGTCTCCAGGATGCTTTCGAGCAGACGAAGGAGGCGATCCCCGAAGAGAAACCGCGGGCGCAACCACCCCCGGACCCCGATGGAGTCCTGCTTCCCGTCGCGACCGGCGTGGAACGCCCGATCCTCGACAAGGTGCACAAGGTCCTGACCACCTTCCCAGATGGATTCGAACCACACCCCAAGCTGAAGAAGCAGATCGAGAAACGTGCCGGCATGCTGGATGAGGATGCGGTCGATTGGGCCGGGGGAGAAGCGCTCGCTTTCGGCTCGCTGTTACTCGAGGGATTCCGGGTCCGGTTGGCGGGACAGGATTCCCGGCGCGGCACCTTCAGCCAGCGCCATTCGGTGCTGGTGGACTACCGCACCGAAGAGGAGTACGTGCCGCTTCAGAACCTCGCCGAGGATCAAGCGACCTTCCGCTCCCTCGACTCGATCCTCAGCGAATTCGCCGTGATGGCCTTCGAGTACGGCTACTCGGTAGCCAACGGTGATGCCCTTGTGTTGTGGGAGGCGCAATTCGGAGACTTCGTGAACGCCGGTCAGGTGGTCGTCGACCAGTTCGTTGTCGCCGGCGAGGACAAGTGGAAGCAATCGAGTGGCCTTGTCCTGCTACTGCCGCACGGATACGAGGGTCAAGGACCCGAGCATTCCAGCGCGCGTATCGAACGCTTCCTCACGCTAGCGGCCGAGGACAACATCCAGGTGGCACAACCGACCACGGCCGCTCAGTACTTCCACCTCTTGCGGCGCCAGATGCATCGCACGCTTCGCAAGCCGCTGGTCGTTTTCACTCCGAAATCGCTGCTGCGCAGCGCCGTAGCTCGCAGCACCGCAGCCGAGTTCACCGATGGGCACTTCAGAGAGTTGCTCGACGACTCGAGTGCAGAGGATCCCGCCTCGGTAACGCGGCTTTTGCTGTGTAGCGGCAAGATCGCGTATCCGTTGATGGAGCGGCGTGATGAAGAGGGCGCGCCGGCCGCGGTGATCCGCTTCGAGCAGCTCTATCCGTTCCCGCGCGCGGCGATCGATGCCGTTTTCGAGCGGTATCCGAACGCCAAAGAGATCGTGTGGGTTCAGGAAGAGCCGGCGAACATGGCCGCATGGACCTTCATCCAGGCTCGTCTAGATCGACAGATGCCCGAAGGCCGCAACTTGCACCGGGTCTCTCGCCCCGAGAGCGGGAGTCCGGCCACAGGCTCATCGAGCATCCATAGCCAAGAACACCAAGACCTACTGAACCGAGCCTTCGCCCCCCTCTAAGCGAAAGTGGTTAGACGAGGCCCTTTTCGCGGGCCGCGTTCACGGTGTCGGCGAGGGTCGCCAGCGCGTCGTATTCGGGTTCCCATCCGAGTTGGGTCTTCGCCTTGCTGCAATCCATCAGGACCGGCACCCTGATGGCGTTCAACCATGACGCTTTCGCGGGCATGAGCGGGAGGCGAGACACGATCTTTATCGTCGCGTCCAGCGCTATCTCGGGGATCGGGAGGGAATACCACCCGAGCGCTCGTGCTAGATCGGAGATCGTGACGTCACCGTCACCGGCCAGGTTGTAGACCCCGGGGTTGCCCTTACCGATCGTTGCCGTCAAGAGCGCCCTCGCGACGTCGTCTTCGTGCACGAGTTGGAAGGGCACACCAGGATCCGGCACCACCGGGCGGAGTAGTGGGACCGCTCCAACGATCTTCTTCACTGCCGTAGGGATCTTGTCGCCTAGTTGCACGAACGGGATCTCTTCGATCAAGGACAAGGCGGTCGGTCCCGCGACGATGCAGGGACGGAAGGTGTAGGCCGCGATCTGCGATGTGGCGGTGGCCTCTTCTAGCAGATTTTCGACTTGGGCTTTCTGAGCCGAATAAGGGTATCCCTGGGTGCCGCGTGGCGGCACGCTCTCGTCGAGAGGACTGGGATTGTCGGCGTGGAAGCCGTAGGCCGCTACCGACGAGGTGTAGATCAGCCGTTTAGCGTCGGCAGAAACGGCGGCTTCGAACACGTTGCGGGAACCTTGCAGGTTCACGGCACCGTCATCGCCACCTGCATCCACGATCAGGAATGCCAGGTGGACCACGGCGTCGGCGTCCTTGACGAGGATGTCGACGGAGTCGCGATCGAGGACATCGCCCTGCATGTACTCGGTCTTGGTCCATCCTTCGGTCTCAGGATCGAAAGGACGGCGCGCCATCCCGATCACACGCTCGACCTGAGGGGCGCCCTCGAGGGCTCGGATGAAGGCTCTGCCGATGTCCCCGGTCGGTCCCGTGACGGCTACGGTGAGCGGACTCTGATCCTGGCTCAACTCTCTCCTCGCTCTAGGTCCGACATCCAGCCTAGTCCGAGATCCGAGCTTTCTCTTCAGAGCTCCATCGTTGACCGCTAGGGTCGCTTCCTATGACCGAACTAGAGCCTTTGCTCGTAGTCTCCAACGATGGCTATCGATAAGCAGCTGGCACTCGAGCAGGTCCTCGATACCGGTGATGAGTGGCAGTCGTGGCGCGCTCTGCGTCTCGGGGGCGACGATGTCGAAGGCCCGCCCGACGTCCCGGCTCAAGACGAGATGGGCGCGTTCATAGGACCGAGTGGTTCCGCTTCCCCCGGCGCTACGGGTGAGGGACTGTGCCATCTAAAGCTGCTGGGTCTCGCCTCCTCCGGGGCAGCGGTGATAGCGGCTGATTTCCTGCAGGAGGTGCAGACGCCTGCTCAGGCATGGCTCGACTCTCCGCACAACGTGCCGGGTGAGCTCGACAACCCGGCGGCGAGCCGGGTGTGGGCAACCGCATCCGCTACCTGCGCGCTGTTGGCGGTAGAGCGAGACCCCGGTCCGCGAGCCATCGATCTACTGCGCGGCGAGGCGGATCTCACGGGACGCTTCACCGGAGGCGCCTACCCGACCTTCGCCGCTGCCGGGGCCTACTGGTTGGCGTCGGGACCTAAGACGGAGATGGCCGAATGGGCCCTGCGCTGGTCTCGGGAGGCCGCCGAGGACTGGTGGGGGCCGTGGGAGCGCGCCACGGCCCTGACTTTCTGGGGAGCGGCCGGGATACCACTCGAGAATCAGACGGTCGAGCTGTTCCTCGACGAGCTTTATGACAGCGCGCCGCCCGAAGGCTGGCTCGATGACGCCGGCCTGACCCTGCGGACGCTCGAACTGGGCGCTTTCTTCGGCGCCTGAGTCCTTCCTAGAGGTGAGCTTGCTCAGGGGTTGGGTAAGGGTCACAGGTAGTTGCACGCAGCCGCAACACCTACACGGACGGATTCCTTCGGGAGTTCGAATAGGAGGGACGACATGGCATCGAAGGACGAGTCCACTCAACCGATCTCGATCCAAGAACTAGAGGAACTGGAGAAAGAGGAGCGCGAGGACGTCGAGACGGTGCCTCCGGACAAGTCTCCTGCAGACACCTCGCAGGCGCCTGATGTCGATCCCGACACCGCCGAGGGTCCGCCTCCGTCCCAGGACGACCCGCCGGCTCCCGGCGGCCGCATCCCGCCGCGCGGGGATGAGAGCGGGGTTTAGTTCTAAACCGTCGGCCTAGCCCGGTCATACTTGCTCGATGGTCGAGTGGGAGCTACGGGACGGGATCGCAGTCTTGGAGGTTGTGAATCCTCCGGTCAACGCGCTCGACGGGAACGTACTGGGTTCGTTCGCCGCTGCACTAGACGAGATCGACAGGTCCGACGCGATCGCTCTAATAGTCAGCGGGCGCGGTGAAGCTTTCTCCGCAGGAGCGGATCTATTCCGGATACTGGCCGAGAGCCCGGAGTATCTCGCTCGGTCTCAAGTGAAACTGTCCGAGTCGTTCGGCAGGTTGTTCATGTTCCCGCGTCCGGTGGTCGCTGCCGTGAACGGACATGCGATCGCAGGCGGGTGTGTGATCTCGTGTGCTGCCGACCATGTGGTGGCCGTCGATACCGAGGACGTGCGCATCGGACTTGCCGAACTGAAAGTCGGCGTCCCGTTTCCTGCGTGGGCGTTGGAGATCGCGAGGTACCGTGTTGCGCCGCAGTTCCTGGAAGAGGCCCTGTACTTCGGGCGTCTCTACGGGCCGGCGGAAGCTATGCGACGCGGCTTCATCAACGAGGTGGTGACGCCGGGCGCCCTCATGGACAGAGCTTTCGAGGTGGCGAGGCGGCTGGCGGGGATCCCTAAAGAGACGTTTCGGTTGACCAAGGAGGCCGTGCGGTGGCCGGTGGCCGAGCGGGCCCGTACTCACGGCGCGGCTCACGACGACGAGGTGCGGGAGGCGTGGGCTTCAGATCAGGTGCGGGCATCGATGCAATCGTTCCTCGATCGCACCTTTGGTCACGCTTCAGAACCGGCCGACTAGCAATGCTGCCGTTCGGTTTGCGCATCCGGTCCCCAGGGAACGGAGCGAAAGGCAGAGACGGTCAGGAGTGGGAGCGAAGGTAGTCGATGTAGAGGGGGCGGAGTCCCTCTAGGGCCCCCGGGTCCGAGCTCGTGTTGATGGCGTCGGTTAGGAGCGCGCTCAGTTTCATGATGTCCCCCTGAGCCTCCTCGACGTCGCCGCCCGCCGCTTGGGCGGCAGGAAGCGCTTTCAGGAGACGCCAAGCAAAACCGAGGTCGCGCTTCTCCTTCGCGAGGGCGATGGCGCGTTCGTGGAGCTCCCGCGAGTCGAGTGCTTCGAGATCTTGGTTCGTCATGGCCTGCATCTTAAGGTCCGCACCCACGGCTCCTTCCTACCCGAGCTGGAACGCTGGCGGCCCAGCAATTACCAACAGAACTTTCAGGAGGATTTCGGGGCAAAGGTCACGAATCCGGTTCGAAGTCGAGAGGCCTGGACTGCAACGCGGGAGGAGCTGAGAACCCACTGCGTTCGGAGTCCACCCATGCGTCCACCGCGTTGATGGGCGTGATGTTCAGCAGGAGATCGAGCTCCTTTTCGATCGCGGTCAACTCTCGATCAACCTCGGTTACTCCTGTGAGCTCAGACTCTAGAATCGTGGTCATCTAACACGTGATACCCGTCGTATCCCTCGGATACTCACTCGACCGGGCTAGGCGCCCGCTGGCCTGGTTATTGTTGGTATCCACAACCAACATGTCCGTCAGGAGGGGATATGTGCCGTTCGATCAAGACCCTGCGTACCGAACCCGATCTCAGCTCCGAGGACATCGAGGCTGCTGCGCTTCAGTTCGTGCGCAAGGTAAGTGGCTACCGGAAGCCGAGCCGGGCCAACCAAGAGGCCTTCGACACGGCCGTTGCCGAGATCACTCGGGCCACCGAGAATCTGCTGGATGGTCTCGTTACGCGGAACGTCGCGTAGCCGTACGCGCTAAGACGAGGACGTAGTCCGGGTCCTCGCGCGCAAGAGTGCTCCCGCCCCGATGAGAGCCAGCGAGAGCGCGAGTAAGCCTGCGAGTGCAAACCCGGTCAGCGCAAGCGCCGATCCGCCCGGCCGAGCTGCGGCCGCGCCGACCGTAGCCGATCCCCCGGTCGCGTGATCGGACCCACCGCCCGCGTTGTCATGGTTGTGTCCCGATCCGCCGCGGTCCGCCCCCTTGTCTTGTCCTGTCCCGGAGCCTCCGCTCCGTAGCTTGAAGGGTGCGCGCACCAGAAGCTCCACGTTGCGGTCTTCGGGCTCACCGATCTTCGTCAGGTCTGCCTGCGGATCGTGGAACCCGATCTCGCGCGCGGCCGAGGCCAGCCAGTTCTCATTGCTGGGTCGATCGGCACCTCCCAATGCCACCTCGTCGGTGTGATCGTGCCCGTGCCAGTCCATGGCCCGATAGTCGGGTGGGACGAGCGCATCGAACACCACCGCGAAGATCGACAAAGTGCCGTCGCGGTTGTCCGCGATCTCGATGGTCCGGCTCTGGTGAGGCGAGTCGACCACGGCTGAGTTGTTTACCTCCCAGTAGCCAGTTCCCTTCTCCTCGTCGCTATGGGCCCAGATCTTGTTTTGATGCGTGTGTCCACTCGCCTGCAGGATCACATTCGGGAAGCGGAGCAACAGCGCTTTGAGGTCCTCTCCGTCGTGCGCATTGGAGGTGCCTGGCACCGTCCCGTCGTTGGTCGTCGAGGAGATCGTGTGGTGCGAGATCACGACGATGAGCTTGTCCGAGCCATCCTTGTTGATCTGCTTCTGCCCCTCGGCATCGAAGTACGTGCGCGACGACTTCATCAGCTGTCGTTCGAGCCAGGCGAACTGCGGCGGGTCGACGTTGCCGGTCTCTCGCCCTTCGGACGCAGCGGTGTCGAGCCCGACGTAATGGAAGTCTCCGTCGGTGCGGCTCCAGCAAGCGCGGTCGAGTGTCTCTCCATCCTCGTTCGAGCAGCGGCCGGACTCGGGGAGATATCCGTGCCCGACCGGTATGCCCGTCGTGTTGCTGTGCTCCTCGATCCATTGGGAACGCTCGATCATCTTCCGGTCGGGGTCGGCTGGAACCACCTTCGTCGTACCGGGGTTCGCGAGCACTTTCATCCAGAAGTCGGGACTGGTGGCTTTGGTCGGATCTTGGCAGAGCTCTTGTTGGTGGTCGGGGCCGATATCGGTGACCTTGATGCTTCCGACGGCCCACTGGCGGATGAAGGCCTTCCATGCGGGATTGTCGTCGGGGATCGTTCCCTGCGTCTTGATGTCGTGGTTGCCGGGCAACGTGTACCACGGCATCGGTTTCCCACCGAGACGCAGGCCGGCGGCCCAGAAAGGCTCGTTGGCGATATCCAGGAGGCTCTCACCCTCGATAGGGCTGGCGATCGTCTCTCCCCCGGCGCCGCGCGGGTCGGATCCCTGCACTCCGTCGTAGCCGTCGTCACCGCTGTCGGGATCGACGAGCTGGCCTCCGTCGAAGATGTCGATGATCGCCCGGATCTCGTTGTAGTGCTGGTTGTCGGCTAGGTCTCCGAGAGCGACCGTGAAGTCGAAGTCCTTCTTTAGGATGGGGCCGCCCTTCGCTGCGATCTCGTTGGCCGCCAGGATGTGAGCGTTCATCAGGTGGGGAACCATCGACTCTTGGGGTCGGAAAGCTGCATTAAGGGGATGGTCCTCGCATTTGTCCGCCCACTCGCCTCGAGCGGGGGACTCTTCATCGGCAAGCTGGACGTCGGCGATCGTGAAGAAGGTGGCAAGCTCCCGCCGGGTCTTGGCGCGCCGGGCACCGGGCTCGGCCAGCTCGTCACGGACGACGATGGGCTGTCCCTCTGCGCACACCAGCGTGCCGTCTTCGGCGATCTCGATCGTGGCTTCAAGCGTTGTCAGACCACATGGCTTGGGGGCCGAAGCTTGACCCGAGGCGTTGTCGGCTGCGAAGGGGGCCGCACCGGCAGTGACGAACAATCCGAGGACGATCGCTAAGGCTTTTCTCATCAGGCTCCTTCTCGAGCAGATCTGAGGGCAGAGCCCGGCATTTCAGGCTCTTCTAGGAAAGACCCCTCCGCATTATCTTTCGGCCTCGGGAAGGCTATTCCTTCTGTCGCTAGCAGGTTCGTAAAGACGTTCCCGCACTAGACTTCGGGTTCGTTCATTCACGGAGGTGACATGTTCCTGCGCAAGAAGATGCAGATGCCCGACCGGGATGGCGCGTTGCCCGGCCGCACGGAGCGACCCTTCGAGGTGCCGGGGCGCCATGCAGTTCTGGGCACACCGCTCGAGCCGCCCTTTCTGGATGGCATAGAGACGGCGGTATTCGGCCTCGGTTGTTTCTGGGGGGCGGAGCGGTTGTTCTGGTCACTCGATGGCGTCTATTCGACTGCCGTCGGTTATGCCGGCGGGATGACCCCCCATCCGACCTATGAAGAGGTATGCAGCGGTCTCACCGGCCATACCGAGGTGGTGCTTGTGGCGTTCGACCCTGCGGTCATCTCGTACGCAGAGCTGTTGCGCGTTTTCTTCGAGGAGCACGATCCCACCCAGGGGATGCGCCAGGGAAACGATGTAGGCACGCAATATCGGTCGGCGATCTACTACACCACCGATGATCAGAAGCGCGTGGCCGAAGAAGCGACGGCCATTTACGACGAAGCACTACGGGCCCGGGGGTTCGAGCCCGTCACGACCGAGCTTGCTTCCGCCGGCCCCTTCTACTTCGCCGAGGAGTCCCACCAGCAATACCTCCACAAAGTCCCCCATGGTTACTGCGGCTTGAAGGGCACCGGCGTCGCCTGTGCGCTCCCTAGATAAAGACATAGCTCGCATCCCTCGCGTTGTCGATCGGTTGGGGTGTTTCTCGTCTGCCGGATGAGGGGTAGTAGTGGGGGCAGGCGGACGGGAGGGAGGAAACGTGGACAACATCGCAATGATCGCTGTAATCGTGTTAGTTGTGCTTCTCATCGCCGGCGCGATCTATTGGTTCACCCGCGGTAAGGAGCGTCAGCTCGAGTCCCGGCGCGAAGAGGCTGCTGAGCAGCGGCGGGAAGCTGCAGCTGCAGCTCAGCGCGCGGGGGAGGCCGAGGTTGCCGCCCGCAGGCAGGCGGAAGAGGCGGCGAGGCAACGCGACCGGGCCGTCGAGCTGGAGGACAAGGCGACTGAGCGGGATCCAGACGTCCAGACCTAGCCGGTCTCGATCACCAGAAAATGAGCTTTTGGGAGCCGCCACCCGGCTTAGGAAAAGTCTGTGGTCTGACCACTTGACCAGTGGCTCCCTTGGTGCCAGAGTGGGCGGATGCCCCTCCAGCGCGTGCACCGTCGCTCTGCCTCCGCTGCGGTCTTCGACCAACTCGTCGACGAGGTCCTAGCCGGCGGGCTGGAGCCGGGGGAGGCGCTGCCGGCGGAGCGTTCCCTGACCGGTGTGCTGGCGGTCAACCGTCAGGCGATCCGCGAGGCGTTGCAACGCTTGGCCCAGGCGGGCCTCGTCGAGATCACCCACGGCGGCCCCACGAAGATCCTCGATTACCGGCGGACGGCGGGACTCGACCTGCTTCCGCGTCTTCTGATCCGCGGGGAGAGCTTCGATCCTGAGGTCGTTCGGTCGATCATGGAGATGCGGGCAAGCATCGGGCCTGATGTGGCGAGGCTTGCCGCCGTACGCGCATCCGCCGAAATCGTCGATCGCGTCGAACAGGTCGTGCGCGAGATGTCGACGGCGGGCGAACCAGAGACGCAGGCACGGCTCGATGTCGCGTTCTGGGACCTTCTCGTGGATGGATCGGACAACATCGCCTATCGGCTGGCATACAACTCGTTGCGCTCCGCTTACGAGCCGGTCCTCGAGCTCGTCTATCCCGTGTTCGCGCGAGAGTTAGAAGACCTCGATTCTCGTGACGCTATAGCCGGAGCTCTCCGGAGTGGTGACGGCCCTTCTGCCGAGCAAGCGGCTCGCACATTGCTGGAGAAAGGCAGTACCGCGATGACCGGAGTGATCGCTGCACTCGTGGAAGGAGACTGAGGTGGACTCGCAGGGTGGCGTAGCGCGCTCGTCGGGAAAGACGACGCTGGCCGAGGAAACGCGTTTCTTCTGGAGCCATCGCAATGCCCGGATCATCTCCGGCGCTCTCGCTCTGGCCGTCATCATCCGGGTGGCGTTGGGCGGCTGGACCCGATGGGACGCAGTCGTCGTCGGCGGCTTGATCGCCCTTGAGCCTTTCGTAGAGTGGACGATCCACGTCTTCGTGTTGCACTTCAAACCTCGGAAGTTGTTCGGACGCCAGGTGGATCCGCTCGTTGCTCGTAAGCACCGAGCCCATCATTCCGACCCCCGCAAGGTCGAGTGGATCTTTGTTCCTCTGCCGGTGTTGACCCGGGCCGTACCGGTCGTCCTCGTGCTTTACCTGCTGCTTCTACCGACCTTCCGTCTAGGAGTGACGGCCTCGGCTACGGGTCTCGCGATCTTGTTGACCTATGAGTGGACGCACTACCTGATCCACTCGCGTTACCAGCCGAAATCGCGTCTCTATCGCTACATCTGGAGGGCCCACCGGCTACATCACTACAAGAACGAGAAGTATTGGTTCGGCGTCACCGTGCACGCCGCCGATCATGTCCTCGGGACGTTTCCGGGCAAAGACGAGGTCGAAACATCCCCTACCTGCCGGACGCTCGGCGCGGAGGCTTCGACGGGATAGCGGGACGATGTGTTTGCTGAGCGTACCCGGGTAAGGCCTGCCCGTGAGGTGGAAGCGAGGCAGGCGTAGCGGAGACCTGATCGACCGCCGGGGCTCTCGAACGCATGCGACACCTTCTCCGTGGAGCAGATCTGATCCGTCGCGCCGTGGCGCTCCGAGGTGGATAGTTTGGTCTCATGAGCGAGCAGCGATCCGAGGTGAACGGCACCCGGTCCATCACCGGTGGTTCCGCAGATGAACCCGGCGCGCCTCGATCTTCCGGACCCGGTGGCCGGACAGTGGCGGGAGGTGCCCGGGACGCGGTTAAGACCTACGGGACGGGCTCGGCTGAGGTGCGCGCCCTCGACGGGGTGACCGTCGATTTCGAAAGTGGGCGTTTCACGGCCATCATGGGACCATCGGGGTCCGGTAAGTCCACACTGCTGCATTGCCTGGCCGGGCTCGACCGGTTGACCTCGGGGCAGATCTTCCTCGGGGACGTCGAAGTGTCTGCTCTCGGAGAGAAATCTCTCACGCTTCTCCGTAGGGATCGTGTCGGGTTCGTATTCCAGTTCTTCAACCTGCTGCCGACCTTGAACGCGAGGGAGAACATCACACTTCCGTTGTCGCTTGCCGGACGCAAGGTCGAGCAAGAGTGGCTGGATCAGATCGTCGAGACGCTCCGGCTCGGGGACCGCTTGGACCACCGCCCCTCTGAGATGTCCGGAGGTCAGCAGCAGCGCGTGGCGGTGGCACGTGCACTCGTCTCGCGTCCCCAGATCATCTTTGCAGACGAGCCGACGGGCAATCTCGACTCGCGGGCCGGCGCCCAGATGCTCGAGTTCATGCAGACCGTCGTGGAGAGCTTCGGGCAGACGATCCTGATGGTCACGCACGATCCGGTCGCGGCCGGCTACTCCGACCGGGTTCTCTTCCTTCAGGACGGCCGGGCGGTCGCCGAGCTGGATGATCCGACGTCGGACAAGGTGATCGATCAGCTGAAGCATCTGGGCGGCTGAGCCATGATCAAGGCCTCACTGAAGGCTGCATTCGCGCACCGACTTCGCTTCGCTCTCACCACTCTTGCCGTGACATTGGGAGTTACCTTTGTCGCGGGGACGCTGATTTACACCGACACGCTGAACACGGTTTTCACGTCCATGGTGGAAGAAGGTACGGCGGGCGTCGATGTCTACATCCAGCCCGAGATCGAGTTCGAAACCCTGACCGGTTACGGGCTGGGGGGCCCCAGTCTTCCCGAGGAGCTGGTCGACGAAGTCAGAGCCGTACCGGGTGTAGCCGTCGCGGAGGGCTCGGTCACGGGATACGCGCAGTTCGTGGACAAGGACGGCGAGGCGATAACGCCCTTCGGACCTCCGACACTGGGCGTCTCGTGGACCGAGGATCCGACTCTTTCTTCCGTCGTGCTTAAGGACGGGCGAGCTCCGACGGCTCCCAATGAGGTCGCCATGGATGTTGCGACCGCCGAGCGCTACGACTTTGCCGTCGGTGAAGACGTCGAGGTCTTGTTGCAGGGGCCTAAGGAGACCTTCTCGCTGGTTGGGATATTCGACAGCGCGAGCGGAGGGGGGTTCGGAGGCGCCACGCTCGCCGCGTTCGAGCGATCTACCGCGCAAGTCCTTTTCGAAAAGAAGGGCAAGGTGGATGCGATCGAGGTTGCTGCAGAGGAGGGGATCTCACCCGTCGAGATGCGCAACACACTCAGTACCAGCCTGAGTGGTGATCTCGAGTTCACAACGGGGGAAGACGAAGCAGCCGAGATGAAGGATCAGATCCAGCGAGGATTCGGATTCTTCACGACCGTGCTTCTCGTCTTCGCCGGTATCGCCGTCTTCGTCGGCGCCTTCATCATCTTCAACACCTTCTCGATCATCGTCGCGCAGAGGATGCGCGAGTTCGGTCTGCTTCGAGCGGTGGGAGCAACCGGACGACAGGTGATGACGTCGGTGCTCTTGGAGGCGACGATCGTTGCCCTGATCGCTTCGGCGCTCGGGATCGTGCTCGGGATGGTGACGGCTCAGGGACTGCAGAAGCTGCTGGAGGCAGTTGGATTCGACCTGCCGTCCGCTTCGCTAGAGCTGAATCCCAGAACGATCGTCGTCGGCTTCGCGGTCGGGCTTGGAGTCACCCTCTTCTCGGCTCTCGCTCCGGCGCGCCGGGCAGCCGCGATCCCCCCGGTCGCCGCGATGCAAGAGCTGCGTGCCGACGAGGAGGTGACGAAGCGGCACCGGCTCTATATCGGGGCCGGGTTGACTGGCATCGGCGCGATCTTCATGGCCGCCGGACTGGTGCCGGTTGTCGATCAAGAGATCTCTGCCGTTGGTTTCGGCGTGTTACTCGTCTTCCTGGGGATCGCCACGCTGGGACCGGTCTTCGCCCGCAGGCTGGCGGGAACGCTCGCCTCTCCACTGCCTCGGATGTTCGGAATCACCGGAACGCTGGCGCGCGAGAACTCGCGCCGGGCGCCGCGCAGGACCGCGTCCACAGCTGCTGCTCTCATGATCGGGTTGGCGCTCGTCACGCTCGTCGCCACCTTCGCCTCGTCGCTCAAGGGATCGATCGATTCGGCCCTCTCGACGTCGTTGAAGGCCGACCTGATCGTGATGCCGCAGTCGTTCGCCGATACCGCGGGTTTCAGTCCGGCCATCCGTGAACGATTGCAGGATCTGCCGGAGGTCGAAGTCGCATCTCCGATGCGGTTCGGCGAATGGAAGGGCGACGACGACAGGACTAGAACGCTCTTAGCCGTTGATCCCGAGACCGTAGAGGACGTCATCGAGCTAGAGATCCAATCGGGATCGGTTGCAGAC
Organism: Actinomycetota bacterium; assembly: GCA_051001455.1. Lineage (GTDB taxonomy): Bacteria > Actinomycetota > CADDZG01 > CADDZG01 > WHSQ01 > JBPCNH01. The sequence continues at coordinate 23,913 of JBPCNH010000011.1, forward strand.
CTGCGGGACGGGGGAGTCTTGTTGCGGGATGTCGAAGCCGAAACGAGGGGTCTCACCGCCGGCGACTCCATGGTGATGGTTTTCGGGAACACCGGGGAGCAAGAGGTCGAGATCGACGGCGTGTTCGGCGCAGCTACGGACGATCGTTACTTGCTGTCTTTGCAGACCTACGCCGAGAATTACAGCCGGCAGAGTGATATCCAGGTCCATCTCACAGCTACTGAAGGCGTCACCATCGATGATCTACGAGTCTCGGTCGAGGGTGCGCTCGAAGAGTTCCCCAACGTCCGCGTCCTCGATCAAGCCGGTCTGCGGGAGGAGAGCTCGAAGCTCATCGACCAGATGTTGAACATGATCTACGGCTTGCTGGGTCTCGCGTTGATCATCGCGGTACTCGGCATCACGAACACGCTCGCTCTATCGGTGTACGAGAGACGCCGTGAGTTCGGTCTCTTGCGAGCGATCGGTGCCACCAGGTCGCAGATCCGCCGCATGATTAGGTGGGAGGCCGCGGTCATCGCTCTGTTCGGGACGGTTGTAGGCGTCGTGATCGGATGTGTATTCGGCTGGGCATTGATCACGAGCTTGCGTGACGACGGTTTCAGCCGAGTGGTGTTGCCACTCGGGCAGATCGCCACCTTCATAGTTATCGCCGCTGCCGCGGGACTGCTGGCCGCGGTACTCCCTGCCCGGCGCGCCGCTCGCCTCGACGTGTTGGAGGCCATCGCCTTCGAGTAGCCCGCGGCCGGTGTGTTCCGATCGCCGTCCGCCGGGTACGCGGCCCCTGAGGGCGAATCGTCGAGGCGAGGAGGGAAGAAACATGTCTACCCAACCAGAAACGCCTTCTACGAGCACCACTGGCAACCCCGGAAGAGAGTTCACCATCGTCGGGTTCAGGCGACCCCCTCGGGAAATGGGCGACCGCCGCCGGGGTTCTAGCGACGATCTTAGGGACAGCGCTGGCTGCGTGGGTGGTAACTAGCTCCTAGTTAGCGTTGTTTGCGACTATCCGTTTCTGCGATGACTTGCCGTAAGAAGTCATAGGCGTGGAGGGATGCGTCCCCCCCGCCTATCTTTTTGGAGAGGCGATCTTTCAGATCGTCCGCGAGCCTCTGCTTGGCACCGGGAGCGATCTCGTCCCATCGTGCCAGCAAACCTCTGACTACCGCCAGGTCCGCCTCGGTCACTCCGGTTACGTCCCATCCTTCGGGTGCGGCGTCGGTCTCGAACCTAGAAGCAGGGGCGGCGCGAGCGTTATCCCGCACGACCAGGGTTCCCCCGACCATGTCTCCGAGCCTCTGATTGCGTTTGCTCGTGACGACCGCGATGGTTCCGATCAGGTATACGAAGGGGAGGACATCGATGATGCGCAAGATGTTGCGGACGACCGACGCCCTGATACCGACGGCCCCACCGCTCGCATCGATCACGCGCAATCCGAGGGCTCTTTTCCCGATGGACCGGCCGGACCACAAGGTTTCGAGGATCACATAGTAGAAGAATAGGACGATGAAGATGACGACCTGGCTGATGGCGAAGATGATCAGCAGCGATGAATCTGGCGATGACTCGTCGAAGTTATCGCCTGCGTTCAGAGCGAGGATGAGGAACACAGCGATGATGATCGCACCCTGGACAAGTCCATCCAGAGCAGCCGCGGCGATGCGAGAGCCGACCCCTGCGAGGGTGATGTCCATCGGCACACCTTCCGGGGTGTCGATCCGTAGACGATCCTCGTACTGCATCCCATGAACCTAGACGCGTTCATCCAGGAACGGAAACAGCGATGGCAGAGACTCGAAGAAGAGATCGGCCGCGCACGTGGTCGTCCAGACAGACTAGGAGCGGCTGGGATCCAGGAGATGGGACGCCTGTATCGTCAAGCTGCCGCCGATCTCGCTGTGGCTCGACGCAGTTGGCCGCGCGACCCAGAGACGCGCCGGCTCGAATCGATCGTCATTCAAGGGAGGGCCTTGGTCTACGGGGTCCGTCGGTCGAAGGGCTCGTTGCGAAGGCTTATCTTCAGTACCTATTGGCGCCAGATAGCGCATCGACCTCTCCTGTTGCTGATCGCGTCGTTGTTACTCTTCGTTCCGGCTTTCGTAGCGGTTGCCTGGGGTATGGAGCGGCCGCACGAAGCGGTGTCCTTCCTCCCCGAGGAATATCGGGTAGTCGCCGATCCGGAACGCTCACAAGAGGCGCGAGCCCTTTCCGCAGGAGAGCGCAGTGCCTTCTCTTCTACGATCTTCACCAATAACATCCGGGTCACCTTCCTCGCCTTCGCGGCCGGGATAACGCTCGGGTTCGGAACGGCTTACCTACTGATCTTCAATGGTTTCTTCCTGGGGACGGTGGTGGGGCTTTCCATCGGCATCGGGCGAGGCCCCGTTCTCGCGGAGCTGGTGATCCCGCACGGCATCTTGGAGCTCTCCTGCATCATCGTGGCCGGCGCTGCGGGCATCGGCCTCGGTTGGTCACTGGTGGATCCAGGTGATCGATCGCGAGGTGCCGCGCTGGTGGAAGAAGGTAAACGTTCGATCGAGCTCATCCTCGGAACGATCCCGTGGTTGGTAGGCGCGGGGTTGATCGAAGGCTTCGTCACCCCTTCACGGATCGGTATTCCTGCCGCGGTTGCGGTCGGCGCGCTCGCAGCTGCACCCTTCTGGTACTTCGTCCTGCGGGCGCGCAAGGCCGATGCATCAACCACCCTGATCGCCTAGAACCTTGCGCGCGACTTGGCCCGTAGATAGGCGATCAAAGATGCCTCGGGCAATTCCTCCGGGCGTGCCTCGATGACGGTTGCCCCTTGATGTCGCAGAGCCGTGATCACGCCGGCGCGCTCGGCGAGCACGTCGGCTGCTACGGCGGCTCGATACACGTCGAGGGGTCCCCCCGGGTCCTCGGAGATGGCGGCAAGTAGGTCTACGTCGGAGGCACTGATGACGGTGACTGAGTGCCGACGTGCCACCAGCGGGATCGCCCGCAGCAGTGAGTCGGCGGCGGCCCGGTCGATGATGTCCGTGAAGACAAGGAGCAGGGCCCGCTTCTGAACCGCGACCGACATGAAAGCCCGCTCGTAGTCGCTGTCGCGGCCCGATGGCTCCAGGTCGAAGAGGGACCTCACTACGGCCGTAGCGCCTTTGCGCCGCGGTGCTATGGATCGCAGGACCGTCTCGTCGAAAGCTACTGCTCCGCAACGATCTCCGACCTCGTCGCCGGCGACCGCTACGGCCGTGATGGCATCGAGTGCGACGTCGAGTCTGGTCCTGCCCTCCAAGGGTGCTCCCATGAGTCTTCCTGCGTCGACCAGAGCGATGACATCACGGTCCTCCTCGGTGCGGTATTGGTTGCTCATCGCCCGTCCGGTCCTGGCCGTTGCGAGCCAGTTCACCTGCCGAAAGTCATCGTCGGGAAGGTAATCGCGTATCGACTCGAACTGCGTTCCAAGACCCAGTGAGCCTCGGGCTCTTCCTTGTTGCATCAAACCCCGAGTCCTTGCCGCACGAGCCAGGCGTCGAGCCCCAGGTACATCCGGGTACACCAAGAGCTCTGAGCGACCACCGGCTTTGTGGTCGCGTGACATCAGGCCCAGAGGTCCTTGCGTACGGACATGCGTCTCGCCTAGGACGCGCTGTCCGCGCCGGCTGGCGGTGAGCGTCGCACCCAAGTCGGCGATGCCTTCTGCGGGTTTGAGCTCCACGTCTGCTGGGGTCGGCTGCCGGATCTTAACGATGCGGTGTTCCGTTGCATCGGCGGTGATGCTCACCTGCATCGGACGGCCGCGGGCGATCACTCGGGGGAAGGTGCGCGTTACGCGTGGGTGCGCGCCCGAGCCGCGTACATCGCTAGCGACCATCCCTACTAAGACGATCCATGCGAGAAGAACCAGGACAGGGGCGACGAGGACCAAGCTCGCAGTCATGAAGAGGATGACGGCGGTACGGGTTGTGGGAGTCACTCGTTCCTCATCGTGGAACCTCCACTGCCCCCATTGCCGCGTTCACTGCGTCCGTTGCCGTGAAACCTTCGAGCTCGGCCTGCGCCGACACGACGAGACGATGCCGCAGGACGGAAGGGGCGAGAGCCGCTATGTCGTCGGGAGTAACGAAGTCGCGTCCCTGCATCCGGGCCATCGCCTTGGCCGCCACGAGGAGGTGTACGGCAGAACGCGGGCTCGCGCCCAGCTCGACACTCGGCAGTTCCCGCGTCTGGCGGGCTACCGCGACTATGTAGGCGAGAACGGGTTCGGCGACGCTCGTAGCGTCTACGTCGTGACGTATCCGCGCGAGGGCGTCTCTGTCGATCACCGGTTGGATGTCGTCCACACCACTGGACGTCACGCCGCTTCGGCCTAGTCTCAAGATGGCTTGTTCCTGCGTCTCGCTGGGGTAGCCGAGTTCGACGCTCAGCAGGAAACGATCGAGTTGGGCTTCGGGTAGGGGATAGGTGCCCTCGTACTCGATCGGGTTCTGCGTAGCAACGACCATGAACGGGTCTTGAAGCCGACGCGATTCGCCGGCGATCGTGACCTGCCGCTCCTGCATCGCTTCGAGAAGGGCTGCTTGGGTTCTGGGCGGGGTCCGATTGATCTCGTCGGCAAGGAGAACGTTCGTGAAAACCGGACCGGGCCGAAACACGAGCTCACCTCCGCTGAGCGTCATGGTCCCGGTCACATCGGAAGGCAGCATGTCGGGGGTGAACTGCACTCTGCGGAAATCCACGCCGAGGCAGCGGGCGAACACCTCCGCGAGTAGCGTTTTGGCGACGCCGGGTACGCCCTGTAGCAAGACGTGACCTCCAGACACCAAAGCGATGACGAGACCATCGATCGCTTCCTCCTGACCAATCACGACATCTGCTATCTGCGACCCGATCTTCTCTCTAAGCTCTCTCATGTCTTCCCCCTGATAGTTGCGGCCACTGCCCGACCCACCTCGAGTACGTCGGCATCATCCATCGGCCTGCGCCACAACGCATCGATCACGTGTCCCTCGAGGCCTGCTCTTGATGCGGCGCGCCGGAACACAGCCTCGTTCGTGTCCGGGCGGATCCCCAGCCGAGAGGCGAGTACCGTTCGGGCTTTCGTCTGTAATCCCTGTATCGAGTCGATCCGATCCGCGGCCGCAGCTACCGACGTGGCAACCGCATCGACGTATGCGACGCGTGGGGGCCGAGGTTTCTCGGAGATGCCGTCGACGGGGCCTAGCCGTCGGGACCTGCTCCACATGAAGACGAGCGTGGCGAGACTCAGCGCCCCTATCAGCCAAAGCCAATCCGAGGGAACCGCGCCGAGGCCCTCGTCGGCGTAACCGTGGAATGCTTCCGCGAAGACGACCCGGCTTCCGGGTGTTCCCGCAAGACCGACTCCTAATGCGCCGGCGTCTGTGTTCCCTATCCAACGGTTGTGGAGAGGGGACGGATCGGCGAGCAACAAGACGCGGCCTCGTCCTTGTTCCAACGCTAGGAGCGTAGGGCGTTGCTCTCCCTGAAGAAGCGGGACTCCTACCTCCACGCGGGACCACCATCCTGCTCCCTCTCCTTCGACCGAGGTGACCCCGGCGACCTCGGCGAGCGGGACCGTCACGGCCGAGGTGGACGGTCCTCCTGTCGACCACGTGGGCGGGGACTCGACGATCGTGGCGAGGGCCTGAGCGTCGATCTCTCCACCCAGGACCAGCCGCCCCCCTCTATCGACGAAGCTCCGAAGGGCACGCGCGTCGGGTGCGTGTACGCCGAAGGGGTCCAGCACGAAAAGTGTGTCGCCCTCGCCGAGTGCAACGTCGGGACGCGTTCGCGAGCGGGCAGTTTCGAACCCTTCGTCGGAGAGCAATTCCGCTAGAGCAGCAGTGCCGTCGGCTTCGGTGGAGAACGAAGACGATCTGGGACCCGAGACTTCCCCGTCGCCTCCGGCGGCGTCGAGGAGAGCGAGCGTCAGATTGAGCGCGATCACGGTGATCGCCACGACCGTCCCTACGCGCGCCGGCCGCGGAAGCTGTTGCCAGGCCGAGGACACCCGGACCGATATTTTCATGCTCGGATCTCCTGGTGCAGAGTCCGCCATTCGAGACGCGCGTCGGCCACGTCCTGATCGGTGGCCTCCTCCCCTCCGTAAACGATCGCGTCGAAGCGTTCGGCGAGGTGGTCAAAGATCGGGGAGGAGAGGGTTCTGCGCAGCGCCAGAGAGGTGTCCGAGGGCCGGAATTCGATGACGCCCTTGGCGGCAAGACGCAACAAGCCTGCTCGGAACCGTAGTCTCACCGCGAGCGCGTAGTCACGTTGCCGCTCTGCAGTGTCGGCCGCGTTCTCTAGTCTCTCGGGGCCGATTGGGGCTTGGGCCGGGACTGTTTTATATGCCGGTGAATAGCGATTTACTCGTCGTCTGACCACGAGCCGGGCAAGCCCCCATCCCGCCGCCAACAGGATCGCCCCCGCCGTCGCGAGCGCCGAGGCTTTGCCCCAACCCGACAATGAACGGAATCGTTCGGCTATCCATTCGAATGGTCGCTCGAAAAGCCGGCCCAGACGCTGCAACAACCCGGCGAACGGCCGCGGGGGATCGGCGCCACGGAACCGAGGTTCTTGGAGGATCTCCCGGGCGCTCACTCGGACGGCTGCCGGATCTGGCCTGCCTTCGTTGCTCCCGGCCACTAGGGCCTCCAGCCTTCTCGTGACGTCCCGCCGACCGCCACTCAAGACCGGACCGAGGTCCACCGGAAGCCCGTCCACCGAGGTCACCCGTTCCAAGTCGGCTGTCGAGCTTTCATCTTCCGCGGCTTCGGTTACGAGTCGACGTAGCTCCTCACGTGAGACATCGACGGCCCAGGATGCTGCCGGGATGAGCAAGACCAGCGAGGCGATGCAACAGATCGCCAGAAAGCGCGCGATAGATCGCGACGTCACGCGGGCGGTGGAGGTGGAACCCTCCCGCTCTGTGGTTCAGGCGGTGAACCGATACGACCTGCCAGCAACTCGAGATCGAATGCTTCTTTGCGCACCCGAAGGTCGAAGTAAAGGACGGTGAGGACCGCGGCCTGGAACGGCGTTGTCACGACGCTCCCGATGACGTTGATCGTGTGCTCGACGAAAAGGCGCATCGTTACGGAGTCGATGTTAGCGAACAGGGTGAGTCCAAAGATGATCCCCAGGATTGTTTGCAGCACGATAGGGATCACGAACAAGCCGAGGATGACGATGCCGAAGGTGCGCCACCAACGGCCCTTGACGAGCTCCCTCGACCGGCGAAGCGCTTTCAGACCGCGAGCATCCTCCAACATCAAGCACGGAACGACGACGATCAGAGCGATCGAGAGATAGATGCCGGGGATGACCAGCAGGAGGAAACCGATCAAGATCACGATCATCGTCAACAGAGCCACCCACAGCAGTGATCCGATCTTCTGCCCGGCGAACTTCAATGATTCACCGGCTTTAGGGTGCCGTCCGAGGTAGGCGTCGCCGAGCGCTTTGAAGGCGGCTCCCGTCGCGAGCAGCGTTGCGAGGAAAGCGAGGAAGCCGTTGATCCCTGCACCAGCGATGAATCCGGATAGGGCGGCGTCGCTGGGGAACATCAGCTGCCCGTCCTGGACGGTCACGCCGTCCGGTAGGGAGGAGAGCGCGAACAAGAACCCCAGTAACGAGACCGGGATGACCACAAGCGCAACGACCTTGATCAGGGTCCAGAAATTCTTGAGATAGAGCTTGATCGAGACGTCGAGGATCTCTCCCACGCCCATAGCTCGCAGCTCCGGCATGCTCACGACCCGACCATAACGCTTCAGGCTCGCCCGCGGCTGCTCGCTCTTTCAGGGCCGGCCGCCACCCGTTGGTACCGGCTTATTTCTTCCTTTTCTTCTTGTCGACCATCTTGTAGTCCTCGCCGATCTTCGTCGTGTCCATGACCGGGAACGGGACGCCTGCGGGATAGCTCGATCCGGCGTAGATGAAGGTGTGAGCTTGGGGGGCCGTCAACACGGCGCCCTTACCAAGCGCCTGGTTGATGTTTCGCGGGATCATCAACAGGTTCCCGATGGCGTCGATCTCGGTCGTCTCGCCGGTACAGGTGTCCCGCAGATGCGCTTCGGTCTTCGTCAGGTTGTTGCCGGCTCCGGGCTGGAACACCTCGAATACCAAGCAGTAGGTCCCACCGGGCCCGTCCGGGTTCACCCGCACGCGCGCTCCAACCCCCTGCGTTCCCTGAGCAGGCCCCTCGGTCTCGATGGAGATGTAGAAGTTCTTCGCATCGTTAGAGAACTTCAACGCGGTGATGTCGGTAACGGTGCTGGCGTCCGCCGGAGTCTCGTTGTCTCCCATGGAGCCGTCACCGTTGCCCTGGTCGTTCAGCGCATTCGCATCGTTGATCGGGTCCTCGACGATGGTCTTCTCGGCTGGCGCCGCAGAAACGACCGACGCGCCGGCGGTCATGCAGACCGCTACAACGATTCCGGCAGAGATCCTGGATGGTGGCGTCATGAATCTGTCCTCCTGTGCTCCGTAGACGACCGGCCTTTGCCTCTGAGCCAGTCTTCTCTAAGAGGTGCCCGAATCCCTTCCTCCCAGGCCGGCTATTCCGGGCTCATCCGGGACCTCATCCGCTCGAGCTCCTCACTCCGCTCGATCACATAGCCGCCCGCTTCGTCACGACGGAGGGAACGGAGAGGCGCGGGGAGGCGGGTCAAGGAAGCGCGGCATCTCTCCTGGATCTCAGGCAGGGTCTGGCGCGCAAGCAGGCGTTGGCCGTCCGCCATGATGCGTTGTAGCAAAGGTGCACCGTCGGCGATCTCTTCATCGGCCAGCGCCAGCACGTCTTTCTCGTAGCGACCATCCCTCGAGAGCCGGTAGATCTGCTTCCTTCCGGGCAGGGTGGCTTTCCCGGTCGAGAGTTTCACCTTCGGACCCGTCTCGTCTTCGACCAACTTGTACACGGCTCCAAGAGCGGGTGCGTCTGCGCTTGTTCCTAGTTGGGTTCCCACGCCGAAGGCATCTGCAGGCACCCCTCGTGCAAGGAGTTCATCGATGACGTATTCATCCAGATCTCCCGAGAGGAAGATCTGCACGTCGTTCAAGCCTGCGTCATCTAGCAACTCTCTCACCGACTGAGTGAGGAGCGCGAGATCGCCCGAATCGATCCGGACGCCGCGCAGACGCACGCCGTGGGGTTCGAGCTCCTTGGCAGCCTTGATGGCTTTGCGCGCTCCTTCTATGACGTCAAAGGTATCGATGAGAAGGACGGCGTTGTCGGGGAAACGGCGAAGGAAGCATCTGAACGCCTCTTCTTCGTTGTCGTGGGCCATGATGTAGGAATGCGCCATAGTTCCGCTAAGCGGGATGTCGAAGGCCATGCCTGCAGCAACGTTAGACGTAGCCGCAGCTCCTCCCACGAACGCCGCCCGTGCACCGTACAGGGCGGCATCGAATCCATGATCGCGACGCGCCGAGAAGTCGACAAAATCCTTGCCTTCGCATGCGATCGACACACGAGCCGCCTTCGAAGCAACCATCGTCTGATGGGCGATGCAATTGATCACGAACGTCTCGATCAGCTGTGCCTCGATCAACGGCGCCGTCACACGTACTAAAGGCTCGCCGGCAAAGACTGCCTCGCCTTCGGGGACAGCCCACACCTCACCGGTGAAACGCAGGCTGGAGAGGTAGGTCAGGAAGGCTTCATCGAACAGCTCCAGCGAGCGGAGATAGTCGATCTCGGGTTCTTCGAACGAGAACCCTTCTAGATATTCGAGTAGTTGTTCCAGCCCGCAGGCGATGAGGAAGTTGCGTCTCTCCGGGAGCTCCCGGACGAAAAGGTCGAAGGTGGCCGTGGCGACCAGCCCTTCGTGGTGATAGCTCGCGGCCATCGTCAGCTCGTACAGATCGATGAGCATGACCCGAGAGACACGGTCTGGCATGCTCAGCGCACGCTCACCTTGGCTCTCCGCATCTCTTCGAGAGCCTTTTCGTGATCATCTGGTTCCAGCTCCACCGGGCGGGTTAGTTCTTTGAGGACGACCGTATCGAAGCCCCTGTTAGCCGCATCGATCGCGGTTTCCTTCACGCAGTAGTCGGATGCGAGCCCGATGACGACCACGCGCTCGATATCGAGATCTCGCAGGCGAGCTTCGAGCTCGGTAGGGGACTCTTCACCGGTAGAGGGGTCGCGCACGGTGAACCCGGAATAGCCATCTTCCCCACCCGTGCCCTTGCGGATGGCCTCTCCCGTCGCCTCGAGCTCGGGATGGAGTTCTGCCCCCCAGGTGTCCCGGACGCAATGCACCGGCCAGATCCCTCCGTCTTTCTCGAAGTGAGGGGTGCTCTCGGGATGCCAGTCCTGCGTGTAGACGACCGCCGCGCCGCCAGCCACTGCCGAAGCGATCTCTCGGTTGGCACCGCTCACTACGTCCTCGCCCTGCTTCACGTACAGGGCGCCTTGCGGGTCGGCGAAATCGTTCTGCAGGTCGACCACGATCAAAGCGGTATCGGAGTCGTAGGTCATTCGATCGCCCCCTATCCGGATCGGTTTACTGCCACCACTTAAACAGAGGGACGGAGGTTGCCGACCGAAAACCCTTTGTTCGAGCCTAAGGACGTACTACCGGTGCGATGCTTTTGCGAGGATGGAACTCAGCTGCAGCCTTGGCGGCCAGCTGCTTCGCTGTGACGAGTTTCACCGTTCGCACCAGCCGCAGTCTCTCGAGCATGCGGATCACCCAGGCACTCATGTCGATCTGCCATCTCCCGATGCCGTGGAGAGCGGAGGTGGGAAACGCGTGATGGTTATTGTGCCACGACTCGCCGAACGAGATGATCGCCAGCATCCAGTTGTTCGTGCTGAAATCTTTGCTCTCGAACGGCCTGCGACCGTAGAAGTGACAGATCGAGTTGATGCTCCACGTCACGTGGTGAAGGAAGAAGATGCGAGCCAGGGCGCCCCAGAGGAAGCCCATGACTGCGCCCCACAACGTCCCCGATACAAGGAAGCCCATGAGCGCGGGCAGTACGAATGAGGCGATCGCCAGCACTGGGAACAGCCGGTTGATGAGCACCAGGTCCTTGTCTTTCAGCATGTCCGGAGCCCAACGCTCGGGATCCGTGCCTTCCGGATCAGACAGCCATCCCATGTGCGCGTGCCATAAGCCTTTGATAACACCGGTTATGCCGGGGCCTTCATCTAAGTGGGGGGAATGAGGATCGCCCTCCTGATCGGAGAACGCGTGATGCCGGCGATGGGTCGCCACCCAAGAGATGATCGAGCCCTGTAGAGACATCGAGCCGGCTACCGCGAGAACGATCTTCACGCTACGGCGCGCCTCGAAGCTCTGATGCGTGAACAGACGGTGGTAGCCGACGGTCACGCCGAACCCCGTTAACAGGTAGAGAGACAAAGCGATGACACCGTTGGCGAGACTTATACCCGGCCCCCAGAGACCGACGATAGCGGCGATGAATCCGGCGAACGGAAGGATGGTGAGGAATAACACGACCCTTCTCTGGATCTTTGCTCCACGCTCGTCGAAATGAACGACGCCGGGGATCGCGCGGGGTGCCGCTGAGACAGGCGTGTCTGCTTGTTGTGCGGTGGTCATGTTGGTCGCGCTCCTTACGTTCGGTGATACCGCCACCGTTCACGGGAGATCAGGTGCCTGCACCGCCGTAAGGGGAACCGGAAAGAGATCCCAGCCATCATCTTGACTGTCTCTATAAGTAAACCAGAAGGGCATCTCTAGCATTCCGCTCTTCCGAGCTTCGGTCGTTTGAGGTCCGTTCCGCAAGGCCCTGGCTCGATCGGGGTCTCGCCAGAGGGACCCTCGTTCCAGGTCTGCCCCGGACGAGAGTCAAAGGGCGCGTCGCTCGATCCCACGCGCTCTGCGGGTCGTCGTCTGCCCGTACGGATGTATACAGCTCTTGCATCCGGCGCCTCCAGTCGAGCAGCGTTATGAGCGAGGGAAGTTCTTCAGGCCGAACAGGGCTAGACACATTGCCTCCTCACGGCCGGCCGCACCAGAGTTTCTATCCGCTAGCAGTATCTTCGCGGTTGCGCCATAAGGTTGCGAGGATGGTCATGAGGATCATGGCTGCTCCGAGGAAGATCGCCCAACGGCCGAGCCCCGATGCGGCGAGTCGCTGGACGCTCGCGCTGAATCTCTCGACCGCTCCGATCAAAGGATCTCGAGCTGAGGTCACCGCGGACCCGTAGCGGATGCGGATCCAGTAATAGGTAAGGTAGGCGCCGGTCACAAGAAGGAGCGCGCCCGAGATCCGATGCATGTGGGGGAGCAGTCGCTTCATCCTTGTCGCGAGACCTTCCCGTACGAAAGCGGCGGCGATCGAAAGGCTCATGAGCACGATGGTCGTCCCGCCTCCGTAAGCGAGCAACACGCCGAAGGACGAGGCGGGCCCCCGTGTCGCGAGTGATGCTCCAACCACCGCGAGAAAGACCGGAAGCGTGCAGCCGAGTGACGCGATGCCGTAGCCGATCCCGAACAGATAGATGTTCCGGCGTCCTCGGTCGCGTCGCACCCGGATCGGGTTCATGATCCTCGGCGTGACGATCTTGCCTCCGAGGACGGCCGCGCCGAGGAGCGTGAGCAGGACGCCGACCACGATGCCGGCTGCCGGTATCTGGTCGGTCAGGTTCGAACCGGCATACGCCACCGGCAGTGCCAGCACCAGGAATACCGTCAGGAAACCTGCCGAGACGAGGCTTCCTACCAGCAGGCCCTGGGCGGCCCGGGTCGGCGCTTTGGGCAGGATCTTCTCGTCGGCTCCGACGTAGAAGGAAAGGAACGCAGGCAGGAGCGCGAAGCCACACGGGTTGACCGTAGACAGGCTGCCAGCGATCAGCGCGACTGCTACAGCACCGATGCGAGGTCACCGGCCGACGATCGTGGGTGCATCCCTGCGCTCGGACTCTCTTTCACCGCAGCCCGAGTTCCTCGACCGCGACCCGCACCTCGTCCGGGTTATTGCCTAAGACGAGCGAAGGAACGGGATCGTCCGAGCAGAAGACGTGGGTGCCGTCGACCAACGCGGTCCAGGTCCTCCCATCGTTACTGTGCCGCGCCCCCGCAGCGTCGGGAAAGGGCACGTTCGATTGATAGACCGCGACCTGGTGTCCCGCTGCATCCGCGTAATGATGGACGATGACCGGAACACCTTCTGCGTCCCCGGCTCGAACCTCTTGGAGCTCGAGATCCCCGAGTCGCTGCGGCAGAGTGCTGCGGACCGTCGGTTCCAGGGTCTCGATGGCCTGGTAATCGGCGACGGTGGCGGCGATGGGTCGCGGCTGTTCTTCCTGAAAGGCGCCCAACAGCACCGCGCCACCGCCCAGCAGCGGCAAGAGCATGATCGTCGCGACGAACCAGCGAGGGAACCTACGGCGATGGGGTGGTACGGATGCCACCGTGGAGCGCACCATCTCCCGGAGATGCTGCGGCGCGATCTCCCGTGCGGATTCTGCTACGGAACGTCCGCGGCGCGCCGTGAAGACCTCGCTCCAGCAGTCCTCGCATCTGAGGATGTGGCGTTCGAAGGCCACTCGCGCGCGTCTGCCCATGACGCCCGCGAGATAAGCCGCCGCGGAGCGCTCCGGATCATGCTTCATGATTCGAGACCTTTCGGTCGAGGAGGGTGGCGAGCTTCTTCCTCCCGCGATGAACGCGTGACAGGATCGTCCCGCGCGGTGCTCCCGTGATGCGTGCCGCTTCGACTGCTGTGAAACCATCGAGGTCCATCAACGTTATGGCTATGCGCTGCTCGTCGGGAAGCATCCACAGCGCTTCGTGAACGGCATCTTTGCGCAAGCTCTGCATGGCTTCTTCGGCGACGTCGACCTGTGAAGGCTCATCGGATCGTTCCTCTGTGACGATCTCTCGGCGTGTGGAGGCCTTGCGCCACATGCTTCTGCCGGCATTGAGACAGATGGTCGCGATCCACGGCTCGACCTGTTGGGGTTTACGGCCCTTGCTCCAGGCCTCGAATGCTTTCACGTACGTCTCCTGAACGAGGTCCTCGACGCTTTCCCGGTTGCGCCCGAGACGCCGGGAGAGGTTGTAGACGAGATCCAATGCCGGAAGTGTCGCAGCGAGGAATTCGTCATGGACGTCTGTTCCCATGCGGATCAGTCGCCATCCCAGACGATGGTGTCCGGATGGAAGGCGGCCCAGTCGAACCAGAACGAGTCGTGGTGATCGAGAGGCTCTAGCTGCTCACCTTCCAGCTCACCTGCCGTTGCCTTCCCGAAGATGCTCCAAGTGCTGAGCGTCTGTTTGTCGCGGATCTGGTCACCCTCGGCTTCGAACGTCAGCGTGCGTCCTCCGACCCGGCGGTCGAAGGCTGCTGCCGCGCCTACGTCTCGGGAAGATTCGAATCTCGCGGCATCGAGCGCCGAGACGGTACCTCCCAGCCAGAAAACGGCGACAGGACGCCCGTCGATCTTGTCGTTTATCGCGGTGGTCTCACCGGTTCCTGCTTCATGGAGCCTGAAGTAGGGGAAGGCGACGACCTCATCGCCCTCTTCGATACCGATGATGCGCTCGACCGCTGCAAGACGCCCATCCACCTCACCCGTGAACAGGAACGGCTCGTTGTCGGTGTTGTCGTATCCGGGGTACGGGTTCTCTCCGTAGCGCCGGTCGAAGCCCGTGTCGCGAGAGAGGACCTTGCCGTCCGGGAATTCGGAACGGAAATCTTCCCACGAGGCGATCTGCGTAGGTATCCGTTCGAGGCGCGCCCCGGTCAGCGGTCCCACCACGGCCTCTCCTAAAGCCTGCGGCCACCACGACTCGCTGGCGCGGTCGTACATCACCAGGTTCGAGTGATAGAGGCTGCCCGACGTACCGAAGGTCGTTACCTCGCCGTTCACCTCGGGCCGTACGTATCCATAGGCGGTGTTACATAGAGGGCAAAAGGTCACCGTCACGGGGACGCCGCTCACCGTGTCGTTCACTATCTCGTGCCACGTCATCACCTGAAGCGGATAGGCGCGCGCGTCCCCCTCGATCTCGAGAACCATGACAGGTTCCTTCTCGGTCAGCCAGGTGACCTCGCCGACGGAGGCGAACTTTGGATCGTCGATCGGTGGGATGCCGTCGGGTGGCGGACCCCCCGAGGTGATCTCGGAGACGTCGACGAGTGGCTCGGGCTCCGGTTGTCCTTCTGCGAACGAGAACGGCCCCCCGACGTCCCCCTGCCCTCGGTCCACCACCGAGACGCCACCGGAGTCATCCGGTCCACCTTCGAAGCGGTCAAGCAACCACGAGGTTCCGAACGCGCCGGCCGCGATCAGTGCCGCGACGCCAACGATCGCGGCCACGGGACGGATCCATCGCCGCTGTGGCCACGGCGCCTCATGATCTGCTAGGTCGTCAAACATCGGTCCGAACCGAGAAGAGGCGGTCGATGTAACTTTCCAGCTGGCTTTTAGAGAGTTGTCCCACTACGACGTCCGCGATATTGCCGTCGGCGTCTATGAAGGCGGTGGTCGGCATCCCTAGTCCGCCGAACGCCTCGAAGGCGCGCCCGTCGGGGTCCGCGGCCAGCCGGTAGGAGACGCCTGTTTCGTGAGCGAGATCTACGGCTGCTTCTTCGGTGTCGCTCTGATTGATACCGACGAAGGCGACTTCCTCGCCAAGAGCCGTGTGGACCTGTTCGAAGTCGGGCATCTCGGCCACGCAACTCGGGCACCACGAGGCCCAGAAGTTTACGACGACCGGTTTCCCTCGATAATCCGCAAGAGAGAAACGCCGGCCCTCGAAGTCCGTCAGCTCCATAGTGGTTGCGCCGGCACCTTGCGGGACAGGCGTCCCGGGTGAGGAAGGACGAAGGACGGCGTAGCCGAGAGATCCGAGAGCCAGCGCTCCCACGGCCGTCCAGACAACGGCCTGGATGTTTCGGCTGTGTCCGGTTCTCTTTGGAGCCATCTTGTCTCCCTCATGACCTAAGGTCTCTAGGCAGCCGGCTTTTACTTCCAGGGACGCGCAGGGCGCTCCACTGATTGCCTGATGGTTGCAACCTTTCGGGGCAGGGAGTGCCCGCTCTACTGTCAGGAAGGAGACAGAGCTGATGAAGCTAGGCCTTACTTACCGCCTTCATCGCGGGAGAGGGACCGGAGGAAGGTCTCTCGCAGCTCGTAATGCCTGGGTTGTCGGGTGTCGGCGGGCCAACGATCTTCGAGCTCGACCCCCAGCCCATCGGCGATCCGGTTGACGTAGTTGAAATAGGCCACGACTTGATTCAGGTCCACGATCGCTCTGTCGTCGAGCCCGGCCTCTCGCAGAGTTACGACATCTTCTTCGGTCATCTGGGCCGGTACAACAGTCAGCTTCACTGCGAATCTAGCAAGGGCCTCCATGCGGCCCGACAGATCTTCAAATCTCCCGGAGACGACCGTCTCCTTGAGCGAGGCGTCACCCGACTCTCGGGTAAGGGCCTCGCCGTGGTGCACCGTTCAGTAATGGCAGTCGTTGGCCGCCGAGACCGCTACGGCGATCGCTTGCCGCTCCGCAAGGTCAAGCGGCGAAGGTCCGAACATGATGGTGCGGTAGAGCTGCAGATGGGCGCGCAAGGCCGGTTCGTTGAGGGAGTGGCTGGCCAGGATGTGATCCATGTGCCCCGTACCGTCACGCTTTTCAACCCACACGGGATGTCCTCCTTCGATCGAAGTTGATACGTAAGGGTCGGGTCACATCTTCGCCATGCCGGGAGGGGCGACCCTCTCCAACTTCGACTGGTCTACGACTCGTATCTCTGCATAACCGAGCTCTATCGCACCTTGCTTCTCGAGATCCTTGAGAACCTTGTTGAGCGACGGTCGTTGAACACCCAGCATGGCGGCGAGGGTTCGCTGAGGCAGTGGGACCCGTCCTGCATGTTGTTCGTCGAGCAGTAACCGGGCGGTTTGTTCGGGCAGAGACCGTCCCAGCATCCCGATCAGCCTCGCCTGGCCCGAGGAAACACGCGCTGCAACGCTCGAGAGCCATCGCCGCGAGATGCTCGGGTGCTGCTCCAGCAGTCGCTCGAACGCTCGTGCCGAGAGGAACAAACACCGAGATGGTCCTACGGCTCTGGCTCCGTACGGCAGCTGCATCCCGAGGAGAAGCTGGATGTCTCCATCGACGCTCCCGGGGTAGAGGATCTGAATTATGACCTTCTTGCGGCCCGAACCGGTTGCTAGCTCGAGCATGCCCGAGCGGACGATCCAGACACCCTCGGGGCTCTCACCTTCGTCGAAGACGGGTTGACCGCCTTCGAACTCCATCGGCTCCAGGAACGACGCCAAGGCGGAAAGATCTTTCTCCGTCAGCGGTGCGGTTTCCGCGTAACCTACACAGCGAGCTATCCACGCTGCTTCGCGCAACAGCGGATCCAGCCTGCTACCACCGAATAGCACTGTCATCACGCTGACAGTGTAGGGAGTAGCCGCCATTCGTGAGAGTTACCACCGAAACGAGGTCGGGAAAGAAACCACGAGTCGCATCAGGTCGATGGCCGGGGAAGGGACGTCACGCTGAAGCTCGCCGAGCAAGAGGTACAAGTCGATGCTCCTCGTGAGCTCTGCTTCGAGGTCGTTGCCGCCGCCGGGAAGGTGGTGGAGCGCCGCTCCGAGTCCGAACGGGTCGTCGAGTTCATGACCGAGCACCGCGGCAGGAAGATCCGCACGGTCGAGCTGCTGCGTCTGCAAAAGCCCGACGTGATCCGCTACGAGTGGCTCGAGGGGCCTCTCGATGAGGTCCGGGAAGCCATCTTGTTCCAGACGCTCTCGCCCGCCGCCACGCTCGTACGTTACGAAGGTGAATTTTCCTTCCGTAAGGGAGTTCTTGGGTGGGTCATCGGCCGGCTCATGGTGAAACCGGCTTTCGACCGAGTCGTGCATGAGCACCTGCTGGGAGCCAAGAAGATCGCCGAGCGACGCGCCGCGCGGAGCCGGCTTTACCCACAACCAACGTTAGGAGGTTCGGATGACGCGTGAGTTCGACGTGATCGTGATCGGGATGGGCGTAGGCGGCGAAGAAGTGGCCGGAACGCTGGCCGAAGCAGGTCTGGATGTGCTTGCGGTCGAGAAGAATCTAGTCGGCGGCGAATGTCCTTACTGGGGATGTATCCCCAGCAAGATGATGGTGCGAGCGGCCGGCGCCTTGGCGGAGACTTTTCGCGTCGGCAAGCTTGCAGGTGAGGCACACGCGCATCCTGATTACTCGCCCGTCGCTACCAGGATCCGCGATGAGGCCACCGACGACTGGAACGACAAGGTCGCGGTCGATCGTTTCGAGGGCAAGGGCGGGACCCTCCTCAGGGGCACGGCTCGTTTCGTCGGTCCGCGCGAGGTCGAGGTGGATGGCGATCGGTACACCGCCCGTCGAGGCGTCGTGATAGCTACAGGTGGCAGCCCTGCCGTTCCGCCTGTCGAAGGTCTGCAGGACGTTGAGTTTTGGACGAATCACGAGGCCATCGAGGCGAAGGAAGTGCCGGAGTCTCTGATCGTTCTTGGCGGAGGACCTATCGGTCTCGAGATCGGGCAGTCGTTCAGCCGATTCGGGACGACCGTGGCCGTTGTCGAGATGGCCGAACGCATCCTTCCTCTAGAGGAACCAGAGAACGCTCTTGCTTTGCAGGAAGCACTGAGCGACGACGGGATCGAGGTCCACACGGGAGTTTCCGCCGCCACCGTCAAGAGGGCCGCGGACGGCATCGCCGTAGAGCTGAGCGACGGGACGGTTCTCGAGGCCGAACGGTTGCTGGTTGCGACCGGACGCAGATTGAACCTCCCCGATCTCGGGCTTGAGGCGACCGGCCTGGATCCGAAGGCACGCTCGATCCCCGTGGACGAACATCTGCGCGCCGCAGACGGCGTCTGGGCCGTCGGGGACATCACGGGCGAAGGCGCTTTCACTCATGTCGCGGTATATCAAGGGCGAATCGCGGCAGCCGACATCCTCGGCCGGTCTCATGAGCCTGCCGACTACTCCGCCGTTCCTCGGGTCACCTTCACAGATCCAGAAGTTGCAAGCGTGGGCCTTTCTGAGGACCAGGCGGAGGAGAAGGGTCTCAAGGTCCGTGTCGGTCTAGCTAAAACCGCGTCATCTGCACGCGGATGGATACACGGGCCTGGAGCAGAGCATGGAGTGATCAAGCTCGTCGCGGACGCCGACCGAGGCACGCTAGTCGGTGCATCGATCATGTCCCCGGTGGCAGGCGAGCTGATCGGATTCGTGGCTTTGGCCATCAAGGAACAGACCCCGATAACCCGCTTGAGAGAAGTGATCTATCCCTATCCAACGTTTGTCCGGGGCGTCGAAGACGCCTTGAAAGATCTAGACCTATAGGAGGTCGGCAATGTCGATGCGTGCAAGCTGGAAAGGACAGGTCATCGCAGAAAGTGATGACATCGTCCGGGTTGAGGGGAATGCCTATTTCCCACAAGAGTCTCTGAACGACCGATTCTTCGCGGATACCGATCATCATTCGATCTGTCCGTGGAAGGGGAGGGCGAGCTACCTCGATGTGGTGGTGGACGGCGAGCGAAATGAGAAAGCAGCGTGGTACTACCCGAAACCGTTTCCGTTGGCGCGCCGCATCAAAGGGCGCGTGGCTTTCTGGAACGGCGTAAAGATCGAGGAAGTGGATGTAAAGCGAGCCGGCTGATCAGCCCGGCGCTTCGATCTCCGCGTCCAGTGCTTCTCTAAGTTGTTCTAGCGAAGGTGATCCTGCCGTGCGACCCTCGATCCTGTAGACCCGGCAGGAAAGGCCCACGGGGGTAGATCCGTCTGCGAAAGGGTCGCGCCCGTTGATGAGGATGGTCGGAGAACCCCGGAACCCCGCCGCCTCGGCTTCCTCGCTAGAGGTGATCTTGCGATACGAGATGTCGGGTCCCGGCAAAGTTCGCCCGGCGACGGCTAATTGAAGTAGCCGGTCCGCCTCTTCCCAGTTCGGGCAATCATCGAAATACAGAAGCTCGATCCGTGTCACGGGCATGCGGCTCTCCTCGTCGTCGATCGTCTCCTTGCTCAAACCCCTCGACCGAGAACGCCTGCATAGCTGTGTCAGGAGGATGACATTCTTCGCTACGACGCGCCGTGATGAGGGAATCATCGAGTGATGAGTGCGTCCCTCTGACTACGAAGCGGATAAGCGGCGAGCTAGGAGGTCGTGTCATGCAACAGTCACGAGCATCGACTGATGATCAACATGCGTTGAAAGATGTTGTGCGGTTAGGTGCTGTTTGGGGTGTGATCGGCGCGCTGGTGATGGCCATGTACGCCATGGTCGCCGCCGGGACGTATCAAGGAACTGGATTCTTCACCCCGACGTATCACATCGCGTCGGCGGTCATAGAGCCCGGCCCGATGGAACAGTCCATGCAGCACGCTATGCGCAACGACAACTTCTTCTTCGACTTCGGACCGGCGATGACTGGGATGATGGTTCACCTCGCGGTTGGTATCGGGTACGGGATCATCTTCGCTCTGGGGGCACATGCCTTGCGCCTTAGAGGAGCGGTCTCGCTTCTGGCGGGGATGACTTACGGAGTTGTCGTCATGCTTTTCAGTGCGTTCGTCGGACTGCCTCTCGCAGCATCCATCTTCGGCGGCGGCGATCCGATCTCGACGATGCCGGCCATGGTCGGTTGGACGACGTTCACGATCGAGCACCTCATGTTCGGCGGTGTGCTGGGGATAGGGCATTGGCTCGCGCATCGGGAAGGAGTGGAGGGCCGGGTCCCCCAAGTCGCCTAGCAGCTTCCCCCCGCCGGGAGGAACCGCCTTCGAGAGGAGGCGGTTCCTCCTGTGTTTCGGGTCGTAAACCCAGGGAAGGAGCGAGGGATGAGCCTCTCCAAAGGAACAGGGCCGTTCGGCGAGGACCGGACGAATGTGGGTGACTACCGCATCGAGTCGCCCAAGCACATTTTGCACCTCGATCCGTCCCCGAAGCGCGTGCGCGGGTCCTTCGCGGGGCAGGCCATAGTAGATAGCACGGACGCGGTGCTCCTGCATGAGACGGGACACTTGCCCGTTGCTCCCCGTCTCCGACCACTGCCGGTCCGCAGGTCGCAGCATCGGTCACCGCGCTCGGAGACAGGTCGATGCCAACAGGCCGCAGGCCGAAGTCTTGTATGACGCGCAGGGCCGGTCCGTGATTACAGCTGACGTCGAGGACCGTGTCGTCGGGCGCCGCGCCGCGGACGAGTTGCCTATATCGTCCCCGACGATGATGACGCGCGGCGTCTCGCGGACTCTTTCATGACGCTGGGGGAATTCTTGACCTCGCGGGAATCCGGAGCGCGATGTACCTGATGTAGTGACGACGCCATATCCTCGCTGGCGCCTTGCCTTCGGAGCTGCCATCGCTGCGGCGATCGCCATGTTAGTGAGACACCGCAGTCGTGAAGGAGAAAAGCACCAGGAGACGGAGGGTGATCTATGAATAACCTAGGGAATCTCGCTGGATCGATCGGGAAAGGCCTGCTCGCCGGAGCTTTCGGGACACTCGTCATGACGGCATCCAGCACGATCGAGATGAAGCTCCGCGGACGGGAGGGGAGCTCTGCCCCAGCGGACGCTGCTGAGAAAGTCCTCGGAGTGGAGCCGACCGGCGAGGACGAGAAGGAACGATTCTCGAACCTCGTCCACTTCGGTTACGGCGCCGGTTGGGGTGCGGCGCGTGGCGTTATCGGATACGCAGGCGTACGAGGCCCCGCCGCCGCGGGCGCTCATCTCGCGGCGGTGTGGGGTTCAGAGCTAGTGATGCTTCCAGCTCTGGATGTAGCTCCTCCGGCGACGAAGTGGGGGGCGAAAGAGGTCGGCATCGACTGGTTCCATCACGCGGTCTATGCAGCGGCGACGTCGATGGCCTACGAGTGGCTCGACCGCTGATGTTCCGGGAGTCCACCCCAGAGGCAGCTGAGTTAAGCCGATACCTGCGAGAAGGATCTGATGACTTCGTCAGTGCTCGCCGGCGCATAACGGCGCTGTACCTCGGAGGAACGGCTGCACTTGGGGTCGTGGCTTTGTACCAAACAGGATTGATAAAAAGCGTGCCTGAGCCACCGTTGCCGTTCTTGGATGCAGATCGAGTTGATGCATCCGGCGAGGCTTACGCGACCCTCAACATGCCGGACGCGGTCTTGGGGATGTTGAGCTATGCCGCCACGTTGGTCCTCGTGACGGCCGGTGGGCGGGAGCGGGCCAAAACTAAACCGTGGCTACCGGTCGTTGCCGCTGCGAAGGTGATGTTGGACGCCGCTTCTGGTGCCGTACTTACTGCAGAGCAGGCGGCGAAGCATCGCGCCTTCTGTTCGTGGTGTTTAGCGGCTGCTGTCACCTCCTTCTTGTCGGTGCCTGCGATCCTGCCTGAGGCCGGCGCCGCGGCGCGAAACATCTTCGCGGATGGTTCAACCTGGTTCAGGTCCAGACGAGGTCGCGGCGGGAAGTGACTCAGCGACCTATCGAGGACTATGCGCTGATAGGCGACACTCGAACGGCCGCTTTGTGCTCATCGGTCGGGTCGATCGACTGGATGGCCGTCCCGCGCTTCGATTCGAAGCCGATCTTCTCGCGCTTGGTCGACGAGGAGGGAGGGCATTTCACCGTCTGCCCTATGGGCGACTTCCAGACGTCTCGTTCGTACTCCACAGGATCGGCCGTCCTTGAAACACGATGGCGCACCTCGGGGGGTTCGATCTCCTTACGCGAGGGCATGGTCGTGCGCGCGAGTGGAGACCTTCTGCCACAGACGTTGTTAGTTCGCCATGTGAGCTGCGACAGCGGAAAGGTCCCTCTGCGGATCCTCTATTCCCCGGTTCACGGCTTCGAGCGCCGTAAGCCCAAGCTCGGCCGCCGTGGGGCTGCGGTCGTTTGCTCGTGGGACGCGCTGGCGGTCTCGTTAGCGTGCGACAGAGATATCGAGGTGACGCCCGGGAGCGAAGTCATCCACACGCTCTCGCGCGGCGAAGAGCTGACGCTCATCCTGACCGTCGCAGATCGAGCACCTCTGATATCCGTCACGCCGGAGCGGGGAAACGAGCTCCTGGACGAGACCGAGTCGTGGTGGCGGCAGTGGAGCAGCTCTCTCGAGCTTCCCGACGAGACGCACGATGCGATGCTCCGCAGCTTCATCACTCTCCGGCTGCTCACGTATTCGCCGACGGCTGCGCCGGTTGCGGCACCTACGACCTCACTACCCGAGTCGATCGGGGGGAGCGACAACTGGGATTATCGCTTTTCATGGCCACGCGATGCCGCTATCGGTCTTGCTGCCTTCCTCGCGGTCGGGAGAACGGAAGAAGCGCACGCGTTCATGCACTGGCTCCTTAATGCGGCGCGGATTTCGCGACCGCGTATCAACGTCCTCTATGACATCTATGGAAGGACGACAGGGGATGAAACCGAAGCAGACGTCAGCGGATATCGCGGCAGCCGCCCCGTCCGCATCGGGAACGCCGCGGCTACGCAGCATCAGCTCGACGTCTACGGGTGGGTGTTGGACACGGGTTATCTGCTGGCGAAGGCGCAGGGGTCTCTGCACTCCGAGACCTGGCGCGCTCTTTCGTCTGCCGCAGACTTCGTGGCCGAACACTGGCAGGAGCCGGACTCGGGCATCTGGGAGAGGCGCGGCGCGCCGAGGCACTACGTGCACTCGAAACTGATGGGATGGCTGGCCTTGGACCGGGCGATCAAGACCGCCGAATCCCTGGACGTTCGCGACGGTCGGACGGAGAGATGGCAGAAGGAACGGGACCTCCTCGCAGATGAGGTACGAGAGCGTGGGTTCGATGAGGATCTTTGCTCGTACGTAGACAGTTACGACAGCCACGAGTTGGACGCGGCCCTGTTGTTATTGCCCGTGCTCGAGTTCGATCCGCCCGACTCCGAACGGGTTCAAGGGACCATCCGAGCCATCCGTGATCAGCTCGAGGTGAGAGAGGGCTTGGTCTACCGCTTCTCTGATCGGATCGGTGAAGAAGGTGTTTTTCTGCCTTGTTGCTTCTGGCTCGTTCAGGCGCTGGCCCGGACCGGCAAGCACGATGAAGCTAAGGACATGTTCGATCGGCTCATGGAGCATGCCAACGATGTGGGTCTTTTTGCCGAGGAGCTCGACCCCGCGTCCGGCGCGCACCTAGGGAACTTCCCCCAGGCCTTCACCCACGCGGCCTTGATCCAGGCCGGGCTCGCCATTGGCGAGGCCCGATCATGACGGTTGAAGGAATATCCCGAGCAGAGCGCCGTAGATGATGTGGGCTAGCAGAGTGATCGCCGGCACTCTCGTACCGTAGTTCAGCCCCAAGAGCCCCGGCGGCTCTAGGGTGTGGTCGAGAGCAGTGCCCGTACGCTCAGATGCCATCCGTGGGTGCGCCGCCGGCATGACCGGCATCACGATCGTGAGCACCGCGGCGCCGTGGAAGGCGCCGAATAACGCCCCCAGCCACCACACGGCGTTGTCGAGAGCCGCGAATGCAGCCGCGTATAGGAGAGCGAACATGTAACCGTTGGCGACATGAACAACGAAACCGATCAGGCGAGCTCGATCCGGATCTCCTACGAACATGGTGCCCAGCATCATCGGCACGTCCATGCGGGACCAACCGGCCATCTGCGCGGTCGCCATGATGCTCGTCAATGCGATCGTCGCTCCGAAGCCGAAGATCGCCCACCCGCTCCAGTCCATATGTCTAAACCTACTCGCGCCGTCAGGCGGTGGGGTGGGGACCGGCCGCTCCGCGCGATACACCCACGAGCGGCAGTTCGACATCCATCGCCTTCTCCTTCGGCCCTCTGTGATCGCTCCCGACAGCAGGGTGGTTAGAAGCTATGAGGCGATGAACCTTAGCGAAGGTAAAGGGATTCTGTGGTTCCGGGCTGCTCGACTGCCCGACGACTGACATTGCCCCCGAGCGTCCTGGATGCTGTCTAAGTGGGAGAAGGGTCTGGAGCCTGACATTCGCCTCTGAAGAGACTGCGGAGGAGCGTTCTTAGGTGTGATGGGACCGATGCCGTTAATCGCGATAGTCGCTGCTGTGGCCGTGTTCACCTCGGCTTGTTCGAGTCCGTCGGCTCCTCCAGATTCGGACTCCGGTGCGGCGGCTCCCGCTGCGTCTCCGTCAGAAGACTTTTTCGAGAAGATCAAGAGGGTCAGCGGCGGGAATTGCACCCCGGGACGCAACGCCGCATCCCATCTCGCAGGTATCGGGTTCTTCTGCCTCCCGTTTGATGCCATCCCGGCGGTCGACGATCCATCCTTCGTGTCCGTTGCAGGGGCAGATTTCCTTCCCGACGTCGAACCTGTCGCCGCTCTCGAGGTAGATGGAAGACATCGGGCCTATCCCCTCAGGATCTTGATCACGCACGAGATCGTCAACGACACCGTTGCCGGGCGCCCCGTTGTCGTGTCGTTCTGTCCACTGTGCAACAGCGCGACGGCGTTCGACAGACGCGTCGGCAACCGCACGCTCATCTTCGGTGTGTCCGGGCAGCTTCTCTCTGCGAACCTCGTGATGTTTGATCGTCAGACGATCAGTCTGTGGCAACAGGTCACCGGCAGGTCCTTCGCGGGGGACTTCAAGGGCCGGGAGCTCGATCGGCTCCCGGTGAGGATGGTCTCTTTCGGCGCGTGGAGGGAGGCTCATCCAGATGGCAAAGTGATGGAGGAACCCGCCGACGGATTCGACTATGGGCGTGACGCTTACGCCGGCTACGGGCGAGACGTTCTCTCTGAGAGTAAGTACTTCAGGGCGCCGCCCGAGTCCGGTAGCGGGACCCGTACAGATCCTCGTCTGCCGCCGAAGTGGCGCGTCATCGGCGTACAGGAAGGGAAGAGAGCGGTCGCTTTCCCGATGCCGGAAAGCGGTCGGCGCGCCGTGGCTCACGCGTTGTTGGACGGCACCCCTCTGGTTACCTTCTTCCAGAAGGATGGCGCCGAAACTTCAACCGCGCCGCGACTAGAAGATGGGAGGCGCGGTTGGTCCGGCGTCGTTTACCAGGCCGAACTTGATGGGCGCCGCTTATCTTTTCGGACGGGAGGAGGCAGCTTCGTGGAGATCTCCACCGGGTCCCGCTTCGATTTCTTCGGTAGAGCTATCTCGGGTCCCATGAAAGGAGAGGAGCTTCGCCCCGTCGATCAGGTAACGGCCTTCTGGTTCTCGTGGGCCGACTCGTATCCCCGCACGAAAGTAGCTACATCGTGAACCAACGGCTCGGAGGTTGTCAGACTAGATGCGAGGAGTGTTGATGGAAGTCAGAAGTGTGACCAAGGAGGACTTCGTGAAAGAGGTTCTCAACAGCGATCTACCGGTCGTCGTGGACTTCCACGCGGATTGGTGCGGACCGTGCAAGCAGATCGCGCCGGCGATCCAAGCCTTGGCTGAGAAATGGGACGGGAAGGTCCGTTTCTTCAAGGTGGATATCGATGCCGAGACGGAGATAGCGCGCGCCTACAACATCTCCTCCATCCCTGCGGTGTTGCGATTCGAGCAAGGGGAAGTCACCAACTGGAGCCTGGGGGCGAAGCCCGCCTATCTCCTCGAGAAAGAGATGCGACTCACGTCGCGCGGAGTGGAGGCCCAGGACGGAGAAGTACGTGGATTCCTCTCTCGGGTTCTCGGTCGACCGTGATGGCTCCTTGAAGGGCGATCGCGTGACGTCTGGCTCTTTCCAGCGTTTCGGTTGGGCGATCGGGATTGCAGGTGTGGTCCTTTCCCTGGCCGTGGGCGCGACGTTGGCCATCCTTTTCCGCGGGGATCCTGTGCCGCCCATCGTTGCTACCGGGCCGGATCTCCAAGCGCGGGTGGATTCGGCGGTGGTGCAGGTCGAGGATCGCTACCCGCACGTCCTTCTGGAGGTGCGGAGCCTTTCCCATGGCGGGATCCTGATCCGATCGAGGTGGGAGAAACCCGAGGCCGGGATGGGCGATTTTGCCGACGAGGTGGGCAGGAGAGCGGCGGACCAGCGCGAAGCGACGGTCGCCTTTCTCCAGGCCATAGCGCGCTCGGATCCTTCCATCAAGCGACTGGGAGCAGCGGAGGACGGTTTGCTGGTCCCAGCTTGGTCCCGGGCTCAGATCCTCGGAGCCGGCGATCCGCGAACCTTTCGTGATTTCGCAACCTATTCGGCCTTCCAGTTCTCCGCCGAGGATCTCGGCGGGTACGCAGTGATATCGGGGTCGCTGAAGGACCGATGAGCACGGCTGTGATCCCGTGGCTGCGGAAACCTGCAGATGACCCGGATCAAAGGGAACGCTCCGCAAGTGAAGCGTTGGGGTGGTTGGATACTCCTAGCGGTCGGGACGTGGTTCGTGGTCCTGGCGATCTGGGCCGACTTCTTCGCCGGGATCTTCCCGGTGCGAGGGAGCCATGCTTGCTCCATCAGGGGTCACCGATCTCGAATACGACTACGTCGCCCACCTCTGTCGTCGTGATGCCGGGCCACCCCGCCAGCGACCGCTCGTAGATCAACTCCCAGTCGGTGCCCGCAGCTCTGTCTCGGTGGAGCAGCACCGTGCGTACCCCGATCGCTCTCAGCGCGTTCACGCTAGCTTCGTCGGGGAAGTGGAGCGCGTAAGAACGCAGCTCGGACTGCAGTGTTGGGTTGAAACCACTCACGCCGTTGACGATCTCAGGGAAGCCGTCCGTGGACCACAACATGTATTCAGAGTCGTGTTGGTCGTCGCTAGGGGGGTGGAATTGCGGACCCCCTGCCTCCGCTACGAACGGTGGCGGTAACGGGACTTCGTAACGTTCCTGGGTTCCTGCCCCTTCCAGCAACACGATGCCGATAAGGAGCCCGCCGATCGCCGTCTTCCAGCTCCCTCGCCGGTTGACCTTCTCGAGCAGCCATGTCGCACCGCCGCCGGCCAACAACGCGAGACCAAGACTCGTCAAGGTGAAGATGCGCCCGGGAGTTCTGATGCCTTGCCAGCCCGGCAGATACTCGTACACCCACCGGTAGCCGAAACGGCCTTCTGCGAAGCCGAAGCCGAGGCAGAGGATCCATGTGAGCAGGACACCGGCGAGCAGCCCGATCCGTAACCGTTTCCTGAACACCGGAACCGCCAGCCCCACGAGAGCGAGGGACAC
This sequence comes from Actinomycetota bacterium, assembly GCA_051001455.1. Lineage (GTDB taxonomy): Bacteria > Actinomycetota > CADDZG01 > CADDZG01 > WHSQ01 > JBPCNH01. The sequence goes on from JBPCNH010000011.1 coordinate 51,967, forward strand.
CACCGCCAGCCCGGGGTGGAGGGCCTGCTCCTGGGCCCACGACATCTTGCTCCGGAAGCCCTCGGTGACTCGGCCCCATACATAGTTCTCCGACGGGGCGGTGACCAGACCGAGTGGAGGCGGAGAGAAGAAGGCGACGTGCTCGACAGCGCGATGAGATTCTGGGTGGTCCTCCAACACCTTCATGTAGGGCATCGCCTGGGACGCAGACCAGGCGAGGAACACCGTGATGCCGATGGCGCTCGCTACTAGGCTCGGCCGTGCGAGATCGAAACCTCGGCCCCGAGCCCACATCACCAGGGCGAGCGCCCCCAACACTGCGAGCAGATAGAAAAGAGGAAGGCCGAGCGTGAAACCCAGGCTCACTTGCCAAGCCGCCACGGCCCAGCCGGCGAGGATGAGCCGGGGACTCTTGCGCCGGTAACCGCGCACCAGGAGGAACAAGCTCAGAGGTATCCCTCCACTCGAAAGTACGTGGAGATGCCGCATGTGCAGCAAGCGAAAAGGCGCGAAAGCGAAAGCAGCGCCCGCCAAGACGCTTGCGATTCTGTTCGCTCCCAGCTCTCGCGCCAGCAGGGAGGCGCCGAAGAAAGCGAATGCGTAGGAGAACAGAAACATCACGTTGTAGCGGAGGATTGCCGCCTCTGGGCCGCTTCCGATCAGTCCGGCCGGCGCGTAACCGATGAGAGCGTCTGAGAAAGCAAGGCTGCGGGGGAGTGGGTAGTAGATATTCGCGTCGTAGAACCACAGAGGTTGATTCACCAGTGCGTAGCCATCCCAGGCGATCTGCCACGCCTGCAGGGTGGGATCACGTAGCTCCTGCAGCATGTGCGTCGTGAGATGAGGCAGGAAAGACCAATGCATCAATAGGGCTAGAGCGACACCCAACAGCGCCGCCGCGGCCACCTCTTTGGCACGTAGTTCGGGGGAACGGTAGTTATCGTCCAAGCGGGGCATCTTTCACCATTCCAGCATGAAGGGAGACGGCGTGACGGGCAGGACGACGAGCTTAGTCGTCCTCGGAATCGGTGTGATGATAGGGATATGACTGAAGACAGCAAAGATCAAGCAACGTTGACGGTGATCATGCCCGTTTACAACGAGGCCGCTACTCTTCGGCAAGCCCTCGATCGTCTCTTGAAGACCGAGCTCCCGGTGTCTCTCCAGGTCGTTGTCGTGGACGATGGGTCGACGGATGGGAGTCTCGCATCGATCAGCGATCTGATCGATGGTCGCGATGTGGTGGTCGTCGAGAACCCGCGTAACTTGGGGAAAGGGGCGGCGTTCCGTAACGGTCTTGGTCACGCTACGGGGAAGTACGTGACGATCCTCGATGCCGACATGGAGTACGACCCGGCCGATTACGTAGAGGTACTCCGCCCGCTCCTCGACGGGGAGGCGGATGTCGTCTACGGAACCCGAACCTTTGGCTCCCATACGGCGTACTCGTTCTGGTATGTACTGGGTAATCGCTTCCTCTCGCTGTGGGCGAGCTTTCTATTCAACACTTGGCTCTCTGATATCGAGACCTGCTTCAAAGTTGCTCCTACTGATACTTGGCGCGCCATCGGTGTCCGTTCGGATGGTTTCGGGCTCGAGGCCGAAGTCACCGGGAAGTTCCTCCGCAGGCATCGGATATATGAGGTTCCCATCAGCTACCGTGCGCGCGGCAGGGAAGAAGGTAAGAAACTCAATTGGACCGACGGAGTCATTGCGTTGTGGATCCTCTTACGAGTCCGGTTGTTCGGGAAGTAGAAGCGAACCTGTATCTCCCGGGCCCGGATCCCGTTGCATACTCGGGTGCATGACTGACGCCGGCGACCCGTTGGAGCGATTGAAGCGTGAGCTCTCGGCCGAGGACGCCAAGACCTTTGAGGAAATCACGGCGCGCATCCGTAGTGGCGACCCCGACACGATCGCAGCGATCGGCCACAAGTTGCGTGACGTGCTCGTTCCCGAGCCCTCTCGAACTTCTCCGGGCTTCGGCGCCGGTCCAGATTGGTACATCGTGCGTGTCGAGCTTCTCAGCGCCATCTACGGGACCTTTGAACCTCCTCCGGGCCGAGACGTCCTCATCTCTCCGCAACACACGTTCCGCCAGCTCGCCGAGATGATCAACAGCGCCTTCGCGCGATGGGACCTGGGGCATCTCTATGCCTTCCGTCTGGATGACGGCAGGATCATCGGAACGCCGTTCGAGGATTCCAACGTCCTCGACGCCGCCCGGACGAAGATCGGTGGGCGGTGGCGAGAAGGCGACAGCTTCCTGTTCGAGTTCGACTTCGGTGACTCTTGGGAGCATCGCTGCACGGTCTTGGAGACCGAGGTAGACCCGGCCGAGGCCTACGGCAAACGTCCGAAGGGGCCGGCGGTGATCTTCGGTTGGGGGTCGGTACCCGACCAATACGGCCGGAGCTCGCCAACCGATTGAGGTGGCCACCCCGGGTGCACCCATAAACTGAGAGCAATGCATCCGATCAGGTACCGAGGGGGACCAGCTGACCCCATGTAGGTGAGTCCACCTACATGGATGGGGCGGGAGCCCTTCCCCTGGCAGCCAAGGAGCCGGGTCAAATGGGAGGTCTGGTAGCTCGAGCCTTCTAGCTTCCAGAAAGTCTGTCGAGCCGATCCAGGAATCGCGAACGATTGCCCCCACTGCGTTCTGACGGGCTTGGGCATGGTCCGTCTCCCGGTGGGCTGGTGCTCGTTTGATTTTTGCGCTGTATCCTCTCCAGCTTGGGTTATATGGCAGGAAATGCAAGGAGAGAGCGCAAATAGCGACTTGCAACTAACAACACTTGCATATGATACAAGCAACGTTCTATGATTAGCGCATGGGAATTCTTCAGGACGCCATAGCCACCCTTGCTCGAGAGGGCAAGCAATTCTTCACGACTCAAGACCTGGCCACGATCCTCAAGGTCGAGCGCGCCAAAGCCCAGCAGATTGCCTTCAGATTGGCCGAAGCAGGCCTTGCGACAAGGCTCAAGCGAGGGACATACGCTCTCACTCCAGCAGATGCGTGGGGAGAACCTGGAGCGCCGCCAACCAACTGGTTCGAGGCTGCGGCCGCGCTGGTCGCTCCTGCCCCCTACTACCTCGCCTACTACACCGGGATGCGCCTCCATCGGATGATCCAGCATCCCTTGAGAACCCTGTTCATTGCAGTGACGCGGCCGCAACGAGAAGTCACGGTTGGACAGGTGCGCTTTCAGTTCGTAACCCTCGCGGAGCATCGATTTTTCGGTCATGAGGATCATGTCTTGGAACCAGGTCGGGTGGTGAAAGTGGCTGACCTTGAACGGACTTTCATCGACTGCGTTGATCGTCCCGATCTGTGCGGAGGGATTGAGGAAATCCTTCGAGGGTTCAAACGGCGACAGGCCGAGCTTAATCCCGACCGGTTGTTGCGCTACTTGATGCGACTACATGAACCAGCTCTTACTAAACGTGTTGGCTTTCTGTTGGAGTTGGCAGGCTACGGAGAGCCTCGAGTCCTCTGGGAGCTGGAGCGGATTGCAGGTCGTGTCAAGCGGTACGTGCCGCTAGACACCCAGAAACAGGATCGAACGGGTCCTCGGAATAGGCGCTGGGAGCTCGTGATCAATGCCGACATCGATCAACTTGTTGAAGTGGGCAAGACATGATCGACCCCGCTGAGATTCGGGCTCGTGCAAGAGGTCTCGGCCTCGATGCTTCTTACGTCGAGAACGACTACGTCCTCTGTCATCTCCTCGTTGCAATCTGTGAAGGCTTTCCCGAGTTCGTGTTCCGCGGCGGGACGGCCTTAGCTCGAATCTATTGGCCGGACTACCGCCTATCTGAAGATCTCGACTTCACGAGCCAGGCTCCCGTGTCGGATCTCGAATCTCGTCTGGGCAATGCCGTGCGGATAGCTAGAGACCGAACGACGTTGAGTCTCGAGCTGGCTTTCGGACCGCCCCGAGATAGCTGGTCAAGGTCCACGGTCCATTGGGCAGACCATGAGCTTCTGTTGGACGTAAACATGGATGTCGCCGTTGCTATTGATAAGCATGAAGGAAAGGTAGATCTCCCGTACAAGGATCTTGAGGAGACCGAGGTGATCATTCCCGTTTTCACCCTGACGGAGATCTTGGGGAACAAGTGGTACATGCTGAATGACCGAACGGAGCCCCGGGATCTGTTCGATGTCTGGTCAGGGCTGGTCAAGTTCGATCCTTCCACCCTTCAGGCAGGTTTTTCGAGACGTGAAGAGACACTTTGATGCGTGGCAGGACCGGCAGAACGCTGGTTAGTTGTGCGACCTACTTCCAGAGCGGCATGAAGTCCAGGGTTTCGTCGAACAGGCAGTTGATTGCATGAGCGGTTCGGCGGAGATCACCTGGAAGCTCAAGGGGAGTAATCAATGTCTGAAAGGCCGGATGAGACGCGCTGTTTCGTAGATTCTTAGTTCGACTAAACGGCATCTGACCAGGCGTTTTTCTTTGCGCGCCCGGAGGGATTCGAACCCCCGACCCTCGGATTAGAAGTCCGACGCTCTATCCAGCTGAGCTACGGGCGCGAGCCCCTATTGTCGCAGGTCGGGGGCGATCTTCCCTTTATCTCCGGTGCATCAGCTCCAACCGCTAACCGGACGATTCCTTCCCGCTGCATACGGTTTCCGCAGCGGGTGATACTTCTCTCTGTGCAACCCGGTTTAACGATGCTGATCGACGCAGCCAGCCTTGTCTACAGGGCGCTGTTCGCCGTCCCGGATTCGATCAAGGCCCCCGATGGAACCCTGGTCAATGCGGCCTACGGTTTCCTAGGCATGCTCGAGCGGTTGGTGCGCAACCACCAGCCCGAGTTCATCTGCTGTGCTCTCGATGACGACTGGCGCCCACAGTGGCGCGTCGATCTGATCTCCAGCTACAAGTCGGTGCGGGCAGAAGAGGGGAGCGCCCAGGAGGAGGCCGAGGACCTGCTCGAACCGCAGCTCGAGATCTTGACCGAGATCCTGGCCGGTTGCGGCATCCCCGAGGTCGGTCATCCTGGTGCCGAGGCTGAGGACGTGATCGGCACGCTCGCCGAGCGAGCGCCGGGCCGGGTGGCGATCGTGTCGGGCGATAGGGACCTGTTCCAACTCGTGCGAGATCCGGATATCCGCATCCTTTATCCGCGCCGAGGCGTATCGGAGGTCGATGTGGTGGACGAGGCCTACATCGAGAAGAAGTATGGGATCCCGGGCCGTGTCTACGCGGACTTCGCAGTGCTGCGGGGTGATCCTTCCGACGGTTTGCCCGGCGTCAAAGGCGTCGGCGAGAAGTTGGCAACCTCGCTCATAGCGCGTTACCGAAGCATCGACGGAGTGCTCGAAGCGGCAGCCGGTTCGGACGAGAGCGTGGCGCTAAATCGGGTTCGCAGGGATCTCGACTACGTCCGGCGCGCCGTGCAGGTGGTGGCCATCCCCCGGGATCTGGCGATCCCCGAGGTCGACCTGACTCGCCCACGCACGGGGCCCGAACCAGCGACGTATGCACTGGCGGACAAGTATGCGCTGGGCGGACAGCTGCGCAGATTGGTCGCTGCGCTCACGTCGGACGACTGACCATCGCGGATGCCTTGACTGCCGGGTTTTCTAGGCGGGCAAGTCAGACATCGATGCCTACCGGCATAAGCATGAAGTGACTGGGTACTCCAATCCCGTCGACGAGCCTCTCGCCTTCCCGTGGAAGGCGGGCGACAGAAAGGAGTGTCATGGGTCTGAATATCAAGGACCTCACGATCTCGAGCTCGGTGTTCGACTCGGGCGGACCGATACCCGATCGCCACACCGGTGCCGGAGAAGACGCATCGCCCGCCCTCTCCTGGTCGGGCGTGCCGGAGGGAACCCGCCAGCTGGCACTCATCTGCCACGATCCGGACGCCCCACTGCCGCACGGGTGGACGCACTGGGTTCTCTGGGGGATGCCCGCCGATGCCAGCGGCATCCCAGAGGGCGGGGGTAGCAGGTTCTCCGAGGGCCCCAATGATTTCGGGAATCCCGGCTGGAACGGTCCGGCTCCTCCTCCGGGGCACGGTGTGCATCACTATTACTTCTGGCTCTATGCCCTCGATACCGAGATCGACGAGTCCGGCCTGACGCGTGCCGGGCTGCTCGAAGTGATCGGCGATCACGTTATCGAGCAGGCGCGGGTGATCGGCACGTGCGAGCGCTGAACTTCATCCGGGAGAAGGCCCCGATGCCGAAGTCTTAGGGATGTAGCCGTTTCACCATATAGATCTCCTCGCGCGTGTCAGTGGGGCTCAACCTGATCACGTCCGGGATGCGGGCCATAACCTCATAACCGTGGGACTCGTAGAACCTCTCGGTCCCCGTGCCCCCCCTGACGGTCAGGTGGAGTTGTTCTAGTCCCATGTCTCGTGCGATCTCGTGCGTGCACTCGAGGATCTTCTTCCCTATGCCTTCTTTCTGGCGCGCCGGATCAACCTGCAACCGCTTGATCGTCATCCAGTGCCGGAACAGGGGTCCGGGACGAGGCTCGAGGAAGAGGAAGCCCACCGGCTCATCGCCGCCGAAGCCGACGACGAGATGACCTTGTCCTGTCGCAGCATTGCTGAAGGCGCTGTCGGCGACGGTGCGGACGTCGTCTTCAGTCACCGGCGGTACGAACCCCACCGCGCCTCCTGCATTCGACACCGCGGTCCAGATGGTGACGAGTTTCCCGGTCAGCTCGTCGTCGAGGGGCGGATCGAGCTCGCAGGTGACCTCAGTTGTCGAGCTCACCGAACTTCTTCAGGTAGGCGACGGTGTAATCGATGATCGTGAGGTAATCGTCGATCGCGCAGTTCTCGTTCGGTGCGTGGATGTTGGAGGTCGGACGGTGAACGCCTGCGGGGGAGACCGTCGGGATCCCGAGCTTGTGCGCGACCGGCCACATCGGCCCGGTCCCGATCATCATGGGTGCTATCGCGGGAGGTTGATCAAAGATATCGACTGCCGCGGCGAGCGATGCTTTCGCTACCAGCGAATCGGCGGGAGACCGGACGGGGTGCTCCATCGAATACTGCTGGATGGCGATGTCGTTGAACCCACGCGCATCGAGATGCTTGCGGAGCTTGTCCACGATGTCGTTCGGGTCCTGCTCGGGCACCAGTCTCATGTCCAGTTTTGCCATCACCTTCTTAGGGAGCACGGTCTTAGATGCGTTGGGCACGGTGAAGCCCGCCTCGATGCCGGCGATGTTGCAGGTCGGCTCGAAGAAATAGCGCTTCAGGTAGTCGAGGCCGGTGACACCCCCAACGAACTCCGTCACCCCCATCCGGTCGCGCTCTTCGTTCTCTTCCGATGGGAATCTCTTCAGGAGCTCCTCGTCTTCCGCCGTCGGCCGAACGACGTCGTCATAGAAACCGTCGATCGTGACGGTGCCGTCCGGGTCACGCAGGGTTGCGAGCGCTTCGATCAGATGCCAGACGGGACTCGGAGCTACGACCGCATAGGACGAATGCTGGTCGTCGTTCAGTCCCTCGTAGCTGAGCTCCACATAGGCGAGGCCTTTGGCTCCGGTGACGAACTCTGGACGCCCTGCGTGGTCGATCCCATGGCCTTCCCATATGCATCCGTCGGCCCCAAGGCGATCCGCGTATTGATCCGTGATCGCCTCGAACGATTTCGAGCCGGTCTCCTCCTCACCCTCGACGAGGAATTTCACGGTGAACGGGAGCTCCCCGTGGATCTCCTTGTAGATCTCGAGGGCGGCCAGTCGGGCGACGAGGTCACCTTTGTTGTCTGCGGCACCACGCGCAAAGAAGAACCCATCGCGGATCTCGGGCTCGAAGGGCTTCGAGTTCCACAACTCGATCGGATCGACAGGCTGCACGTCATAGTGGTCATAGATGAGCAGGGTCCGCTCACCCGAGCCGAGCCGGCCGAGCAGAGCGTCCGGCGCGCCCTGGTAGGTCAGGCGCTCTACGGTCGCGCCGAGGTCACGCAGCTTGTCCTCGACCCACTGCGCCATGCGGACGAGACCGTCCGCTTCGTCCGCGAGCGAGGGGATAGAACACGCTTCAGTTAGCCACCCGAGGTAGCGCTCTGAGTTTTTCTCGATCATCTCCCGAGCTGCCAATTACGCGGTCCTTTCCCTGGGCCACGGCTTGAAAAGAGGAGTTAACCCCAGAATGGAAGAGGCCGGGGATGGCCCCGGCCTCTCTTGGAGCGGGAGAGGGTAATCGAAACCCCGTCACAACCTTGGAAGGGTCGGGCTCTACCATTGAGCTACTCCCGCAAGAGTGCTCATACTAGATCTAATGGAGTCTGCAGCGGGTGCCTACGACGCCTGGGGTTGTCGGCGATGGGCCCCAGGATGTTTTCCAGAAGCACGGCGCGGATGTCTTCGGAGAGAGCGTCGAGACGTCGTTCGCGCGCCCTCGATCCCGCGGAAGTTGAAGCGGAGGCAGGTCTAGTCGCTCGTTACCAGCTTGGCGCGCAGCGACAGCAAGAGTGACGGGGCCGTCATCCCTCCCATCTTCGGGTGGGCGATGCAGATGTTGAGACCGGCATCTGGATCGTCTGGGCTGTCGAGCTCGCCGACCAGCCCTAATCCGTCTTCTGAGTTGAAGCTAGCCCGGCTCACTTTCCAGGGCCGATCGCAGCCCGGATCGGGGAGGTGACAGCGGCCATCTCGTCCTCGGCCCTAACCGGGGTCACGTCCTCCACGCGCCCTCAAGGAGATTCAGAAATAGAGTCGAGGAGTCCGTGCTGCCCCGTCGGGGACGACGAGCGAGGCGAAGACGACGATGTTGTCGAGGTAGTGACCAGTCGCGGAGTCGAATGGGCCGCCGCAGGTGACCAGGCGAAGGGCGGCGTGGTCCGTGTTCCCGTAAACGAGCTGCGTCGGGAAGCGGTCCTTCCGAAAGCGGCGCACTCCGTCCACCTTGAACACTGCGACCGACCCGTCCGCGCGGCCAACAAGCACTTTGTCTCCCGGCCGCAGGTCACCAAGGTGATAGAACACCGAGGGGCCTTCGGCCGCCGAGTCGACGTGCCCCGCGATGATCGCGGGGCCGAGCGAGCCGGGGGTCGGCGAGTGCTTGTACCAGCCCGCCTCGTTGTAATCGGGACCCGGTTGCGGCATCTCTAGGGTCCTCTCTGCGGTTTCGCCCAGGCGCAGCAGCGGCGAGTGAACGCCGATCGCCGGTATGTCGAGAGCGACGGGCTTTGACGCCGGGAGCAGCGGCCCGATCACCTTCGGGTCGGCCTGCGCGACGAGGCGTGCCATGAGCGCGGCGAGCCCCATTGACCCTGCCGCCGACCGTGGGGGTTGGGGGAGGTGTTGCTGGGAGCCGCCGCCGGCTTGGACACCACCGGACGGGACGATGCTTACCTGGCCACCGAGCGGCGAGTCACCGGGGCGCGAGGTCGGAGGAGGCGGGTTACCAGGAGGCGGGTTACCAGGAGGTGGGTTACCTGGAGGCGGGTTACCAGGAGGTGGGTTACCAGGAGGCGGGTTACCAGGAGGTGGGTTACCAGGAGGTGGGTTACCAGGAGGTGGGTTACCAGGAGGTGGGTTACCAGGAGGCGGGTTACCAGGAGGCGGGTTACCAGGAGGCGGGTTACCAGGAGGCGGGTTACCAGGAGGCGGGTTACCAGGAGGCGAGGTCGGAGGAGGCGAGGTGGTCGGAGAGGTCGGAGACGGCGAGGTGGTCGGAGACGGCGAGGTGGTCGGAGACGGCGAGGTCGGAGGAGGCGAGGTGGTCGGAGAGGTCGGAGACGGCGAGGTCGGAGACGGCGAGGTCGGAGACGGCGAGGTCGGCGGAGGAGGCGGAGGAGCGGCGCACGACGACCTCGTGATGCGGTTGTTATCCAACGTGACGGCGCCGTTCCGTGCCAGCAGGCGACCGTCGACCGTTGCCCCAGTGTTCGCGGTGATCGATGCCGACGCCAAGATGTTTCCCCTGAAGGTGGTGTTCGTCCCAAGGGTCGCGGAGCTGCCGACCTGCCAGAAGACGTTGCACGCCTGGGCCCCGTTGATGAGGTTCACCGAGCTGTTCGATGCCGTGATTAGTGTTGACCCGGTCTGGAAGATGAAGACGGCGTCGGGGTTGCCTTGGGCGTTGAGCGTGACGGTGCCGGTCAACTGGAACGTTCCCGTCGCAGACTTGTAGACGCCGGGTGTCAGGATCTGGCCGCCGAGCTCCGTGGCCACGGTGGTGGCTGGTGTTCGTCCGGCGGCATCGTTGTAGGCGATGGTCAAGTCGGATTGAGCCTGCGCCGCGACTGCGTTCGCAGAGTGGATCGTCCCGTTAACGATCCCGGGCGGGAATCCCGTCACGGCAGTACCTGGCGACACGCCGAGATTCCCATTGATCACGCTGGGACCTGTGTTGGTCACCGCTGAACCGGCCAGCACCGCGAAGCTCCCGGCCGTTCCGAGGCCTACCGGGGCCTGTTGCGCGCTAGCCGGAGACATAGCCATAACGACAACAACGGCCACCAGGGCGGCCACACCCCTTGTAACCCCTGCATGTCCAGCCGCCAGCGCCGGATGTCCGCGCCAGGCCCGCCTGAATCCATCTCTACGATTGCTCGGCACGTGGTCTCCTCGCTGCGGCTGCTCTCGCGAGACTCAGTAGCTTTCTGACGGGTGGACCTTTCCGTATGAGACGTCGATAGAGGGGAGGTTCGGCAACGGACTCCGGCTTCCTGCCTCGTCTACAGTCTCACCGTGCCGCCCAACCATAGGTTGGTCCACCTAGTCGATCTACCCGGCTACCCGGCTACCCGGGGGCCTCAACAAACCGGAGTGGACTTGTGGCACACATCGTACGCCTCCCATGAGGAACAGCCAAACAAACTTAACCAAGACCTTAGGGGTGGGATCGGGAGCGCTCTATAGCCCTATCTGGACTCGGCCGGCTCTTCTTCCTGGGTCGGCAGGAGAGGCGACGAGCACACGGGGCACACGGCGGTGTCCCCTTCAGCTATATAGACGGTCTTACTGCAGGAAGTACAAAAGGCAGTGCTGGTGCTCACGTTCCCCCTCTGCAAGGCAGGTCGGACCCCATCGGTCAGTAATCAGGTGGCTGGATGGGTCGTTCTATCGATCCACGGTCCTGGCAGGCCGATGCTTGGCCCGACGTCCGTAATCTACGAGAACCTCCGAGGTAGGTCTAGTGATTCTTTGAAGAGAGGGCTTCTTGCCCTTCCTCCCGGTGGCCGTTCGACAGTTCTGGTCGGGGCGGCCGGATTCGAACCGGCGACCTCCTGCTCCCAAAGCAGGCGCGCTGGACCAAGCTGCGCTACGCCCCGATACGCTCAAGCATCCCACGTGTGGGGGGAGAGTCGCTTTCGCCCTCTGCCTGCCGGAGAAGGCGCGGATCCCGCGGGTGGCGGCGATCGGGCGGAATGTCCGGTGGCCTAAAGCGAGCGCGTCATTACAATGAGTGATGGAGAGAGGTCAGCTTGGGAGTCAGGGGTCGCCATCCCCACTTTCGTCCGCCTAGTGCGGCTCCTGGCTTCCAACTGACCTCTGATCCACCCCTCCGGTCCCGAGGGCCGGGCCCCACATGTGCCCCGAAAGTCTTCGGCAGGGTCTTCCCGAAACCCTTCCTTCCGGTCGAGCCGGTCGCACCCCACCCTTAGGATGCTTGCCTTATGACAACTCTCAACACCAGCCATGAATCGATCAACAAGGACCAGGTCAAATTGCGGGTCGAGGTGCCCGAGGCGGAGTTGGCCCCGGCGATCTCTGCCATCTATAAGAGATGGGCCAAGGAGATCAAGATCCCGGGCTTCCGGGCCGGCAAGGTGCCTCGTCAGCTGATCGATGCCCGGGTAGGTCCCGAGGCGATCAGGGAAGAGGCTCTGCGAGAAGCGTTGCCGGATCTCTATCGGGATGGGCTTCGGGCCGAGGGTCTCGAGGCGATCGCTCCTCCCGAGATCGAGATCACCCAGTTCGAAGATGGCCGGCCGGTCGTCTTCGAAGCCACGGTCGATATCCGTCCCGAGGTGAAGTTGCCGGACCTGTCCTCGATCAGCATCACGTCGCCCCCCGCTGAGGTCACCGACGAAGAGCTAGCCGATCAGCTCGACCGCCTCCGAGACCGTTTCGCCGAGCTGGAATCGGTGGCGCGCGAGGCGCGCCGAGGCGACCACGTCTTGATCGACCTGAACGGTTACCAGAAGGGTGAGCTCGTCGAAGGGCTGAGCGCTCCCGATTACCTCTACGAGGTCGGATCTCAGGCCGGGCCGAAGAGGCTCGATGAAGAGCTGGAGGGCGCCCGCGCCGGAGCCATCCTCAAGTTCACTGATCCGGTGGTGCTGAGCGAGGACGCCGAGCCCGTAGACATCGGATTCACGGTTCTGGTCAAAGAGGTCAAAGCCAAGAAGCTCCTGCCGCTCGACGACGAATTCGCGAAGACGGTGGGGGAGTTCGGATCTCTAGAAGAGCTGAAGGCCGATCTGCGGGCGCGCTTCACCGAGATGAAGATCGGCATGGTCCTTGATGAGATCAGAGGCCTCGCGCTGAATGCCTTGGTGGAAGCAGCCGATATCGAAGCGCCCGAGAAGCTCGTCGAGGGCGAGCTGCAACATCGCCTCCAGCACGTAGAGGAGGATCTGAAATCTGCCGGGCTGACGCTTGCGCAATACGCCGAGCGCTCCGGCAGCACCGAGCTCGAGGTTCGCAGCGACATGCGCACTCAGGCCGAACGGTCGGTGAAAGCCGAGCTGTTGTTGGAAGAGATCGCCCGGTCCCAAGACATCGAAGTGACCCAAGACGACATCGGACTCGAGATCGCTTATGCCGCCTCCCGGGCCAACCAGGACCCCAAAGAAGTAGCGGAACAACTGGTGAGCTCGGGGCGTTTGAGCGCGTTGGCGAGTGACATATTGCGCCGCAAGGCTCTCGATCATGTAGTCGACAACATCAAGGTCGAGGGACGGCCCGAGATGCCGGCGCCTCCGGTGGCCGATGCCACTGCGCAAGATGATGCAGAAGAGATGGTCAAAACGGGCGATTAGGCCCCCGAGCCTGTCGGTCGATGCTTATATAGGGCAGGGATGAGAGGACTCATATGAATCACGAAGACAAGTACCACAACTACTTGGTTCCGATGGTGGTCGAGCAGACCAGCCGGGGCGAGCGCTCGTTCGACATCTATTCGCGGCTTCTCAAGGAGCGCATCGTCATGCTGGGGACTCCGGTCGACGATCAGGTCGCGAATCTCATCGTGGCGCAGCTCCTTCACCTCGAGTCCGAGGACCCCGAGAAGGACATCAGCCTTTACATCAACTCTCCGGGCGGGGTGGTCTACGCCGGCATGGCGATCTACGACACGATGCAGTACATCAAGCCCGATGTCTCGACGATCTGTGTCGGGATGGCGATGTCCATGGGAGCCGTTCTTCTGCTGGGCGGCGCGAACGGTAAGCGCTACTCGCTTCCCAACTCGAAGATCATGATCCATCAAGGTTCCGCCGGATTCTCGGGCACGCCTTCCGATATCGAGATCCACGCGAAAGAAGTGCTGTCAATCCGTAAGCGGATGGCCGAGATCATCTCGGAGCACACCGGTCAGACGTTCGATCAGGTCGAGAAAGACATCGATCGAGATCGCTTCATGACCGCCGAAGATGCGAAGACCTACGGTATTATCGATGACATCCTGAGCAGCCGCGATCTGGCCGAGAAGCGCGGCGAGTCGCTTATGCCGGGCGAACCGCAGAGGATCGCGAAAGACGAACCGCAGATACAAGCGGCCGAGAGCCCGGAAAAGCAGTAGGGGGGAAGTAGCAGATGCCCAAGTTCGGCGACGGTGGCGACCTGCTGAAGTGCTCGTTCTGTGGGAAGTCCCAGAAGCAGGTCAAGAAGCTGATCGCGGGACCGGGCGTCTATATCTGCGACGAGTGCATCGATCTCTGCAACGAGATCATCGAGGAAGAGCTCGCCGAAACCCCAGAGCTCAAGCTCGAGGACCTCCCCAAGCCGAAAGAGATCTACAATTTTCTGAACGATTACATCGTCGGTCAGGAACTGGCCAAGAAGGTTCTCTCAGTAGCGGTGTACAACCACTACAAGCGCATCCAGGTCGGCACGAAAGACCCGGACGTCGAGCTCGCCAAATCGAACATCGTCTTGCTCGGTCCCACCGGCTGTGGCAAGACCCTGCTTGCCCAGACGTTGGCGCGCATGCTGAACGTTCCCTTCGCGATCGCCGATGCCACCGCCCTTACCGAGGCGGGGTACGTCGGCGAGGACGTCGAGAACATCCTCCTGAAGCTGATCCAGGCGGCGGACTATGACGTCAAGCGCGCAGAGACCGGGATCATCTACATCGACGAGGTCGATAAGATCGCGCGCAAGAGCGAGAACCCTTCGATCACTCGCGACGTGTCGGGCGAGGGCGTACAACAGGCTTTGCTCAAGATCCTCGAGGGAACCACCGCGAGTGTCCCGCCTCAGGGCGGTCGCAAGCATCCCCATCAGGAATTCATCCAGATCGACACGACCAACGTCTTGTTCATCTGCGGCGGCGCTTTCGCCGGACTCGAGCGCATCATCGAGAACCGCGTGGGTCGCAAGGGGATCGGCTTCGGGGCAGACGTACGCAGCCTCGAGGACCGTGACTCCGGCAACACTCTCTCCCAGGTACTTCCCGAGGACCTGCTGAAATTCGGACTGATCCCCGAGTTCATCGGGCGACTTCCGGTCATCACGACGGTCCACCAGCTCGATAAGGAAGCTCTGATCAACATTCTGACCGAGCCGAAGAACGCGTTGATCAAGCAGTATCAGAAGTTCTTCGAGTTCGACGGCGTCGAGCTCGAGTTCACCGACGATGCTCTCGAAGCGGTCGCCGAGCAGTCGATGCTTCGCAAGACCGGCGCTCGCGGTTTGCGCGCGATCCTCGAGGAAGTGCTGTTGAACGTGATGTACGACCTGCCGAGTGCGGAAGACATCGGGAAATGCATCGTGACCCGCGAGGTCGTTCTCGAGAAGGTCAACCCCACACTGGTGCCGCGCGCGAAGGAGCGCCCCGCACGTCGCGAACGCAGCGCCTAACCTCTAGCTCTTCCTCCCGGTGCGCCGAGCGATAGTCGCGCTCGCCGTAGTCGTCGCTCTCTTGCTTTCCGCGGGACTCGCGATGCAGCTCGTCCTCGAAGGCCCCCCCGAACATCGGGCGGCCCACCTCGTCCCGGAAGACGCCGAGTGGTACCTAAGCGTCTATCTCTCGCCTTCCAGCGCTCAGAAGCGCGCCATCGAGACGGTCTCGGGGGTGGTGGAGGACCCGGCCGAGACGGCTCGCTCCTTGGCCGCCGGGTTGTTGCAGCGTTTCGGCGTTTCCTATGACGAGATCGAACCGTGGCTCGGCCGCGAGATGGCGGTTTTCAAGCTCCCGTTCCGCGGAAAGGCATTGTTGCTCGAGCTAAAGAACGGGTCCGATGCCGCGGGATCCGAAGTGGCCGACCGTATCGAGGGGGTCGCCTTCCGTGCGGGCTTCGCTGTAGTGGGCGATGGGGATGCGGTCGCGGCTGTCGGCCAGGGGACGTCGCTCGCCGATTCACACGCCTGGACCGTGGTCCAGGCGGTGGAGGATCGCGTGCTTGCCGGCTTCAGCACCGGTGACGAGTCGTTCTACGAGCTCCTGTACAACATGGATGTCCCGGTGATCGCGGCGCGTCTGATGGAGGGACTCTCGCATTGGTGGTTGAGTCTCGATAGCGGGCGAGTGGTTATCGACGGGTTCTCCGACAGCGACGGCGCGTTCCTCTTGTCGGATACGGCTCCACCCGAGATGGAAGAGCTGCCTGTGGATTCATGGCTGGCGAGCGAGATCCCGAATCTCGATCACACCGTCGAAGCGCTCGTGGGGATGCTTGAAGCACGGTGGGGGAGAGCCGGTGCCGTTCTCGAGGTGACGTCCCCACTTCTGGATGCGGTGGATGGAGCGCGCCTGGCGCTTGGTGGAGCGAACGTATTCGGATCTTGGGTGCAGCTGGATGCTGCCGTCGACGACGATCGCTCGGCGCGCCGGCGGACGAAGGCGATGCTCGCGAAGGCTCCCCGGTGGGGCCTCGCGGTCGCCGAGGGGGAGCGCACCTGGACCATCGATGCCGGCGCGCCGCTCGGCTCGATCACCATCTCGGTCGACGACAGCCTCCGCGTAGGGCGCGGGGCGCCCGCTTCGGAGCCGCTGGCGACGAGCGAGCGCTATCTCGAGGCGAAAGACTGGCTTGATGGGATAGAGCCTCGTTTGTATGTGGACCTGCCGCGGATGAGCGACGCCGTCGGTCTCCTCGCCGATACTTTCTTGCCACCGCCGGGGCTGTCCGGCCTCGATAACCGGGTCGATCGTGTCGTCCTAGGAGTCGAGCGCCACGCCTCGGGCATCGCCTCACGTATCGTCATCGAGTTGATCCCAACCGAGGAGAGCAGTGACTGAGCACATCCCCAAGGCATACGAACCGGCCGCGATAGAGGGCCGCTGGTATCCCTACTGGGAGACGAGCGGATTCTTCCGGGCGGACCCCGCCAGCGAGAAACCGCCGTGGAGCCTCGTGATCCCCCCGCCCAACGTCACGGGCGCCTTGCATATGGGTCATGCCTTCGGCCATACCCATATGGATCTCTATGCGAGGCGCGCCCGGATGCAGGGTTGCGAGACCCTCTTCTTGCCGGGGATGGACCACGCCGGCATCGCCACCCAGAACGTGGTCGAGCGAGAGCTCGCTAAAGAAGGAACCGACCGGCATCAGTTGGGCCGCGACGCATTCGTCGAGCGGGTGTGGGCTTGGAAAGAGGAATACGGCGGGAAGATCCTCGGTCAGATGCGCAAGCTCGGCATCATGGCCGACTGGGAACGCGAGCGGTTCACGATGGACGAAGGTCTCTCCCGTGCCGTGCGGACGGTGTTCGTTCGTTGGTTCGAGGACGGTTTGATCTATCGAGGGAACCGGATCATCAATTGGTGCCCTCGCTGCACCACTGCGCTTTCGGACATCGAGGTCGAGCACGAAGACGTCGCCGGAGAGATCATCACCTTCCGCTACATGTTCGAGGACGGCTCGGGCGGGATCTCGGTAGCGACCACTAGGATCGAGACGATGCTCGGAGATACCGGTGTGGCGGTTCACCCGGACGACGAGAGATATCGCGACGCGATCGGAAAGCGGCTGGTGCACCCCTTCTTCCCCGAGCGCGAGCTGCGTGTGGTCGCCGACGAAGCGGTCGATCCAGAGTTCGGCACCGGCGCGGTCAAAGCGACGCCCGCGCACGACCCGACAGATTTCGAGATAGGTGAGCGCAACGACCTGGCGAAGATCAACATCTTCGATACGACCGCCCATGTGACCGATGAGGGTGGCGTGTTCGCGGGGCAGGATCGTTACGAGGCGCGCAAGAACGTGCTCGAAGCCCTGGAGCAAACCGGTGTCGTCGAGAAGGTCGAGCGGCCTTACGTCCATCCCGTCGGCCACTGTTACCGCTGCCACACCGAGATCGAGCCGTGGCTTTCCGAGCAATGGTTCGTGTCGATGAAGCCCTTAGCGGGTCCGGCGATCGAGGTAGTAAAAGACAAACGCGTCGATATCGTGCCCGAGCGCTTCGCCAAGCAGTACATCGATTGGATGGAGAACATCAGAGATTGGTGCATCTCACGTCAGATCTGGTGGGGTCACCGCATCCCGGTCTGGTACTGCGACGAGTGCAACGAGACGATAGTTGCGCTCGAAGATCCGGTTGCTTGCACCCAGTGTGGTCTCGAATCCCTTCAACAAGACGAGGACGTGCTGGATACGTGGTTCTCCTCCCAGCTGTTCCCCTTCTCGACCCTCGGGTGGCCCGACGACACGCCAGATCTGTCGAAGTTCTACCCGACGACACTGATGGTGACGGGTTACGAGATCCTCTTTCTTTGGATCGCCCGGATGATCTTCTCGGGTGTCTACTTCATGGACGAGGTGCCGTTCAAGAACGTGCTGATCCACGGGATCGTGCGCGACAAGAGCGGCAAGAAGATGTCGAAATCTCTCGGGAACGTCGTCGACCCCTTGGATCTGATCGAGCGTCATGGAGCGGATGCGCTTCGCTTCTCACTGGCAGGCTCCGCCGCTTCGGGCAACGACGTGAACTTCTCGGACGACCGCATCGATGGGGCCGGTAACTTCGCCAACAAGCTGTGGAACGCCTCTCGTTTCGTGCTGATGTCACTGGGGGAGGAGCGTCCGGAGTTGCCGGGGCAGTCCGAGCTCTCGCTGGCAGACCGGTGGATCTTGTCCCGTTTGGATGCGACCGTGAAGGAATACGACCGGCATCTCCATGCCTACAGTTTGGCCGAGGCCACGCGTACCCTTCACCGATTCATCTGGAGCGAGTACTGCGACTGGTATATCGAGCTCGCGAAGATGGAGCTGTCCGGCGAGCGCGCCGGCGCGCCGGCAGCAACGTTGACGTATGTGCTCGACAACATCTTGCGCTTGCTGCATCCGGTCATGCCTTTCATCACCGAGGAGCTGTGGCAACGGTTACGACCGGATGCCGGATCGATCATGGACGCTGCTTGGCCGGAGCCTTCCGGGACGGCCGACGACGAGGCGGAGGCAGCGCTTGATGCGTTCCGGGATCTCGTTACCGCCTTGCGGCGGGCGAAGATCGATCACGGCCTTCCCCAGGGGCAGAAGCTAACGGCCTACGTAGCGGGAGGCCCGGACTCGGCGAATCTGAGCGCTATGGAGGACGCGATCGTCATGCTGGCTCGTCTTGGATCGGTGACGTTCGTGGACGAGCTCCCGACAGAAGGCGCCTTCGCTAAGACGGTGACGACGGCCGGGTTCGAGGCGGCTCTCGATCTCGGCGGCACCGTGGACCTCGACGCCGAGCGCAGCAGGCTCGAGAAGAAGATCTCAGAGTTGGACTTCGAGGTCCGGCGCGCCGAGTCGAAACTAGCGAATGAGAACTTCGTCGCCAAGGCTCCGGCAGCGGTCGTCGACAAGGAACGAGCGCGGCTTGAGGAGGTCGTCGAGACGCGGGCGAAGCTCCAAGGGCAGCTCGACGCCCTCGGACTTTAGGAGAAAACGTGTCTTTCCACGAAGCTGAGTCTTACCTGATGTCCCTTGGCATCGACGCGATGAAGTCCATGCGACCGTCGTTGCACCGGATCGAAGCCCTCATGGAAGCGCTCGATCACCCTGAACGGAGCGCGCCTGCGATACACATCACGGGCACGAACGGGAAGACGTCGGTAGCTCGGATCGCGTCGGCATTGCTGACCAGCAGTGGCTTGAAAGTTGCTACATACACATCTCCTCATCTTCATTCGTTGCGCGAGCGGTTGAGTCTTGCCGGTGAACCGATATCGAAATCCGCGTTTGGTGAGACCTTCGATCACTTGCGTCCCTACCTCGACCATGTCGAGAAACGATCAGGTGAGAAGCTCACGTACTTCGAGATATTGACCGGGATGTTCTTCCTATGGGCATCGGAGATCCCTGCGGATGTGTTGGTCGTCGAGGTCGGCCTCGGCGGGCGTTGGGATGCCACGAACGTGGTTCCCGGCGCTGTGAGCGTCATCACGAACATCGGCCTCGATCACACCGGCCTCCTCGGCACAGACCGCGGAGGCATCGCCGAGGAGAAGGCCGGGATCATCAAGGAGGGTTCGGCGATCGTTACCGCCGAGCTCACGCCCGATCTGCTGCGGATCATCCAGAGCGCGGCATCGTCTCGCAGCGCGACGGTGTCGGTGGCCGAGAAGGATTTCGGTGTTCTCGAGAACCATCTCGCGATCGGTGGTCGCTATCTATCTGTGCGTTCTTCCAAGCACGACTACGACGAACTGTTCCTTCCCCTTCATGGAAGCCACCAGGGGGTTAACGCCGCGACGGCTCTCGAAGCCGTGACGAGGTTCCTGCCCGCGCAGGAGCTAGATCAGGATCTCGTGACCGAGGGTTTCGCTCGGACGATCGTTCCCGGCCGCCTGGAGTCTCTTCCCAGTGCGGACTATGCCGGACTACTACTCGACGTTGCTCACAACCCCGATGGGGTCTCTGTTCTCGTGACTGCGCTCTCGGAAGCGTTCGCGTTCGAGCGAGCCATCTTCGTGTTCGGCGCTATGGGAGACAAGGACTACAAGGGGATGCTGCTCGAGCTGGCTCGGGTTAACAACCTGGTAATCCTTACCCAGGGTGGTTCGGGACGCGTGACACTGGAGCCCCGAATCTTGGCCGAGTCCGCCGACGCGGTAGGTTTGGACTACGAAGTCGTCGAAGACGTAGCAGGCGCGATCGCAAGAGCTCAACAGCTCGCCGGTCCTACCGACCTGATCTGCGTTACCGGTTCGCACTACATCGTGGGCGAGGCGCGCGAACGTCTCGTGCCCGCGGCAATCTGACTGGAGGTCAGTGATGGAGAGAACGTTCGTGATGATCAAGCCTGATGGGGTCCATCGCCGCCTCATCGGCGAAGTCGTGAGCCGTATCGAAGCGAAGGGATACGACATCTCGGGGATGCGGATGTTCACGATCGACAAGGAACTCGCGGAGAAGCATTACGCCGAGCATGTGGAGCGTCCGTTCTTCGGCGAGCTGGTGTCCTTCATCACCTCGGGTCCTGTGGTGGCCATGAGGGTCGAGGGGGCCGGCGCGGTCAAGGGGATGCGGGCGCTGATGGGTGCCACCGATCCCATCGAAGCGACCCCGGGGTCGATCCGAGGCGACTTCGCCAGTGTTATCTCCGAGAACATCGTGCACGGCTCCGACTCGCCGGAGTCCGCCGAACGAGAGCTGGGCCTCTTCTTCCCTTAGGGGTCACAGGGACCATTGGGGTACCGCCTCCCGAGGCCGGCCCCACCCGCTCCGCTCCTCCAAACAAGAACCCAGGCATCGCTCCGGGGTGGAACCGGCTCCTCACGGCTCTTCTCCCCTGCGGTACCCTCGGGAGTCCGAACTTATGCACAAGAAGTCACAGAAGCCTCTCGAAGCGTCAGGAGTTACAGATGGACAGCATGTTCTCTTTCATCGGCCGCGACATGGCCGTCGACCTCGGCACGGCCAACACGCTCGTCTACGTGCGCGGGCGCGGGATCGTTCTGAACGAGCCGTCGGTGGTGGCGATCAACACCAAGTCGGGCGCGATCCTCGCGGTCGGCTCTGAGGCGAAGAGGATGATCGGCCGCACCCCCGCTCACATCGTCGCCATCCGGCCGTTGAGAGATGGCGTTATAGCGGACTTCGATGTCACCGAGAAGATGCTTCGTTACTTCATCCAGAAGGTCCACCGCCGTTCCTTCCTCGCGAAGCCACGCGTAGTCGTCTGTGTCCCCTCGGGGATTACCGGTGTTGAACAACGCGCAGTTGAAGAGGCAACCATCTCTGCCGGCGCGCGCAGCGCGTTCATCATCGAAGAACCGATGGCGGCCGCGATAGGAGCAGGTCTTCCGGTGCACGAGCCGACGGGAAACATGGTCGTCGATATCGGTGGTGGTACGACCGAGGTCGCGGTCGTTTCGCTCGGCGGGATCGTAACGAGTCAGTCGATCCGTATCGGTGGTGACGAACTCGATGAGTCGATCATCAACTACATCAAGAAGGAGTATTCCTTGATGCTTGGTGAGCGCACCGCCGAGGAGATCAAGATTGCGATCGCATCAGCGTTCCCGATGCCGGAAGAGCAGCAGGCAGAGATCCGCGGCCGCGACCTGGTGACCGGTCTGCCCAAGACCATCGTCGTGTCTGCCGAAGAGATCAGACGGGCTATCGAAGAACCGGTGAATCAGATCGTGGACGCCGTGAAGAACACCCTGGACAAGACGCCGCCGGAGCTTGCCGCAGACATCATGGATAAGGGGATCGTGCTCGCCGGTGGTGGTTCACTGCTGAAGGGCCTCGACGAGCGACTCAAGCACGAGACCGGGATGCCGATCCACATCGCCGAAGACCCCCTCATCTCTGTGGCGATCGGCTCGGGGAAATGTCTCGAGGAGTTCGAAGCTCTCAAGCGCGTTCTGATCTCCTCCACCCGCCACTAGGGTCCCCAGGTTCCCTTTTCGGGAATACAAGCGCCTTGGACCCCGCCTGAGTGGCTCATGGGCTGGCGGATAAAAGCACACACTGGTTAAATGGGACAACAGGGCGGTCCCTGACCGGCGAGGCTGCCCACCGATTTGTAGGTCTCTCAGAGGTTCTTATATAGATGTACCGCCGCAACGGGCGCGGTCGACTACTGTTGTTCGTCTTCCTCGCCTTGTCTGTCCTAATCATCACGCTCGATTTCAGGAGCGGATCTTCAGGACCCCTCGATCAGGTCAAGGAGGTCTCCCAAGCTATCGTCGCGCCCATCCAGCGCGGGCTTACGACGGTGACGAGACCCGTTGGGAACTTCTTTTCCTCGGTAGCCGACCTCGCGAATCTTCGGGAGGAGAACAACGAGATGCGTGCAGAGCTTGACGGCCTCCGGACGGAGGTGGCCCAAGCGCGTGACATCGTCGAGGAGAACATCGAGCTGCGTAAGATCCTTGAGCTGGACGTTCCATGGTTCGCGCGGCCGCGCGTCTCCGCCCAGATCGTGGCCGACGCTCCGGGTAACTACAAGTGGGCCGTGGTGATCGACAAAGGGCGTAACGAGGGCATCAGGCGCGATATGGCGGTCGTCTCCCCCGATGGTCTCGTCGGCAAGGTTATCCAAGTGGACGCGCACCAAGCCACCGTGTTGATATTGATCGATCCCGAAGCCGGTTCCTCCGCGACCACCGAAGAAGGATCCGTTACCGGCCTCATATCCGGTAACGGTGAAGGACAGCCGCTTTCATTCCAGTTCGTCGAGAAAGATGAAGACGTCACCGTAGGGGACCGCGTCTTCACGTCGAATTTCAGCATCTTCCCGCGGGGGATCCCTATCGGCTACGTTTCGGCCATCTCCGGTGATGTGCGTTCGACGGGTTTTGAGATCTCGGTGTCGTCTTACGTCGATTTCAAGAAGTTGAATGTTCTGCAGGTGATCCTCCAGCCCGGGAAGACCGTAGCTCTGGGGGCCGAGGGATGAGCATGTCGGCGAAGAACTCCCGAACCTCGAGCGTGGCATCGGAGCTAGGCCTGGCGCGCCCCGCCGCCGTCGGGGCGGTGCTGGTGCTCGCTCTGGCCGTCCAGTCCACGCTGCTGACCAAGGTGACGGTGCTCGGGGTGATCCCGCAGCTCTTGTTCGTGGTCGTGGTGAGTCTCGCTTACCTCGAAGGCGAGAACATGGGCGTTGTCGTCGGTTTCTCGGGGGGGCTGCTCCAGGATTTCCTGCTCCCTCAGTCGATCCTTGGATTGACCGCCCTGGTGTACGTGCTCATCGCGTATGGGGTGGGCAGCCTGCGTCAATTCGCTCCTTCGACGTCGGTATGGATGCCGGTCTTCGCCGTGGCGGTGGCGTCTGCCGTGGCTGAGGGCAGTTACGCGCTTCTGGCGATCACGATGGGACAGCAGTGGGTGAGCATCACCGATACCGCCAAGATCGCGGGGCTGGTAGTCCTCTACAACACCTTGCTCACGCCCTTCGTATTTCCCTTGGTGCGAAGGGTAGCGGATCGTTTTCGCCCCGAAAGGGTGATGAGGATCTGATGATCGGGCCTAAAGACTTCCTATCTTCAACCAACTCGGAGCCGCCGGGCATCGACCGCACGGTCCTCAGGCTCGCGGTCTTCGGAATCATCGTCGTCGCCTTATTCACTGCTCTGTTCTCGCGGCTGTGGTTCCTGCAGGTTCTGGCTTCCGAGGATTTCAGCCTTCTGGCGGACGAGAACAAGGTGCGACGGGTCGAGTCGGAGCCTCCTCGTGGACGCATCCTCGATCGCAACGGCAAGGTCCTGGTGGATAACAGGCAGTCGTTGTCGGTCACACTCGACCGCGAGATCCTCGAACAACCCGAGCAGACCAAGAAAGTCTTGAAGAGACTGTCTCGCATCCTCGACATCCCGGTGCAGGAGTTCCGGGACCGGCTCGAGGACGCAACAGTGTCGCCTTATAAGCCGATAGCCCTGGCGAACGACATCTCGAAGAAGGATCTCTTGGTCATCGGCGAAAACCGCGACCGCCTTCCCGGTGTCGATACGCCGACGTTGCCGGTGCGCACGTACCCACACACAAGCGCCGCTCACGTGCTCGGGTACGTCGGAGAGATCTCACCCGAGCAGCTCGAGAGCGAGTACTTCACCGAGGGACGGCCTCCCTATGAAGCGGGGGATGTCGTCGGGAAGATGGGCCTGGAGCGCTCCTACGACAGGTATCTCCGCGGTAAGCCGATGGTCGAGGAGAAGATCGTGAACTCCGCCGGCAAGGTGGTGGAATCGAACCCGATCCGGGATGAAGAGCCGGGCAAGGACCTGATCACCTCGCTCGACCTCCGGATCCAGAAGATCACCGAGAGTGCTCTCAAGGCCGGGATCATGGCCGCGCGGCAGCTCTACGAGGCTCCCGACGGTGGCGTCGTCGTCATGGACCCACGGAACGGCCAGATCCGCGCGATGGCTACCTTCCCGACGTACGATCCGAACATCCTGGCCGACGGTCTCAGCAACAAGGAGTACAAGATGCTCGGCCATGAGAGCGAGACCGGCGACGACGATGCGATGTTGAACCGTCCGATACAGGCCCAGGTCCCCCCGGGTTCAACCTTCAAAACGGCAACTGCGGGTGCAGCCATGGCGACCGGGGTCGCCGATGCTTCCACTTATCTCGACTGCCCGCCGGCGGTCGAGTTCGGGAACCAGATCTTCCGGAACTGGTCATCGATCAACTACGGCAGCATCGGGTTCGCAAAGTCCCTCGAGATCTCGTGTGACACGTTCTATTACGAGCTCGGCTGGATGATGGAGAACCGCTGGGGCGCCGGCAACGGCGACGGCTCGGAGAAGTTCCAGGACTATCTCCGTCTAACGGGTTTCGGCCACCCTACCGGCGTGGACATCCCGTTCGAGGCGAGTGGCGTCGTGCCGGACAAGGAATGGCTCGACGAATACTGCGAGGTGGTCGAGAGCGAAGGTTGCGCCTACGGTTGGCTCCCGGGCTATTCGGTGAACATGTCGATCGGCCAGGGAGATCTCGGTGTGAGCCCACTGCAGATGGCGGTCTCCTACGCGGCGCTCCTCAACGGGGGGAACGTCCTTCAACCTCGTTTCGGAGTGAGGCTCGGGAAGCCCGACATCGAAGGCGTCGAAGAGACCGTCCGCGAGTTCAAGACCAAGACCACGGCCCAGCTGCCCCTCGATGAGACCGAGATGGAGGTTCTTCTTCAAGGCTTGGAAGATGTGATCTCCGGTCCCGAGGGGACCGCCCGTGGGGCCTTCGCTGGATTCCCTCTCGACAAGTTCCCGATCGCCGGGAAGACGGGTACCGCTCAGATCGGGAGTCTCGATTCGGGAAAGAACTATGCCTGGTTCGTTTCTTACGCTCCGGTGAAGGATCCGAAATACGTCGTGGCCGTCTACCTGCACAAGGCCGGCCACGGTGGCGAGAGTGCGGCTCCCGTCGCCCGGCAGATCTTCGAGGGCATCTTCAAGGTCGATGACCAGGCCGACGTGAAACTTGGTGCGGACGCGTCACGCTGATGAAAGCAGAAGGCCTTTTCGGGCAAGCGGTAGATCGCATCGGCGGGGAGCCGATCACCTCGCGCATGGCGCGCAAGGCTCCGATCCGCCATCTCGACCCCACTCTGCTGTTCACGACGTTGGCCCTGGCGGCGTTCGGCGCGCTGATGGTGTTCTCTGCCACCGCCAGCAAGCAAGAAGAGGCTCAGCTCGACCCTAGTTTGTTCCTGAAGCGACAGATCCTCTACGTGGTTGGTGGAGCGGTCCTGCTGCTTCTCACAGCCAGCTTCGATTACCGGCATTTGAGGGGCTTGTCTCCCATCGTCTACGGCTCCGCCCTGGTGCTGCTGGTCATCGTTTTGACTCCGGCGGGAGAGATAGTCTCGGGTGCTCGACGCTGGATCGACCTGGGGTTCTTCCAAGCGCAGCCTTCGGAACTGGCAAAGATAGCGGTGATCGTGACCGCAGCCGCTTTCCTCGCGGGACGTAAAGGCGACATGCGAGCCATCGACGTGTTGACGACGTGTTTGATCTTCGCAGTCCCGAGCGCGCTGATCTTTATGGAGCCGGATCTGGGAACGATGATGGTATTCGTCTGGCTCGCTGTGATCATGTTGCTATTGGCCGGAGCGAAGTTCCGCCACCTTCTCACTCTCGGATTCGTCGGACTGCTATTCGTGATCGGTGCCGTTCAGATGGACCTGATCCAGGATTACCAGATCGAACGCATCACGGCGTTCATGGATGCAAGCCCCGATATCCGTTCCGAGGGCTACAACTTGACGCAGTCTAAGATCGCGATCGCGTCCGGTGGTTTCCGAGGGAAGGGACTCGGTGCCGAGAACACTCAGACGACCCTCGACTTCGTCCCCGAACAGCACACCGACTTCATATTCACAGCGGTCGGGGAGCAACTCGGTTTCATCGGCTCCGCAACTCTGTTGAGTCTTTTTGCTTTCCTGATCTGGCGAGCTCTGCGCATCGCCACCCTGTCCCGCGACTATTTCGGCACGCTGTTGGCCGGTGGGATCGCCGCGCTGTGGGCCTTCCAGATCTTCGTGAACATGGGGATGACGATGGGGATCATGCCGATCACCGGTATCCCGCTTCCGTTCATCTCCTTCGGAGGCTCCGCGATGGTGACCAACTTCATTGCCGTCGGCCTTCTCCTGAATATCCATATGAGGCGCCATCTGTGATGGGTGGTCTTCGAGACATCAAAGTAAGAGGTGAGTGAATGACCGGAGAGGCGCCGTTGAGGCGCGAGAAGGCCGCGGATCTCGATCTGAAAAGGCCGCCAGAGCTGGAGACACCGGGAGAGGACGCCAAGCCCAGAGGGCGCAGGACACGCTCAGGGCGAGGACGATCCTCCTCCTCGGGAGACGGGCGTCCTGCGGCCGTCGCCGAGGCCGAGGCTCCGCCTGAAGTCCCAGCGCGCTCGGACCTTTCCGACGGGCCGGCAGAAGACGAGCGGAACAAACGCGAGGGGAGTGGCCGGAGCCGAGGCCGAAGCCGGGGGAAACGGCGTCCGCGCCGTAAGGCCAAGACTTCCACAGTCGAGCGCACCATGCTCGTGCACGCCGATGAGAGAGGGACGCAGATAGCGGTGCTCGAGGCTCAACAGATAGTCGAGCACTACGTCACGCGGTCGGATGATCGTTCCTACGCGGGCAATGTCTATCTCGGGAAGGTGCAGAACGTTCTTCCGGGCATGGAGGCGTCTTTCATCGATATCGGAGAGTCTCGCAACGGGGTGCTTTATGCCGGTGAGGTAGGCATCGCCGGTGACGAGGGCGAAGAGGTCCCCCGTATCGAGACCGTGCTGAAGCCCGGACAGCCGATCCTCGTTCAGGTGACAAAGGATCCGATGCGAGCCAAGGGAGCCCGCCTTACGGCCTTGGTCTCCCTCGCCGGGCGGCACCTAGTTCTGGTCCCCGGAGCGCAGTCGCTGGGAGTTTCCCGCCGGCTTTCTGACGCCGAGCGGGACCGTCTGAGGGGGATCGCCCAAGAGCTGATGCCCTCCGACCACGGCCTGATCGTGCGCACTGCCGCCGAGGGAGCCTCACGTGACGACCTCCAGAGGGACCTCGAGCGTCTTGTGGGGTCATGGGAGGAGATCGAGAAGAGATCGAAGTCCGCGTCTGCGCCGGCTCTCCTCTACAGCGAGCCCGAGCTCGAACTGCGGGTCATCCGGGATCTGTTCAACCGGGACGTGGACAAGTGCATCGTCGACGACAAGGAGCTCCACTCGACCCTCCAGGACTACATCCGCGAAACGACTCCTGATCTAGATCACCGTCTCGAGCATCACGAGGGGAAGCTCCCGATCTTCGAGGAGTTCAGGGTTCTCGAGCAGATCCGCAAGTCACTCGATCGCAAGGTGTGGCTCCCCTCCGGGGGGCATCTCGTGATCGAGAGAACCGAGGCCATGACCGTCGTCGATGTGAACACGGGCAAATTCGTCGGGAAGTCGAACCTCGAAGAGACTGTTTTCAGGACCAATAGAGAGGCTGCCCTCGAGATATCGCGCCAGCTACGTCTGCGGGATATCGGCGGGATCATCGTCATCGATTTCATCGACATGGAGGACGTCTCCAACCGCGACGAGCTCATCCGTGCGTTCAGAGAGGCCCTTGAATCGGACCGCACCAGAACCCAGGTCTTCGACATCTCGCCGCTCGGGTTGGTGCAGATGACGAGGAAGAACGTTTCCGCCGGGATCGTCGAGGTCTTCTCCGACCCATGTCCTACATGCGAAGGACGCGGCATCTTGGTCCATGACGTCGATTGAGTCATGCCGCTCCGCTTAAGGTTCGACGATGGCGATGAACGAAGAGGCAAATAGCGTTGTCTGGGATCTAGGGCCCCTCGTTTACGACAAAGGTTCTGACGGGGTAGAGGAGTTACTGGACCAAGCAGACGAGCTTGCCGAGGAGTTAAGCAAAGCTCGAGGACAGCTTGGGTCGTTCAATAGCGACCGGTTGGCTGCGTTCATGGGGCGACTCGGTGAGCTCGAGGACCTGACCGGGCGCGCCGGGAATTACGCGCAGCTTCGATACTCCGCGGACACCAACGATCCGAAAAACGGGGCTCTGGTACAGCGGGTACAAGAACGGTCTACCGCGATCGGCACGAAACTCTTATTCTTCGATCTGGAATGGGCGGCGCTTCCCGACGACAAGATCCGCGAGCTGCTGGCCCCGCCCGAGTTGGATCCTTACCGGCACCATCTGCTGTCGGCGCGCCGCTACCGCGACTACCTCCTGACCGAGCCCGAAGAGAAGATCATGACGGAGAAGTCGGTGAGCGGGCGCAGCGCGTGGACGCGACTGTTCAGCGAGTTGACTTCGGCTCTCGAGGTGGATCTCGAGGGCGAGAAGAAACCTCTCGAAGAGGGTCTCAGCCTCTTGTCTTCACCCGAGCGCGAGGTGCGCCGGGATGCCGCCGCCGCGATCACCGAGGCGTTCGAGCCCGGCTTGAAGACCCGTACTTTCTTGTTCAACACGATCCTGTCGGACAAGGCGATCGACGATCGGTTGAGGGGCTATGAGCACTGGCTGAAGAGCCGCAACCTCGCGAACGAGGCCAGCGATGAATCCGTCGAGGCACTGGTTACCGCCGTTAGGGACCGCTATGACATCCCGCGCCGCTGGTACAAGCTCAAGGCGCGTATATGGGGCATCAACCGGATCGCGGACTACGACCGGGTCGCCTCGCTTGCTGAGACCGATGAACGCATTGGATTCAAGGACGCCAAGCGGATCGTGCTGGACAGCTACGGATCCTTCTCGAGCGAGCTGGCCGATCTCGCGCGCCGCTTCTTCGACGAGGCTTGGATAGACGCGCCGGTGAGGCCGGGTAAGAGACCGGGAGCGTTCTGCGCTTATACCGTCCCGAGTCACCATCCATATGTGTTCTTGAACTTCACGGCGCGCCGGACCGACGTTCTCACGATGGCGCACGAGTTGGGCCATGGACTGCACGGAGCACTCGCCCGAAAGCAGGGCGTATTCCATCAGTGGACGCCGTTGACCCTGGCCGAGACCGCCTCCGTCTTCGGCGAGACGGTGACGAACAAGCGTCTGCTCGAGATGGCAGAGACTCCCGAGAGTCGCCTGTCTCTCCTCGCCGATAACGTCGAACGAGCGATCGCCACGGTTTTCCGGCAGATCGCGATGAATCGCTTCGAGGACGCCGTACACAATGCACGCCGCGACTCGGGCGAGATCTCACCCGACCGTTTCGGTGAGCTATGGATCGATACCCAGGTAGACATGCTCGGGGACTCTGTGGAGCTCACGGAGGGCTACAAGACCTGGTGGTCCTACATCCCGCACTTCATCGGCACGCCCGGCTACGTCTACGCCTATGCCTATGGCCAACTCCTGGCTCTATCGGTCTACAAGCGCTACGAGGAGCAGGGACCGAGCTTCGTCCCGAGTTACATCGAGTTGCTATCGGCCGGCGGCTCCATGCCGCCCGAGGAACTGGGCAAGATCGTCGATTGCGATCTCGCCGATCCCGCCTTCTGGGACGGCGGCTTGGCGATAGTGGACGAGCAATTGAGCGCCGCCGAAGCCGCCGCCAAAGAAGTCCACAACCTCTAACCCCGAAATCTTCAAATGCCCCTACCGGGGCGGTGGCGGGATTTGAAGATTTGGTTAGTGGGGGGTGGGGATGCCTTCCTCGCGCAGGGTGTCGCGGAGGCCTTGCTCGAACGGGCGCGGTGAGTAACCGAGCTCTCGGGTCGCCTTCTCGTGGCCGGCCCAGAACGTGACGTTGTGAGCCGAAGTGATCAGCTCCCTGATGTTCGGGCCTTGTCCCATCATCGGGCCGATGAACCGGCCAAGGGGTGCGCTGGCTTTGATGAGGAGTGGAGGCATCGTGATCCGCGGGGGCCTCTTGCCGGTGATCTGAGCGACTTTTTCGATAGCGTCTCTAGTCGTTAGGGTTTCCCCGCCGAGCGTGTACTCCTCCCCGGGGACTCCCTTGTCGAGGGCGAGGAGGATCCCGTCGACGACATCGTCGCGATGCACGAAGGTGAATCCAGCCTCCGGAAACATGTAGGCCGGCATCTTCCCGGCAAGGAACTGACGCATGATTATGCCGATCGCAGAGGTGTCGTGCGGCCCGTAAACGGCACCGGGCATGACCGTTACCAGCGGTAATCCGGTGGCCTGCGCCACCTCACGCGCTACGAGGTGGGCCTTGTGCTTCGTTTCGTCGTAGTAGGAGGTGTAGCCCGGACCACGCTCGTAGGTTTCGTCGACGACCCGCCCCTGGGTGTTGCCGAAATATGCAACGGTTGAAACGTAGACCACCCTGCCGACTCCGGTTTCGTGGGCGGCGCGTAGCACTGCCTCGGTTCCTCGGACGTTCGCCTCGAACATGTCCGGTTTCTGGTTGGGGTGCATCCCGACGCGGTAGTCGGCCGCGCAGTGGATCACGGCGTCGGCGCCTGCCATCCCGGCCGTGATCGCTTCGGTGTCCGACAAGCTTCCCTCGACCAGCTCGCAGCCC
Source organism: Actinomycetota bacterium (assembly GCA_051001455.1). Classification (GTDB taxonomy): domain Bacteria; phylum Actinomycetota; class CADDZG01; order CADDZG01; family WHSQ01; genus JBPCNH01. The sequence continues at coordinate 83,008 of JBPCNH010000011.1, forward strand.
CGGGCGGCTAGGTCCGAAGCCTTGCCGGGAGAGCGAACCAGGGCGACCACGTCATCGCCCCGATCCCTCAAGCGAGCGGCGGTGGCGCCCCCGATGAACCCCGTAGCACCCGTGATGAACACCCTCATCTTCTTGCTCCTGACCTCGATCCCATGAGCCCGCACCCTTTGGTATCCTTTTCGAGCCCGGATGGCACATCTTCTGCCCGGGCCTAGTCACTCCCAAAGGGGTAGTTATGTACGCAGTGATCCGCGCGGGCGGAAAGCAACACAAGGTTGCCGAAGGCGACATCATAGAGGTCGAGCGTGTGAAGCAGGACGGAGACGCCCTGGAATTCACGCCGCTCCTCGTGGTTGACGACAAGGGCAAGGTGACCTCGGGCAAGTCGGATCTGGCCAAGGCCACCGTCAGCGCCAAGGTGCTCGATGAGGGCAAGGGCGCCAAGCTCGATATCTACAAGTTCCGTAACAAGACCGGCTATCGGCGCCACGCCGGTCACCGTCAGGCCTTCACTAGGATAGAGATCTCGACCATCAGCGTGAGCGGCTCGAAATCTAAGTCGACGGCTCAGAAGTCCACCGCCAAGAAAACCACGGCGAAGAAAACCACGGCAAAGAAAACCACGGCAAAGAAAACCACGGCAAAGAGCACCGGATCGACGAGCGCCGCGGCTACGGCCACGAAGAAGGCCACTAAGGATGAGGAGGCGACTGAGTAATGGCCCACAAAAAGGGAGCTTCATCTTCCCGCAACGGCCGTGACTCCGAGTCGAAACGGCTCGGCGTGAAGAGGTTCGGCGGGGAGCACGTCCGCCCCGGCGTCATCTTGGTGCGCCAGCGTGGCACCCGTCTCCACCCCGGACAGAATGTCCGCCGAGGCGGCGACGACACCTTGTTCTCGCTCGCAGAGGGAACCGTATCCTTCCACCGGATGCGCGGACGCAGGGTGGTCAGCGTCATCTCCGAGTAGTCACTAGCAGATCTCCTTCGTCACTACACGAGGTGTGGTTCAAAGAGGAGGTCAGGCAGCATCGATGATCAGATCACGGGGACCTCACTGGGTCCCCGTTCGCATCTCAGGACGGAGTCCCGTGAGTTTCGTTGACGAAGCGCGAATCATCGTCATGGCCGGCGACGGCGGCAACGGCGCCGTCTCGTTCCACAGTGAGCCGTTCAAGCCGAAGGGCGGGCCGGACGGTGGGGACGGCGCGGACGGCGGCAGCGTGATCCTGCGCGCCGATCTCTCGGTCGGCACCCTCTTAGACGTCCGTGACCATCCCCACATAAAGGCCGACAAGGGGGGCCAGGGGCAGGGCAAGAAAAGGAGCGGAGCGCGGGGCAAGGAGCGGGTGGTCCTCGTACCTCCCGGAACGATCGTCTACGACCCGGTTGGGGTTATGCAGGCGGACCTGGCCGCTCCCGGTGACGAGTTCGTTGCCGCACGCGGAGGCAAGGGCGGCAAGGGCAACGCCCAGTTCGCGACCGCGACACGAAGGGCACCCACCTTCAGCGAGCCGGGGGAGCCGGGCGAGCAACGTGAGCTGCGACTCGAACTGCGTTTGCTTGCCGACGTTGGGCTTGTCGGGTTCCCCAACGCGGGGAAGTCCACCTTCATCTCCCGGATCTCTGCAGCCAAGCCGAAGATCGCCGACTACCCTTTCACTACGCTGGTGCCGAATCTCGGCGTGGTCAAGCACGGTGAGTCGTCATTCGTCGTCGCCGATATCCCGGGATTGCTCCCCGGCGCTCACGAGGGCAAGGGTCTAGGGCACCGTTTCCTCCGCCACATCCGGCGCGCCGCGGTGATCCTTTTCATGGTGGATCTGACGGCGCAGGATCGCGATCCATCGGAAGACGTCGAGGTATTGCGCCGGGAACTGGCCGCCTTCGATCCCGATCTCGCGTCTCGGCCCTATCTGATAGCGGCTACGAAGATCGATGTGACCCAAGAGGGACTGGACGAGCTCGCAGCGCGCTACGGAGACGTCAAGCCGATCTCGGCAGTGACGGGAGCCGGCATCCCGGAGATCGTCCGCGAGCTGGCGGCCCTGGTGACCGTCGTGAGACAGACGCAACCGGCCCCGAGCGGTTACGTGCGCCATGTCGTACCGGAAGAGCCGATCGAGATCCGGCGAGAAGACGACGCGTGGAGGGTCACGGGTCGCCGCGCCGAACGCTCCGTCGGCACCACGGACATGTATGACGAGGAGGCGGTCGAGCGCTTGCAGCGCCGCCTGATCACCCTGGGCGTCGAGCGCAAACTGACAGCGGCCGGCGCGAAGCGAGGGGATGAGGTGCGTATCGGCGATGCCGCTTTCGACTTCGAACCGGAAGGGGAACCGCCACTGACCGACGACTCCGAACGGTCATCCGAGGATGCCTAGAGCCCACGTCCGGCGCGGTGATCGGTTGGTCATCAAGGTGGGAACCTCGTCTTTGGTGGCTCCCGACGGTTCGCCCGATGTCGATCGGCTGGCGAGGCTATGCGACGGGATCAAAGAGGCACGCGATAGGGGCATCGACGTCGTGCTGGTTTCCTCCGGCGCGATCGCTGCAGGGCTGCGGCCGCTCGGTCTGACCTCACGTCCGGCCGACATCCCTTCACTCCAAGCCGCCGCGGCGGTGGGTCAGGCGCGGCTGTTCGATATCTACAGCCGTCTGCTACGGGAGCGCGAGATCGTTTCGGCGCAATTGCTGCTCACGGGTTACGACTTCATGCAGCGACAGCATTACCTCAATGCCAGGCACACGCTCGACCGGCTGCTGTTGTTGGGAGCTCTTCCCATCGTCAACGAGAACGACACGGTGGCGGTGGACGAGATCCGTTTCGGCGACAACGATCGCCTTGCCGCTCTGGTCGCTAATCTCGCTCACGCCCGGTGTCTCCTGCTCCTCACCGATGCTGCAGGGGTTCACGCGGCGGATCCGCGCACCGTTCCTGATGCTCCTCTCCTCGACGAGGTCGAGAAGATCACGCCGGAGCTTGAACGCTCCGCTGGAGGACGAGGCTCCGATCTTTCGAGCGGGGGGATGGCGTCCAAGCTCGCCGCCGCATGGGTAGCGACATTCTCGGGTGTCGGGGTGGTGGTCGCCAGCGCCGATCAGCGCGACGTGATCGCCTCGGTCATCGAAGGTCGCTCCGTGGGCACGTATTTCCACCCTCGTCCTACCAAAGCTTCGGCGCGCCGGCTGTGGATCGCGTTCGGTCAGCCTCCACGAGGGACGATCGTGGTGGACACAGGAGCTCGCCATGCCTTGACGCGCGACAAGCGGAGCCTGCTCGCTGTAGGTGTACGGGAGGTCAGGGGTCACTTCGACGCGGGAGCAACCGTAGATGTGGCCGACGAACGCGGGGAGGTGTTCGCGAGGGGATTGGTACGCTACGGCTCGTCCGATCTCGGCGATGCCGCCAGAGGTTCTGCTGCTGAGATGCGCGGCCGCGAGGCGATCCATCGGGATCAATTGATTGTTTTGGAGAGCGAGAGCGATGAGGTCGGTTGAAGAGATATGTAAGGCGGCGGCGGACGTCGCCGTCGAGGTCGGCGCGCTTAGTACTCGGGTAAAAGACGATGCTCTGCACGCGATGGCCGATGCTCTCGAGGCTCGCGCCGGATACTTGATCGAAGCCAACGCTCAAGACGTCGAGCAGGGGCGGAGCGACGGCACCTCGAACACGGTCATCGATCGTCTCACCCTTACTGATGCGCGGGTCGCTTCGATGGCGAACGGTCTGCGCGCGGTAGCTAGACAGCCTGATCCCGTCGGCGAGGTCCTGGAGGGGTGGAAGCGGCCGAACGGGCTGCTGATCGAAAAGGTGCGGGTCCCTCTCGGGGTTGTCGCCGTGATCTACGAGGCCCGTCCGAACGTGACGGCAGACGTAGCCGGGCTCTGTCTGAAATCCGGCAATGCTTGCGTGCTACGCGGTTCGTCGAGCGCAGCGAGCTCGAACCAAGCGATAGCTCAAGTGCTACGCAGCGTCGCTCCGGGATGTGGCGTCCCCGAGGACGCGATCCAGCTGGTCACCGATCCCAGTCGCGAGGCGGCGCGCCGCCTGATGCAAGCTAAGGGCCAGGTGGATCTGCTCGTGCCTCGTGGCGGAAAAGCACTGATCAAAACCATCGAGGAGCACGCGAGCGTTCCTTACATCATCGACGGGGACGGGAACTGTCATGTGTACGTCGATCGCTCGGCAGACCTCGAGATGGCAACCAGCATCGTCCTCAATGCCAAGACGCAACGGCCGTCCGTATGCAATGCAGCCGAGACCCTCCTGGTGCACGAGGACCTCGCCGGAGAGTGGCTGGCGGAGACCCTGGGCCGGCTCACGGAGGCCGGTGTGGTCGTCAAGGGCGACGATCGGGTCCGGCAGGTGTGGCCTGAGGCAGAAGCGGCAACGGATGAAGACTGGGCCATGGAATACCTCGACCTCACGCTTGCCGTCCGGGTCGTTCCGAGTCTCGACGAGGCCATCGCTCATGTGAACCGCTGGGGAACCTCCAACGCCGAAGCCATCGTGACCCAGGATGTTTCTTCGGCGCGCCGGTTCGCGAGGGATGTCGATTCAGGGTCGATCTTCGTCAACGCATCGACGCGATTCTCAGATGGCGGCGAGTTCGGATATGGGGCAGAGATCGGCATCTCGACTCAGAAATTGCATGCCCGCGGTCCCATGGGCCTCAACGAGCTCACTACTGCCAAGTACGTAGTGTGGGGCGAAGGCCAGATCCGTAGTTAGCCAGGTCCGCCCCTTTGCCCCCGGTTTCGGGTTAGCTAGTGCCGTGCGCGACGGCCGGCTCCAGCGGATGGGCATCCTCGGAGGAACCTTCGACCCGATCCACATCGGGCACCTCGTCGCGGCCTCGGAGGCGCTTCATCACTTCCGCCTCGATCGAGTCTTATTCGTCCCGGCCGGCAGCCCGTGGCAGAAGGAGGAGTATTCGGATCCCGAGGATCGCTATCTGATGACGGTCATGGGCGCAGCGGAGCATCCGTGTTTCGCGGTGTCTCGTATCGAGATAGACCGCCGGGGTCCCACCTACACGGTGGACACCCTGAGGGTCCTGAAGGAGCTTCATCCGGGGATCGAGTTGTTCTTCATCCTCGGCGCGGATGCGGCGGTCAATCTCCACACATGGCATGGGCTCGAACGGCTGGGGGACCTCGCTGAGATGATCGTCGTTCCGCGTGCGGGCGCGCCGGCCGAGCTTCCCGATCAAGGGGATGGGTGGCCGAGGCTCCACTTGTTGCAGATGCCGCTGATCGGCGTATCGGCCACCGAGATCCGCAAGAGGGCGCGGGCCGAGGAGCCGATCGATTTCCTGGTGCCGGCACGCGTTGCTCGCCACATCCGGGACCATGGGCTCTACGCGGGGACGTCTGGGAGGGCTCGTGCCGATAGGTAAGCACTCGGGCCATCCGCCTCCGCCTTCCCAGCCTCCCAGTCACGGCCCCCGGCGCGCCCGCCTGGAGGATCGTAAGAAGGAGCACAGACGAAAGCGCACCGTGTTTGGAACCGCTTCTATCGTCGTGGGTGTGATCGCCGGCGTGGCCCTCACTTTCGTGCTGGCGCGTGAGGTCACTCGCACGAAGGAGCCCCGGCCTCCGGCCGATGAGGTCCAACAGGAGGCGACCACGGCCACTTTGATGTTTGGAACAGACAGCGGGCGCAGTGGTAGGGAAGCTCTCGTGTGGTCGGCTTTGCTCGTGCACGATCCCGACGAGGAGACGTCGGCTGTGGCATACATCCCCGCCCGCACTGCGGTCGAGGTGCCGGGGCGAGGATTGCAGGCCCTGAACGACTCATGGCGGACGGGGGGCATCCCTCTTCTGCTCGTCACGGTAGAGAACCTCCTCGGCACACCTGTGGACAGCTATGTGCAACTTTCGAAGAACGACGCTCTGGCATTGTTCGAAGAGGTTGGCGAGCTGGAGGTGGAGGTGCCGACCGAGGTGCGGGTTCCGGTCGGACGGCAACAGGTGAGGCTGCTCTTCCCGACGGGCCGTCAAACGCTGTCCCCGGAGTCGTTGAGTGACCTGCTTTACGTCAGAGGTGTGGATGGGGACGACATCGAGATGGGGGCGCGTCATGCTGCGTTCTGGGACGCGTTGTTGGATGCCTACGCAGACAACCCCGCCGGGCTGGAAGAAGCCGCGCTCGCGGCACGCGGTGCTCTCGGTAAGTCCGACGCCCCTCCGCGCCGGTTCGCTCGGACCCTCGCGCAGATGGCGGATACACACGAGATCCGGCGTTCGCTCGTATCGTTGACCGTCAGCCCGCTCGAGGTGCCCGGCAACAATCTGTATGTGGCAGAACCTGAAGACGTGGCTCGGCTTCTCGAGGAGATCTCTCTCGATACATCCGAGGTGTCGTCCGCAAGGGTCCAGATCCTGAACGGTAACGGTGTTCCGGGCATCGGCCAGGAGGTGGCCACGAGGCTCGTGGGCGAAGGCTTCAGGGTCATCCTCTCGGGCAACGCGCCCCGCCTGAACTACGCTCGAACGCTCGTGATCGTGTACGACGACTCGGACGAAGCCCGGGCACTAGCGGAGCGAGCAAGAGAGCTGATCGGGGTAGGAGAGATTCAAATGTCCGCTCAGGAGCAAGGTATCGTGGATCTCACGATCGTTGTCGGAAAGGACTTCCTTCGAACACCGTAGCCAGATCAAGCAAGACCTTGAGCCGCAGCTTGGCGCTGCAGGCAGCCGAGGCCGCCTCTTCCAAGAAGGCCGAGCGCATCGTCATCCTCGACGTGTCCGAGCAGCTCGTCATCACCGATCACTTCGTCATCTGCCACGGGACCAACGACCGGCAGGTGCGTACCATCGCGGAAGAGGTCGAACACCAGCTTCGTGAGAGATGTCAGATAAAACCTTTCCGTCGCGAGGGCGAACGGGAAGGTCACTGGGTGCTGCTCGACTACGTCGATTTCGTGGTGCATGTCTTCCTGCAGGAAGACCGCGACTACTACGACCTCGAGCGTCTGTGGTCTGACGCCGAGCGCATCGATTACACGGATGGATGGGAGGAGGACAATGAGCCAACCGCGGCGGAGGCGACGTAGAGGTCGCAAACGCGGTTCGGGAACCGATGGCTCGGGTTCTGGCGCGCCGCAGGAACCGCGGCGCGAGACCGTTCAGCAATCCTCCGGTCCGCAGACCTCGTCTCGCCGGCGGCGACGCCGTGGCCGCGGTGGGGGACGAGGTCGTACGTCGTCACCGAAGTCATCCGAGGACCTCGTAAGAGCACTCCCGAAACAGCGCCCCGAGACCCTGACGGCCCCTCCCGACGGTCAGAAGCTCGAGGATCTGATCGGCGAGCTGCAGTCGACCTGGGGGGTCCCCCAGTACCCGCAAGAGTTTCGCATCACCATCAGGGTGGCCGCCGAGAGAGATCGCTCGCGGGGCGAATCGAATAGCCCGCGCGATCCGGCACCGCCACAGGTCGATGGCGCTGGGGCCGACGCAGCGGCGGCGTCGGATGCGCCCAAGCGCGAGAAGGCGCCGTCGCCCCACCGGTTGTCGCAGAACGGGGAAGAGCGGTCCGACGACGCACGACCCAAGCGCAAGCGCAGTCGCAGACGGCGTCGCCGTGGCGGAGGTGGGGGAGGCGGTGGCAACGGGAACCCCAGCGGTCCCGAAGCACCTCCAGGCTAGACTGACGTAAGAGCGCCATGTCTTAGTTTCCGTCCTGTGATCGACGGTCTAAGCGAGAGAAGGCTCCGTCCCCTCACGGTTGTCGCAAGGCGGTAACGAGCGTCCGGCAGGCACGGGCCCAAGCAGGTTCTCGGGGCTGCCGTCCTGAGTCAGTAGGTAATCGGACGCCCAGCGGATCATTGATTGCTGACCGTTTCGTGGAGGGGTTAGGCGCAGAGTGGCGCGACTCTTAGAGGGAACGTCTTCGACGGGTATCAGGTACACCTTTCCCAGATCAGCTTCGCTTCGTTCGCCTATCTCCGAGGGCGTCATCGAAGCTCAGTCTAGAGATGGGTTGTGACAATTTCTCAAAGGATCGAGGCTCGAGGGAATCCATCTCGGAGGATCCGAAGTGGTCTTCTCTAGGAGCGCTTACACTCATATTTTTGGGCCCGTAGCTCACTTGGTAGAGCGCCTCGCTGGCATCGAGGAGGTAATCGGTTCGATCCCGATCGGGTCCACTTAATCCCACGATGCACACCGAACGCCGGTGGTATCCGCTCCGCCCCCGGAGCGCTCCGGGCGACCGCTCCCGCTCCTTCGCCTGTCCTTACGGGGTTCGCCGGCTGGTCTTGAGGGCGCTCCCTGCGCTCCGCTGCATGTTGTATCGCGTAGACCCAATCGGGGATCGTAGTGAGATAGAGGTGGGGTTAGTGGGTCTGGGTGTGGGTCGCTACCCATTCGGCTTCGGAGAGGTCTATCACCGGCTGCCGGGGCAGATCTGGGGGGTGCATGAGGTCTACGGAGGCATGGACCTCCATCAGGGCGTCCACTACGTCGGGGTCGAACTGGCGTCCCCGTTGGGATGAGATCTCCTCCAGGGCGTCCGCTTCGCTCCAGGCCTCTTTATAGGGGCGCTTGTGGGTCAGCGCGTCGAAGACGTCCGTAACCGCCACCACCCGTCCCGGCAATGGGATCTCGTACCCCTTCATCCCGACGTAGCCTCCTCCGTCCCACCGTTCGTGGTGGGAAAGAGCGATCGTCTGGGCTATCTGCAGCGCCTTTGTGACGCTGTTGGACAAAAGCCTGGCGCCGTCGATCGTGTGCCTTTTCATGATCCGCCACTCCTGGGCGGTAAGGCGACCGGGTTTGAGCAAGATCTTGTCGGGGGTGGCGATCTTGCCTATGTCATGCAGGGGAGCGGCGCGGCGGATCAACTCGACCTCTTCGTCCTTCAAGCCGAGCGCTCCGGCGACGAACCCCGACAGGCGGCCCACGCGCTGGGTGTGTTGGCCCGTCGTGTCGTCTCGGAGCTCGGCGGTCAGAGCGAGTCGCTCGAGCGTTTCGATATTCGCTCTCTCGGCCTCTTCGGTTCGCTGCGCAACGGCGGCTTCGAGACCTTCGTTCTGACGGTGCAAGCGAAGCTGCAAGCGCCGGGTCTCGAGGAGGTTCTGGATCCGTAGCCGGATCTCGGTTTCGTCGAAAGGTTTGGTGAGGAAGTCCTTGACGCCGGCCTGAAGCGCATCGCGTTTCGCCTCAGGTGATGCGTCGCCGGTCAGCATGAGTACCGGCACCAGGTCGCTTCCCGGCTCCCGGCTGATGGCCGCCATCACTTCGAGCCCTCCAAGGCGAGGCATGTGGAGATCTAGCAGTACCAGGTCGGGCCGGTAAGAGCGGAACTCGTCGAGGGTCAGTCGAGGGTCTGCAACCGAGCGACAGTCGGTGTAACCCGATTCGCCGAGTAGGGCGGCCAGGAACGCGCTCGTCTCGGAGCTGTCGTCCACTATCAAGATGCGTGGCGCATCGGTCATCCGCTTATCCTCGTGGTTGCCCAGTTCTTACTGCGCGTAGCTACCCGCTCACAAAAAGCTTATGCGGGAGGGACGCGAGGTACGGGGCTTTCGCGCCGGTTAGGGCGGATACTCGTTTGCTCCCAGTTCGGCGCACGTCCCGGTGAAGGGATGATGAGGCACATGCATTCGCGTCTCGTGGTCCTCGTCCTTGCCGCCGCTCTGACGTTCGCTGGGACTGGGTGCCGCGCAGAGGATCCCGTACCGGAGGCCGAGGTGACGGCACCTGCCGCCACTGCCCAGGTCGATTCCGATTGTCCGGACCACCGCTCGGTGACCCGAGGCGATCCAGACGGCCGGTTGAGTGGCGATATCGACGGGGACGGCTCGTCTGAAGACATCTTTCTCTACCGGGACGACCACGGGGAGCCGGGTTGCGAGGCTTTCCTCGTGGTCGGTGATAAGGGACCGGTGCACCCGGTGACGCAAGAGGGGATGACCTTGGGTTCGGGTCTCCCGAACCTGCTCGGCATGGCGCAGATAGACGGCCGTCCGGGCCTCGATGTGGTCGTCCGGCTGTTGGCCGGAGCTTCTACCGAGTTCGTCGGCGTCTTCTCCGCCGCTTCGGGTGAGCTCGAACGCCTGCGTGTGGAGGATTCTTCTGGGTCGGGCGACCTCTTCGCTTACGGCGGAGGTGTAGCTCACCTCGATGCGATCGATTGCGATGAGGAGGGGAGGGTGATCGTCTCGTCCGCCGTCTCTGAGGATGGCGAAGGCTATACGTACACGCGCACGGTGTACGGATACGACGGAGGAGCTCTCGTGCCGGTGGAGACAGCGGAGGTGGTCGTTGCCGCCGAAGACATTCCCGACTTACCGGAGTTCGCAGGCTCTCCCTTCGGCTCGTGTCCCTCAGCATGAGGGCCGTGTGTCTTATGACCCTTTAGGGTCGCATCTATGGCTCGCGAGTATGACTCCACAGAGATAGAGCAACGGTGGAAGAAGGAGTGGATAGCCGCTGAGGCTTGGGCCGCTCCCTCCGTTCCCAAGGGCGACAAGCGCTACACGCTGACGATGTTCCCGTACCCGTCGGGCGACCTCCACATGGGGCACATCGAGATCTTCTCGATCCACGACGCGATCGCCCGCTTCTCCCGCATGAGGGGGCACGAGGTCCTCAATCCGATCGGCTGGGATGCGTTCGGCCTTCCCGCCGAGAACGCCGCCATCAAGAGAGGCATCCACCCCAAGACCTGGACCTACGAGAACATCGCCAAGCACCGCTCTTCGATGGAGCGGCTGGGGTGTTCCTTCGACTGGAACCGCGTCTTCTTCACTTGCGACCCGGCCTACTACCGCTGGAACCAGTGGCTCTTCCTGAAGCTCTACGAGCGCGGGCTCGCATACCGCAAGGCCGCGCCTGCCAACTGGTGCCCGAACGACAAGACCGTGCTAGCGAACGAGCAGGTCGTGGACGGACGGTGCGAGCTCTGCGACACCCCGGTCGAGAAGAGATACCTGACCCAGTGGTTCTTCAAGATAACGGATTACGCCGACCGGCTCCTCGACGACATGGACATCCTCACCGGATGGACCGACCGGGTGAAGTCCCTGCAGAGGAACTGGATCGGACGCTCCTACGGCGCCGAGGTCGAGTTCCCGATCGAAGGTCTGGGTGAGCCGGTCACCGTTTACACGACCCGTCCCGACACCTTGTGGGGCGCGACGTTCTTCGTGGTGGCACCCGAGCACCCGTTGCTCGACGAGATCGTGCGGGGCACCGAGCAAGAGGCCCAGCTGGAGTCGTTCCGCGCTGAGGTGCAGCGGTTGACCGAGGTCGACAGGACCTCGACCGAGCGCAAGAAGAAGGGGATGTTCACCGGCAAGTACGCGACCAACCCGGTGAACGGCGAGCGCATACCGGTGTGGGCCGCGGACTACGTGCTGATGGACTACGGGACCGGCGCCATCATGGCGGTGCCCGCACACGACGAACGTGACTTCGATTTCGCGAGCGATAACGGCCTCGAGATCAGGACCGTGATCGAGCCCTTAGAGGGGCGAGCGGACGAGACACAGGCTTACTCCGGGCCCGGCCGGCTGGTGGGCTCCGGACCGTTCGACGGTACCCCAACCGAGGATTCCGTCACCGAGGTGACGGCGTGGCTCGACCGTGAGGGCCTCGGGAGGGCGGCCAAGAACTTCCGCCTCCGCGACTGGCTCATCTCGCGTCAGCGCTACTGGGGCACGCCGATACCCGTCGTCCATTGTGAGCAGCACGGGGAAGTGGCGGTCCCAGTCGATCAACTTCCGGTGATCCTTCCCGACGACGTCGACTTCACTCCACAGGACTCGGTGTCACCGCTGGAAACCGCACAGGAGTGGGTGAACACGACCTGCCCCGAATGTGGCGGACCGGCGCGCCGCGAGACCGACACGATGGACACCTTCGTCGACTCGTCCTGGTACTTCCTTCGCTTTGTCGACCCACACAACACCGAGGTGCCGTTCGACCCCGACAAGGCCTCCGCCTGGATGCCGGTGGACCAGTACTCCGGCGGGATCGAGCATGCCGTGATGCATCTCATCTACTCGCGCTTCATCCAGAAGTTCTTCATGGACATGGGGCTGACGAAGGACTCGGAGCCGTATCCGGCGTTGCTCAATCAGGGACTCATCACGATGGGCGGTAAGCGCATGAGCAAGTCGCGCGGCAACATCGTCGAGCCGCAGGAAGCCTTCGCTCAGTTCGGCGCCGATGCGCTGCGCCTCTACATGTTGTTCTCGGGTCCCCCAGAAGCTCATTTCGACTGGCCGATGGAAGGCATCACGGCCATCGGAAGGGTGACCGCTCCGTGGCTGCAACGTGTCTGGCGGTTGAGCGAAGACGTCCGCGCCCTGATCGACCAGGGGGGCGGATCGTCTTCAGAGGCTGGCGAAGACCTGCGCAAGGAGCTGCACAGGACCATCAAAGTGGTGACGGCCGACTTCGAGGCCTTCGCGTTCAATACCGCCATAGCGCGGTTGATGGAGTTGGTGAACGCCACCTACAAGTATCGGGCGGTGGGCGGCGACGATCCGGAGGTGCTGCGGGAGGTCGTCGAGGGGCTGCTGAAGATGCTGGCGCCATTCGCTCCGTACATCACCGAGGAGCAATGGCATCGGTTGGGACACGACAGCTTCATCTCCCTGGAGCAGTGGCCCGAGCACGACGAAGACCTCGCTCGTCAGGAGGAAGCGATGATGGTCGTGCAGGTCAACGGCAAGGTGCGCGACACCATCCCGGTGTCGGTCGATATCTCCGAGGACGAGATGCGCGAGCTGGCTCTTGCATCCGACAAGGTGCGCTCGCACATCGGCGACAAGGAGCTCCGCAAGATCATCACCAAACCGCCGAAGATGATCTCGCTCGTCGTCTGACCGTACTCAGAAGATCTCCGGGCACCAGGGTTTGCGCGGCGTCCTGAACATGTCGTCGAAGAGCTCGGTGACCTCGTCGCTTCTCGAGACCCCTCTCCCCGCGGCCAACAGATCGCTGAGGGAGAAGGCGCCGAGATAGGTGGCCGCCAGGTCGCGCGTATCGAGCTGAACGTCCGGGATGTCATCGGTCCGGTCCACCGAAACCTTGGCTCCGTGCGTGTCGAGACGCCACCGGCCCGTATTTGAGGGATGCAGATCGTCGGTGACCTCGATGACGAGCGCGCCCGCGGCGCCGTAGCCGCGCACCGTCAAGGCACGTTCGAGGTCGAGTATCCGGAGGAACAGGGCTTCGACGATCCGGGCTCCCAGACGCCGAGGTTCGGTGACCCAGAGGTGCACCGGGTAATCGACGGGCTGGAAGGGCGCTTTCACTCGCGCGACCAGATCCACCCCGGTCATGAAACGCCATAGTTCTTTCTCGGCGACGGGATCGATCCCCATCGTCTCGATCAGGTTGAAGCTGTTCTTGGGCGTCAGATCCCATTCACTTTTGATCCTGTAGATGACGTAGCCGGTGGCGCGGCCATCGATCTCGAGCACGAACGTGAAGGCGGGACCGCCTCCGTTGCGATGCTCGGCCGGATCGTAGAGGACGTGCGCCTTCCACCAAGCCGCCGAGCGCTTGTACATGCCGGGGGTACGGGCGCAGACCTGGTCGTAGATCCCCGGAAGGACCTCGAGTGCTTCGCCCTCTTCGACCTGTCTCAACTGACCTACCGCTCCCTCATCCTCGAGGAAAGCCATACGGTCGCGCTCCGCGTCGAGAGCCATGGCCATCGACGCCGTGCCGTAGCCGAAGCGTTGGTAGATGTTCGACTCCGAAGCCCACAGGATCGCGAGCGGTTCTCCTCGCTGCTCGGCATCGGCGTGGAGCGCCGCGATGATCTTCCGCAAGGCACCTTTGCGCCGGTGACTAGGTTTCACTCCGATCAAAGTCACTCCGGCGGTGGGAAGGGATCCTCCGGGGATAGTTAGTTCGAAGGAGTAGTTGGCGCCGGCGCCTACGAGGAGATCTTCCGAATAGACCCCGAAGATGCGGTCGTGCTCGAAGATCGTCTGCCACATGGCCATGTCTTGCTCGGAAACACCCCAGCCGAAGGCCACTTCGCAGGCACGTATCGCAGCAGCAGCTTCTTCTGGGTTAGCGCAGGCTCTAACTGTGAGTTCCATCCGGACATGATGACCGCTGGATGTGAATCGCACCACTCAACTGTCGCCTATATCGGGTTCCGATCGTCGGGTGGACGATCTCACGCTCCCCGGCGATGCGGCCGCTCGGCTCCACGGCTTCGTGGGGCAGCGGCGGGACTTATTGATAGTGGCCGGTGTCGTGGTAGCCCTCTTATTGGGTGCGGCGCTCGTATGGCAGCGGCGCGCCGTAGTGAACATCGCCCCACCCTCGGTATCGCAGGCATCTCCGGAAGACGCCGCTTCGTCTGCGACGCTTTACGTGCATGTCGCGGGAGCAGTCCGTTCTCCAGGGCTGTTCGAACTCCCGGACGGCGCACGTGTGGCGGACGCGGTGGCGGCTGCGGGAGGTGCTCGTAAGGCCGGGGATCTAGACGCAGTGAACCTGGCGCAGCTCCTAACCGACGGCATGAAGATCGAGGTGCCGCGCGCAGGAGAGCAAAGCTCTGCAGCGGCCGAATCCGCAGCCGCCGATGAGACGTCGGTCGTGTCGCTCAACAGCGCAGACCGAACCGCGCTCGAGACCATTCCGGGGATCGGACCGGTCACCGCCGCAGCGATCCTGTCCCACCGGGCGGAGCTAGGGGGTTTCTCTGCGCTGGCGGAACTGCTCGACGTCACCGGTATCGGTCCGGCGACGTATGAGGCGATGCTCCCGTATGTCTCTCTATGAAGAACGCGTCGGCGGCGCGGGTTTGGACAGCCACCGCGAGTCTCGTAGCGGGGACGATCGCAGGATCTGATGCGCCGAGTCTGCCCTGGGTGCCCCCGGTCCTGTGCCTGGGGTTGGTAGCGCTCGGACAGAGGCAGTGGCGCCCACTCCACCTCATCGGCGTTGCGCTCGTAGTGGCGTCCCTCGGCGCCGTAAATGCTTCGATCCGCAACGTCGAGACGGTAGTGGCGGGTCTCGCGACCGGCGTTCCTCGTTGCGAGATGGCCGGCGTTGTCGCGGAACACGCGGGAGGTCTCGGGACGATATTGAAGCTCACCCACCTCCGCTGTGATGGTTCGGCGGCACAGGGGCATCTCGGCGAGGTGATCACAGACGGCCGGGTGGGGGAGCCGGGCGGTGCGTTCCGGGGAACGGCTCGACTGCTGCCGCTAGGTTCCGGAGGCTTCGCAGCCGGACGCCGCCGCGTCGGTGCAGACGCGTCCATCGTCGATGGACGACTTGTTTTCGCGCCTCCGCGCGGACTTGCTCTCGCGGCGGCGGGACGTGTGCGGCGCTCGCTTGAAGCCGTGACTGCCCGGCTGCCGCAGCGGCCTGGGGCTCTGCTGATGGGTCTCGCGATCGGAGACACGTCGGGGTTCACCGCGCTCGATGAGGAGCGCTTCCGCCGCTCGGGACTGTCACATCTCACGGCTGTGTCGGGCAGCAACGTGGCGATCGTGTTGGGAGCCATCATGTTATTGGCTCGCCGGTTGGCGCACCTGCGTCGTATCGTGCTGGCGGGTACAGCTCTCGCGCTGTACGTGTTGGTGGTGGGTCCCGAGCCGTCGGTCCTTCGCGCCGCCGCTATGGGCGCCATCGCTCTCCTCGCTCTCGGATGGGGCCGTAGAGCGGCACCCCTCAATGCTTTGGGGCTCGCGGTCTCGGTGGTCGTGGTCTTCCGGCCCGCGATGGTGCACTCCGTTGGACTTCAGCTATCGGTACT
This sequence comes from Actinomycetota bacterium, assembly GCA_051001455.1. Taxonomy (GTDB): domain Bacteria; phylum Actinomycetota; class CADDZG01; order CADDZG01; family WHSQ01; genus JBPCNH01. The sequence continues at coordinate 98,752 of JBPCNH010000011.1, forward strand.
CGCGACGGCGGGACTCGTGATCTGGAGCGGGTCGCTGGCCCGCTGCCTGGGTTGGTTGCCGCGCCCCGTTGCCTTGGTGACCGGTGCCACGGCGGCCGCCCAGGTGGCCGTCGCGCCTCTCCTCGCCGGTGTCTTCGGGACCGTATCGGTCGCCGGACCGGCGGCCAACGTCGTTGCCGTCGCAGCGGTCGCTCCCGCAACCGTCCTGTCGTTGGCGGCAGCCGTGCTCGCGTGCGTGAACTTCTCGTTGGGAGCAGCCGTGGCCCGCCTGGCCGAGCCCTTCGCTCGCTGGATCCTGTGGACGTCCGATGTATTCGGCACTCCGGAGTGGGCATCTGTGGCGGTGGGGCGGCCGGTTGCTTGGATCGGGGCCACGCTGTGTTCGCTGGCAGCGGTTATTACCTTGCGGCGCGCCTAACCTTGAGACGTGATCACTGCCCATCCTCGTGTTCTTGCCGTCTCGTGTGGCGTCGGCCTAGCGATCTCGCTCGTCGCCGGAACGCTCTTCGCGTGGCTCGGGGACAAGCTGTGGTTGTACGCGGTAGGGACGATGCTTTTCATCAGCGGGATGATTGCCCTTGTGGTCGGATTGTCTGGAGCGCTCGAGCCGCGCGAAGGTTGGGCCACGGGCAGGGGAGCCCGGAGCCAAGAGGCCCAGGTGCGCAGCATCGCTCGCCAGGTCACGAACGAACACCCGGGACTCGAGGACCGCTCGGGGTGGGCGCTCGCCGTCTGGGGAGTGGTTGTAGGTGGAGGTTTGATAGCTCTCGCCATGCTGGCTTTCGCAATCTCGGAATAAGCTCCTCGTATGGCTTACATATGGGTGCTCCTCGACGTCTCCGGCAACGAGCTGCGCGTGACCGAGGCATTCGACTCGAAGGAGGCCGCGGAGGCCTGGATGGGGGCCGAGTGGAGTTTGTTACGTGACGAAGGCGCGGAGTACGTCTCGCTCTGCTCCGGTGACGAGCAGGTCTACAAGATGAGCCTGGCTGAAGGGTGAGCGTCTACTTACTGAGCGGGGAGCGCTTCCTCGCCGATGAAGCCCTCGGCAAGATCAGGAACCAGGAAGCGACCGATCCCTTGGCCGAGGATTCTTTCGAAAGTGATGTCGAGGTGGCAACGCTGATGTCCGCTCTGGACACTCCCTCGTTGCTCGGCGGACGAAGGCTCGTCGTTCTGAACGACGCGCATGACCTCAAGAAGGATCAGGTAGAAGCGTTAGAGAGATATCTGGCATCGCCCTCGCCCGATTCGGTGTTGGTGCTGGTGGCGTCCGGACGAACGAAGTTGGAAGGCCCGGTCAAGAAGACCGGTTCGGTCATCGGGCTCGATGCGCCCAAAGGTCGCGCTCTCGCGGGATGGTTAAAGACGCGCGCCGGCGAACACAAGATCAAACTCGACGACCGCGGGGTATGGACGCTGATCGATTCAGTGGGCAACGAGCTTCGCGACCTGGACGCGGCTCTGTCTCAGCTTGCTACGCAGCTGGGCGACGGAGCGAAGGTCGGCGGGCAAGAGGTGCGTTCGATGTTCTCGAGACTTGCCGACGAGAGGATCTTCGCCTTCACGGACGCGGTCGGGGACCGCCGGCTGCCTCTGGCGGTCACGTCGTTGCGACGGCTGCTCGAACAGGGTGAACCCCCGCTGATGGTTTTCGGGGCACTATCGTCACAGGTACGCAGGATGCTGCGAGCGCGCCGTATCGCGGAGCAAGGAGCGCGTGTTGTTGGCCAGTCTCTGGGTCTGCCGGGTTGGCGGGCCGAGCGACTCACGAAGCAAGCTCGGTCGTATCGAGAAGAAGAACTGGTGGGCGCGATGGCCATCCTCGCCGACACTGATGTCGAGATGAAGGGCGGGGATATACCCCCCGAAGCTGCGCTGGAGCAAGCGGTCGTACGTATCGTTTCGGGGCTGATGACCCCGCAGATGTTCTAGCTAGGAACGACTATGAGGAGCCGAGTCTCTTAGCGAGACGCGACTTCTGGTTAGCAGCTTTGTTCTTGTGGATCAGGCCCTTGGATGCGGCCTTGTCTAGTGCCCGGCTGGCCTCGGCATAGGTCTCCTGAGGATCCATCTCCCCGGATTCGGCGGCGCTGAGGAAACGTTTGATCGTATGCCGCAGGCCGGAACGGCCAGCGCGGTTCCGCTGACGAGCTCGCTCGGTCTGACGGTTGCGTTTGATCTGACTCTTGATGTTGGCCATGGCTACCTACACTCGCTCCTTTGAGGGGTTCGAGGCACTTGCTCCTTGTGCTCTCGAGAACTCAATCAGGATAACAGAGCCCGTGACCGGTGACCTCGTCGGCGGATTGCGCCGGCTCGCAGGTAACCTCACGCCTATGGATCAAGCGCATCAGAGGGCCATCGCGGTCATCGCTCATATCGACCACGGCAAGTCGACCTTGTCGGATCGCCTCCTGCGTCTGACCAACACGGTGTCCGAGAGGGACATGCGGGAGCAGTTCCTCGATCGTATGGATCTCGAGAGAGAGCGCGGGATCACCATCAAGGCCGCCGCCGTACGCATGGAATACACGGCAAGTGACGATGCCACCTACGAGATCAACCTGATCGATACGCCGGGCCACGTCGACTTCGGATACGAGGTGTCTCGCTCGCTCGCGGCTTGTGACGGGGTTCTGCTCCTCGTCGACGCGGCGCAGGGCATAGAGGCTCAGACGTTGACCAACCTCTACTTGGCCGTGGATGCCGGGCTCGAGATCATCCCGGTGCTGAACAAGATCGACCTGCCTGCCGCCCAGCCCGACAAGTACGCCGAGGAACTTGCCGCCCTGATCGGGGGTGAGCCGGGGGACATCTTCCGGATCTCGGCCAAGACGGGTGAGGGGGTGCCGGAATTGCTGGAAGCGATCGTGAAGAAGGTTCCACCACCGACCGGTGATCCGGATGGCCCGACGAGAGCGCTGATCTTCGATTCGGTCTACGACACCTTCCGGGGGGTCATCGCTTACGTGCGCGTGATCGACGGAAGCATCTCCGTGCGTCAGCCGATCCGTTTCATGGCCGGTGACCTGAGCTTAGAGGCCGATGAGATCGGCGTCATGGCTCCGGATGCTCGCCCGGTCGACAAGCTCGACACGGGGGAGGTCGGTTACGTGATCGCAGGGATCAAAGAGGTGGCGTTCGCGAACGTCGGCGACACCATAACCACCGCGTCTGCGCCCGCCGAGGAGCCGTTGCCCGGATACCGGGAGCCGAAGCCGATGGTGTTCGCCGGCATCTATCCCACCGAAGGCGACGATTTCCCGTTGCTCCGCGACGCGCTCGACAAGCTGAAACTGAACGACTCGTCCCTGCTCTTCGAACCCGAGTCCTCGACCGCTCTCGGGTTCGGCTTCCGCTGCGGGTTCCTCGGCCTGTTACATATGGAGATCGTGCGAGAAAGACTCGAGCGAGAGTTCGATCTTTCGCTCATCGCCACCGCGCCGTCGGTCGGTTACGAGATCGAGCTCACCGACGGGGTGAAGAAGGTCGTGCGTAATCCCACCGACATGCCGGATCCGTCGTTCATCGAGGCCATCTACGAGCCGTACGTGTCCGTCATGGTGGTAACCCCGACCGACTACACCGGCACGGTGATGCAGCTCTGTCAGGACCGTCGCGGCGAGCTGAAGGAGATGCATTACCTATCGACAGAGCGAGTGGAGATCCGTTACCACATGCCGCTGGGGGAGATCATCTTCGACTTCTTCGACCAGCTGAAGAGCGGGACCAAGGGATACGCCTCGCTCGACTACGAGCCGGTGGGGCTGAAGGACTCGAAGCTGGCGCGCGTCGACGTTCTCCTGAACGGACAACCGGTCGACGCTTTCTCGACGATCGTGCATCGCGATAAGGCCTATGACTACGGCAAGACCATGACGGAGCGGCTGCGGAAATTGATCCCGCGCCAGATGTTCGATGTTCCCATCCAGGCGGCGATCGGGTCGCGCATCATCGCCCGTGAGACCGTGCGAGCCAAGCGTAAAGATGTGCTCGCGAAGTGTTACGGAGGTGACGTCACCCGCAAGCGCAAGCTCCTCGAGAAACAGAAGAAGGGCAAGAAGCGCATGAAGAACATCGGTTCGGTCGAGGTCCCGCAGAACGCATTCATCGAGGCACTGCGCGTGGACCAGGATGTGACGCCATCATCATGAAGACGATGGCGCCGGTCGATGCGCGCTCGGGAGCGTGGCGATCCGATCCGGGTTTCGGCGTGTACGTGCACATCCCGTTCTGTCTGCATCGTTGTAACTACTGCGACTTCAATACCTACGAGGGTCTCGATGCCTTGCACGGACCTTACGTCGATGCTCTGGTGGACCACATCGAGACTCTTCCGGGGGATCTCCCGCCGGCCACCTCGGTCTTCTTCGGGGGTGGGACCCCGACCCTTCTCGAAGCCCCGCAACTGGCTCGCATCGTTGCTGCCGTACGGGCGCGGATCGGGGTGCAGGAGGACGCTGAGGTAACCATCGAGGCGAATCCCGAGACCGTTGACGAGGATAAGTTCACCGCCCTGCTCGAGGCCGGTTTCACCCGGGTTTCGATCGGCGTGCAGTCGCTGGTCCCGCGCGTGCTGCTCGGCCTGGGTCGCACACACTCGCCCGGATCGGCGCTCGCTGCGATCGCCGCGGCGCGCCGGGCTGGTGTTTCGGATGTGAGCGCGGACTTGATCTACGGCTCGCCATGGGAGCGCCCGCAGGACTGGCGCACCTCGCTCGAAGGGATCATCGCCGCCGAGCCCGATCACATCTCTGCTTATGCGCTGACGATCGAAGAGGGAACACCGCTCGCGACCTTGATCGCTACCGGCCGGCAGCCGGATGTGGACCCGGACGTGCAGGCCGATCGCTATGAGGTGGCACAACAGCTGCTGTCCGTGTCCGGCTACGAGCGTTACGAGATCTCGAACTGGTCTAAGCCCGGGCGAGCGTCTCGTCACAACGTTCTCTATTGGTCGGCCGGGAACTACCTCGGCGTCGGGGCCGGAGCACACGGCCATCTCGACGGGCGCCGGTACTGGTCGGTGCGTTTGCCGCGCGATTTCATAGCCGGTGTGAAAGACGGGTCGGTCGAGGCCGGGTACGAGGTCGTAGAGGGACCCGAGCGAGCCGCTGAGGCTCTCATGCTCGGGCTGCGACTCACCTCGGGGATCGACGAGTCCGCGTTCCGCATCCGCTTCGGAGACGCGCATCTCGACCGGATCGAGCGGGAGGTCGCGTCGCTGGTGGCGGCCGACCGCCTCGAGCGCAGCGGCGGGCATCTGCGGCTGGCTCCGTACGCCACTTTCCTCGCGAACGACGTGATCACCCGCCTCATCTAGTGGTGGACGAGACCGAGCGGCGCCGGTACGTCGCGGTGGTCGGAGCGGGGGATCCAGGGACCGATACCGATCGGCTCGCTTACGAGGTGGGCCGGCTCTTAGCCAGCCGGGGAGCGGTGCTCGTATGCGGTGGTCTGACCGGCGTCATGGAGCACGCCTGCCGGGGTGCGAAGGACGGTGGTGGAACCACGGTCGGTATCCTGCCCTCGACCGACAAGCGGCACGCCAACCCCCACGTAGATGTTGCGATCGCGACGGGGATGGGGGAGATGCGCAACGCCCTCATCGTCCGAACCGCCGATGCCGTGATCGCGATCGGAGGCGGGTTCGGGACGTTGTCTGAGATCGCTTTCGCTTTGAAACTCGGCCGGCCGGTCTTCGGTCTCTCTACGTGGGATCTGGAGCGGGCGCGTCCGGGTGACGGAGGGGTCGTTCCGGTCGACACGCCCGGGGAGGCCGTGCGGAAGGCGATGCATAGCACCTAGTCCCGTCTCCATTCGAAGTGCATGCCGTCGGGGTTCAGCCAGTCACCGCCCCAGTTGAGCCCATGGTCGGTCATCACCTCGACGAGTTTCAGAGACATGGTGGGGCGGCTCCCGAACGGGTTCGCAGCGGCGTTGATATCGATCGCTGCTCCCCAGGCGTGAGACGAGAGCCGTCCTTCAGGATCCCGTCCGATGAAACGCGGGCTGTAGCAGCCTCCGAAGTCACCGGGGTCGACGGTTTGGGCGAGCCCTTGTTCCTTCACTCGGCCCAGAGTGTTGCGGAGGCGCGTGATGAAGCGACGATGACAGGTCACCTCGCCGAGAAGGGGAACCGAGGCCGTGACGATGTTCTGTCGCACCCACTCGGGATCGATGATGAGGCTGCCGTTCGGTTGCGGGCGCGCCGAGAACTCCCCGAAATGTTCCTTGAAGTACATCTGGGGCGTCACGGCGTCGGCGTAGCGCAGGAACGGGGTTTCCTGAGAGCTCTTGATCCGGAGTGGCTCACCTTCCATCAATCGGGTCGCGGCGCGCCGGAGAGCGCGACGGTCGCGCGATTCCACCAGCACGAAGCGTTGTCCCCAGCCGCGGGGTGCAGGTGCTTCCAGAAGGACCTCGAAGCCGAGTGTGACCGCGTCGGGTACTGCGCGGCTGAGGTTGAAGGTTCTCGTGATGTCTGTGAGTTGCATCTTCATGTAGTCGTCCCCTGCCCCATGCATGCGCGCGAACGTTCGGGCCGGCACCCCCAGCGGGCCTGCCGGACGGCGATGCACGTAGTCCGTCGTGTTATTGGGATCTACGAAGTGGCGGAGCTCGAGTGGGTCCACGTAAGCGACCTCCACCGGGACGGCCCCGCCGTCGCCGGGCCCTGTGCTTTCTCCTCCGGCCTCGAAACGGTCCGCCCAATGCAGCCCCGCGACAACGGTGGTGACGCGGCGGACGCCGGGCTCGTCGTCGAGGATCCTCTCGGATCGGGCAGGCAGACCCGCCGGCGCCCAGAGCACGTAGCGCTCGAAGGCGGGTCCGGGGGTGGACGGGACGGTCGCAGAGGGGTCGTCAACGCGTTGCTCCACCCGCGGCCGCTCGTCGTCGGTCCGGCAGGCTGCCGGCACGAGCAGGACCAGCGCAGCAAGGAGCCTCAGGCTTCGTAGGTCACCCATATATGACAGATACCCCGGGCGGTCCCCAGGTTGCCTCGTTCCTGTCATCGCCTCGGGGGCGCGATGCTTGCGTCATGGCTTATGCAGGCAACCTCAGCTGTAACGATTGTGGGCTGACGTTCATCGCCCGCTGGGGCTCGGTGACCGGAGCCGATGAATACCGCTGTGAGAACGACCACGTCTTGTTGGTCTCGACCGAGACCAAAGAGATCCTGACCCTGGACGGCAGCGCCCGGGCCTTCGGCGCCGGCGAGGGGGCCACGTTGCTTGACGTAAAGGGCCGCTGCCCCGTATGCACCACGGAGCTGGCGACGGGCTTGCTGCCCCTCTGCCCGGTCTGCGGGGGACGGGATCATGTCGCCTCGCATCACGGGGCGGTCTCCTAGAACAGGATTCTTGGGTCCCGTGACGTACCTCTTGCGTGAGAAAGAGGTGACGGGATCCCGGATCTGCTCATCTCTGCCCCGGCAGCCAGTCCCTTGAAACGAGAAACGGCCGGTGTCGCGTTCTTGATCCCTGGTGGCCGCTCAAGGAACGTTGATCTCGACCGACTGCCTCCAGGGGGCCGTTCGTTTTCTGGGCACGACGGGCCGGGATGACCGCTACTGCGATAGCAATGAAGTCCCAGGCTATGGGTCGCGCCTCGGCGAGTACCTCGACATGGTCCCCGACCTCGACGGCGATGGAAAGACAGAGATCCTTCTCGGAGCATGGGGAGAAGGCGATCTCTACGAGGGCGTCACCTACCTGATCAGCTCAGGCTCCCTATAGAGCATTCCGGCATGGTGAAGGGGCGCCTGCGCACAGTCACTCCGCAGTAGCCTGCGCTGCCTGAGCTTGTTTCCATGTTGTTCTTGGATCGCTCAACACAAGGGCGACCCCTATCCGACGGAGACAAAGCCCAAGGCTTACCGTCAGGTCCGTGTTTACGAGGGGCCGACCGACACTTTCGTCGTCGCTATGAATACCGCTTCTGCCGCGGCGCCACCCAAGAAGAAAGAGGCCGAGATCCTCCGCGACGAGCTCGCCCGCCGAGGCTTTCCGGTCCCTGGCTCATCGTGAGAGCCTGACCTGGTACGAGGAGCTCCGGGACAAGTACCGGCCAGCTCAGCTCAAGATCCTCCTGATCGGCGAATCCCCCCCCGGATTCGGGAGCAGGGGAGCGGCGTTGCCGTCCCTGTGAGCTTGCGGAACCAGAAGATTCTGCTCTTTCCTCAACTAATAGTGATATCTGCCGATATGACCTTTGATCCAGTAAATTCCAGCGGCGGACCATTTTTCGGGGGAAATCAATGCTGAAGTCTTCTTTCTACGCGCGCGCTTCTTTCGCGGCGGTCCTTGTAGTCGTCTCTCTCTTCCTCAGCGGGATGCCCGCCACGGCTCAATCCGAGCCGACACCAGAACCGAGCCCGACCGAACAGGGCACAGAGCAACAGACGCCCGAAAGCTCCCCCTCGCCGGAGCCGGTTGATTCCCCTTCTCCAAGCACAGCTCCGTCTGAGCCCGCGGCGTCTCCTTCTGATTCCGAGACCCCTTCGTCCTCCTCGCCCGACCCCCAGGCAAGTACTGGGTCAAAATCAGAGACCTCGGCCGAGGGCGAAAGTGTTGCTACTTGCGACCCGTGGGACTCCCTTCGAGATCGAGTCAATCCGACGCTCGACGGCTTGGGGCTCCCGCGGGTACCGGTTTGTCCGACGAGCCTAGTCGACGTCGATCAAGTGATGGAGCTGGTGGAGACGGCCTGCGGGGTGATCCCGGTCCCGCCAGGGGGAGCAACTACCGGTCTACCTCCAGAGGTGGCCATTTGTGTGGCCAAGGTGCTTGGCGCGGTCGAGCTCGCGATGAAAACCGTCTGTCGGTCGACGACGGCCACCACGTGCGTCGACAACCTGATCACCGACATCGACCAGTGGCTAAAGGACGCTTGCGGCACCCTTGTCGTCCCGAACGGCCTGCTCCCCGTTGACGGCGGCCCCATCGTGCTGCCACCGGGTGTTGCTCAGTGCGTGGTCAAGGCCTTGGGCGCGATCAACCTCGTGATGGAAACGGTCTGTCGGTCGGCGACGGCTACCACGTGCGTGAGCAATCTGATCACCGACATCGACCAGTTGCTCTACGACGCCTGCGGCAGGCTCGACGTCTCGAACGGCGTACTCCCCCTAGACGGCGGTCCCATCGTGCTGCCAGCGGGTGTTGCTGAGTGCGTGGTCAAGGCGTTGGGCACGGTCAACCTCGTGATGGAAATCGCCTGTCGGTCGGCGACGGCCACCACGTGCGTGAGCAACCTGATCACCGACATCGACCTGTTGCTCCAGAACGTCTGCGGCGCCCTTGACGTCTCGAACGGCGAAGTCCCCCTAGACGGCGGCCCCATTCTGCTGCCGCCGGGTGTTGCTCAATGCGTGGTCAAGGCATTGGGCACCGTCGACCTGATCTTGAAGACGGCGTGCCAGTCGACTGACGCCGCCACCTGCGTTGAGAACCTGATAAGCCAGGTGGACGGACTGCTGAAGACAGCCTGCGGGCTTATCCCCGTTCCGAACGAAGGCGCTACCACAGGACTCCCGCCCGGCGTCTCGACCTGCGTCGTGAAGACCCTGGGTCTCGTGACTCTCGTGATGGAAACAGTCTGTGACAGCCCGGAGGCCCTTCCCTGCGTTGAGAACCTGATAGCGCAGGTGGGCGATCTATTGAACAGCACCTGCGGCATGATCCCGGTCTCGGATTACGACCTTGACGTTGAGATGCCCGCTGCAAGTAGGTGTGCCGTCAAAGTCCTGGGCGCCATCGAGACCGTCGCAGAGGTTGTCTGTGGCACGCACCCGATCGAGTCGTGTATCGCTAACACCATCGACTGGGTCGACTCGGTGATCGCGGAAGTATGTGGTCTCATACCCGTGTCCGATGCCGGCTCGATCATTGGGCTTCCTTCAAGCGTAGAGCTCTGCATCTCTAAGGTGGTGGCAGTTATCGATCTGATTGGTGAGATGGATTGTCAACCACAAGCCTTAGGGGAATGTCTTGAGAAGCTGAGAACTAGCTTGGAGGAACTGTGCCCGCTTGGTGACTGTGAGGTCCCGATTCCCCCTTTGCCTACGTCCCCGACAGGTCGGACGCTCCTCCTTAACCTGAATGCTCGACAAGCGTTTGGTTCAAGTATTAGTTACCCGCGGATCGGGAAGCTTGTCCGTCGGATAATCGATTTGGCGGGCCGAGCAAATGATGACGGTATGGGCTACCTACCGGATGTCCTACTCCTTCAAGAGGTTTTTCGGGACCATCCGACCGATTTATCTCGTCGACCGCTAAGCGAACTTGTCTCACGTCTCTATGACTTAACAGGGGAGGAATACGCTGTGGTCGTCGATTTTCAAGGAGGTGATCTTGATTCAAATGCCAACACGTTCACTCAAGGGGATACGGCGATCCTCATCAATAAATCAACTATGGAATACCTGGGCAAGAGTCATGTTGACCACCGAATAGGAACATTAGAGGTCTGCACAGATGGACCCAGAGACACGGATGGCGACGGGCTTGATGACTGCGGTGTTCGGAAGGTGAAACGGTCTGCAACAGCATTACTGGCAGAAAAAGCTAGTGGTTTGCAGATGGCGGTCGCGAGTGTGCATTTCTTACGGAAGGTTGACGTGATTACCGGGATGGAGGATGTCAAAACTCTGGAATGGTCTGTCGAGGTCGCCAGGCACCTTAGGCAGCAGTATCCCTCGGCAGCGCTCTGGAGCATCGGGGGCGATTTCAACCGGAACCGGTGTCAAGGCGAGGTGATCCCGCTTGAGCAATACAGAGAAGAGGTGATTTGTCAGCAGAGGCCCTTCTGGGAAGGCCTTCGGAACGAAGGCTACGTTGACTCTATATATGCGGCGCACGGACAGACAGATGAACGCTTGAGCGATCAATACCGCTTCGGAGGGGATGGTAGCCAATATAAGAACCGGATCGACTACATATTTGGTTCAGGTGCCACAGCATTTGGTTCCGCTTCTCACGACCTCACTTGTGGAGGAAATGGATCATGCAATGACCCACTCAACTCTCAGTACTACTCGGACCATCGTCTCAACTGGGCCCTGCTAGGTCCTTTGGCGGTCAAGCCGATCTCTTCGCAATAGCACTGCTCATGCAGGAATACTGGTGATTTCGGCTAAATCTTGGGGTGTGGGTAAAACGCGTTTCGGACCGAAAGTGATGAAGACTGCAATCATTGTGCTTGCCCTCTTGTGGGC
>JBPCNH010000012.1:0-33019 GCA_051001455.1 Actinomycetota bacterium
CTTAACTTGCGCACCACCTGATCGGGTGTGTGCTTTCGTCTCTTCACCGCCATGATCCTCCTTCCGCCCTGTTAGGGGCTTCAAGACTCTCATTAGCGGTGGACCGATTTCAGGGGGTCAGGCCAGAGTGATTAGCCATCTGATCCCTCGAGCACCCTTGATTGGCGTTCAAGATCGCTTACGTGCTCGCTCCATGTCAAGCCCGGCGACTACGGCTCGACCGGCGTAGCGCCCTGCGTCACGAAAGTGTTCGAATCGGAGATGAGCTCGAAGAAGCTCATTTCCGCGATGATGCTCCGATGTCTCCTCTGATCGAAGCCCGCGGGTTGGTGAAGCGCTTCCACGACGTGACCGCCGTGGATGGCGTGGACATCACCGTGCGCCCAGGGGAGCGCGTTGCTCTCCTCGGCCCCAACGGCGCGGGCAAGACGACGACGCTGTTCATGCTGCTCGGTGTCATCACACCCGACGCCGGGACCGTGACGATCGCCGGCCATCCCCTCCCGAAGGAGCGGAGCGAGGCGATGATGGACGTCGGTTTCGCCGCCGGTTACATGCCGCTCGCCGAACGGATGCGAGTGATCGAGTTCCTCCGGATGTACGCGCGTCTCTACGGGATGGAGGACCCCGACGACGTCATCATGGCGAGCCTGGAGCGCTTCCGCATCCAGCATCTCGTCCGCTCGATGGGCACCGAGCTCTCCTCCGGACAGAGAACACTCATTGGCATCGTGAAGGCGACGCTGCACCGGCCGCGTCTCTTGGTGCTGGACGAGCCGACCGCGTCGCTCGATCCCGACGTGGCGCTGCGCGTGCGCACCGGCCTCATGGAGTACTGCACTGAAGTCGGGGCCGCCCTGCTCGTAACGAGCCACAACATGACCGAGGTAGAGCGCCTGTGCGAGCGCGTCATCTTCCTCTCGGCCGGGCAGATCGTGGCCGATGGGACCCCGGCCGAGGTCGCCGCGCGCTTCAGCCGCGACGACCTCGAGGGTGTGTTCCTGCATCTCGCAGGCTCGGGCAGCGCCGTCACGCGCGAACAGGAAACGGACCGGCCATGAGGACCGGCAATCCCACGTGGCTCCGCATCAAAGCTGTGGCGGTCCGCCACGCCTACATCCTGCGCCGCAGCCCCCATCGCCTCTACGACATCACGATCTGGCCGCTGGTGGACGTGTTGTTGTTCGGGTCACTCGGGGCGTTCGTGGCTCGCTCGGAGGGTTCGGGAGAGACGGCCTTCGCCTATCTCCTGTCGGGCATCATCCTGTGGCACGTCATCTATCAATCTCAGATCGCGGCTTCCACGGCGCTCCTCGAAGAGACGTGGTCGCGCAACATCCTGAACCTGATGGTGACGCCAACGCGTGAGCGTGAGTACGCAGCCGGGGTCGCCTTGTTCGGCATGTTGAAGATCACGATCGGGGTCACGATCGTGGCGATCACGGCGTTCGGGTTCTTCGCTTTCAACGTGACCACACTCGGATGGGAGATCATCCCGGTGATGGCAGTGCTGCTCGCGATCGGGTGGTCGATCGCCCTCTTCGTGGTCGGTTTGGTGTTCCGCTTCGGCTCGGGGGCGGAGGCGCTCGCGTGGGGCATCATGTTCGCCGTTATGCCGATGTCCGGCGTGTTCTACCCGCCGGACGCTCTCCCCGGCTTCCTCCAACCGGTCGCCCACGCCCTGCCGCCGACGCACGCCTTCATCGCGGCGCGCAGCCTGCTGGACGGTGGCGCCATGGACTGGGGCGCGCTGGCCATCGCAGCGGTTGGGACCTTCCTGCTGGGGGTCGTAGCGATGGCGTTCCTCACGAAGATGCTTGGCATATTCCGCTCCCGCGGCTACATCACCCGCTACTCCTAGCCGGACGAGAGACCGGCCTAGTCATGGCGCGGTCGGCTGCGAGGCATCTCCTCTGAGCGGCTGGCCCTCGGAGTGGCGAGGACGCAGGTGCACCGGGTCCCTCTTGCTGCGGGCTTTGAGGTTCAGGAACTCGACCATCAGTGAGAAGCCCATCGCGAAGTAGACGTAGCCCTTGGGGATGTGCTGGTCAAGACCTTCGGCCACGAGCGTCATGCCGATCAGCAACAGGAAGCTGAGCGCGAGCATCTTCACCGTCGGATGGTCATTGACGAAGTCTCCGACGGTCTTGGCCGAGAACAGCATGACGACGATCGCCACGATGACCGCCGCGATCATGACGGCCAGCTCCTCGACCATCCCGACCGCGGTGATGACCGAGTCGAGGGAGAACACGATGTCGAGCAACATGATCTGCACGATGACTCCGGAGAAGGAAGCGGCGACCTTTCTGGTCGCGTGGCCCTCCTCGCCTTCGAGCTTGTCGTGGATCTCGTAGGTGGCTTTCCCCAACAGGAAGAGCCCACCTATCAGAAGGATCAGATCACGGCCCGATATCCCCTGACCGAACACCTCGAAGAGGTCATCGGTCAGTTTGATGATCACCGAGAGTGTCAGCAGCAACAGGATGCGCATGATGAGAGCGCCGCCGAGTCCCAGCTGGCGCGCCTTCTGCTGTTGATCGGGCGGCAGCTTGCCGGCGAGGATCGAGATGAACACGATGTTGTCGACGCCGAGCACGATCTCGAGCGCGAGCAGGGTGAAGAACCCGACCAGGATGTCGGGGTTGGTGATCCAATCCACGGGGTCTCCTCTGTTAGAGCGGGTCGTTCGAGCTGTTCGTCTAGAGCGGGTTCTCGGCGAGCTGGGCCGTGAAAGCGGTCTCGTCGAGGACGGGTATACCCAAAGTCTCGGCTTTAGCCAGCTTCGTTCCGGGGCTCTCACCCACCACCACGAAGCTGGTCTTCTTGGAAATGCTCGAGGTGACCTTGCCGCCCCTCTCCTCGATCGCTGCGGCGGCTTCGTCCCGGGTGAAGCTGTCGAGCCCGCCGGTCAGGACGAAGTTCATGCCCTCGAAAGGCCCGCCGGTCTGTTTCGGGGCTTCCTTGGGGTCCACGCCGGCGTCTTGCAGCTTGCCGATGATCTCGAGGTTGCGGGGCTGCTCGAAGAAGCTGCGGGCGGAGCGGGCGATTATCGGGCCGATCCCCTCGATCGCTTCGAAGTCCTCTAAGGACATGGCCTTCAGCCGGTCGAGGGACCCAGCGGCAGCCGCGACGTCCCGTGACGCGGTGGAACCGAGGTGTCTGATGCCGAGGCCGATCAGCAGGTTCGCCAGCGGACGTTGCTTGGAGTCCTCGATGGCCGTGAAGAGATTGTTGATGGAGATCTCGCCCCAGCCCTCGAGGCCTTGGAGCTGCCCGGGCTTCAGGTAGTAGATGTCTCCCACGTCGCGCAGCCATCCCCGCTCGATGAACTCGATGATGGTCTTGTAGCCGAGGCCCTCGATATCCATCGCGCCACGCGAGGCGAAGTGGAAGAGGCGCTCGACCCGTTGCGAGGGGCAGTCGAGACCCACGCAGCGCGCGACCGCTTCCCCTTCTTCGCGGACGATGTCGCTGCCGCAGCTCGGGCACTTCTTGGGCATCTTGAACTTCTTCTCTTTGCCGGTGCGCTTGGAGGTGACAGGGCCGACGATCTCGGGGATGACGTCCCCGGCGCGCCGGACGATCACCGTGTCGCCTATACGCACATCCTTGCGGGCCACCTCGTCCTCGTTGTGCAGCGTGGCGGTCGAGACGGTCACGCCACCGACGAACACCGGCTCGAGTTGCGCCCACGGGGTCGCCGCGCCGGTGCGGCCGACGTGGACCTTGATGTCCCGCAGCAGGGTCGTCCGCTCCTCGGGCGGGAACTTGTACGCGATCGCCCACCGCGGCGCCTTGGAGGTGAAGCCGAGCTCCTCCTGCTGGTTGATCCGGTCGATCTTGACGACCGAGCCGTCGATCTCGTAGGCGACGTCGTGGCGGTGGTCCTGCCAGTGCGTGCAGAAGTCATACACCTGGTCGATGGTCTTCACCTGTTTGCTCTGGGGGTTGATCCTGAGGCCCAGTTCCTTGATGCGCCGCAGCGCGTCCCAGTGCGACGCCAGACGTTCGCCTTCGATGTAGCCGATGCCGTGGCAGATCAGCGAGAGGTTGCGCGACGCGGTGACCGTGGGGTCCTTCTGCCGCAGCGAGCCGGCCGTTGCATTGCGAGGGTTGGCGAACACCTTGCCCTCTTGCTCGCCGAGGGTCTCGTTCAGCTTCTCGAAGTCCTTCGTCTGCATGTAGACCTCGCCCCGCACCTCGATCACCTTGGGGGAAACGCCCCGCAGCTTCAGGGGAACGGCTTTGACGGTCCGCAGGTTCGCGGTGATGTCTTCGCCGGTGCGGCCGTCGCCACGGGTGGCACCTTTGACGAACAAGCCGTCCTCGTAGATGAGGTTCACGGCCACGCCGTCCATCTTCAGCTCGCACACGAACGAATCGGGCTCACGCCCCAGACCGCGCTCTGCTCGCTGGGCCCAAGCCTGGAGCTCTTCGAGGCTGAATACGTTGTCGAGCGACGTCATCGGCGTCCGGTGCTTGACCGGAGCGAACATGTCCGAGGGCACTTCTCCTACCCGCTGGGTGGGGCTGTCGGGCGTGACCAGCTCGGGGAAGGCGCTCTCTATCTCGAGCAGTTCGCCGTAGAGGGCGTCGTACTCGACGTCGGCTATCTCGGGCTCGTCCAGCACGTGATACCGATACAAGTGGTGGTCGATAGCGGCGCGGAGTTCTCCGGCGCGCTTGAAGGCTTGCTTTTTTGTCAGTGCCATCGCGCCTATCTTCCCAGGAGCGTGCGACCGGCCTGGCCGCGCGGGGCATCTGGCCGAGAACTGATCGGGTCAGCGACTTTGCAACGGAGAGGTTCTGTCTCCGGCAGATTCTTCCGAGCAGAAGGGGCCTCTCGGTTCGAGCGCTGGGCCGGCGCCCCGCGGCGGTCCCTCGATCTGAATCGTCAGGTCGGCAATCACGGAACCGTCCACGATCTCGACGGGATGACGAGCAAGTCCCCGCGCGCCGGGTCCCGCGTAGTAGTAACCGCGCCCGTCGAAGCTCTCGCCGTGCGCGGGAGATTCGAAGAATCCGGAGGATGGGCAATACCAGACTTCGTCCCCTACGTGCTGAGTGTCCGGCGCCAGCGCTAGCGGGGAGCCGTCGTTCCAAACCAGGTACACATGTCCGGGCTCAACGAACATGACTTCCCTCTCCGCGAGCTCGTCGGCGCTCACAGCAGTCCCGTTCCTAGAGGGATCTCCGCTCCGGACGAGGCCGACGATCATCGCGGCCGTGATCAAGACTGCCAACGCAGTTAGTGCGAGGGGTAGACGCCCGGGACCCGACATTTTCTGAGCTTATTCCGATTCGGGTGTTGACAGGGCGAACATATGTTCGATATAGTAGAGATCAACGGGCCGCGAACCTGGTGCCATGAGGAGCTAATGACCTCGACGGCAGAAGTTGAAGTTTCTCTCATCTCCCATCTTGACGACGACCTCTCTTACGTGGGGCGCGCCGTGGAGCTGGTCGAGAAGGCCAACGCCGGGCTCGAGCCCGCGCTCCTGTCCGTGGCCGGCGCGAAGGCCGAGCTCGAACGCTACGTCAGGCTGCGCCGCATGGCCGATTTCGGGATCGCCGCGCTGGCCGCTCGGATCGATGACGCCGAGGCACTCGCCAAGACTGCGGGCACCTCGTTGGGTCAGGCCAAGGACACGATCGCCACCGGGGCCGCCTTGAAGGACTCCGACATACTGTCGGGCGCGCTTCAGACCGGTGCGGTCTCTTTGGAGCAGGCCGGTGAGATCGCTAAGGCTGAGACCTCGGCGCCGGGAGCGGCCGCGGAGCTAGTCACGGTGGCTCAGGAATCTTCTTTCCAGGTGCTGAGGGAGAAGGCGCGCAAGGTGGCGCTCGAGGCCGAGCAGCACCGGGGACTGGCCGAGCGGCAGCGCTCTGCTCGTTCGGGGCGCCCTTACACCGATCCGCTCGGGATGGTGCACATCCATCTCGCCTTGGAGCCGCATGTGGGCACGCCGATCGTGGCGCGGGCCGAGGCCGAAGCGGCGCGGCTCTATCGTTCCGCTAAGGCCGCGGCGAAGGGATCCCGGGAGGCCGGGCTGGAGCCTTTCGAGCGCTACCTGGCCGATGCCTTCGTGAAAATGCTGGCGGGTGGGGGCAAGGCCTCTACCACCCGTCCCGAGCTGGTGGTGCTCGTCAGTCACGAGGTGGCGAAGCGCGGCTGGAGCGATGTGCGCGACGGCGAGGTCTGCAAGATCCCCGGGGTGGGTCCGGTCTCACCCGAGGTGGCTAGGGAGATCGCCGGTGACGCGTTCCTGAGCGGGGTGTTCTTCGACGGCACCGATCTAAGGCACTTCAAGCGGTGGAGCCGCAACATCCCCGTCGAGGTGAGGGTGGCGCTGGAGCTGGGGAGGCCGCCCGGGTTCGACGGGAGATGCTGCTCTCGGTGTGGCAACCGCTTTAGGCCTCAGATCGATCATGTCGAGCCCTACTGCGCGGGCAACCCTTCGAGTCTCGGCAACAGCGACGACAAGTGTTGGGCCTGCCATCTAGAGAAGACGGAAGCAGACCGCAAAGCGGGCAAGTTGAGGCGAACACCGGGGGCACGGCCGGAGCGACCTCCGCCGCAGGACCCCGATCCGCCGGATCCTTAATCCGTTTGACTCGCTAACAGAGACCAACATCAGAGCAACGAAGAAGAGCAACGTCTGGCTCCACGCGCCTTGACAACTTCATAGCGAGGGACGCTCGGCCCGCTTCATCTCGTTCGGCGAAACAGAGGCACAGCGGGTGCTCACGGCAGCACATCGAGGGTTCAGCTCGATCCTTCCGATCCTGATCGCCACGTCGGTCTCACCTGACGAAACGTCCAGCACACCATTACGGCAGGCGCGAGTCAGTCTCTTGCGGTCCGCTCCTGACGGCGGATCGTGCGGAACTCCATGAGCAGGAAGAAAAGCAGGAGCGCGCCGGCGATCCCAGCCATGGTCGGCGAATCGTCTGCAACTACCCAGCCTCCCGCTGCGAAGAACAGGCCGGATCCCATCTGCACGAGCAGGCCCGTGAGCTTGCCGAGTGAGCCGTCCACAGACGGCGGGGCGCCGATGCTGAACGAGAAACGAGTCTCCGGCGGGAGCACTCGCCATCCCCACGCCGTGACGGCAACAGTCGCGGAGAAAAGCGCAACCAGTATCAACCTCACTCAGAAGCACCTCGCCAAGCGAGAAAATCGTGCAGACACAAACCTCGATTCCGGAAACTTATGCTGGAGGTTGCTACCAAAGGCGGACCCGGCACCACCGCTGGGTCTGCGGGTGCAGCAGAAGTGCCGCATAGAGAGCCGTCACCGCTCCCGTGAAGAACCCGCCATACATGGCTGGTTCCCGGAAGTACATCACAGCCCCCGCTACCGTGAACACGAAAACGATCACCCAAGCTACGCGTGACCCGCGCCATATCGGGCGAACGAACAATAGGAACACGAGACCATCCACGAGCACGGCCGACAGGATCACGGACAACCATCCAGAGTCCGAAGTCAGCAACTGTGAGATCGGCCACATAACGGCTTGGATCAGAAATATGGCGGCGTACGCTTTCACCGTCCACGGTCGGGTTCGGGTGACTGTCGCCAGCTCTTCCGAGGCCTCCGCTTCCGTCATGGCTGAAGCCTATGTCGTCATCGAGGACATTGACTAGGAGAAGCTTCAGGCGCGGCGCGCCAGGAGCATGATGCGGTGGCGGGTGAAGGTCCAGTCGTTGCCGTCTCGCTCCCACTCCATGCCGGTCTCGGGGCCGAACTTCGCGATGAAGTCTCGTGTTGACTCGATGCGCTCGGCGGGGAACTCGCCGGGCCACATCCACTTCGAGAAGCGGCTCTTCCCGGACCACAACTTCTCGTCCACAATCTCCAGGCCGGCCGCTTGCACCATGACCCGGAAGGCGCTCGGGGGGCGGGACATCGCGTGGGAGGGATCACGGATCGCCTCCAGCTGGTTCATGAACGCCGCCTTCTCGTAGCTCTCGGGCGCGTGCTGGTCCAGGATCAGGATCCGGCCATCTGGACCGGCGATGCGTCGCATCTGCAGGAGCGCCGGAACGGGTTCGTGGATGTGGTGAAGGGCTTGCGCGCTGGCAACGAGGTCCACGAAGCCGGGCTGCAACGGCAGCGCGGCGGCATCCCCTAGCACCAGCTCAAGGCCGGCATGCCGGCGGCGCGCCTCGGCGAGCATGGCCGGGGTGAGATCGAGAGCGATCCGGCGCGCCGCACGCCCCTCGAAGAGAGACAGGAAGTTGCCCGTGCCTGCACCGACCTCGAGCACGGTCTCGTGCGGCTGCACCTGGGAGAAACCGACAACATCCATATCGTCGAAGCGGCCCTTGGTCCGTTCGGCGAAGCCCGCTGCGGCGCGATCGAACTCGGCTCGGATCAGATCCCGGTGACCGGACCCTTGGGAAGGCCGAGAGGGCTCGCCGTCAGCGGGAAGATACCCAGCAGACTCATCGCTGCCCGGGATCGACCCGCTAGGCAACTGCAGAGGCGCGGCGCGTGGCCGTGATGATGCCACCGCCGAGCAACAGGTCGGGCTCCTCGGCGGAGTAGAAGGCGGCGGACTGCCCCGGCGAGATCGCTTCGACCGGTGCGTCGTAAAGCACCTCGAATCCGTCACCCGCACGGGACAAGCGGCCGGGGTTGACGGATCCGTGAGCGCGGTGTTGCACCAGCACGGGAATGCCATCGGGCGGCGGGCCGTCGGTGAAGCTCGGCTCTTCGATCGAGAACGAGTCCACGGTGAGGTCGGCCCGGGAGCCGACGGTGACGGTGTTGCTCGCTGCATCGATCGAGGTGACGAAGACCGGCACGCCGAGCGAGATGCCTAGTCCCTTGCGCTGCCCGACGGTGTAGTTGCCGATCCCCTTGTGTTCGCCGAGAACGGTCCCATCGGCGGCCTTCAGCGTGCCGGGCACCGATGCCTCGGGGATCCTCTCGGCGACGTATGCACCGACGTCACCAGCGCGCACGAAACAGATCTCTTGCGAATCGGGCTTGTTCGCGGTGCGCAGCCCGAGATCAGCCGCGATCGCGCGGGTCTCGGACTTATCCATATCGCCGACCGGGAAACGGCAGCGGGCGAGTTCATCCTGGGAGAGCATCCACAGGACATAGGACTGGTCCTTGTTGCGGTCGACACCGCGCAGCAAGCGGAAGCGACCGCCCTCCTCCCGCACGCGTGCGTAATGACCGGTCGCCAGCACATCGGCGCCAAGGGTGCGGGCGCGCGCGAGCAACGCATCGAACTTGATCCATTGGTTGCAGCGCACACACGGATTAGGGGTTCGCCCGGCGGCGTAGTCCTCGTGGAAGTTGCGGACCACGGAATCCTCGAAGCGTTCCGCGAAGTTCAGGACGTAGAAGGGGATTTCGAGCACGTCTGCAACGCGGCGAGCGTCCTCGGCGGCACCGACGTTGCAACACCCCGAGGCGTTGTTCTCGGCTTCGCCCTTCCAGAGCTTCAACATGATGCCGGTGACGTCATAACCCTGCTCCTTCAGCAACGCGGCGGTGACGGACGAATCCACCCCTCCCGACATCGCCACTACCGCCTTGGGCCGAGCCATCAGGCAGCCCTTCGGGCCGCGACCACTATCGCCGGGAGCTCGCGCAGGACCGCATCGACGTCCTCCTCGGTCGAGGAGCGGCCGAGGGAGAGCCTCAAGCTGCCGATGGCAACGTCCTTAGGGATACCGATGGCGCTCAACACGTGGGATGGATCGATCGCACCCGAGGCGCAGGCAGAACCGGACGATGCCGCAACGCCGGCGCGGTCCAACAGCAGGATCAACGTTTCGCCCTCGGTGTGCGGGATCGAGATATTGAGGTTCCCGGGCACGCGGTGCTCCAGCGAGCCGTTGACCCGGACGTCACCGATCGCCACTCGGATCCCCTCGAGGAGCCGGTCGCGCAGTTGACGCACCCGTTCGGCCTTAGCCTCCAATTCGGCCACCGCGAGTTCGGCCGCAACGCCGAACCCGGCGATGCCGGCGACGTTCAACGTTCCCGACCGAAGGCCCCGCTCTTGTCCGCCGCCGTGCACCAGTGCCTCCACCGGAGTGCCGGCGCGGACGTACAGAGCGCCGACACCTTTGGGACCGCCGAGCTTGTGCGCGGCGAAGGCGGCCAGATCCACTCCCCAGGCACGCACATCCACGGGGATGTTGCCGAGTGCCTGGACGGCGTCGGTGTGCACGACGGTGTTCCTGTTCACCTCTTTCACCGATGCGGCTATCTGGGCGACCGGCTGGATGGTCCCGATCTCGTTGTTGACCGCCATCACTGCCACCAGAAGCGTCGACGATTTCACCGTCTTGGCCGCAGCTGCGGGTGTGACGATGCCGTCCTCACCGACGCCGATGTGGCTCACGGCAAGGCCGCTCTCGGCGAGCCACTCCGCCGTGTCGAGCACCGCGTGATGCTCGAACGCGCTGATCGAGATGTGATTTCCGTTGCCACGCCGTTTGCGCACGGCCCCGATCAGACCGAGGTTGTTGGCTTCGGTCCCTCCACCGGTGAAGAAGATCTCGGAGGGACCGGCTCCGATCGCCGCGGCTACCCGTTCACGGGCGGTCTCGACCGCCTCCTTGGCCCTGCGGCCGAAGCCATGGACGGAGGAAGGGTTACCGAAATCCTCCTCGAGGAACGGAAGCATCGCTTCCTTCACCTCGGGGAGCACCGGAGTGGTCGCTGCGTGATCGAGATAGTGCATACATCCAGGATAACGACGAGGAGTGTCTCAACCTTCCTTATGGATCCGGCCTGTGGTTTGCTGCCCTCATGAGCGCATCCCGCCGGGACCACGTGGACGAGCAGGTTCGCTTCGCGGACCGCGAAGCGGAACTTCGTGCCCTGCTCAAGGAAAAGGGGTACGAGGTGGCCCAGGCGTCGGAGGTGATCGGCGGCCCCAGGCGTCCACCGGCGGACGACAGCGAGCCTCCCCACACCAGCGAGGAAACCCTCTAGGAACCTCCCGGGCGCTTCGGCGCCGGACAGCACCCCTTGCCACAGCGGTCGTGACTTGGGCCGAGAGGACCCAGCGCCGGTCGTTCTGCGGGGGCCTCTATCCGTTCGACGATGAGATCCCTGATCATCCGCACGTAAGCCGGATGAGTGCCGGCGGCATGGGCACGCACCATCTCGATACCCACACGGTCGGCGGTCTCGCGGGCCTCGATGTCGAGGTCGAACAACACCTCGAGGTGATCCGACACGAACCCGATGGGCACCACCACGATCGACCGGATACCGCCGGCCGCGAGCGTCTCGATGTGATCCGACACGTCCGGCTCCAGCCACGGCACCGAGGGCGGCCCGCTGCGGCTCTGCCACGCGAGCTCCCACGCATGGTCGCCGGTGCGCTCGCTCACGAGGCGCGCCGCTTCCCGCAACTGCGGCACGTAAGAGCTGGTCTCGGCCATCCGCATGGGAACGCTGTGCGCGGTGAAGACGAAATGAGCGCCATCCCGTTGCGA
This sequence comes from Actinomycetota bacterium, assembly GCA_051001455.1. GTDB lineage: Bacteria > Actinomycetota > CADDZG01 > CADDZG01 > WHSQ01 > JBPCNH01. Next base: position 11,482 of record JBPCNH010000012.1, read on the forward strand.
CTCGGGTAGTCGCTCGAGCGCCTCCGCCACACGGTCCACACCTGCGTCGATGAAACCAGGGTGGTTGTAGAAGAGACGGATCTTGTCGATGGTCGGCGCGCCGTCCCCTACGGCGTCGCGAGCACGCTCGATGTCCTCTCGGTACTGACGGCATGCAGAGTAGGAGCTGAAGCCGGACGTGACGAAGGCCACGGCGCGCCGGACCCCATCGCGCGTCATGTCGGCCACCGCGTCCTCGACGTAGGGCGCCCAGTTGCGGTTGCCGAAATAGATCGGGAGATCGGGGCCTTCGTCTGCAAGCAGTTCTCGGAGCGCAGCGATCACCGCTCGGTTCTGCTCGTTGATGGGACTCACGCCGCCGAAGCTCAGATAGTGCTGCGCTACCTCTTCGAGCCGTTCGGCGGGAACCCCACGCCCGCGGGTGACGTTGGCGAGGTACGGCATGACGTCATCTGGCCCTTCCGGGCCCCCGAACGAGAGATAGAGGATCGCGTCGTAGTCGTGCGGCGTGGTGTCACGTTCACCGTAGGACGGAGACAGGACCTTCAATGATCGGGCGAGTTGGGATCGTGCTCGGAGAGACGCTTCTCGAGCTCGGCGATGCTGGCATCCAGGTTCTCCGACGCGGCAGAGCGGCGCTTCTTCTCGTACTCCTTCATCCGGCGCGGGTAACCGATCACCTGAGCGTCGTACACGGGTATCGAATGCTTCTCGCAGAAGGTGGCCGCATCTTCGGGCTCGCGCACCCGCGCTCGCAGATGGGCGCCGTCTCTATCAACCAGCAATAGTGACGTCGGACTCGTGGGTGTGCGCGGCTCGATGAAACCCTCGATGCCCTTGCGCTCGGCCACGAATCCCTCGAGCTCGGCCAGCGCGGGGCTGCCCTTCTTAGCGAAGAAGGCTCTGATGCGGTCCCCGAGTCCCATGCCTCTAATAATCCGCTACTCGAGCACTTATCCCTTTCGGGATTTCACCTCTTCGACGAGTTGCGGAAGGATCTTCAGTGCATCGCCGACGATACCGAGGTCGGCCATCTGGAAGATCGGCGCCTCTTCGTCCTTGTTGATGGCGATGATCTGTTTGGCGCCCTTCATCCCGACCACGTGCTGGGTCGCGCCGCTGATCCCGAAAGCCAGGTACACACCTGGCTTGACCGTCTTGCCGGTCTGGCCGATCTGGTACGAATAGGGCACCCAACCGGCATCCACAACGGCCCGGGTAGCACCTACCGCGGCGTTGCCGATGGCAGCGGCGAGCTCGTCGAGATGCTTGAAGTTGTCGGGCTCCTGCAGCCCGCGTCCGCCGGAGATGACCACCGGCGCCTCCTCGAGTTTCGGGCCGGTCGCCTCTTCCTCGTGGCGCTCGACGCGCTTGGAGCGCTTGAGCTCGTCGGGGATCTCTGCCTCGACTGGGATCGCCGTTGCCTCCCCGCCGTTCGGCTCGGGGACGAAGGACTTAGGACGGCAGAGGATGACCTTCGTCGGGCTCCGGAGCTCACAGCCGACGATGAGCTGGCCGCCGAAGATGGCCGTCTTGGCCTTATCCACCGAGTCGAGTTCCAGGACGTTGCTCATCAAAGTCGCATTGAGCTTGGCGGAAAGACGTCCGGCGATGTCTCGAGAGTCGTAGTTGGTCGCGAACAAGATCGCGTCGGGAGGATTGTCCCCCATGAGCTCGGCGATCGCGTGCACGTGGGGCTGCGCGACGTAGTCGTGATAGACGGCGTCCTCGCTCGTATAAACGATCTCGGCGCCGTGCTCGCCGAGAGGCCCTACTGCTTCGTCCGCACCGGGGCCGAGGGCGATCGCCTCTACATCTCCCAGCTCGCGCGCTTTCGTAACCAGCTCGAGGGCCGTGGGATCGAGCTGGGGATCGACCTCTGCATAAACCCAGATCTTTGCCATTTACTGAACGTCCTCCTGGATCGCGTGGGAAAGGGTTAGATGACCTTGGCTTCTTTGAGGAAGTCGGCGATCTTCGCTGCCGCAGTGCCGTCGTCCTCGATGACCTCACCGGCTTTGCGCTCCGGGGCGGGAGCCTGCTCGACAATCGCCTGTTGCACGGCAAGGTCGCTTAGCCCGAGATCTGCCACCGACCACTGCTCCACCGGCTTCTTCTTGGCGGCCATGATCCCCTTGAAGGAGGCGTAGCGCGGCTCGTTGACACCGGCCGTCACCGTGACCAGGGCAGGGGTCGGACATTCCACGACCTGATAGCCATCCGCGGTCTGACGATCGACCTTCAGCGCGCCGTCGGCGGCTTCGAGCTTCTTCGCGAAGGTGACCTGTGGCAGACCGAGGAACTCAGCCAACGTCGAGGGCATCGTGCCCGTGTAGCCGTCGGTGGATTCGACCCCGGCTATGACGAGATCGAACTCTCCCGCTTTCTTGATGGCGGCCGCCAGCACCTGGGCGGTAACGAGAGCATCCGAGCCGGCGAGCGAGTCGTCGCTGATCAACACGCCTTTATCCGCCCCCATCGAGAGACCGCGGCGGATCGCTTCCATCGCCTCCGCGGGACCCATCGAGAAGAGGGTGACCTCGCCGCCACCGGACTCTTTCAGTTGGAGGCCGGCCTCGACACCGAATTCGTCCCCCGGGTCGAGCACGCCTTGGACACCCTTGCGCTTGAGGGTGTCGCCGTCCATCTCGTTCGGAACGTTCGGATCGGGAATGTGCTTCACGCACACCGCGATATTCAAGTTTCTGACCTCCTGAGAGATTGCGGGGGGATGGCTATGTTACCCACTGCTTGCTATTGCAAGCACCACCAGCAGGGCTAGCAAGCGAGTGCCTGGCCGCATAGTAGGTGACCTCGCCGCGCTCGTTAGTCACAGGGAGCGGAGGACGCAGAACTCGTTGCCTTCGATGTCGGCCAACACCACCCAGGTCTCGTCGCCCTGCCCGATATCGACCTCGGTGGCGCCGAGTGCCTTCACGCGCTCCACCTCGGCCGCCTGGTCTTTCGGACGCAGGTCGAAATGGATCCTGTTCTTGACCGACTTACCCTCGGGGACGTTCACGAACAGTAGGTTCGTTCCCTTACCGTCCTTGGGTGCGAGCTCGATCTCTATCTCATCGCCGGATTGATCGACGAGCTCGTAGTCCAATACCTCAGCCCAGAAACGACCCACGGCGCGGGCATCGCGACAATCGACGGCGACGTGTGACAACCTCAGGTCGGCCATAGCCCTACTTGCCCTTGAACTTGGCTTTGCCGGGGCCTTCGTTCACGAAACTCTCCATCCCGATCCTCTGGTCCTCGCTCGCGAACAACGCCGCGAAGCCTTGGCGCTCGATCAAGAGTGCCGTGCTCATATCGACATCGATACCGTTCTGGATCGCGTCTTTCGCCGCTTGGAGCGCAACCGTAGGTCCCGCGGCATAGGCCTTCGCCAACTCGACGGCGCGCCCGTAGACGTCACCTCCCGCTACGACCTCGTTCACGAGCCCGATATCGAGAGCTTCGGCGGCGGCGATCATGCGACCCGAATAGATCAGCTCCTTGGCTCGCCCGACACCGACGATCCGGGGCAGCCGTTGGGTTCCTCCCGCGCCGGGGATGACCCCGAGGAGGATCTCGGGCTGGCCGAGTTTCGCGTCCTCTGCGGCGATGCGCAGATCGCAAGCAAGGGTTAGCTCACATCCGCCGCCCAGCGCGTATCCATTGATGGCCGCGATGGTCACCATCGGGAGGCGCTCTAGGCGGGTGAAAACATCCTGGAAACGACCGATGTACCTGAACATCGATACGGCATCCTTGTCGGACATCTCTTTGATGTCGGCGCCGGCGGCGAAGACGCGCTCGCCTCCCCAGACGACCACGGCGCGCACATCCTCATCCGTGGCCGCCGCGTCGACTGCGGCGCCGATCTCGGTGGCTACCTGCTCGTTAAGGGCGTTCACTTTGGGTCGGTCTAGACGGATGGTCCCGACGCCATCGCTTATCTCGAGGTTGACGAACTCGCCCACCGTTCCTCCTCATCTCGATGTAATGGCACGTGTGCAGGCTACGATGGATCGGATGGCCCCGGACTTCCGTGAACGATTGACCGATGCTCTCGGGGCCCTGACTCCCCTGCGGGTGAACGTCCCCGATGCACGTGAAGCGGCGGTGCTGATCCCGATCATCGGCGGGGCCGAACCCGCGCTCCTCTTCACCGTCCGCACCGACACCGTCCGAAGCCATAAGGGGCAGATCTCCTTTCCGGGAGGCTCTATGGACCCCGGGGATGCATCGCTGCGGGCGGCCGCCCTGCGAGAGACGGAAGAGGAAGTCGGGCTCGACCCGTCGGTCGTCGAGGTAGTCGGCGAACTCGACACCTTCCCTACCTTCATCAGCGGTTACGTCGTCACTCCGTTCGTGGGCTGGATCGGGCAGACCCAGCAACTCCATCCGAACCCGGCGGAGGTGGCAAGCGTGCTCGAGGTGCCGCTGGTCGAACTACGGGAGGAGATCAGGCTCGACGCGGGCTTCGAGCTGCGAGGGCGGACCTACCCGACGGAAGCATGGGTCTGGAGGGACCACATCATCTGGGGGGTCACCGCTCGCATCCTCCGGCAGCTGCTCGAGGTCTTGGCACGAGCGGGGCTAGCAGAGCGACCGGCGGGCGACGGGAGATGGGTATTCCCCCCGCCTAAGTAGGGTGGTCGAGTGGACATCAACCTCGCCCAACAGAGCAGCGTGCAACCTTCGCCTCAACCGACCCTGAATCCACCCCCGAGCGGAGCGCAGCAGGCAGGAGCGGTCGTCGCCATCGTCTTCGCGCTGGCGGCCGGGGTCCTCGGTTACAAGATCCTCCGAGGGGGCCGGGGGCTATGAGAACCGGCTGGAAACTAGCGGCGGCGATCCTGGCTCTCGCGCTGATCGCGCCGTCGTGTTCCCCCTCCCCCCGCGTCTCGGAGATCGCTCAGGAAGAAGAAGAGCAGGCCGACGAAACCAAGGGCCAGAAGAAAGGCAACAACAAGGACGGCAAGGGGAACAAGAAGGGGCAGAAGAAGAAGTCCGGCCAGGATGATGGCGGCGACGGCAGCTCATCTTCCCAGTCAACCGGCGACACGCCCCAGGGCACTACTTCCATCGCGCCGGGGCTGCAACCACTAGGTCCCGGCGGCCCCGAGTACGCGCGCAAGAGTGCCCGGTATGAGGAACCCCGGCCGGACGGCAAGAAAGAAGGCATCACGCCCGACTACGCCGAGATCATCGCCCTCGACATCCAAGGTCTCGGTGAGGACGTGCGCATCACGTTCGAGTTCGCAGGGAACGTGCCTCAGAAGCTGCCTACCCCCGACACGTACATGGTCATCGGGTTCGGGATCTCGGGAACGAGGAAGGGTGACCAGGGCTACGCGCTGGGGGCGCAGGGGAGCAACAAGGGATGGACGGCCTATGCCGGCTCGAAGAGCGAGACCCAGGGCTTCCCGGGGACCTTGCTGATCAAGGGGAACAAGATCGAGATGACGATCCCATGGTCGTTCATCGAGGGCCCGCGGCCCTTCGAGTGGCAAGGCAGCACGAGCTGGTTCCAGAACATCGGCGGCACCACCAGCTATCTCTTCGACATGATCCCCAACGAAGGCGCCGGCCGCTTCCCTAACTAAAACATGGGGGGCTCGGTGTAGCCGCCCCACTCCTCCCTCAGAGACTCGACCATCTCGCCGAGCGTGACGTACGCCTTAGCGGCTTCGACCAGCACCGGCACCGAGTTCTGGCCGTCGTCGCGGGCCATCTCCTTGAGCGCGACCATCGCGTCCTCCGCGCGTTTCGCGTCCCTGTTGGCGCGGACCTCGGCCAGGGACTTCTTCTGCCGCTCCTCGGTCTCCATCCCGATCTGAAGCACCTCGGGAGACCTTTGGGTGGTCTTGGTGAAGCGATTGACGCCGACGATCACCTTCTTACCCTGTTCGAGCAGACGTTGGTAGTGGAACGCCGCATCGGCGAGCTCTTTCTGGAAGTAGCCCTCCTCGATGCCGGCAAGCATCCCCTGCAGGATGGAGCCTTCGCCCATCTCGTCGATCTTGGCGAAATACGCCTCGGCTTCCGCCTCGATCTTGTCGGTCAGCTCCTCGATGAACCAAGAGCCGCCGAGCGGATCGATGACGTTCGTTACGCCGGTCTCGTACCCGATGATCTGCTGGGTGCGGAGTGCGATCTCGACCGACTCATCGGTAGGAAGCGCGAGGACCTCGTCGAGAGAGTTCGTGTGCAGCGACTGTGTCCCGCCCAGGACCGCGGCCAGTGCTTCGGTCGCGGTGCGGACCACGTTGTTGTAGGGCTGCTGGGCAGTGAGGGAACATCCCGCGGTCTGGGTGTGGAACTTGAGCATCATCGATCGCTCACTCTTGGCCCCATAGCGGTCCTTCATCCAACGCGCCCAGATGCGGCGCGCCGCCCGGAACTTGGCGATCTCCTCGAAGAAATCGATGTGTGAGTTGAAGAAGAACGACAATCTCGGAGCGACGTCGTCGATGTCCATCCCCCGGTTGACGCCCAGCTCCGCATGAGCGAAACCCGAAGCCACGGTGAAGGCAAGCTCCTGAGCCGCCGTGGAGCCGGCTTCGCGGATGTGATAGCCGGAGATCGACAGGGGGTAGTACTTCGGGACGCTCTCGAGACAGAACTCCATCATGTCAGCCGTGAGCCGAAGATGTGGCTCCGGTGGGAATAGCCACTCCTTCTGGGCGATGTACTCCTTCAAGATGTCGGTCTGGCAGGTGCCGCCGAGCTTGGAGACATCGGCCCCTTGCTTCTCGGCCGCCGCGACGTACATCGCGAAGATCATGGGGGCGGGACCCGAGATCGTCATAGAGGTCGTTAGTGCCTCTAGGTCGAGCCCTTCGAACAACGCCTCCATATCGGCGAGGGAGTCGATCGCCACGCCGCAGCGCCCGACCTCACCGGAAGAATGCGGGTCGTCGGAATCACGGCCCATGAGCGTGGGCATATCGAACGCCACCGACAGGCCGGTCTGACCCTGATCCATGAGGAAGTGATAGCGAGCGTTCGTCTCTTCGGCCGTCCCGAAACCGGCGAACTGCCGCATGGTCCAGAGTCGCCCGCGGTACCCGGACGGATAGATGCCCCGGGTGTACGGATAGGAACCGGGATAGCCGATGTCCTCAGCAACGCCGTCTTCCGGCGCATACAGGGGGTCGAGCTCCACGCTCGACAGCGTGTCGAAATCGACGTCCTCACGGAAACGCTGCGACTCGTACCGCTCGCGCCACTGATCCTTCCGATCTTCGCCCATGACAGGAAGTTTACCGGCTGGAGGAGGCTTTCCGATTGCCCCTTAGAGGGAGGCGATCAGGCGATCGGCAGCTGCGTAAGGGTCGATGCGGCGCGCCACGACCTCTGCGGTCAACGCCTCGAGTGATCCCTTCGCTTCCGTCTCGATACGTTGCCGGTATCTCTCGGCGACTATCTCTTTGATCTCGCGCTCGATACGGCGGCGGCGGCGCTCCTCGAGGAGACCGTTCTCCTCCTGGTAAGCACGATGCTTCTCTACGGCCGCCCACAACTCGGTGATGCCCTGGCTCTTTACGGCCACCGTCTCCACGATCGGCGGCTTCCACGGTGCCTCCGACATGGCGATCATGTTCTTCAGCTCGCGAACGGTGTCCTTCGTTCCCGAACGATCCGCCTTGTTCACGACATAGATATCGGCGATCTCCAAGAGGCCGGCCTTGGCGGCTTGCACCGCGTCACCCCAGCCGGGATTCAAGACCACCAAGGTCGTATCGCACGCGTCGGTGATCTCGACCTCGGCTTGACCGACCCCCACCGTCTCGATGATGACGAGGTCACAACCCGAGGCATCGAGAACCCGAACGGCTTCTGGAGCCGCAAGGGCAAGCCCACCGAGATGACCGCGAGTGGCCATCGAACGGATGAAAACCTTGTCGTCGGTGGCATGACCCTGCATGCGCACCCTGTCTCCAAGCAACGCGCCCCCGGAGAACGGGCTCGACGGATCGACGGCAAGGACACCGACCCTCAAGTCATGGGAGCGGCCCTCGGCAACGAGACGATCCGTCAGCGACGACTTGCCGGCACCCGGCGCGCCGGTGATGCCGATCGAGTAGGCCGAGCCGGTATGGGGGTAGAGCTCCTTCATCGCCGCGCCTAGATCTTCACCTCCACCCTCGACGAGGGAGATGAGGCGTGCGATGCCTCGACGCTCGCCCTTCAGGGCGCGCTCGATAACGGTTTGTAGATCCAAGTAAGTCAGGCCTCGATCGCGACAACCTCGGTGATACCGGGTACGCGCTCCTTCAGGATCCGCTCGACGCCGGCCTTGAGCGTCACGGGGGTGAGGGGACAGGTCTCACACGTTCCGAACAGCTTGACCGTGACGCGGCCGCCTTGAACACCTTCAAGCCTGATGTCCCCGCCGTCCGCCTGGATCGCAGGACGTATCAGCTCGAGCGCCTCTCTAACCTTCGCTTCTACCCCTCCGCCCTGGACCATCCATCCATCGTAACTTCGACGCGGCAGAAAGCTGGAGGGCTCAGTGGCTGACCATCCGCACGTCTGCCCCCAGGCCTCTTAGTTTCTGTTCGAAATCCTCATAGCCGCGCTCGATATGGGAAACGTCGAAGACCTCGCTCGTGCCGTCGGCGCAGATGCCACCCAAGACCAGGGCAGCGCCAGCCCTGATATCCGGTGCCCTGACCGGCGCGGCCGAGAGCCGCTCCACGCCCCTGATAACAGCGTGATGACCCTCGACCTTAATCTGGGACCCCATCCGGTTGAGCTCGTCCACGAAGAGGAACCTCGCCTCGAAAACGTTCTCGGTAAGGATCGACGGCCCGTCCGCGTGCGCGAGCAAGACCATCATCGGGGGCTGCAGGTCGGTCGGGAATCCGGGATACGGCAGGGTTACGAGATCCAGGGTGGACGGCCGGCGGGTCATCGAAACCCTCACCTCGTCGGTCCCCCGTTTGACCTCCGCACCAGTGTCTTCGAGTTTCTGCAGCGGCAGCTCTAGGAGACGGGGATCGCAGTCGAGCAATCGGACGTCTCCCTGAGTAGCCACCGCGGCGATGGCGTAGGTACCGGCTTCGATACGGTCGGCGATGATCGTGTGGCTCGCCGGCGATAGCTCCGGTACGCCGTCGATCTCGATCGTAGGCGTCCCTTCTCCGTTTATCTCGGCACCGCAGGACCTTAGGAAGCGCGCCAGATCTTGTATCTCGGGCTCTCGCGCCGCGTTCTCGACTACCGTTCGCCCCTCCGCCGTAACGGCAGCCATCAGCAGGTTCTCGGTAGCCCCCACCGAAGGGAACTCGAGCAGCACGCGCGTTCCACGCAGACGCTCGACCGCCCCTTCCACGTAACCGTGCTCCGACCGGAAGGTCGCGCCCATCCGCTCGAGACCTCGCAGGTGCAGATCTATAGGACGTGACCCGATCGCGTCGCCCCCCGGCATAGCGACGCGCGCCTTGCCCAGCCTCGCAAGGAGAGGTCCGAGGACCTGGATCGAAGCTCTCATCTTCGAGACCAACTCGTATGGCGCTTCCTCGGAAAGCTCTCCCGAGGCATCGATCAGCATGGTGTTGCCTTCGAGCTGAACCGTGGCGCCCAATCGAGTCAGGACGTCGGCCATCAAGTGGACATCTGTGATGTTCGGGACCCGCTGCAGGGTGACCTCGCCGGGAACCATCAACGAGGCCGCCATGATCTTCAGAACGGAGTTCTTCGCCCCGCTGATGGGGACGTCGCCTTCGAGCCTGGAAGGGCCGCTGACCAGATAAGAATCCATGTTCGAGAGCCTATCGGCGGGGGCGGCTCAGACGTCCGGAGTGGGTCGGGGGCGGCTGGCGCCGCCCCCTCGTATCCTCTGGTCCGATCGCGCCTAGCGCCTGCCCGTTGACTTCTTCCGGCCCGTTGACTTCTTCCGGCCGGTCGACTTGCGGGCGGTGGACTTCTTCCGGCCCGTTGACTTGCGGGCGGTGGACTTCTTCCGGCCCGTTGACTTACGGGCGGTGGACTTCTTCCTGCCGGTCGACTTCTTCCGGCCCGTTGACTTCTTCCGGCCGGTCGACTTGCGGGCGGTGGACTTCTTCCGGCCGGTCGGCTTCTTCCGGCCCGTTGACTTCTTCCTGCCGGTCGACTTCTTCCGTCCGGTCGACTTCTTCCGACCCGTTGACTTCTTCCGACCCGTGGACTTCTTCCTGCCGGTCGACTTGCGGGCGGTCGACTTCTTCCGGCCCGTTGACTTACGGGCGGTGGACTTCTTCCGGCCGGTCGACTTGCGGGCCGTGGACTTCTTCCTGCCGGTCGACTTGCGGGCCGTGGACTTGCCCCGGCTCGTGGTCTTGCGGGCGGTCGACTTGGCCCTGCTCGTGGCTTTCTTAGCCGTCGTCTTCGCGCGGCGTGTGGTCTTACGAGCAGTACGACGGGCGCCCCGAGCCGTCTTCTTGGTAGCCGACGCGGTCTTCTTCGCGGCGGAGCGTGACCCGCCGGGAGTGCTGCGACCGGATGTAGGCGATCCGCCCTCGGGCGAGACCACGCTTGCACCCGCTCCGGCTGCGGCTGCTACGACCTTTCGAACATCCGCCGACGTTCCCTGCGTGGAGCTGCTCGGTTGCGCGATATCGGCGGCACCCTCTGCCACATCCGCGATCGCCTCCCGGGCTCTATCTACCAGTCCCTTGTCTTCTGCCATCCTGCCTCTCCCCTTTCTTACAGCGAACATCGAGCGCTGTCCTAGCAAAGGTGTTGCAAAGGTACGGCCCTTTTCGCGTCCTCTGTTGTTTACCTATATATGCGCAATCGAAACAAACAAGAGACTTGCAAAGTATTGCTGTTTCGTAGGAGCGTGCAAATGGCAAGCTACCTGCATGGAACATCACCGCCTGCTGAGTATCTACCTGAATGACCATCTAGCACTCGCGACCGTCCTGATCGAGGTCGCTAGACGGTCACTGGACAACAACGATCGGGAGCCATTCCGGACGGCACTCGACGGGGTCCACACCTCAGCTCTCGAACAACGCGCCGCGCTCGTCAGCGTGATGGACGAGTTGGGAGTGAGCAGGTCCGTGGCGAAAGTAAGGGCCGCGTGGGTGACCGAGAAGGCAGGCCGGCTGAAACTGAACGGCCGGATCAAGAGCTACTCCCCGCTCAGCAGGGTGTTGGAATCGGAAGGCCTCCGTGCATCGCTCGAGCTTCAAAGAAGCTTGTGGGACACGCTTGGAAGATTGGCGGCCCGCGACCCCAGGGTGGACCCGGACACTTGCAGCCGTATGTCACGATCCTGTTCGGACGGGATCCGGAACCTGGAGTCCACTCAGGAGTCTGCGGTCGCCAAGGCTTTCGAAACCCAGTCCTTCGAAACCTAGGCCCCCTCCGGGACCCGAGCTCCTACCCCATCGCGCAGCTCTCGCCATCTACTCGGGGCGTCGGCATCGGGAAGGAGCGGCGGAGTCCCGATCCCGGCTCCGCTGCCGAACCCATCGAGCAGATCTCGTAGCGCGTCTCCCGATGTCCGAGCAGGTGTCCATCCCAGTTCCTCTCTCGCTCTCTTCCCATCCATGACCGGTGCGGCGAGGCCGAGGTCCAGCCATCCCGGTGGGGTGGGCTGGAGCCGCGCGCGCCACGTCAGGGCCGCCAGGCCGCGGAGGAGCCAGGCAGGAACGGGAACCGATCTACGGGCGTCTAATTCATCGACGAGGGTGGGGGCATCGAGTACAGGCGCGGAAGTGATGTTGAAGGCTCCTCGCACGCCGGTGAACAACGCCAGGGCATACGCCTCCGCCACGTCATCTGTATGCACCGCCTGGAACACGAGACGCTGCGCCCTAGGGATCACAGGGACGCGCCGGCTGTTCAGCAAACGCGTGGGGACGAGGGGCCCGAGAAAGAGCCGTCTTATGCCGCTCGCCGCCTCCCTCTTGAAGATAAGTGCCGGACGCAAACGAACGACACGTAGCTCTGGATCGCCCTCCACTTCGTCGAGCAGGCGCTCGACCATCGCCTTGTGGCGCGAGTAGAAGCTCTGGGGGACCCCGCCCGTCGGCCACTGCTCGGACACGGCCCGATCCTTCGGTCCGGGTGAATACGCACCGACCGAGGACGCATGAACCAGTGTTCGCACACCTGTTGAAGCGGCTGCTTGGAACACTCGACGCGAGCCCTCGACGTTGATCCGTGTCATGACGTCGAGATCGTGAGATGGCTGGATCACCCACGCCAGATGAACGACCGCATCAGCTCCCTCGAAGAGTCCCTGGAGATCCGCGCTCACTACGTCGGCGGCGGCCCACCGGACCTTGGGAAGCTCTAGCGAAGCTTGACGGCGAGCGATACCGAGGATCGAATCGACACGCTCATCCTCGGACAAGCGTTTGACGAGACTGGTTCCGACGTTCCCGGTGGCGCCGGTTATGACAACGCGCATCCCTTATCGCTACCCACGAGGATGCACTCCTAAAGAAACGTGTTCCCGCCGAGGATGTCCCTAGAATCCGGATCCCGGGTCGACATCCAGTCTGGCCTCGATCAGCCACAGGTTGCGTCTCACGCACTCGGGACACAGGGCGATCGTTCGTCGATTCGCGTCGGGCATCTCCTGCCAGCCCATGGGAGCGCCGCCGTGCCGGCGCGTTGCGCTGATCCCACATGACGAGCAGAACACACGATTACGGAGGTCCGCCTTGCCCCCCGACTTGTCTTCGGTCACCGAAGTCTCCCCCGTTCGCGGCAGCGGCGCCCCTATCGGAGCGCCGCCTTTGTTCTTTTTAGCCTAGCCGCTATTACCTGCTGGAGTACTCCCCAGATGCGCGTTCACCCTGGGCCAAGCTTGCCCTCCACCTCCGCATCACTGCGGGCGGCATCACGCTGACTCGCCTTAGCTTCCCGGGCAGATTCGAGCCTGCGGGTTAGCTCGGCGTCGTCGATGTCGCCTACCTCTTCAGCATCATCGGCCAGGACGATCACGTGGTAATCGGCCTGGGTGCCGGACGCCTCGAGGAAACCGCCGGGGATCAGGAAGCTCTGGTCGGTTCCGCCACCACTGATCTTGACGAGGCCCGGAACCAGCGCCGCCAGGAAGGGGATGTGGCCCCGCATGATGCCGAATTCACCTTCCGGGGACCGGCCAACCACGAGGTCCGCCTCGCCGCGCCAGACCTCTCTCTCGGCTGAAACGATAGAGACGTCCATCAACCTTGGAGTTCCTTAGCCTTGGCCTTGGCCTCTTCGATGCCACCGACCATGTAGAAGGCCTGCTCGGGAAGGTCGTCGTACTCACCTTCGGCCAGACCCTTGAACGACTGGATCGTTTCGTCGACCGGGACGTACTTGCCGGGGATGCCGGTGAACTGCTCGGCAACGAAGAACGGCTGTGAGAGGAACCTCTGGATCTTCCTCGCACGCTGCACGATGATCTTGTCCTCTTCGGCGAGCTCGTCGATGCCGAGGATGGCGATGATGTCCTGCAGGTCCTTGTATCTCTGGAGATTCCGCTGCACGGTCATAGCGACGTCGTAATGCTCCTGTCCTACGTACCGGGCATCGAGGATGCGGCTCGTAGAATCGAGAGGGTCGACGGCCGGGTAGATGCCGAGCTCAGAGATCTGACGGGAGAGAACGGTCGTCGCGTCGAGATGAGCGAACGTCGTGTGAGGGGCCGGGTCGGTGATGTCGTCGGCGGGCACATAGATCGCCTGTAGCGATGTGATCGAGCGGCCTTTGGTCGACGTGATGCGCTCCTGCAGGTTCCCCATCTCCTCCGACAGGGTCGGCTGGTAACCCACGGCCGAGGGCATACGACCGAGGAGGGTCGATACCTCGGAGCCGGCCTGGACGAAACGGAAGATGTTGTCGATGAACAGCAGCACGTCCTGGTGCTCTTCGTCACGGAAATACTCGGCCATGGTGAGAGCCGAAAGAGCCACGCGAAGCCGCACGCCGGGAGGCTCGTCCATCTGGCCGTAGACGAGGGCGGTGCTGGAGAGGACGCCAGACTCCTTCATCTCGAGCCACAGGTCGGTTCCCTCACGGGTGCGCTCGCCGACGCCCGCGAACACGGACACACCACCATGCTGCGAAGCGACCCGGTTGATCATCTCCTGGATCAGAACGGTCTTACCGACTCCGGCACCACCGAACATCCCGATCTTTCCACCCTGGACGTAAGGCTCCAAGAGGTCGATGACCTTGATGCCGGTCTCGAACATCTGGGTCTTAGGCTCGAGATCCTCGAAGTTCGGAGCCTTGCGGTGGATCGGCCAACGCTTGATGCCGTCCGGCAGGTCTGAACCGTCGACCGGCTCGCCCAACACGTTGTAGACGTGACCGAGGGTCTCGGGACCCACAGGGACGGTGATCGGCTGACCAGTGTTGATGACCTTGGTGCCGCGCACCAGACCGTCAGTCTGCTTCATGCAGACGGCGCGCACGGTGTTATCGCCGATATGTCCGGAGACCTCGGCGGTGATCGTGTCGGTCTGCCCGCCGATCGTCCGCTCAACCGTCAGAGCGAAGCCGATCTCGGGCAGGTCGTTGGGCGGGAACTCGACGTCTATCACCGGGCCGGTGATCGTTAGCACGCGCCCTTCGCTCGTGTGCAGATCCCCGGACAAGCGTTCTTCAGTGACTGCCATGTATTCCTCCTAGTTGCCTGCGTCGGACAGGGCCTCGGCCCCACCGATGACTTCCATGATCTCGGTCGTGATCTCGGCCTGTCGGGCCTGGTTGTACACCCGGTTCAGGCTCTGGATGAGATCGTCGGCGTTGTCCGTTGCGGCCTTCATGGCCCGGCGCCGAGCAGCATGCTCGGAAGCCGCTGCTTCGAGCATCGCCTGAAGGATCGTCCCCTCGACGTAGCGCGGGAGCAGAAGGTCGAGGATGTCCTCTGGTGAGGGCTCGAACTCGTACGACGCGCTCGGTCCCGAAGACGACCTGTCATCGTCCTGCTGGAACTCCGCCTGAGGCATCGGAAGCAGCTGCACTACGACCGGGACTTGCCTCAGCATCGACTCGAAGCGGGTGAAGCCCAGACGCACCTGGTCGACCTCGCCGCTCAGGTAAGCCTCCACCACGGCGTCGGCGACCTGACGAGCGTCGTCGATCAAGGGCCGATCGGAGAAACCTTGCCACGATTGCGAGATGTCGTAGCCGCGGAACTTGAAATACGAGAGGCCCTTCTTCCCCACCGAGAACAGCCGGGTCTCCTTACCGTGAGCGCGCATATCTCGCTCGGCCGCCCGGATCACGCTGGTGTTGTAGGCGCCGGCCAGTCCACGGTCCGAGGTGATGACGACCTCGGCGACGCGGCGCACCTCGTCCCTCTCCTTCAGAAGCGGGCTATCGATCGAACCGGCGCTCTGCGCAACGCTCGCCATCATGCGGCGCATCTCCTCCGCGTAGGGACGAGCAGCATCGACTGCTTGTTTCGCCTTGATGATCCGCGACGACGCGATCAGCTCCATAGCGCGCGTGATCTTCTGGGTCGACCGAACCGACCCGATCCGCCGCTTGATCGCTCTTAGTTGGCCAGCCACTTAGCTCGGAGCTCCTCGGCGTATACGCCCCCCGCCCACCCGGGCGCCTGCGGCGCCCCTGGTTGTAGCGGTCCCCGAGAACCGAGTCATCTCGTGGCTCGATTCCTCCTGCATACGCCCCCCGCCCACCCGGGCGCCTGCGGCGCCGCTGGTTGTGGCGGTAGTCGAGAACCGACCCGGCTCGTGGCTCGATTCCTCCTGGATACGCCCCCCGCCCACCCGGGCGCCTGCGGCGCCGCTGGTTGTGGCGGTGGTCGGCAACCGACTCATCTAGTTACTCACCTGCTCCGGGGGTGTCGCCTGCTAGCTCGGTCGTGTCCGACGAAGTGCTCGTGTCGGTCGGGTTGTCGCCCGATTGCTTGAAGGGATCCCCCTCGACCTCAGCCGCCGCGGTGTCTACCGTCTCGACCGAGAACTGCTCCTTGAACTCTGCCACGGCGTCTTTCAGCTGCTGGGCGAGATCGTCCTCTAGCTTGCCGTCGTCTCGGATCGAGTTGGGGATGCCGGAGTAGCGGGAGTGCATGAACTCGTGCAGCTCGCGCTCGAAGCGCTGCACCTCTTCGAGCGGAACGTCGTCGAGGAACCCGTTGCTCACCGCGTAGATCGAGATGACCTGGTCCTCCATGCTGAATGGCGTGTACTGAGGTTGCTTCAAGATCTCGACGGTGCGAGCCCCTCGGTCGAGCTGAGCCTGCGATGCCTTGTCCAGATCGGAGCCGAACTCTGCGAACGCCTCTAGCTCTCGGTACTGCGCGAGATCGAGCTTCAGACGACCGGCCACCTTCTTCATCGCCTTGGTCTGAGCGTTACCACCCACCCTGGATACCGAGATACCGACGTTGATGGCCGGGCGGACGCCCGAGAAGAACAGGTCGGTCTCGAGGAAGATCTGCCCGTCGGTGATCGAGATCACGTTGGTCGGGATGTATGCGGAAACGTCGCCACCCTTGGTCTCGATGAGCGGAAGGGCAGTGAGAGAACCTCCGCCGTTCTCATCGGAGAGCTTGGCGGCACGCTCCAGCAAACGAGAATGGAGATAGAAGACATCGCCGGGGTAAGCCTCGCGGCCCGGAGGGCGACGGAGCAACAACGACAGCTGCCGATAGGCGATGGCCTGCTTGGAGAGGTCGTCGTACACGATCAGGGCGTGCTCGCCGTTCTCCATCCAGTGCTGGCCCATGGCGCAGCCCGCATAAGGAGCGAGGTACTGGAACGGAGCGGGGTCGGACGCCGGAGCGTTAACGACCACGGTGTATTCCATAGCGCCCGAATCTTCCAAAGCACCGACCACCTCGGCAACGGTCGAGGCCTTCTGGCCGACCGCCACGTAGATGCACTTCACTTCCTTGTCGGTGCCGGCGTACTGGCGTTGGTTGATGATGGCGTCGATCGCGATCGCGGTCTTACCCGTCTGACGGTCGCCGATGATCAACTGACGCTGGCCGCGTCCTACCGGCGTCATGGCGTCGATCGCCTTGATACCGGTCTGCAACGGCTCGTGTACCGGCTGCCGAGCGATAACACCGGGCGCCTGCACTTCGAGAGGCCGAGTGTCCGATGTAGCGATAGGACCCTTGCCGTCGATCGGGTCGCCAAGAGCGTTGACGACGCGGCCCAGCAGGGCATCGCCGACGCCCACGGAAAGGATGCGGCCGGTACTCTTGACGGAGTTACCTTCTTCGATCTTCGTAGCGTCGCCGAGAACGATGGCCCCGATCTGATGCTCCTCGAGGTTCATAGCGAGCCCGAACACACCGCCCGGAAACTCGAGCATCTCGTTGACCATCGCTCCGGGGAGGCCCTTGATACGAGCGATCCCGTCACCGACCTCCTCGACGCGGCCAACCTGCTCGCGCTCGAGAGTGGGGTTGAAGTCCGACAGGTACTTGTCCAGTACCGACGAGATGTCTTTCGGATCGATGTCTATATCTGCCATTAGCGGATCACCTGTTCCTTCAACTGCTCGAGACGCCTCTTGATCGTGCCGTCGATGACAGTGTCACCGACCTTGGCGTAGATACCGCCGAGAACACTTGGGTCAACCAGAACCTTCAAGGAGACCTTCTTACCGGTCGCCTTCGATAACGCTGCAGCGAGCTCGGCCTCCTGCCCTTCCTCGAGCTCCACCGCCGAACGGACCTCGGCGAGCACCGACTGACGTGCATCCGCTGCTATGCGGCTGAGCTCTTCGAGTATCTGCGGAAGCTGACGCGCCCGGTCTTGAGCAACCACGAAGGTCACTAATCCGAGCGTGTGGGGCGACACCTTGTCCGACAGCAACTCCTCGAGGATCTTCACCCGGTCGGCAGGACCTACCCTGGCATCGGATAGCGCCTGCTTCAGCTCGTGGTGCGACTCGAGCAGCTTGCCGAAACGGAACAGCTCGTCCTCAACGCGGTCCAGCTCACCCTCAGCCTCAACAACCTTGAAGAGAGCCTCTGCGTATCCCTGTACGAGGACGTCGGCCATCAGTTGTTCGACCCTCCACTCATGCCGCCGACCTGACTGATGTAATCGTCGACGAGCTTCGATTGGGCCTGCCGGTCGAGCGAGTTACCGACCACGCGTTCGGCCAGATCGACAGCCAACCGCCCGACCTCGCCGCGCAGCTCTTCGAGTGTGCGCTTGCGCTCGTTCTCGATCTGCTCGCCCGCGCGCTCAACGATGGTCGCGGCTTCCGCCTCGGCCTTCGCGATCAGATCTTTACGAACCTGCTCGGCAGACTGACGTGCCTCTTCGATGATTCGGTTCGACTCGGAGCGGGCATCGGCAAGCTGAACCTTGTACTCATCCAGCGTCTGCTGCGCTTCCGTCTTCGTCGTCTCAGCACTTTGCAGATTCCCGGCGATCTCTGCTTCGCGTGCCTCGACCGCTGCCCGGATCTTGGGCCACGCGATCCGCATCAGGAAGAAGGCAACGAGAGCAAAGGCCAACGTCGCCCAGATCAGTTCCGCCGTCTCCGGCAGGATCAGATCGAGACCACTCGGCTCCTCCTGATGGCCACCCTCTTCGGCCGCCAGCAACCAGCCTGTGAAGTTACTCATGGGCTATCAGCTCCTAGGCGACTAAAGGATGAAGGTAAGGACGAACCCGATGAGGGCAAGCGCCTCGATCAGGGCGAAACCAAGGAACATCGTGGTTCGGGTAGTGCCGGCCGTCTCCGGCTGACGCGCCATCGCCTGGATGGCGTTCGAGAAGATGTTTCCGATACCGATCGTGGCACCGATGGCGGCGAGCCCGTACACGAGGCCACGTCCGATAGCGGCGAGCCCCTCGTCGGTCATCCCCGTGGTTCCAGCTTCCTGTGCAAGGTGGATCAGGTCCATCCCTTATGCCTCCTTCTAGTTGCTGACTTCGATTGCTGTTCGCTTTTCCGCCCGGTCAGACCGGGATGTTGACGTTGGTTACGCAACTGCTACTTCGACCTCTCTGTGTGGATTGGCGTGCTCGTGAGTGGACTCTCCACCCGCCTCATGGCCCTCATGATCACCGTGGCCGTGAAGTGACTCGGCGATGTAGAAGGCGGACAGGGTGGTGAAGATATAGGCCTGGATGAGGATCACCATCAGCTCGAACACGATCAGCAGGGCGATCGTGAGGAACGTAAGTACGCCCAGCGGCGTACCGATGCCCGAGAAGATCAGGTCCTCGGTGAAGAGCACGAAGACGACCACGAGAACGTGACCCGCAAGGAGATTGGCCATGAGTCGGATGGCCAGCGTCAGCGGGCGGATGATGAAGACCGAGAAGAACTCGATCGGCGTAAGGATGAAGTAGATCGGCCACGGTACGCCCGGCGGGAAGAGGGTGTCCTTGAAGTAGCTGAAGCCATGGTTCTTGATCCCGACCACGTTATAGATCACGTACGTGGCCAAGGCGAGAACCGCCGGGAGCGCCATCCGAGACGTAACCGGGAAGGAGATACCCGGGATGATCTCGGTCAGGTTGGCGAAGAAGATGAAGAAGAAAACCGTCGCAAGATAAGGGGCGAAGCGTGCGCCCTCGGGGCCGATCACATCTATCGCGATGTTGTTACGAACGAACAGGTAACCGGTTTCGGCCACCATGCCAAGCCCCTTGGGATTGCGCGTCTTCGCCGCCTTGGCAGCACCGATGACGAACACGGCAGAAGTCACCAGTCCGACGAGCAGCATGAGGATCACCACTCGGTTCACAGCGAAAGGTGTGTCCTTGAACCAGAACGGTTCCCAGAGGAAAAGATGGAATACATCAAGTTCCATACATCTAGCTCCTTACGCCTTGAGAGTCCGTAGCGGGGATGTCTTTCTTACTGGGGATCTTGAGAAGGGAGGCGGCAGTTTCCCAGATGACGAGCGTCGTATGCGCTCCGATCATCACAAGCCCGGTCACAGCAAAGCTGAGGTTATCGATCCGGTTGATGACCACACCGGAGACAACGACCAGAACCAGACCGATGAAGAGCATAGCCATCGCAGCGGGAACCAGGAGGTGCGGAGCGTTCTCGGCGATGCCTCCGAGAACCCTTCCTGCGAGGAAAAGATTGAGGAGCGCGAGTGCCAGGCCGATCGTGGCAGCAAGCGCCGTCCTGTTGTCGCCGAGCAGGAAGGAAGCGAGGACGACGAAGGGCGCGAGCAGCACCCCTCGCCTCACCATCCGCTGAACCATCGCCAATTCGATCAAGACTTCTTTGTCTCCCGGCTCTGTGTCGCGTAATAGACGTGCAAGAACCCACCGGCCCAGCCGATCAATGCTCCGATCACCTGCGCCCACGGCTCGACCCCCAGCCAGTTATCCATCAACCGGCCCAAGAACCAGAAGAGAAAAACCGCTCCGGCGAACTCGAAGGCTAGCGACATTCCCTTCGCCGCGTCACCCATCTGTTGCGCTCGGCCTTGCGGTCTTTCGCTCACGCCGTGTCCCTAACCCTTCATCTCGCCTGCTGAACCTCCGCGACGCGACGAAGTACATCGGTTTCGGGGGATTGGGACCGGTGCATCCTAACCCACCCCTTTTTGACCTCCCCCTGCCGTGGCGGCGGCCTAAGCCGAACCTCTCCCCGCCACTTGCGAGAGCTTGTGAATTCTTTCACAAACTAGGCCCACTCGATTCCAAGCCGTCCCCTGAGAGTGGTGACTTTGTCTCCCGACTATCCGAAGTTCTTCCCGGGAAACAAAGAGAGGGCCCCTTCCGGGACCCTCTCTGGTTGCTCGTAGCTCTAGTTGTTGCGCCTCGCCCGAAGCGACAGCAAGCCGGCACCGATCAGGCCGAGCGCTGCTCCAAGGAAGGCGAGGAGCGAAGCCCCGGTGAACGGGAGGACGCCGCCGAGGACCCGAGCCGATCGCTCGGCCGATGCTGCGACCTCGGTGTCGGTGGCAGCCGCACCCGCGGAACCCTCGCGTACCAAACCTACGGAGAGCACTTCGTCAGCAGGCTCCGCCTCTTCGGTCTTGAGGTCAGGGGTTGCCGGATCAGACTCGAGTGAACCGGAGGCAACCAGGTCGGGCTCAGAAGGAGTCAGGTCGGTAGAAGTCGATCCCACTGCTTCCACGGCATCGCATCCGCCTTCGGGAGCCGGGATGATGTCGTCCTCGTGGCCGTCGTGACCGTTGAGGCCGTTGACGCTGATGGTGATGACCACGAAGGGGTTGGTCTCCGAGTTGGTGGCGTGGCAGATCGTGATCTTGTCGTTGTCGTTCGAGGGACCGGGGCCCATCCCGGCGACACCGGGACAACCGCCCTCGGGCGCAGGGATGATGTCATCTTCGTGATGGCCGTGACCGTTGAGGCCGTTGACGCTGATGGTGTTGGTAACGAATGGGTTGATCGTCGAGCCGGTGGCGTGGCAGATCGTGATCTTCTCGCTCCCGTTGTCGCCCTTGTCGTTCGCCTTGCCCTTAGGAGCGCCCTTGCTATTGGACTTCGAGTTGGACTTGCCGTGGCTCGCGTTGGACTTGCCGTGGCTCGCGTTGGACTTGCCGTGGCTCGCGTTGGACTTGCCGTGGCTCGCGTTGGACTTGCCGTGGCTCGCGTTGGACTTGCCGTGGCTC
>JBPCNH010000013.1:0-4383 GCA_051001455.1 Actinomycetota bacterium
GTGGGGTTGGCAGGCTGCCGCAGATTCATGGAGGTCCGCGCCCCTTGTCGGGCGCGGACCCAACACGTTCGCGTTGTTCTCATACCATCACTCTCCTATCGAAGAGCGTGTAAGAGCACAGGCATACAAAGACGATCCCCACTCCGTGCCCTTGTTCTTCCTAGCCAGTTCAGGCATCGTGGGCGTGGCCGGTTACGTGGTCATGCTTCTGGCCCTCTTGAGAACATGCGTCTTCACGGCGGTGCGCAGAGAGGATCCGCTGCTGATGGGCTTGACGGCAGGAGTGATCGCTTATGCGATCCAGATGCTCGTGAGTATCGACGATCCCACATTGCGCCTTGGCCTGTGGGCGGCAGGAGGTGCGGTGGTCGGCGCCTATCCCGGAGCAATGAACAGACATGCTCCTCGGGTTCCTTCGCTCGACCGTGGAAAGACGTTCGCCCTCTCTCTGGCGGTAGGGATCCTGTTGCTCGGGGTTTCCGTCACGGCGTCGTGGAGGTTCTTTGAGGCCGATCGGCAGATAAGTACAGGGTTGGAAGCAGCGCTAGACAATGACGCAGAGGGCGCGGTTGATGCGTTCCGACGGGCGGTGGGATTGAGGGACGACGCGTGGTACCGATATCTAGCTGGACAGAACGTCGGCCAACTCGCGGCTCGCCGCGCCCCTGCCGGGAAGCGATACTTCACCGAGATGAGATGGCATTTCAGATCGCTTCCCGTCCCGCGGCACCCACGCGATCTTTTTATCGAAGGCTTGCTCACCAACGTTTGGGCGCACAGGGTAGAGCCGGACCTCAAGGGCCGCGCGTTTTCGCTGACGCGCCGAGCCCATCGTTTGGATCCTTGGAATCTGACCTACGGGGCGGGGCTCGCGGATCTGTTGGTGGCAGAGGAGAAGCCCAACGAAGCGGTGGCCCTTCTTGATGCCTACGTGCCCTATGACCCGGACAGTGATCTCTTCTGGGGCTCGTGGGCACTGGCCAATGCGGCTGCCGGTTATCAGCAGGAAGCGTGGGAAACGATCCGTGAGCGGGACCTCCCGGTCGCCGACTCGCGAGTACGCCGAGCCCTAGAACTACTCATCGAGTAGAGCGCTTTCCTCGACGATGCGGCCGAGGAGTCCGTTGACGAAACGCCCGGAGTCTTCGGTCGACAGGGACTTCGCCAGCTCGACGGCCTCGTTGATCGCCACCGCGACCGGGACATCGTCGGCCCACTTGAGCTCGAACACCGCCAGTCGTATGACGTTGCGGTCCACCACCGGCATCCTCTCGATGGTCCAGCGGTCCGCAAAGGTCGTGATCAGGAGATCGATATCCGCATGGTGCTCCTGCACCCCTTCGATGAGATAGCGCGCGTAAGCGAGAACGGCGTCATCGATCTCGTCCGGGGGCGGCTCGTTGGCGTCGCCGCTCTCTAGTTTCCAGCCGAGCCGGCGTCGCTCCCTGTAAGCCTCGATCGGCAGCATGTCGCGGATCTCCGCCTCGTACAGGACATCCAAGGCGAGGCGACGGGCGACGCGGCGGGATTTCAAGCTGAGTGCATCACTGAACGCGCGACATGTACTCGCCGGTACGGGTGTCGATCTTGATGCGGTCCCCTTGCTCGACGAAGAGGGGGACCTGTATCACGGCACCGGTCTCGATCGTGGCCGGCTTCAGCGCACCCGAGACGCGGTCGCCCTTCATCCCGGGCTCCGTCTCGGTAATGACGAATTCCAGGGTGATGGGCATCTCTGCCCCCACCGGCGTGGATTCGTACATCGGGATCATGCAGGTGGTGCCGTCCTTGAGGAACTTCCCCGCATCTCCGAGCAACTCCGGATCCACGTGGACCTGCTCGTAGCTCTCGTTGTCCATGAAGACGAGCCCCGCGTCGTCCGTATATAGGTATTGCATCTCACGCTTGTCGAGCACCGCCAGCTCGACCTTCTCGTCGGCCCGGAAGGTTCGATCGGTGACCGCGCCGGTCTTGATGTTCTTGAGCTTGGTCTTGACGAAAGCCTGGCCTTTGCCGGGTTTCACGTGCTGGTAGTACGTGATCGTGAAGAGCTTCCCCTCGAGGTCCAGGGTCTGCCCCGGCCTCATGTCGTTAGTGGAGATCAATGCGTTTCCTTTCTAGACCTCGATCAACTTGTCTTTGGGCGCAGAGCCCAGCACCGCGGCCGCTCCGTCTGTGATGAGAACGCAATCCTCTATCCGTACCCCGCCCCGGTCACTGAGGTAGATGCCCGGCTCCACCGTGACTACTTCCCCGGTGCGGAGCACATCTGTCGTCGTGTCACTCATCCGCGGGGCTTCGTGGATATCGAGGCCCACGCCGTGGCCTAAGCCGTGGTTGAAGGTGTCGCCGTAGCCGGCGTCTACCACCACGGAGCGGGCCGCGGTGTCGACGGCCTTCGCGCCGGCCCCCCCGACGAGAGCGTCGATGCCTGCTTGCTGGGCGCGCCGGACCACGTCGTAGACCTCGCGTTGCTCGTCTGACGCCGGACCTACAACCACCGTACGGGTGAGGTCGGAGTGGTAACCATCGGCGAGCGCCCCGAAATCCATCAGGACCAGATCGCCCTTCTCGAGGGCGCGGTCGCTGGGAGTGTGGTGGATGTGCGCCGCCAGGGGCCCGGTTCCCACGATGGGTTCGAAGGAGACGTCCTCGGCTCCGTTGCTACGCATGTACACCTCGAGGTCCAGAGCGATGCCCCGTTCGGTCATACCCGGAGACAACCGCTCGACCATCCAGGTGAAGGCGGCGTCCCCGATCGCCACCGCGCGCCGCAGCGCCTCGATCTCGGTCTCGTCCTTGACACGCCGGAGGTCCTCGATCACCTCTTTAGTCGTCACCAGCTCGACGGCGAGCGATTCCGCCAACTCGTCCCATTGGGCCAGCGTGACGGTGGCACCTTCGACGCCCAGGCGTTCCACCCCCGTGCTCTCGAGGAGAGCGGTGAGACGCTCCCCCAGCTTGTCCTTATAGATAGCGATCTCCGCGCCCTCGACCAACGTCGCGGCGCGAGCCGCGTATCTGCCGTCGGAGAAGAAGACCGCCTCGTCCCGCCCGATCAGGACCTGCCCGTTGGAGCCGGAGAAGCCGGTCAGGTATCTGACGTTGGTGAGGTTCGTCACCAAGAGGGCGTCACATCCCAGGTCGTCCAGCCGGACCCGGGCAGAATCCACCCTGGTCTGGTAGCTCACGAGCTCACCATGCCCTTGAGCGCGTGGAGCCCCATGACGTAGGAGGCGACCCCGAAGCCGGCGACGATGCCCCTGGCGGCCTCGGCGGTCACGGACACGTGACGCCACGGCTCCCGGGCGTGGATGTTCGAGAGGTGGACCTCGACCACGGGATAAGGCACCGCCCGGATCGCATCGGCGATCGCGCGGCTGGTGTGAGAGTAGGCGGCGGGGTTCAAGATCGCGCCTGCCACGTCGCCCACACCGGCGTGCAGGAGGTCGATGATCGCTCCCTCGCCGGAAGCCTGATGGATCGAGAGCTCCATCTCCATGCGGGCAGCTTCTTGCTCGATCGCCGAGTTCACCTCAGCGAGGGTCATCGAACCGTAGACGGCCAGCTCGCGGGACCCCAGGAGGTTCAGGTTCGGTCCATGGATCACAGCTATCTTCATGACGTCATCCTCTCAAGCGCCACCCGGATCGTGTCCCGGTCGGCTTCGATCCCGGCCACCGGGGATCCAATCCGCTGCAACAGTACGAACCGAACACCATCCCGGTACTTCTTGTCTCTCTGCCACGCCACGGCGAGGTCATCCACCTCGAGAGGTGCGGATACCGGGAGGCCGAGGGCCTGGAGACTCCGGCGGTGCAATCTCACGTCGTCGTCGTCCAGGTGACCCAGCTCGCGGGCGAGTGAAGCGGCGGCCATCATACCGAGGGCGACCGCCTCGCCATGGCGCAGGGCGCCGTATCCATGCAGGTGCTCGATGGCGTGGGCGAAGGTGTGGCCGTAGTTCAGATAGGCGCGCCGGCCCTGCTCGGTCTCGTCGGAGGCCACGATCCCAGCTTTGATGGCCGCGGAGCGAGCGACGATCTCCTGCAGCACCGCCGGGTCACGCCGCTTCAGTGCGTCGGAGTTGCCGGTTACGTATCCGAGGAGGTCGGGCTCGGCGATCAATCCGTACTTGATCACCTCGGCCATCCCGCTGACGAACTCTTCTTCCGGAAGGGTTGCGAGCGTGTCGATATCGGCAACCACCGCGAGCGGCTGGTGGAAGGTCCCGACCAGGTTCTTGCCCGCCGCTAGGTTGACCGCGGTCTTGCCTCCGATGGACGCATCGACCTGGGCCAGTAGCGAGGTCGGCACCTGCACGAGCGCGAGGCCCCGGGCATAGGTCGAGGCAACGAAGCCGGCGAGGTCGCCGACCACTCC
>JBPCNH010000014.1:0-15954 GCA_051001455.1 Actinomycetota bacterium
GGTTTACAACCCGAAGGCATTCATCCCTCACGCGGCGTCGCTGCGTCAGGCTTTCGCCCATTGCGCAAGATTCCCTACTGCTGCCTCCCGTAGGAGTCTGGGCCGTGTCTCAGTCCCAGTGTGGCTGGCCGCGCTCTCACGCCAGCTACCCGTCAATGCCTTGGTAGGCCGTTACCCCACCAACAAGCTGATAGGCCGCGGGCCGATCCCTGACCGAAAAACTTTGACCAACTATCCATGCGGAAGGTTGGTGTTATCCGGTATTAGCAACGGTTTCCCGTTGTTATCCCAGAGTCAGGGGCACGTTGCCCACGTGTTACTCACCCGTTCGCCGCTTTCAGCTGGAACCCTTACGGGTTCCAGTTTCGTCGCTCGACTTGCATGTATTAGGCGCGCCGCCAGCGTTCATCCTGAGCCAGGATCAAACTCTCCGTAGAGTTCTTGATACTGATTTGATGAACGCATGACTTAGTAGAACTATGTCTGCGTTGTCACCAGATTTATTCATGGAGTCGGATCTATGAAAGATCCGATCATTCATTTTCGTCTTCCCACTCTGCTTCAGGGGCTTAATCCCGAAGTAGAGCTAGACGAGGGTCCACTGATCTCCGATCAGATGATGCTTTCCACCCGATCGGCAGGCACACTATTCAGTTCTCAAAGAGCGACTTCCAACACTTTCGGGCAAACAAAAACGCCGGCGAGAGATCCTCCGGCGAGTCACCAAGCAAGCTGGTATTGCTACCTCTGCTGCCGAATAGGCGACTCTCCTGTTCTCTTGAAAGCGACCCCTCCGGCAGGAGAGCCAGGGAGGCACATGCCAACGTTCTTGGACCCGTAGAGCCTTAGTAATCTAGCAGGGCTCAGTACCCCGTGCAACCGCCCCGGAGGGGCCCCTATTCCGGCGCCCTCGGGCGGCTCCCCTCAGCCTATAAGCCCGTCGCTCTTAGGCCTTCAGCCTGACGAAGCGGCGCTTACCTACCTGCAGCACTGAGCCTCTCAGATCTGCCGCCGGGACCTCTTCCCCGGGGGCCCTGGCACCGTTGATCTTGACCCCGCCTTGAGCCAGGAGCCGGCGCGCCTCACCCTTCGACGACGCAAGGCCGAGCTCCGTCAGGACGGTCGGCAGGTAGGCGGTCTCGTCTTGCACGGCCGCGAGAGGGAGTTCGGCCTCGGGGGTGTCCTCGGGGGCCCGATGCTCCTTGAACTGTCTATCGAAGGCCTCTTCCGCCCCCGCTGCGGCTTCGTCCCCGTGATACAGCGCCACGACGGTCCGAGCGACCTCTCGCTTGGCCTCCCCCGCCCCGGGGCCACCGCGAGCCGCGGCCGCGCTCAAGCGCTCGCTATTCTCGTCCGGCAGATCTGCCGCCAGGGCTGCGTACCGCTCGACGAGGGCGTCGGGGATGCTCATCAGCTTCCCGAACATCTCCTCGGGAGCTTCCCGGATGCCGATGTAGTTGCCCAGGGACTGGGACATCTTCTGGACGCCGTCGAGGCCTTCCAGGAGCGGCATCGTGAGCACGATCTGGGGCTCTTGTCCGTAGGCCTGCTGCAGGTCCCGCCCTACGAGCAGGTTGAAGAGCTGGTCGGTGCCGCCGAGCTCGACGTCGGCCTCGACGGCAACCGAGTCGTAGCCCTGCAGCAAGGGGTACATGAACTCGATGATCGAGATGGGCCGGTGCTCGGCGTAGCGTTTCGCGAAGTCGTTGCGCTCGAGCATCTGGGCGACGGTGTAGCGACCGGTCAACTCCAGGAGACCACCCAGGTCCATGCCTTCGAGCCATTCGGAGTTGTAGCGAACCTCGAGGTTGTCCTCGCTCAGGATGTCCGAGAACTGGTCCAGGACCCTCTCGGCGTAGCCGGCCACCTCCTCTTTGGAGAGCTGCTTGCGGGTCTCGGTCTTGCCCGACGGGTCGCCGATACGAGCGGTGAAGTCTCCGAGGATCAAGACCACGGTATGACCCGCATCCTGGAAGGCCCGGAGCTTGCGCAGCGGAACCGCCCACCCCAGCGTGACGTGGGCTGCGGTGGGATCGAGTCCCAGCTTGACCCGCAGCTTTTTGCCTTCCGCCAGGCGCGCCCGGAGGTCCTCCGGCCGCACGACGTGCTCGGCGCGCCGGGTCAGGTGGGAGAGTTGCTCGTCTACGGAAGAAGGCGTCATGGCCCCAGGATGCTACCTACTTCCCCGCCCGAAGCCCGAAGTTCGTCCCGTCCCTTCGTTTCTGAGCGTCCGCGACCCCCTGAGAGGGGGGCCGGAGGTCCTCAAAACCCGGAAACTCTGGTGTAAAGGGCACCCAATCGTAGGATGGTGGCTTGATGCGATCCTTCCCGGCGCGCCGAGCGCTGCCCCTATTCGTCGTCCTTGTTCTGCTGACGGTCTCCTGCGCCCAGCTGCAGGATCTGCCGACCCTCAAGGAAGGCGACCTCGGCATCAAGCTCGCCCAGTCATCCCGCATCTACGACGGGGAGGGGGGGCTCATAACGAGCGTGCACGGTCCCGAGGACCGGACCAGCATCCGTCTGGACAGGATCCCTCAGTACCTCATCGACGCGGTCATCGCCATCGAGGATGAGCGGTTCTACGAGCATGACGGGGTCGATGTGCGGGCCATCCTGCGAGCTCTGGCCTCGAACGTTGCCGAAGGTGGGATCCGGGAGGGCGGATCGACGATCACCCAGCAGTACGTGAAGAACGTTCTCATCGCTCCCGGTGAAACCGCCGCTCGAACGCTCGAGAGAAAGATCGACGAGGCCGCTCTGGCACGTCAGGTCGAGCAGAAGCTGACGAAGGACCAGATCCTCCAGCGGTACCTGAACACCGTTTACTTCGGTGCAGGGGCTTACGGGGTCCAGGCCGCGTCCAAGACCTATTTCGGGAAGCCCGCTCGGAAGCTCGAACTGCATGAAGCGGCGATGCTCGCGGGACTCGTCCAGGCCCCCAGCGATTACGACCCCTTCCAGAGACCTCAGGCCGCGATCGACCGACGAAACGTCGTCTTGCGGCAGATGGCGGAGACCGGGCATATCGGCGACATCGAGGCCGCAGCCGCAAGCGGGAAGAAACTCGGACTCACCAAGGACGTCGAGGAGGTGCGCTACCCCGCTCCTTACTTCATCGACTACGTGCAGAGACTGCTGACGTATGACCCTCGTTTCGAGATAATCGGCAAAACGCCGTCACAGCGCGAGCAGCAACTGTTCCAGGGAGGCTTGCGCATCTACACGACCCTCGACCGTTCCGATCAGGCAGCCGCAGAGGAGGCCGTCAACTCGGTCCTCCCGAACGAGAGCGACCCTACGGCATCGTTGGTCGCGATCGATCCGGACACGGGCCACGTGAAGGCGATGGTCGGTGGCCGCGACTGGTTCGTGCGGAAGAAGAAGGATCCCTACGCAAAGCTCAACCTAGCCATCCAGGCAGAGCCCAACCTCGCTTGCGAAAGGTATCTAAAAGGTCGGCGGGCCGACCAGTGCAAAGACCCTTACGAGCCGGCACCCGCTCCGGGCACAGGACGTCAGGCGGGATCGGCTTTCAAGCCGTTCGCGCTGGCGCAGGCGATCAGGGAGGGGATCCCCCTCTCCAAGCGCTACAAAGCCGGTCAATGCATCGATCTGGTGGTGCCCGGCACGGGACAATCGTGGCGACCGTGCAACTACGAAGGCAGCGCGTTCGGAAAGATCTCACTGCTCGAGGCCACGGTCAACTCCGTCAACACCGTGTACGCGCAGCTGATCCTCGAGGTCGGCCCGCAGGATGTGGTCGACCTCGCCCACGACATGGGCATCAACACACCTCTGGCTGCGAACCCTTCTCTGGTGTTGGGCGCCAACGAGGTGAACCCGCTGGGGATGGCTTCTGCTTACGCGACCTTCGCAGCGAACGGCACCTTGCGTCCTCCCGTCGCTATAACGAAGATCGTCAACGCCCGCGGCAAGGTCCTCTACAAGGATGAGACACAGGCGGAGAAGGCACTCGATCCGGCTATCGCGTATCTCTCTACCACCGCCATGCAGCAGATCGTCGAGCGCGGCACCGGTGTGAGGGCCGGATTGAACGGCCGTCCTGCTGCAGGTAAGACCGGGACCGCCCAGGAGTACCGCGATGCGTGGTTCGGCGGCTACACGCCTAACCTGTCGGCTGCCGTGTGGGTCGGTTATCCCGGCGGCCAGATCGAGATGAAAGCTAGTTGTGCGGGCTCTACGCGCCCATGCCGGCCGACGAGACTGCTGTCCGGGGGGAGAGGGGTAACCGGGGGCTCGTTCCCCGCCGCGATATGGAGCGCCTTCATGAACAACGCCCTTGCCGGAGAGCCCGCCAAGAACTTCCGGAACCCAGGTGCCGGGCTGGTGACGGTAAAGATCGATACCCGGACGGGATGCCTGGCCGACCGGTTCACGCCCAAAGACGCGCGCTCTACGGCGATGTTCCCTCAAGGCACCGAGCCGACCGAGTCCAGTTCCACCTCGGAGGAATGTCGCGTCGGTAAAGACCGGGTTTCGGTGCCGGACGTGTTCGGATTCCCCGTGAAGCAGGCCGTAGCGATCCTCAGGGGCGACGGGTTCGACGTAGAACGGATCGAAGAGGAATCGGTCACTTACCCACCAGGGCGGGTGATCGGCCAGTCACCCGTGGGCGGGACCAAGGCTCCTCGGGGGTCCACGATCACCCTGGTCGTATCCGTCGCCAGCAGCGGCTCCGGTGGTGGCGGTGGCGGTGGCGGTGGCGGGAACAATAACGGGGGCAACGGCTCGGGTAGTGGCAGCCAAAACAAAGACGATCGAGTCACGGTTCCCAACGTCCTCGGTCTCACGCAGAAGGAGGCCGTCGCCCGGTTGAACGAGGCGGGCTTCCAGGTGACGACCTATTACGAGAAGGAATCCGATAAGAAGCAGGCGAAGGAACGCAGCGGACGGGTCTGGAAGCAGTCTCCGGGTGGAGGGGAAAAGGCCAAACGGGGGACGAAGGTAAACATCTGGGTCAATCCCTGACCCGGGGCGCTTCAGCGGCGGAGCGACGCGAAAGCGTGCCCCGGGACGACAAACCTCCACGGGAGCTCGTCACCCTTTCCGGCGGCGAGCCCGATGCGAGGTGTCTCGGAGATAGGACCCGACCGCATGACGACCGTCGTCGCATCCGAGTAGCACCAGGTCCGGCTGCCGCGCAATAGCGATGCTCCGTTATGGTCCCGGCCGATACCCATCGCCAGGGTGAGGCGGGCGGGACCGGAAGCAAGCAATCTGTCCTTCGCGATGCCGGGCCGGCGCGCTCGCATGAGGTCGAGACCCTCTATCGGTTCGCCGGCGCGTAATAAGACGGCGGCGCACTCCCCCGCGCCTCCGCAAACGATGTTGGCGCACCAGTGCATACCGTAGGTGAAGTACACGTAGAGACGCCCGGGTGGGCCGAACATGACCTTGGTGCGAGGAGTCTCGCCCCGATACCCATGTGACCCCGGATCGAGCGCCCCCCGGTAGGCCTCGGTCTCGACGATGCGCGCGGACGTCAATCCCTCGGGCGAATCGTGTACGAGCACGCAGCCGATCAGGTCGCGCGCTACGACAAGCGCATCGCGTGCGTAGAAAGCTTTCGTGAGCCGAGTCATCCGGTACTCGATCTCAGGTCAGGAGATGCAGCAGGAGTGCCTTTTGGGCGTGCAACCGGTTCTCGGCCTGGTCCCATACGACCGAGTGCGGTCCATCAATGACGTCCGCCGCGATCTCTTCGCCCCGATGAGCGGGCAGACAGTGCATAACGAGAACATCGGGTCCGGCCGCCCTCACCAGGGCGGCGTCCAACCGATACGGTTCGAAGATCGTGGCGCGGGCGGTGCTTTCTTCCTCTTGACCCATGCTGGCCCACACATCCGTGTAGAGAACGTCGGCTCCCCGGGCCGCGTCGCCGGGATCGCGCACCACCGTCACGCTCCCGCCGTGCCGCCCCGCTATGTCTTGAGCGTGCTCCGTAAGGCTCGGGAAAGGCTCATAACCTTCCGGGCACGCGATGCGCACGTGCATACCGGCGAGGGCTCCGCCGAGCATGAGTGAATGAGCCACGTTGTTCCCATCCCCGACGTACGTGAGCGTCGTTCCGGCGAGGCTCCCTTTCTTCTCCACGATCGTCTGCAGGTCGGCGAGACACTGACAGGGATGCTCTAGGTCACTTAGTGCATTCACGACCGGCACCGAAGATGCTTCCGCCAGGCGCTCGAGCCGTTCCTGTCCGAATGTGCGGACGACTATCGCATCGACGTACCGGGCCAGAACACGGCCGGTGTCTTCGATCGTCTCTCCGCGCCCGAGTTGCAGTTCGTCACCCCGCAGGACGATCGCATGCGCACCAAGCGCCGTACACGCGACCTCGAAGGATACCCGGGTACGTGTGGACGGTTTCTCGAAGATGAGAGCGACGTGTCGTCCCTCTAGCCGCGAGGCGACATCACCTGGAGCGGCCTTGCAGGCCGCCGCGCGCTCGAGCAGGATCGAAAGCTCGTCTGCATCGATGTCGCCCATCGAAAGGAAATCTCGATCGTTCAGGGAGCCTCGCACCTAACTTCGTAGCTCTGCGCCGAAACGCTCCGCGAGAGAGGTAACGACGTGGTCTCGGACGTCTTCAGCGTCCTCGTCGGTGAGGGTTCGTCCGGTATGCCTGAGCTCCAGGGCGAACGCCAGGCTCTTGTGCCCCGCCGGCACCTGCTCACCTCGATACTCGTCGAACAAGCGCACGGCCGTCAGATGTGGTTTGCCGGATTCTTCGATCACGGCCAGGACGCGGGACGCAGAGATCATCTGGTCGAGCACGACCGCGATGTCGATATAGACGGCAGGGAAACGAGGCAACTCCTCGGCGAGACGACGAGCGGAACGGGCGCTCATGACGGGCGCTATCGCTATCTCGAGCGCACAGGCTCCGGGGGGAAGCCCCGATCTCTCATTAACCGTCGGATGAAGCTCCCCGATCACGCCTAGAGCGACCGAGCCTAGTGAAACCTGAGCAGCGCGCGTCGGATGGAAGGGCGCTCCTTTGATGGCATCGAAGGATAGTCCCTCTATCCCGAGAGACCCGAGCGCGGCCATCAAGACCCCCTTCGCGGAGAAGAAGTCCCACGGCTGCGCGCTCCCATCCCATGAGTCGAGCGACCGATTCCCTGCGAAAACGGCCGCCAGAGCAGGCTGTTCGTCGGCGAGATCGCCGGTCGACGGCAGGTAGGTACGTCCGATCTCGAAGAGGGAGATGCCCGGCGCGCGCTGGGCGACGTTGTGCGCGGCGGCTTTCACCAGACCGGGCAAAAGGGTCGTTCGCAGACCCGGTTCCTGCTCCAACATCGGGTTGGACAACAGGATCATGCGTCGCGCCGGATGCTCGGCATCGAAACCCATCGCGTCGAGGTCCGCGGGCGACATGAACGAGGACGTCCAAACTTCCGTCACGCCCAGCATCACGAGCGCGCGCTTCAGATGGCGCTCTGCCTGTTGATCGCCGGTGAGTGCACCCGAACGGCCCGTGGGGAGCGTGGGGCTGGGCTTGTCGTAGCCCTCTAGCCTGGCGATCTCCTCGATCAGGTCGGCTTCGATGGACAGGTCGGGCCGGAAGGTCGGGACCCTCACCTCGAGCCCGCCTCGACCGTCGGCGACCTCTAGCCCCAGAGCCCGAAGGTGACGAGCTTGCCGCTCGGGATCGATGGGCATACCGAGCAAGGCCTCGGTGCGGGTGGGTCGAAGGGTGATAACCGCGCGCTCCCGCTCCCCCGGATAAACATCCGGGGCCTCGGTAGAGACGGTCGCTCCACCATGCTCGCGGATCAAGGCTGCGGCACGATCTGCGGCGAAGGGCACCATGCCGGGATCCGACCCGCGCTCGAAGCGAGCGGACGCCTCACTGCGGATGCCGTGGCGCCGGCTGGTGTAGGCGACCGAGGCTTTGTCGAATGCGGCAGATTCGAGGATCAGGCGGGTGGTGGCAGCGGACACCTCGGAGCTTTCGCCGCCCATGACCCCGGCGAGGGCGAGGGCCTTCTCCGAGTCGGCGATCAACAGGTCGGCCGGATCTAGATCGCGCGCATTTCCGTCGAGGGTGGTCAAACTCTCGCCCGGCCGGGAGCGTCGCACGACGATCGCTTGGTCGGCAACCTTGTCGGCGTCGAAGGCATGGAGCGGCTGCCCGGTCTCGAGTAGGACATAGTTCGTTATGTCGACGATGTTCGAGATGGGGCGGAAACCGGCCGCGAGGAGGCGCCGCGCCATCCAGGCGGGAGAAGGGCGCACCGAGACATCCTCGAGATAGCGAGCCAGGTAGCGAGGGCATCCGGTCTCGTCCTCTACGGCAACGCTCACGGGACCGGGCGACCCCTCTGCAACGAGGCTGGTTCGGGGAGGCTCCCACTCGACCCCCAGCACGGCTGCCACCTCACGAGCTACGCCGATCATTCCCATGCAATCTGGCCGGTTGGGTGTTACTTCGAGCTCGAGCACCGTGTCCCCGAGACCGAGGAGATCGACCACGTCGATGCCGATCGGCGCATCCGGCTGGAGGATCAGCAGTCCTGCCGAGTCCTTGGAGATCCCGAGCTCGGAAGCGGAGCACAACATCCCTCTGCTCACCTCACCCCGGATCTTGCGCTCGGTGATGGTCAGGCCGGGGAGCTTGGACCCGACGGTCGCGAACGGGATCCTGTCTCCGACGGCGAAGTTCTTGGCGCCGCACACCACCCGGTGCATCTCGTCGTCGCCGGCAGATACTTCGACCATCGAGAGGTTGTCGGCGTTGGGATGGGGCTCTATCGCTAGTACTTCGGCAACCACGATCCCCTCGACGTCGGCGGGGCCGTGCACTGCCTCGACCTTGGTTCCGGTCATATTGAGGCGATCGACCAATTGGGGGATGTCGATGTCGAGCGGAACCAACTCGCTCAGCCAATCGAGCGACACCTTCATCGCAAACCTCCGAACTGACTTGCGAACCTGAGGTCGTTCTCATAGAGCGAGCGGATATCGCCGATGCCGTGAGCCAGCGCGGTGATCCGCTCTATCCCCATCCCGAAGGCGAAACCGGAGTAGCGCTCTGGATCTACCCCCGAAGCGCGCAGTACGTTCGGGTGGACCATCCCGCAGCCGAGTATCTCGATCCACCCTTCTTGCTTGCAGATCCGGCACCCCGATCCCCTGCAGGAGAAGCATTGCACGTCCATCTCCGCAGAGGGCTCGGTGAAGGGGAAGAAATGGGGCCGCAGCCGAACATCCAGGTTGTCTCCGAAGATATGACGGGCGAAGACCTCGAGCGTCCCTTTCAGGTCTCCGAGGGTGATGCCTTCGTCCACGGCCAACCCTTCCATCTGGAAGAACTGGGCGAGATGGGTGGGATCGACGGCATCCCTGCGATAGACCCGGCCGGGGAAGACGCCGTAGACCGGAGGCCGGTTCGCCTCCATCACCCGAACCTGCATCGGTGAGGTCTGAGTACGCAGGCATACATCCTCGTTCTTGCCCGCGATGAAGAAGGTGTCTTGGGGAGACCGGGACGGGTGCTCGTAAGGCGTGTTCAGTGCATCGAAGTTGTAGCGGGACAGCTCGACGTCGGGTCCTTCGTAGACCCGGTAGCCGAGGCCGATGAACACATCCACGATCTCCCACAGGGTCTGGGTCAACAGATGCAGGGCTCCGGTGGCGGTGCCGGTTGCAGGAAGCGTGACGTCGATCCGCTCCCTCTCCCAGCGCGCCGCGAGCTCCACCGCAGAGAACCGCTCGCGTCGCTCCTCTAGCGCCCGCTCTATCTGGCTCTGGACGTCGTTCGCGAGGCGCCCCATCTCTTTGCGTTCCTCGGGTGTCAGGCGGCCAAGACCAGAGCGAGCGACGGACAGCGGGGCCTTCCGCCCCAAGATCCGGACGCGCGCTTCATCCAGGTCGGCCAGGCCGCGTGCTGCCGAGATGCGCCCGAGCCCGTCGGCCAACGCGCCCTGAAGCTGCTCCCGTAGTTCGTCTGTCGCCATCGTCACTCCGAGCGGTGGACGGGTAGTCGCAAAGAGAACACCGATCCCCGGCCCTCCGTTGAGGTCGCTGCGAGAGAGCCTCCATGCGCCTCTACCAGCTGCCGGGAGAGGTACAGCCCGAGACCCGTGCCGAGCGGCACGGCCTTTTGGTTCTTGGGAGCGGGGCTCAGGAAGATGTCCTCGATCCGCTCGGGCGGGATGCCGATCCCCTCGTCGCGGACCTCGATCACAGCATGATCGCCGTCGGTGCTGCCGCGAATGGTTATCGGCCCGTCATCGGAGAATTTGATCGCGTTCTCGACCAGGTTCGACAGGACGTGGAGCATCCTTTCGCAATCCACGAACAGCTCGGTCCCCTCCGGGACCTCTACATTGACGCGGTCAACGCCCGGGCGATTCTTTTGATGTTGTAGCGTCTCGCTCACCAGCTTGTGCAGGTCGGTGGTGGTCCGATGAAGCTCGAGTAATCCTGCTTCGAGCCGGGCGAGGTCTAGAACCTCGGACACGATGCGGCCCATACGGTCGGCATCGAGATGGATGGCCGTGACGAGCTCCAGCTTCTGCTCGTCCGAGAACCGATCCCATCGTGAGACCAGGGTGGACGAGAATCCCTTCACGGAGGTCAACGGACTCCTCAACTCGTGTGCGATCTTTGCGATCATCTCTGCGAAACGGCTCTCACTCATGTCCCAGAGACCCTAATCGCGGCGCTGACGAAGAGCTTCGAAAAGCAACAGCGACCCGGCGATACCTACATTCAAAGATTCCACGGGCCCCGGCATCGGGATCCCCACTCGGCCGTCCATAGCGTCTTGCGATCCTGCAGGCAATCCCCAAGCCTCGTTCCCCAGCACGAATGCAACCGGTGCGGCCAGGTCGAGCTCGTAAGCGGGTGGGCCGGAAGCCTCCGTCGCCAGCACCCTTAGACCTGCCTCGTGTAGTGCTTGGACGACAGCGTCGAGATGCGGCTCTTCCACGATCGGAAGCCGGGCGATCGCACCGGCCGAAGCACGGACGGTCTTGGGCCCGAAAGGGTCGACGCTTTCGTCCGTGAAGACGACCGCGTCGGCGCCGGCAGCCATGGCCGAGCGGAGGAGGGTCCCTGCGTTGCCGGGGTCACGAACGCCCGCCAGAACCAGGACCAGTGTGGCCCGATCTACCGCCGACCGGAGGTCGATTCCCGGTCTGGTCGCTACAGCCACAACGCCTTGCGGGCTGTCTGTATCGGACATCGCCCGGAGGACCTTTTCCGTCACGACGATCGAGCGCGACCCGGCCGCCGCTTCGATATCACTGCGCTGAGATAGGTCCTCCGTCACGAAGACATCTTCGACCGCAAGAGATGACGCCAGCGTCTCGAGGACCGCACGAGGTCCCTCGATCAAAAAAGCGTTCTCACGGATCCGAACGGCGCGCCGCAGTAACCGACGTGCTCGCTGAACCTTCGGGTTCTGGAGTGAAGTTATGGATGCCGGCGAGGTCCTATCCGTACCTAGGACGCTTTCTCGAGCTGCTCTTTCGCAACGCCTGCCAGTGCCGTGAAAGCACTGGGGTCGTTCACGGCCATCTCGGCGAGCATCTTGCGGTCGACTTCGATCTCTGCCGTGCGGAGGCCCGCCATGAAGCGGCTGTAGGACAATCCGTTCTCGCGCGCGGCAGCATTGATGCGCATGATCCACAGACGCCGGAAGTCGCCCTTCTTCGCCCGGCGGTCCCGGAATGCATACACACCCGAATGGAGCAGCTGCTCGTTCGCGGCACGGTAGTGCTTGCTGCGCGCCGAGTAGTAACCCTTCGCTTGCTTCAGTACACCTTTGTGTCTCTTACGGCTGGCGACGCTGCGCTTCACGCGTGGCATGTCCGCTCCTCCTTCTTCTGGTCGGGACCGCTATTTGCCGAGCAGCCGGCGGACGCGCTTCTCGTCGGCCGGGGCCACCAGGGCGTCGGGGGCGTTCAGATGGCGCTTCCGTTTAGCGGTCTTCTTCTCGAGGATATGGTTCGCGAAGGCGCGGCGACGCCTGATCTTCCCGGTGGGGGTGATCTTGAAGCGCTTCGCTGCACCCCTGTGTGTCTTCATCTTTGGCATGTCAGCCTCCTTCGGCTCTAGTCACCTTACGGGGCGGTTTCGCCGCCGCCGGTGCCGGAGTATCTTCTGCAGCCTGAGCCTGTTCCGGTTCTTCAGGCTTCGGCCCTTTGTGCTTCGGTACGTAGGTGGGCCGGTTGGTGATGGCGTCCTTCTGCGGGCTGAGCACCATCGTCATGTTCCGTCCGTCCATCTTCGGAAAGGCGTCGATCTTCGAGATGTCGGCCAGGTCCTCGGACAACCTGTCGAGCAAACGCCGCCCCAGCTGCTGGTGAGCCATCTCGCGCCCACGGAACATGATCGTTACTTTGACCTTGGCGCCTTGACGCAAGAACCGGACGACATGTCCCTTCTTGGTCTCGTAGTCGTGAGAGTCGATCTTCGGCCTCATCTTCATCTCTTTCACGACGATGAGTGATTGCTTCTTACGAGCTTCCTTCTGCCGTTGGTCCTGCTCGTACTTGTACTTCCCGTAATCCATGATCCGGCAGACAGGAGGATCGGCCTGGGCCGCCACCTCGACGAGGTCGAGATCTTGCTCGACGGCCATGTCGAGCGCTTTCTGGGTGTCGATGATCCCGATCTGCGAGCCATCCGATCCGACGACGCGGACCTTGGGCACCCTGATGCGATCGTTGACTCTCATCTCCGTGGCGATAACTGCTCTCCTTTCGACTGCGGACAAAACAAAGCCGACGGCGCCAAGATCGGACGCCGCCGGCTAAGGGTCCGCGCTGTGCTCTCGGCACATCGCGATCTCTCGCTCAGCAACACCTGAACCCCCGCGACCCTTATGTTGGTTCCTCAGCCGGGAGGTGAGGGACTATGTAGCCGTCCCTTCTTGGCAACACTTTCAACCTCCCGATTATAGCGGCTTCGGAAAGGGAACCTTGTGGACGATCAGAACAGACCGGAAGAAGAGCGGCCCCGGCCGCGGGTGGTGGACAAGCGGGTCTCCGCCGGGGGTGCCTCGGCAGGGCGCCCCACAACGCCCGTCCCGCAGGAACCGGCCGAGAAGCAACCCGAGCCCGAGGTCCGCGAGGCTCCGGCGACAGAGGCTCCTCGAGAACAGCCGGGCGGCGCGGAGCAGGCCCCTCCGGCCGGTGCCGGGCCGGGTGGCCGGGTCTGGACCCCCGAGCAGGAGGCCGAGGCTCGCCGCATGGCCGAGGAGATCGCCGGTACACCGTCGCTCGAATGGGTGGTGAACTCGGCGGTGAGTCTCGCCAATATCGCGGCCACGAAGCTCGACCTCGGCGACCCGGCCGACGCAGGGCTCGCCATCGATGCTCTATCCGGGATCCTGAAAGAGGTAGGGCCGCGTCTCGGAAACGTCGAGCAGCCGCTCAGACAGACGCTGGCACAGCTGCAGATGGCTTTCGCCCAACAGGTAACCGGTGCAGGACCGGGCTCGGCTCAGCCCGGCGGCGGCTCTCCCGGCCGCGGCCAGGCATAGAGAACGGCCCCCCGTTACCGGGGGGCCGCTTGGTTTCGATCTTAATCGCTCCTAGACAGGGCGAACGTTCGAAGCCTGCTTGCCCTTGGGGCCGTCGGTTACGTCGAACTCAACCGCCTGTCCCTCTTCGAGGGACTTATAGCCCTCGGTCTGGATAGCCGAGAAGTGAACGAACACGTCCTCACCATCGGATTGCGAGATGAAGCCGTAACCCTTCTCGTTGCTGAACCACTTGACCGTACCTTCAGCCACTACTCCACGTCCTTTCTGCTGACGAGGGCTGGCAGGCTTCTTCCCTGCCAAGGAACACCCCCGTCCCAACAAACACGCAGAACCGTAGCACAGTGAACGACAAGAACAAGGGCGGGTTTCACGGAACGATCTTGGTAACGGGGAGCTCGATGATGTCCTCGGCGCCCAACGACTTGAGCCGCGGGATCAGGATGTTTATCTCGGCCTTCGGCACCAGGGTCTCGACGGCGAAGAAACCATCCTCCGCGAGTCTCGACACGGTCGGCGCTCGCATCGCGGGAAGCAACTCAACCACTTCATCCAGATGCTCGCCATCTACGTTCAGTTTCACCAAAACTCGACCGCGCGCGTCTATCGCGCCCTGCAGGAGGATCCGAAGCTCCTCTATCGCCCTTCGCTTGTCCGGGTCGTCGTAAGAGTCGCCGTTCGCGATCAGCTGGGTCCGGGATTCGAGCAGGACATCGACGATCTCCATGCCGTGACGCCGGAGCGTCGAACCCGTTTCGGTGAGGTCGACGATGGCGTCGACGATCTCGGGGACCTTGGCCTCGGTCGCTCCGTAAGACAGGAATATCCGCACGGGGATGCCCAGCTTGTCGAAGTATGCCTTCGTGAGATTTGGGAACTCGGTAGAGATACGTGAATCCGGCTTGATCTGTTCGGGAGAGGTGATCCCTGCATCCCGGGGAACCGCCAGCACGATCTTCACCGGCCGGTCCGTCTGCTTCGAGTACTCGAGAGACGCCACCTTCACGACGTCAGCTCCCCGCTCGGCGATCCAATCCTCTCCGGTGACCCCGAGATCGAACAGGCCATCGGCGACGTAAACGGGGATCTCCTGCGGTCTGAGTATCGCCACCGAGGCGATGCGGGGATCGTTGATCCCGCCTCGATATTCCCTGTCACTGCCACGCGTGATCTTGAGGTCGGCGGCTTCGAAGAGCTCGAAGGTGGCGCGCTCTAACGAACCTTTGGGGATGACCAGCTTCAACACGATCAGCGACCCTGCGGTTTAGGCATGCTCGAGTAGAGGTTCGCCATCTCGATGGCGGCCAGCGCGGCTTCGAAACCCTTGTTCCCCATCTTGCCGCCAGCCCGGTCCTCCGCTTGAGCCGTGTTCTCGGTGGTCAGGATGCCTGCGCCGATCGGCACACCACTCGAGACCGCGAGAGCGCCGATCCCGTTCATCGCATGGGCTGCCACGTAATCGAAGTGGGCCGTCTCACCTCTTATGACGACGCCCAAGCAGACCAGAGCGTCTACCTCGCCGGTGGCGATCAGTCTCTCGGCGGCCGCCGGGATCTCGAAAGCGCCGGGCACCCAAACGAGGGTGACCGACTCGGTAGGGACGCCGTGGCGCGCGAGACAGTCCGCAGCTCCGTCGACGAGCCGCTTGGTGATCGACTCGTTGAAACGACTGGCGATCAGGCCCACGCGCAGGTCTCTGGCGTCGAACGTTCCTTGGAAAGTGCGCATCATCGGATCTCCTTCTCGCCGGGTGTTGCGACGCCGAGGCCCTCCAATAGGTGGCCCATCTTCTCTTTCTTGGTGGTGAGATAGCGGATGTTCTCTGGATTAGGGACGCTCTCGAGCGGGACGCGGTCGACGATCTCGAGACCGTATCCCTCGAGTCCTGCCCGTTTCGTGGGGTTGTTGGTCAACAGGCGCATCGTGGAGATGCCGAGGTCGACGAGTATCTGTGCGCCGACACCGTAATCCCGGGAGTCGGGCGCGAACCCCAGCTCGACGTTGGCCTCCACCGTGTCTAGGCCACCGTCCTGGAGAGCGTAGGCCTCGAGCTTGTGGCGCAAGCCGATCCCCCGTCCCTCGTGGCCACGAACGTAAACGATGACGCCTTCACCGGCCTCGTCGATGACCCTCATGGACTCCGAGAGTTGCGTGCCGCAGTCGCACCGGTGGCTGCCGAAGACGTCCCCGGTGAAGCATTCAGAGTGAACGCGAACGAGGACGTTCTCCTTACCGGCCGGCTCCCCCTTCACTAGGGCGACATGGGTCCGGCCGTCGTCAGATTCGTATGCAACCGCGCCGAATGATCCAAAAGCCGTGGGGATGCGTGCCTCGGTGACGCGCGTCAAGAGCTTATCCCCTCGCAGGCGATGCCTGATCAGATTCGCGATCGAGATGAAGAGAAGATCGTGTTCGGCCGCGGACCTTTCGAGGTC
>JBPCNH010000015.1:0-89489 GCA_051001455.1 Actinomycetota bacterium
ACCCCCCGCCTTGTTCGGGGGCTTGGCGGTCCATCGGGCGCTCGCGTCTTGGGCAGTGCGCCCGCCCGATCCGGGCAAACAACAGCCGGAGGTAATCGTAGATCTCGGTGATCGTGCCCACGGTTGAACGGGGGTTCCTCGGGGCCGACTTCTGATCGATCGAGATGGCTGGGGACAATCCCTCGATGAAGTCAACGTCGGGCTTGTCCATCTGCCCTAGGAACTGGCGGGCGTAAGAAGACAGGGACTCGACGTAGCGCCTCTGCCCCTCGGCGTAGATCGTGTCGAAGGCGAGTGAGGATTTCCCCGAGCCGGAGATACCGGTGAAGACGATCAACGAGTCCCTCGGCAGCTCCAGGCTGACGTCCTGGAGGTTGTGCTCGCGGGCTCCGCGCACGACGAGGTTGCCGGCGCTCGGCGATGTGGTGGAAGGCATCAACGGAGACTAAACGACCGGGTTGTTATTTCCCTTCCCAGCAGATCAAGCCCAGGCGTGACGGGCCCAAGCGATCGTCTTGGCGAGGCCTCCCCTCAGATCGTGGGTGGGCTCCCAACCCAACTCGGTGCGAGCCCTCGAGATATCCGGCTTACGCACCTCGGGGTCGTCCTCCGGACGGGGCTCGAACACCACCTCCGAATCGCTTCCGGCCAGCTCCGCGATGAGTTTCGCGAGCTCGAGCATCGTGACTTCCTCGGGGTTACCAAGATTCACCGGCTCGGTAACTTCGGAAGCGGCCAGCCTCCAGAATCCCTCGATCAGGTCGTCCACGTAACACAACGACCGGGTCTGGGTACCGTCGCCGTAGACCGTCAGGGGCTTGGCGTGAAGGGCCTGGTCGATGAAGTTCGGGACGGCGCGCCCGTCTGCTCGCCTCATAGAAGAGCCGAAGGTATTGAAGATCCTCACTATCCGCACGTCGATGCCGTGCTCGCGGTGATAAGCGGTCGTCATCGCCTCCGAGAAACGCTTCGCCTCGTCGTAAACGCCGCGTGGGCCTATGGGATTCACATTCCCCCAGTAAGTCTCCGGTTGCGGGTGCACCAAGGGGTCTCCGTAGATCTCCGAGGTCGACGTCAGGAAGAAGGAGGCGTCCTTAGCTTTCGCCAGCCCCAGCGCGTTCATCGTTCCTATCGAACCGACCTTCAACGTGTGGATCGGATGCTCGAGATAGTCGACCGGCGACGCCGGAGAAGCGAGATGGAAAACCCAATCGATGTCCCCCTCCACGTAGAGGTAGTTCGTCACGTCGTAACGAGTGAAGCTGAACCGGTCGTGCTGCAGGAGGTCCGCGACGTTATCCGGCGCGCCGGTGAGGAACGAGTCAAGACAGTGGACCTCCCACCCCTCGCCGATCAGACGGCGGCACAGATGAGAACCCAGGAAACCGGCTCCCCCGGTGACTACTGCTTTCGTGGTCACGCCACTCCGTCTCCGATATTCATCTGAGGGCGCCCCGTGGGGATGTAGGTAAAGCCCGCCGCCGCCATGGTGGCGGGATCGAAGATGTTTCGCCCATCGACCACGACGGGGAACGCCATGGTCGAACGGACCCGCTCGAGATCGAGGTCGCGGAACTCCGGCCACTCCGTGCATATAACGAGACAGTTCGCCTCTTCGATCGCCTCGTATGGATCGGAGGCCACCTCGAGTCCCTCCAGCTCGCTCTTGGCATGGGTCCCTGCCGCCGGGTCGAAGCCGACAACCCGCGCTCCCCTATCGATCAACAACCGTCCGAGCATCAGGGCCGGAGAGAACCTCGTGTCGTCGGTCCCAGGTTTGAAGGAGAGTCCGAGAAGAGCCACTTTCTTCTCCTCGAGGTTCCACATCGCGTCTTCGATCTTCTTGAAAGTGGCGGTGACCGCCTCGTCATTGATCTTCGCCACTTCGCGTAGTAAGGCGAAGTCATAGCCCAGCTTCGTGGCCAAAGCGTCGAAGGCCGCCAGGTCTTTAGGGAAGCAGTACCCGCCGTAGCCCAGCCCGGCGTCGAGGAAGGCTCTGCCGATGCGCGGGTCGCAGCCCATCGCGTCGGCGACCGCGACGACGTCTGCGCCGGACGCTTCGCACAGCCGAGCCAGCGCATTGGCGAACGAGATCTTGGTCGCGAGGAACGCATTGCTGGCGTGCTTCGCCAGCTCCGCCGTGCTTACGTCCGTAGCTATCCAAGACGCTCCGTCGTCGATCAGAGGTTGATATAGCTCTTTCAAAAGGGCGAGAGCGCCCGGCGAGTCGCTTCCGACCAGGATCCGCGAGGGATTGAGGGAGTCACGGATGGCACTGCCCTCGCGCAGGAACTCGGGATTCGACACGACCGAGAAAGAGACCTTGCTCCGATAGCGGGTCATCGCCTCGATCAACCGCCCCGCCGTTCCGGAGGGAACTGTGCTCTTCTGGACGAGCACGAACTCCTCCGTGGCATGTTCCGCGATCATCGCTGCGGCGCGCTCTATCGCCAAGAGATTGGCCTCGCCACTGGACCTCGGAGGGGTACCGACGCAAAGGAAGACAACCTGCGCCCCCGCGACCACGTCCTCCGGCCTGGTCGAGAAGCTCAATCGTCCCTCGGCCACCCCCTGCTCGACGAGCTCGGCCATATCGGGCTCGTAGAAGGGCATCACGCCGCGTTCGAGCGCGCGGATCTTCTCGGCGTCGGCATCCATCGCCACCACCTCGTGGCCGATATGGGCCAAAGCGGCGGCCGTGGGAAGGCCCACATGCCCGGTTCCAACCACTCCTACTTTCATGGCTTCAACCGTACCTGGATAGGCTCCTTCGATGAACCTGAGCAGCTACCGCGCCGATTTCCCCATCCTCGCTCGGCGCACCTATCTGATCTCGGCGTCACTCGGTCCACTATCGCAACGGAGTCGCGA
Organism: Actinomycetota bacterium; assembly: GCA_051001455.1. Classification (GTDB taxonomy): domain Bacteria; phylum Actinomycetota; class CADDZG01; order CADDZG01; family WHSQ01; genus JBPCNH01. The sequence continues at coordinate 2,872 of JBPCNH010000015.1, forward strand.
CCTCGCCCTCGAGCACCTGGATCTCTGGCAGAGGTTGGGCCCTGAAGAGCTCTGGTTCGATCACGCCATGCCGGTGCTGCAGACCTGCCGAGAACGTTTCGCTCGCCTGATCGGGGCCGACCCGGACGAGATCGCGATCATCCCCTCCGTATCGAACGGCATCTCTGCCATCGCTTCTTGTCTGGATCTCACCGGTCGGCCACGCGTTGTCGCCACCGACATGGACTTCCCTACCAATCACTACGTCTGGCATGCACAACGTGCAGCCGGCATCGACCTTGCGATTGCGGAGTCACCCGACTCGATCCGCATCGATAGTGATGACGTCGTGCGACTGATCGACGAGCGCACCTCACTGGTGAACGTCAATCGGGTTCTCTTCGAATCTTCCTGGATCGTCGACCTCCCTCCCATCGTTTCGGCGGCGCAAGAGCACGGAGCTCTGGTGCTCGTGGACGACTTCCACGGCAGCGGAATCGTGCCGATCGATGTCCACGATCTCGGTATCGACATCCTGGTTTCGGGCGCGCTCAAGTGGCTGTTAGGGGGCCAAGGATTGGCCTTTATGTATGTGCGCAGAGATCTCATCGAAGAACTCCAACCGAAAGTGGTGGGATGGTTCGGGACCGAGGATCCCTTCGACTTCGATCGTTCCTCCCTGCGCCTGAGGACGGATGCCCGTCGTTTCGAAACGGGCACCCCCGCCCTTCCGCAGGCGTGGACGGCCTCGGGGGGGCTCGAGATCATCCTCGAGGTCGGCGTCGACGAGATCAGGCGGCGTAACCGCGAGTTGACGCGCCGGGTCATCGACGAGGCGGACGAGGCCGGGATAGATGTGCTCTCGCCTAGAGAGGAAGAGCGGCGCGGAGGTCTCGTCCGATTGAAGGTGCCGGGCGGCCGGCCCGCGGCAGAGAAGGTGCTCCACCGTCTCTTCGAGCGCGACGTGGTCCTCGATCAGCGAGGCGATGCCCTTCGACTGTCGCCCCATTTCTTCAACGACGAGACCGACATCGAACGGTGCTTCATCGAGCTGAAGAGAGCCCTGCAGGGATAGTCCAACGAGAAGAGGGGCCCCCGATGGAGCCCCCCCTTCCGTGGTCGACTCGCAGATCGGTTAAGCGGTTGTGGTGGTCCTGGTTCCCTCCGCGCCCGCCGTTCCGAAGTAGAGGGCGAGGGCCGCCGAAGCAAGGTGCAGGGGGTCGTCCGGCACCAAACCCTCGTCGATCGCCAGGAACTTCAGGACGCCCAGTATCCCCAGCAGGAAGGTCAACCCATACGCCACTCCGATGATCAGGTTCATCGACTTCGCCGTGGCGTGCTTTCCTGCAGAGGCTAGCCACGCTGCGCCGTTCGCCAGGTGACGATGTTATGCAGCGGATTGACCGAGAAGATGATCAGCTTGTCGTCGAAGGTCTCCCCTGCGAAGTTATCGAACCCCGTCACCAAGAAACCGGCGAGCCCTACCAGTGCGTAAACCGCACCGAAGACCAATGCAAAGGTCTGCGCGGGGGTTCTCGTTCCAGCCAGCTCTATCAACCATGACCTATCCCCTTTGTTGAGACCGGCCGGCCCTTTGCCGGAATCTCTTCATGCTGACATTTCGGACCAACGCAGGTGAGGGGAGTGGTGCCCCAGCCAATCCTCCGGCCCCCCCGGGCACGAAGACGCCAACGACGGTGTTCCCACCAGCAAGGAGTCTGAGCCATGCCTATACCCAGACGGCGCATTTCAACCATCTTCGTCGTCGTTCTGACGGCCTTATCCCTGGGGGCGTGTGGTGATACGAGTGCCCCCGCCGCCGATACCTCTGCGAGCGACGAGACCTCTCCCGCCGACGCCGCTTCGAGCGACGACGGAACCCAGGTCATTCTCAAGAAGTTCGCATTCGACCCCGATCCCGTGAGCGTGTCGGTAGGCGACACCGTTACCTGGACCAACGAAGACGACATCTTGCACACGGTCACCTCAGGCAAGGCCCAGGAACAGGGTGTCCCGGGCGTCACCGAGGACACCGATTCGGCGCCGGATGGGCTGTTCGATCAACCGTTGGAATTCGGCGACGAATTCTCCTTCACGTTCGAGGAAGCCGGCGAGATCACCTATTTCTGCAACATCCATCCCGGGATGACCGGCAGCATCGTGGTGAAGTAGCCGGTCAATTTTCACTAGTCCTCCAATCCGCGAGTTGGCTCCTCCTCGAATATGCGTCGTGATCACACCCATCTAGACCCGATCCAACAATAAGAAAGGAAACACCATGCGCAGCAAACTGATCCTCAGACTTTCCGCAGCCGCACTGGCATTTGCATTGATAGGTGCCGCTTGTGGAGGCACCGACAACACCGCAGGTGATGCAACCGCAGCGGGAGAGAACTCCCCCAGCACCGAGGAAGCAGAGAGCGACACCACCGCGATCGACACGCCCGCAGCGCAGACGGCACAGGTGCTCGTCTCTCAGCTGGACAGCCACGAGTACCTCGCCGGCTACGCGGTAGCGATGGGCGTCCAGAACGGGCTCGACTCGCCGGAGTTCACCGCCGCAGCCGAGGCTCTCGACACGAACTCCGTCGACCTGTCGAAGACAGTTGGATCGGTCTACGGTGACGAAGCAGCCGGTCAGTTCCTAGACCTGTGGCGCAAGCACATCGGATTCTTCGTCGACTACACCAAGGGCACCGCAACGGGTGACGACAAGTTGGCCAACAAGGCCAAGAAGAACCTCGATGGATACCGTTCGGACTTCGGCGCCTTCATCGAAGGAGCCACCGACGGCGAGCTTCCTAAAGAAGCCATCGAGAAGGAGCTCAAGACCCACGTCAACACCACGCTCAGCGCGATCGACGCGGTTATCGGCAAGTCCGACGAGAATCCCTTCGTCCTGTTGAAGGAAGCGGCTTACCACCTCCGTCACGTCGGAGTCACCTTGGCCGGCGGCATCGCCACCTCTCAGGGGATCGACGGAATCGCCGACTCGGGACCGTCCGAGCTCCAGGCACTTCTGACCTCACAGCTCAGCTCGCACGAGTACCTTGCCGGCGCTGCAGTTGCCATGGGCGTCATGAAGGGCCTGGACTCCCCCGAGTTCACCGCAGCTGCTAAGGCTCTCGATACCAACTCGGTCGATCTCTCCGAGTCCATCGGGTCGGTCTACGGGGACGAAGCTGCATCTCAGTTCCTAGACCTATGGCGCAAGCACATCGGATTCTTCGTCGACTACACCAAGGGTCAGGCGACCGGTGACAAGCAATTGGTCAAGCAGGCCCGCAAGGACCTGGACGGGTACCGAGCCGACTTCGGCGCCTTGATCGAGGGAGCAACCGAAGGCGGTCTTCCTAAGGAAGCCGTCGCCGATGCCCTGAAGATGCACGTGGACATGACGTTCGACGCCATCGATGCGGTAACCGGCAAGGGCAAAGGCAACCCCTTCCTTCTCCTGAAGGAGGCTGCCTACCACCTCCCGTCGGTAGCCACCGTTCTGTCCGGCGCCATCGTCGAGCAGTTCCCCGACAAGTTCTAACCAAGTGCCGGCGGGGTACCCCCTCCCCGCCCGGTGCTCGCCCGATACCGGGCGGCGCCACCCCCGAGAAGACCCCGGAGAGATCCGGGGTCTTCTTACGTCGGCACCAATCCAGAACCGGCCCGAGAGGCGAAAACACTGTAGTGAACAACTACGATGGCCCTAATGACTATGAGGAGGGACGACGTCGAGATCACAGACCGGCTCATGGCCCGAGACGAGGGCGCTCTCCGCTCGGTGATTACCGAGTACGGGGGCCTGGTGAACGGGATGGCACGACGCGTCATCTCCGAGCCGACGCTGGCCGAGGAGGTTGCTCAAGACACTTTCCTCGCTCTGTGGAGAAGACCGGGAGCGTTCGATCCGCAGCGAGGAAGCCTGAAGGCTTTCTTGCTCGGGGTGGCTAGGAACAAAGCCATCGACCTCGTGCGCCGGGAAGAGTCACTGAAGAGAACTCGATCGTCACTCGCGAACGAGATGCACGTTGCGCCAACGGCCACCTCACCGACCGCGGAGGTGGACGAGAGAGACAGGGTCAAGAACGCACTGGTGACCCTGACGCCGCTTCAGCAAGAGGCGGTGGTCCTGGCTTACTTCGGCGGCCGGACCTATAGAGAGGTCGCCGCAGAGCTCGGGATACCAGCAGGAACAGCTAAGACGAGGCTGCGGGACGGACTACACAAACTCCGCGAACTGATGGAACCGGATAGAGAGGGAAGTTGAGATGGCACTGAGCCACGAAGACATGCACAGCTACGTAGCGTCTTACGTCCTCGGAGCCCTCCCCCAGGAAGAGATCGCGTTCGTCCGGACCCACATCCTCTCCTGCGACGAATGCATGGAGGAGGCAGATCAGCTGGCGGAGGTGATCTCGTCCCTGGCGCTGGCCGTTGAAGAGGTGCCCGTGTCCGCCGGTTTCGCCGACCGCGTGCTGGCACAGGCCGTCGGGCCCGCCCCCCGGCGACGCTGGAGTTTCGTGAGCCTGGCTGCCGGGATGGCAGTTGTAGCTGCCTTCGCCGTCATGACTACCAACTTCGTGCAGACGAGGAACGATGTCCGGCGCACCGAGCAGGCGCTTACCGCGTTGCTCCACAGCAACGATGGCGTGGCCCTCGAGGGAGCAGGCGGAGCCGTTGGACGCGTGGTGCCTAGCGCCGGGGAGTCGTACCTGGTCCTTACCGGACTCGCCGAGGCGCCCAAGAACCACGTGTACCAGCTGTGGTTGTTGAGAGGAGACGAGGACCCCGTCAGCGCACGCATCTTCAACGCCACCGACGGCGTAGCCATCGTCCGGATGTCGGCTCGGGTCGAAGACTACGAAGCGGCAGCCATCACGGTCGAGCCCGAAGGAGGCTCGGTGCAACCCACGACCCAACCGATCATGAGTTCGATAAGCGCCTGACCGGCTCAAACGACGCGCCGCTAGCCGACGTCACGCAGCTCACGCCGCAGATCCCGGATCTCGTCCCGGATACGGGCGGCGTATTCGAACCTCAGGTCCTCCGAAGCCTGGTGCATCTCTTCCTCTAGTTGGAGGATCAATCTCTTGAGCTCGTCCGGGCTACCGCCTATCGGATCGCGCCTCCGGCTCTTGGATTTGGTCGGGACCGGCGCGCCCTCACGTTTGCGTCCGAACCCCCCGATCAAGATGTCGCTCACGGCTTTCCGGATCGAAGTGGGATCGATGCCATGCTCGAGGTTGTATTCCATCTGGATCTTGCGCCGGCGCTGCGTCTCGTTGATCGCTTTGCGCATGGAATCGGTGACCTCATCTGCGTACATGATCACCTGCCCCTCGACGTTGCGAGCGGCGCGCCCGATCGTCTGGATGAGCGACGTTTGGGACCTCAGGTACCCCTCCTTGTCGGCATCGAGGATCGCCACCAGGGAAACCTCGGGCAGGTCGAGACCCTCACGGAGCAGGTTGATCCCAACGAGAACGTCGAATTCGCCGAGCCGAAGATCCCGGAGTATCTCGATCCGCTGCACGGTGTCGATGTCCGCGTGCAGATAGCGGACCCGGATACCGGACTCGAGAAGATAATCGGTCAGATCCTCAGCCATCTTCTTGGTGAGGGTGGTGACCAGAACGCGAGCTTCGACCTCGACCCGCTTCCGGATCTCTTCCATCAGGTCGTCGATCTGGCCCTTGGTCGCGCGGATCACGACCTCGGGATCTATCAGTCCTGTCGGACGCACGAGCTGCTGGATCGGTCTCCCCCCCTCACGCAGCTCGAAGGGGCCCGGGGTGGCACTCATGAAGACGGCCTGGGGCACGATCTCGAGCCACTCGTCGAAGCGCAAGGGGCGATTGTCCATCGCCGAGGGAAGCCGGAAGCCGTGCTCGACGAGGACATCCTTGCGGCTCTTGTCACCCTCGTACATCCCGTTCAGTTGCGGGATCGTCACATGAGACTCGTCCAGAACCACCAGGAGATCCTTCGGGAAGTAGTCGTGCAGCGTGAAGGGCCGGCTACCGGGCTCGCGCCCGTCTATGTGACGAGAGTAGTTCTCTATCCCCGAGCAGAAACCGACCTCTCGCATCATCTCGAGGTCGTATTGCGTGCGCATCCTCAGCCGCTGAGCCTCGAGCAGCTTCCTCTCGTTCTCGAGGACCGTTAGTCGATCGGCGAGCTCACGCTCGATCTGACCGATGGCACGCTCCATCCTCGCCCTGGAAGCGACGTAATGGGAAGCGGGATAGATGCGAACGTAGTCCAGCTCGCGTGTGATCTCGCCGGTTAGAGGATCGAGCTCGACGATGCGGTCGACCTCGTCGCCGAACAGCTCGCAGCGCACCGCCAGCTCCTCGTAGGCGGGGAAGATCTCGATCGAGTCCCCCCGGACCCTGAACTTGCCGCGGATGAAATTGACGTCGTTGCGCTCGTACTGGATATCCACGAGCTTCTGTAGGACGAAGTCGCGGTCCACGACTCCCCCGCGCGCCAGCGTGACCACCTGCTGCTGATACTCCTCGGGCGAGCCGAGGCCGTAGATGCAAGAAACCGATGCGACGATCAGCACGTCCTTACGTTGTAACAACGCACTGGTCGCCGAGTGCCGTAAGCGTTCGATCTCGTCGTTGATCGAAGAGTCCTTCTCGATGTACGTGTCGGATGACGGGATATACGCCTCGGGCTGGTCGTAGTCGTAATAGGAGACGAAGTACTCGACCGCATTGTGCGGGAAGAACTGCTTGAACTCGTTACAGAGCTGCGCCGCCAAGGACTTGTTGGGGGCCATGACCAGGGTGGGGCGTTGGAGCTTCTCCAGAGCCCAGGCCATCGTGGCGGTTTTCCCCGTACCGGTAGCGCCTAGAAGGGTCGTGAACCTCTGCGCCGACCGGACGCTCTCGACGATCTCTTCGATGGCCCGCGGTTGATCACCGGCAGGCTCGAAGTCCGATACGACCTTGAAGGGGGGCATCGAGCCATCTTAGTTTCGCCGTGCGGCAACATCCGCCGCCGAGTGCAGGTTCCTCTCGACCCACCTACAGGTTCGCTAACAGCGCCGGGATCGCGCTGAGAGACCTGACCCGCGGCGCTCTGCTCTCGGGATAGCGGTCCCAGCGATCGAGAAGTATCGCCGTCATACCGACCTCCGCGGCCGGCTCCACGTCCATCGTGGGCGAGTCGCCGATGTGAACCGCATCCCCGGGCTCTACCCCCGCGGTCCGAACCGCGGCTTCGTAGATGGCCGGATCGGGCTTCTCGACACCCACGAATCCCGAGATGATCGAGATCTCGAAATGGTGTCCCACCTCAAGCTCTACCAACATCTCCTCCAACCACCGCTCGAAGTTAGAGATCAGCCCCAGCCGGTGGCCTGCTCCCGCCAACGCCTCCAGGCAAGGAAGCGCGTCGTCATAAAGCTTGTAGGAAGCGGAGCTGGAGAAGGTCGAATACAAGGACGCGATGAGGTCCTCGTCCTCGATCCCCAGTTCACCCAGCAGCCGGCGATAGAGATGGCTCCAGTAGGTCAGCGAATCCGCCGGGTCGAGCGAGGGGGCGACTATCCCCGTCTCCTCTGCCAGTTCGACCAGATGTGGAGCCAGCCTCTGCTGGACGGAATGCACGAGATCCACATCGATCTCGTAGCCGGCCCTTCGACACGTGGCCGAGAACAGCTCGTGGAACGACGGATGAGGACGGAGAAGCGTCTCGCCTGCATCGAAGAAGACCATGTCGAACCGCGTCATCGAAGTAGCCGCCTCACGCCGTGTCCCGGCGGCGCATCAATTCGGCCCAGACACGGTCGGCTTCCTCGGCCAGGTCGTCGATAGTTCCCTCGTTCTTCACCACGATGTCGGCGCGCTCTATCTGATCTTCGGCGCTCAACTGGGCCGCCATCCGCTGCTCGATCTCTTCGATGCTCATCCCGCGGCTGGATGACAACCACACGCGGCGCGATTCCAGAGGAGCAACGACGATGATGATGACGTCCATCCCGCCGGCCAGGCCCAATTCGAAGATCAGAGCGGCGTCGACCACGACGATCTCGTTCGTTCCCCGGAGAGTCTCCAACGTGTCGGCGATCTCCCCCATGATCACCGGATGGACGATGGCGTTCAGAGCCGCGAGCTTGTCCTTGTCGTTGAAGACGATCCGAGCCAGGGTCTTGCGATTGACGTTCATCCCGCCCGGTTCGAGGATCTCGTCTCCGAACTGGTCCACCACCGAATGCCATGCAGGACGGCCCGGCTCCAGAGCGGCGCGACCGAGCGCATCCGCATCGATCAGCTCCGCTCCCCGCGCTTCCAACAGGCGGGCGAACGCGGATTTTCCGCTGCCGATACCCCCCGTCAGACCGACGACCAACAAGGCGCTCTCTCCTTCAGTAAGTACAAGGGCGGGCCACCGTCACCGGCACCCGCCCCCCTGAACGATCCACTCAGTCGGTTACGACTGGCCGCGCTCGCGCTTCATATCCTTGACGATCGACTCGATGGAGTCATCGTCAGCGGACGTCGCGGATGCGGCGGACTCTTCATCTTCAGTGTCTTCGGCGTCTGCGTCGTCACCGGTGGCCTCTTCTGTTCCGTCCTCAGTGGCCTCATCGGCCGCGAGCTCGCCCGGCGCTGCTTGTGATTCCGCCGCTCCGATAGCTTCGGCGGCTTCGGTGGATCCACCGGCGTCGTCCGGTAGCGCAGCAGTGGGCGCGGTGATCCCGGCCGCGGCAACCTCTTCGTCTGCCGAGCCGGACGCGTCGGCGTTTGCCGGCGCCTCCTCACGAGTGTCGGCGGCTTCGGCTTCCGGCTCGGATTCGAGCTCCATCTCCATCTCTTCCTCGGAGGCGGCCGGAGACTCGGTGGTGTCGTCGGCAACGGCAGCTCCCGCTGCTTCACCCGGATCACCGGTGGAAGGCATGGCCTGTTTCCGGGAGAGACTGATCCGCCGGCGGTCGAGGTCGACGTCGATGATCTTCACGTCGACCCGATCGTGCACGGCTACTTCGTCTTCAGCGCGCTCCACATGGTGCTCGGCAAGCTCGGAGATATGAACCAGACCTTCGATGGCATCGTCTACCTCGACGAAAGCGCCGAATGGAACCAACTTGGTGACCCGTCCCTCGATCACGTCGCCGACCTCGTGACGACGTGCGAATTGACGCCAGGGGTCTTCCTGGGTCGCCTTCAAGGACAAGGAGACCCGCTCGCGCTCGAGGTCAACGTCGAGGACCTCTACGTCGACCTCCTGACCTACATCCACGACCTCACTCGGGTGATCGACGTGCTTCCACGACAACTCGGAGACGTGGACGAGACCATCAACGCCGCCGAGGTCGACGAATGCACCGAAGTTCACGATGGAAGAAACGACGCCGGTGCGGCGCTCACCCTTCTCGAGAGACGTAAGGAAGTCCTGGCGCTGTTCCGCTTGAGACTCCTCGAGGAACTTGCGGCGAGAAAGCACGACGTTGTTGCGGTTCTTGTCGAGCTCGATGATGCGGCACTCGAGCTCCTGACCGACGTAAGGCTGCAGATCGCGTACCCGGCGCATCTCCACAAGGGAGGCGGGCAGGAAGCCGCGCAAACCGATGTCGAGGATGAGCCCACCCTTCACGACCTCGATGACGGGCCCGGTCACGGTGCCATCCACGTTCTTTATCTCTTCGATATTTCCCCACGCGCGCTCGTACTGGGCGCGCTTCTTGGAGAGGATCAGTCGTCCGTCCTTGTCTTCCTTCTGGAGGACGAGGGTCTCGAGCTCGTCACCGATCGAAACGATCTCGGAAGGGTCGACGTCGTTGCGGATCGACAGCTCGCGAAGCGGGATGACGCCTTCAGATTTGTACCCGATGTCGAGGAGGACCTCGTCCTTCTCGATCTTCACGACCGTCCCGGTCATGAGATCCCCGTCATTGAACGGTTTGATGGTGGCGTCGATCGCCGCAAGCAGCTCTTCGTCGGAATCGCCGATGTCGTTCTCGACGATCGTTCCGCCGGCGTAGGACTCGCCGGAGGTCGAAGGCGCAGTGCGGACTACGGTCCCACCGCTGCCGTCGGAGATGGTCTGCTCGTCACTCGTTGCCGAGGCTTGGACAGCCTGGTCCTGCTGGTCACTCATGTAGGTAGATTCCTCCCGTCAGACAATCGCCCCCTAGAAAAGGGGGCCGGAAAAGTATAAGGGACCCGCCGGAACCCGACGTCGGAGCAGTGCCGCGAAGCGGCGAACCATCAGGCGGACCCGAGCACCGCCACGGTGAGCGCGAGATCCTGGATGGCCAGGCCGGTGGAATCGAACAGGGTCACGGCTTCGGAGCTCGACCGTCCGCTTGCCTTGCCGGTCAGGACTGCTCCCAGGTCGGTGATCTCCTGCCTCGACACCCGGTCCTCCTCGACGGCCCCGGTGATCTCGCCACCGTGGCTCGCTTGAGCCCATTCGTCGACGAAGATCTCGCAGCTCGCCACCGAATCGATCGTCATCTCCGCTTTGCGGGGGCCGTCGGCGCCCAAGGCATTGATATGCAAGCCGGGGTGCAGGTGCGAGCGATCGAGGATCGGAGAATGACCCGGCGTGACCAGCGTGACGACGTCGCAATTCGCAGCATCCTCGACCGACCCCACGGTCCATCCCACTTCGCCCGCGACGGAAACGGCAAGTTCGGAATCGAGGTCTGCGCAAACCCCATCGTCGTATCCCAGAGCTTTCAAGCACAGAGCGGCCCAGCGCCCATGAAGCCCGCACCCGATGAGGCCGGCCCGGGTAGCCCCTTCACGAGCGAGAACCTCGGTGGCGACGGCTGCAGCGGCACCCGTGCGCAGGGCCGTCACGGCGCGTCCGTCCACTATCGCGAGTGGCTCTCCCGTCGTCGCATCGTTGACCAGGATCGTTCCGAACACCACCGGCCGGCCGGCCGCCGGATTCCCCGGGAAAGACGTGACCCACTTCAGCATCGCGATCCCGTTACCGAGAGCGGGCATGGCTCTGAAATCTCCGTGTGGAGGACTCTGCAGATAGACCTTGGGGGGCATGGTCCATTCACCCCTGTAGTGACGTACGAACCCATCGCGCACCGCAGCGATCGCCGCTGCCGGAGAGACCGCGCTTAGAACCTCGTCGTGGGAGAACGTCCTCAGGTCAGTCAATCGCTGGCTCCCTGACCATCAACGCGGCCCAGGAGCGCTCGCCCTTGGGGTTCAACCTTTGGCATCGGCCCAGTTCGCTCCCCAGGACAGATCGACCACCAGAGGAACCTTCATGGCGCAGACCTCCACCATCGACTCGGCGACCAACTCTCCTGCGACATCCTTCTCATCTTCCGGAACCTCGAACACGAGCTCGTCGTGAACGGTGAGGATCATCTTCGTACCGAGCCCCTCCGACCGCAGCCGGGCGTCGACTTCGATCATCGCCAGCTTCATGATGTCCGCCGCCGACCCTTGGATCGGGGCATTGAGCGCCTGCCGCTCCCCGATCGCTCGCACCCGCGGATTGCCGCTGCCGAGCTCGGGCAAGTAGCGGCGGCGCCCGAACATCGTCGTGGTGAAACCGTCGGCATGAGCTTGTTTCACGACCTCGTCCAAGAATCCGGCCACACCGTCGAAGACCTCGAAGTAGGAATCCATGATCTCGCGCGCCTCTTCCACCGAGGTGTTGAGGCGTTCGGCCAGCCCCGTAGCCCCCATGCCGTAAGCCAGCCCGTAGTTCACCATCTTCGCGACCGATCGCTGGCCGGTATCGAGCTCATCCGCATCGACGCCGTACACGTGGGCTGCCGTCGCGGAATGGACGTCCTGGTCGTTCTCGAAGACCGCTACGAGGATCGGATCCTCGGACAGATGGGCCATGACCCGCAGTTCGATCTGGGAGTAGTCAACGGACAGCAACAGGTGGCCGTGCTCGGGCACGAAGGCTCGCCGGATCTGCTTCCCCAGATCCGTGCGAACCGGGATGTTCATGAGGTTCGGGTTGGTACTCGAGAGGCGTCCGGTTGCCGCGACCGTTTGGTCGTAGGTCGTGTGCACCCGTCCATCCGCGGGATCGACCAGCGGAGGCAAAGCATCGATGTACGTGTTCTTCAGTTTCGCGAGCTCGCGGTATTCGAGGAGCCGCTCGACGAACGGGTGTTGACCGATCAGTTGCTGCAGGGCACGAGCGTCGGTCGATAAGCCCGTCTTGGTGCGCCGGGTGGTCTTTAACCCCAGCTTCTCGTAGAGCAGTACACGCAGTTGCGGCGGCGAACCGAGGTTGATCCTCTCCCCCGCCAACTCATAGCACTCCGCCTCGAGAACACCGATCCTCTTATCCAGTTGAGCGGCCATCTCGGAGAGGTAGTCGAGGTCCACCTTCACACCGATCTGCTCCATACCTGCCAGCACGGGGATCAACGGATGTTCGACCTCGGCGTATAGGTCCTTCATCCCGAGACGTTCCAGCTCGGGCTCGACCGCGCCGGCGATCTCGGCGATCGCCAACGCTCGGAGACTGGCGTCTTCGGCTTCGATCGCGTCTGCAGAATCGGTACCGAGATCGAGCATGCCCTGCTCGGCGGGTTCTTCCCGCGATACCCCGTCTACCGCCTTGAGCTCACGCCCGGTGTACTTGCGGGCGATCTCCTCGAGGGCGTAACCGGGCGCGCCGGGGTCGAGTAGGTAAGCAGCGATATGGGTGTCGAGACGCAGACCGCCCAGCTCGATCCCGATCGCCGACAACGCAAGATGCACGTCGCGACCCTGGTGCGCGACCTTGGTCACGGCTTCGTCAGACAGGATCGGTCCGAGTGTGGCCGCTACCTCCGCCCCGGTCGCGCCGGCCCGCCCGAGCGGTACGAAAGCCGTCGTGCCTGCTCCCCAGGCGAATGCAAGCGAGCGCGGGCCTCCGCGAGGGGAAGCGGTGACGAGGTCCAGGGCGAACTCACTGGTCCGGCCGAGCTCCTTTGCCAGCATCTTGAGTTCGGGGGCGGTGGCATGGGTCTTGACCTCGAGCTCGAATGCCTCGCCCTCTCCCTCCGCCGCGTCGGGAAGGTCGGCCATGAGCCGCTCGAGCAAGGTGCGGAACTCGAGAGAGACGAACAGCTCGCGAAGCTCGTCCAGATCCCAGGCCTCCATAACAAGATCGCCGAGGCCAACGTCATCGAGAGGAACCGAGTCAAGGGTGGACAGCTGCTTGTTGATCGCTACCTGCTCGGCATGTGCGGCTAGGTTCTGGGCGAGCTTGGGCGTCTGCTCCTCGGCGTGGGCTACGGCAGCCTCCGCGCTCCCATACTTCTGCACCAGTTTCGCGGCAGTCTTCGTACCGACCCCGGGGACACCAGGAAGATTGTCGGAGTTATCGCCCTCGAGAGCCTTCAGATCGACGTACTTCGTCGGCGGAACGCCGTACTTCTCCTCAACCGCCTTCGGATCCATCTCCACGATGTCGGTGATCCCTCGCCGGTTGTAGAGGACGTGGATGTCTTTGTTGACGAGCTGGAAGAAGTCTCGGTCACCCGTCACGATCTTGACCTCGGCACCTTCTTTCTCTGTGCAGCGGGCCAGGTAGGCGATGATGTCATCCGCCTCGTGCCCGGCCAAACCGAAGACCGGGATCTTCATGACCTTGAGGACCTCCATCACGAGAGGCACCTGCGAAGAGAAGATCTCGGGGGCGGCACTCCGGTTGCTCTTGTAGTCCTCGTACTGTTCGGTCCTCTCGAGCGGCTCCCCGACGTCGATGCAGACCGCGATGTGATCCGGCTTCTGCTCTTGGAGCAACTTGATCAACATCGAGGTGAACCCGTAGACGGCGTTCGTGTGGGTGCCGTCGGAGGTTTGCAGATCTTCCGGCAGCGCGTAGAAGGCCCTGAACAGCAACGAATAGCAATCCAGAAGCAGGAGTTTGGGTCGGTTCTTCTTGGCCGCGGGCATACCCGAGCGAGCCTACCCGCGGGGGGCTTGAACACGGCCGCCGAAGTTTCCGGAGCCGCGACCGTTGGAGCAAGCACAGTGGGTGCTCGCCGCAACCACCCGGCGCGCAAACGTAGGATGGGGTGATGACCTCATCTCCATCCGGACCGGATCTCAGCAGCCTCAATCCCGCCTCGAAGGAATACCTCGAAGCCGTCTTCGAGCTTGAAGAGGAAGGGCGCAAGGTCCTGCAGGCCCGCATCGGCGAACGCCTAGGGCTGGCGGCGGCGACGGTGTCCGAAGGCGTGAAGCGGCTGGTCGGCGAGGGCTACGTGACCTTCACCAAGGACCGAGAGGTGGTCCTCACCACGACGGGGCGGGAGGTTGCCGAAACGTTGGTGCGCCGGCACCGGCTCGCCGAGCGGATGCTGACCGACATCCTCGGCATCCCGTGGCATCTCTGCCACGAGCAGGCAGAGGATTGGGAGAAGGTCATGACCAGCGAGGTAGAACAGGCGATCCTCGCGAAGATCGATGGTCTGCCTACCTGTCCCCACGGGAACCCGATCCCGGGGACCGGAGAAGCGATCCCGTGGTCCGACCTCGTCTCGGTCGCGTCCATGCAGGTTGGGCAATCGGGCAGGTTGACGCGCTTACTCGAAGACGTCGAGCTCGATCACGACGTCTTGAAGTACCTGGAGGACAACGGGCTGATGCCCGGCGCGCGGTTGACTCTCACGGCCGTCGCTCCGGACGGAACCTTGAGCTTGAAGGTGGACGCACGAGATGTAGCGCTCGGCAGCGTCCTGGCCGACAACCTCTGGATCGACCCGGCTACCTAGCGCGGGCGACCTGCGGCGATCAGCTGCCGGCAGGCTGCCGGCCGCCCAGCTCGCGATCCAACAGGAAGAGCCCGTCCCCCTTGCTCCCCACTCTCTTCAGATCGTCGACGATCTGGCCGACCGACTTCTCTTCTTCAACCTGCTCGGTGGCGAACCAATCTAGCCAGGCCTGCGACGCGAAATCCTTCTCGTCCGCAACGAGCTCGTAGAGAGCGTTGATCGAGCTCGTCACGCTGCGCTCGTGCTCCAGTGCCTGCTCGAACACATCCAATGTGGATGAATACTTGGAGGGCGGAGCCGTGAGCTGCTTGAACTCCACACGTGAGCCGCGATCCACGATGAAGTTGTAGAACCTCATCGCATGCTCGAGCTCTTCCGACCATTGCCCTCGCAACCAGCTCGCAGTACCCGGGAGACTCTCGGATTCCGCCCACGCCGACATCCCGAGGTAGACGTACGCCGACTGCAACTCCTTCTGGAGCTGGTCGTTCATCGCTGCTTCAACCTTCTTGCTCAACATGATGGCGTCCCTTCCTCGTCTTAGTTCTCGATGCTAGACGCAGGCCGGCTTCTCGAGGGCGCTCCCCTACGGTCCCCCGAAGATCCGTGCTACGGGGGAGCGCGTAGCACTACATATATGCCTCGGTTCGCCGGATCACTAACAGCCACGTAAGCACGCCCGAGAGAACGATCAATACTAGTGAGGCGAGACTTGCATCGGCGAAGAAGGCACTCTCAGTGGCCTGCCAGATCTTCATGGCGAGGGTCTGGAAACCGGCCGGAGCCAACAACAACGTAGCGGGTAGCTCCTTCATCGACGAGAGAAGGACGAGGCCTCCACCCGCCAGGAGACCCGGAGTTACGAGCGGGAGCTCAACCCTGAAGAAACGCTGGACGCGTGAAACACCGAGGACCTTCGCCGCATCGTCGAGACGAACGGGTACCGCAGCAAGGGCGGCCTGAGAGGCACGCAAAGCGTGAGCCCCGAAATGGATCACGTAGGCCACGATCATCAAGGGCAGCGATTGATAGAACGCCGCGACGATGCTCGGCGCGCCGACCGTGAGATAGACCAACGAGAGTGCGATGGCCAATCCCGGTAAGGCGAATCCCGCTACGACGATCGCATTGACCGCCGCTCCCGTCCGCGTCCGGTGCCTCGCGGTTAAGTACGCGACCGGCAACAACACGATCACTGCAAGAGCGGCGGCAGAGACGGACACTGCAGTCGTCTTTATCAGTGGAGACAAGAGGGATCCCGGGTCGGACACGAGAGATCCGGCTCCCGCGGGCGCACCGAGGAAACCCCGGACCGTCCACCACGCCAGCACCGACATCGGGACGAGGAGAGCAACTCCGATCAAGACCCACAAGCCACCGGACGCCACCGGACGCCACCGGTTCAGTGACACGGCGAGAGGCCTGTGACCCCGTGCCGGATCGCGCCGGCGCGGGCCGCTGGTGACCGAGCGTTCGATGGCAACCACCAAGAGAGCCAGCGTCGCTAACTGCAACCCGAGAGCGAGCGAGGTACCCCGGTCGAAGACCCTCGTGGCGTAGATAGCGCGGGTCAAAGCGTCGTAACGCATCAGCTGCACCACGCCGAAGTCACTGATCGTGTAGAGGAATACCAAGAGCGATCCGGCAAGGATGGCTCCCCTCGCCTGCGGGAGGACGATCGTCCGGAAGGTACGCGCCGTCCCCGAGCCGAGCAACTTAGCCGACTCTTCGAGTGACGACGGAAGCTGGCGCAGCCGCACCGCAGCGGGGAGATACACGTAGGGATAGGTGAAGAGGGTCAATACGAGGAAAGATCCAAGGAACCCCTTCACCTGCGGAAGTCTCTCGACACCCACAGGCGAAAGCATGGCGTCGAGCAGTCCACCGGGTGCGAACGCCGCAAGCAGCACGAAAGCGCCGATGAAGGATGGGATCACCAGGGGTAGCGGGAGCAAGACCCCGAGCAGGCGTTTCCCGGGAACGTCCGTGCGGGCGATGAACCACGCGGCGCCGGTGCCGACGACCGTGGCCGCCGTAGCTACCGCCGCCCCCAGCATCAAACTGTTCCCTGCCGATCGCAGGGCTCGCCGATCGATCAGGCGCTCGATCAACAGATGCACCTCTGACAGGTTGTGGATCACCAGGTAGAGGAACGGTGCTGCGAAGACGAGCGTCACCGCCACGACGAACGACCTGTTAGCCATCCGCCCGGCGAGCGCTCGCCCTCGCAGCCGATGCATCCTTAGAGCAGGCCGCTCTCTTGGATCATCTGAACCGTCGGCTTGAGATCCCCTAGACCCTGAAGGTCGAGCTCGCGGGTGCTACCCAGCGGAGGAAGGTCCTCGTGAGGGTCCACGCCACTCGCCAGCGGATACTCGAAGGTTTCCGTCGCGAAATACGTCTGGGCCTCGGCGTTCAGGAGGAAGTCGATGAAGCTCTGTGCTTGTTCCGCGTTCTCACTGCCGGCCAGGATCGCCGTAGAGGCGGTGATAACGAAGGAGCCGATGTCCCCGCTCGGGAAAACGTGGTTCCTGCTTGGAGCCGACGGGTCCTCGGCTAGAGCCCGGTAGTTGTAGTAGTGGTTCACCAATCCCATCGGTATCTCACCCCGCCCGACGGCAGCAACGATCGAGCTGTTGTCCGCATAAGCCTGAGCTCCGTTGTCCACAATGTCCTGCAGCCACCGGGCGGCGGCGTCTTCACCGATATCCGCGCGCAGCGCAGTGACGAAGTCCTGGAAGGATCCGTTCTCGGGGGCCACACCTACATCCCCTTCGTAGGCCTCATCCGTCAGATCGAGAACCGACTCCGGAAGCTCATCAGGCGACACGAGCTCCTCGTTGTAAACGAGCACGCGCTGCCGGCCTGTTATTCCGACCCATTTGCCCTCGTCGTCGGCATAGTCAGGATCTACCTTCGCCAGTGCGTCTTCGCCGACCGGCCCCAAGAGATCGTCGGTGGCAAGGAACTCGACGGCGCCGGGGCTCTGGGAGAAGAAGAGGTCCGCCGGACTGGCCGACCCTTCCTCGGCGATGAGCAACGCCAGGTCCGCCGAGTCACCGTAGCGGACGTCCACCGATATCCCCGTGGTGTCCTCGAAGTCCTCGACGAGAGAGCCGATCATCTCCTCGTCACGACCGGAATAGATCGTGAGCGATCCACCATCTTCTTGCCCTTCTCCCTGGCTCGCCGGAGCATCGTCTCCGCCACAGGCGGGGGCACCCAGCACCACGAACAGGGCGACGATCGCCACCCACCATCGAGCTCTCAAAACCGACCCCTTTCGCTAGGTAGGTAACCCTTACCTCTTAAGTTAGGGGAACCTAACACAGCCCCCTCGGACGCGTCCGCCGGGTAACGTGGTGCCCGCCGCCACCTCCCTGAAGGAGCACTGTTGACCGAGAACCTGAACCAGGACCTTCTACTTCGCCTCCTCACCACACCCGGTGTCTCGGGGCGAGAGCAGCGGATCAGAGAAGTGGTCGCCCCCGAGCTGGGCTCCCTCACCGACTCGCTCAGGACCGACCGGTTGGGGAACCTGATCGGGCATCGCCCGGGCAGCGGGCCGAAAGTGATGTTGTGCGCCCATATGGACACGATCGGCTTCCTGGTTCAACACGTTGACGGTGACGGCTTCATCCGCCTGATGCCCGTGGGCGGGTTCGACCCCCGGACGCTCGTTCACCAGCGGGTGATGGTATGCGGCCGGAGGGATCTGGTCGGCGTGATCTCGCCGGCGCAGCCACCGATCCATCTACTCGACAAGGATGACCGCAAGAAATCCCCCAAGATGGAAGACCTATTCGTCGACGTCATGCTGCCGGCGGACGAGGTCCGGGAGCTCGTATCGGTTGGGGATCAGGTGGTCATGCATCGAACCGCTCACTTGAGCGACCGAGCGATCGTCTCGCCCTACCTGGACGACCGGCTGGGCATCTACATCTTGCTCGAAACCCTGCGGCGAGCGAACACGACGGCCGACATCTTCCCCGTCATCAGCGTTCTCGAAGAGGTGAATCTGCGGGGAGCCGCGACGAGCACGTTCGGCGTCGAACCTGACCTAGCGGTCGTGATAGATACGGCGATCGCAGCGGACCTTCCCGGGAGCAACTCCGGCGCCAACAAGATCAATGCCCTCGGAGACGGGGCGAT
The DNA here is from genome assembly GCA_051001455.1 of Actinomycetota bacterium. GTDB lineage: Bacteria > Actinomycetota > CADDZG01 > CADDZG01 > WHSQ01 > JBPCNH01. The sequence continues at coordinate 21,710 of JBPCNH010000015.1, forward strand.
CCTTACGGTCATGGACTCCCGGACGATCTCGGACCCGCGCCTGATCTCCCACTTCAGATCGGTGGCGGAGGAGAACTCGATCCCTTATGGGCTCGAGGCTCTCGATTGCGGAGGAACCGACGCCTCCGGCATCCAGTCGGTTGGAGCCGGGGTGCCCGTCATCGCCGTGGGACCGGCGACCCGTTACGTGCACACGAGCAACGAGACCGCTTTGCTCGAGGATGTCGAATCGACCATCCGCCTACTGGTCGCTTTTCTCGAAGGAGCGCAGGAGCTAGAGCTCAGTTGGTGAATCGCCGAGCGGCATTCAAGCAACGACGGGAAATGCGACGGTGCATTTCCCGCTGTACTTGATCGCCACCTGGTCCCCCGGACGGAACTCGGGGGCCGCCAGTGTTCGGGATCGGAAGGTCATCCCGTCCAAGTGACGGCGCAGCAGATAGACGGCGTCATGGCCGTAGAACTCGACGCTTTCGATGACGGCGTCCTCCCCCGGCGCCAACAGAACCTCCTCGGGCCGGACCATGACGTCCACGTCCCCGGCGACGGACGAGCTTAGAGGGATGACGCCAAGGGGTGTCTCCGCTCGGTCCCCCGTCGCATGCCCTTGAAGGAAGTTGGCATCGCCGATGAAGGCGGCGACAGAGCGCGAAGCAGGGGCTTCGTAAAGCTGGGCGGGGGTCGCTTCCTGGACGATCGTTCCATCGAACATCACAGCAACGGCCTCCCCCACCGAGAAAGCTTCTTCTTGGTCGTGAGTAACGAACAACGTGGTGACGCCGAGATCGCTCAAGACCTTCTGGACCTCGGAGCGGATCTGCACTCGCAGAGAGGCATCGAGATTGGAGAAAGGCTCGTCGAGAAGGATCACCGCGGGCCGGTTCGCCAGCGCTCGCGCCAGCGCCACCCGCTGCTGCTGGCCCCCTGAGAGCGTCGCGGGGATCCGTTGCCCGAAAGCCCCCAGATCCACCATCTCGAGAACCTCCTCGACCCGGCCGGACCTCCGCTCGGCCCTGGACAGCCCGAAAGCAACGTTCGCCTCCACCGTCAGGTGCGGGAAGAGAGCCCAGTCTTGGAAGACCATCCCCACCCGGCGCCGTTCGGGAAGCATGAAACGGTCGTCGTCGCTCACGGTTACTTCGCCGATCGTGACCCGTCCCGAATCGGGGCGTTCCAGACCGGCGATCGACCTCAGCAGCGTGGTCTTGCCACAGCCGCTCGGTCCCAGCAATGCGACGATCGAGCCCGCCGCCACATCGAGGTCGACGCCGTGGAGCACGCGCGCCCCGCCGAAGCTCTTAGAGAGACCCCTGACGGCGACGGGCGCGGCACTGCGGCCATAGAGGTCGCAAGGGATGCGGGCGGATCCTGCCCGTACCCTGCTCGCCAGCTGGAGATCGAGGTTGAACACCTACCGAAAATACCATCGTGTTCGGTGGGCCGAAAGAAAAGGGTTCGGCGCGCCAGAGTCGTTGACAGTCCCCGGCCGGGTGATAGGTTCACGCCACAGCACCTTCCGGTTGAGCAACGGCGCTCCTGACCAGGGGCGCCTTTCTTGTGCCTGCAGGCCGAGACAGTCGCCGGAGGAGAGTGAAATGCGATACCGGGCAGCTCTCGGCGAACGCGATGCCTGTGGGATCGGCTTCGTGGCCGACTCGAGAGGCAGGCCCTCACGAGCCATGGTGGAGACGGCGCTCGATGCCCTCGGTCGAGTCAAGCATCGGGGCGCGGTGGCCGCGGACTCCTTGTCGTCAGACGGCGCCGGCATCCTCCTCCCGATCCCGGACATGCTCATCGCTGGCGATCACGCCGAGCGCTCAGGGATCGCCATGATCTTCGGAGACCCATCCGCGCCGGAGGCGCACAGATCGGTGGTGACTGCCGCGTGCGCTGCCGAGGGACTCGAGGTTGTGGGGTGGCGACAGGTCCCGACGGATCCTTCGGTCCTAGGCGAACAGGCACGATCCTCGATGCCCGTCGTGGAGCAGGCGGTTGTGTCCCGGCCACTTGGTAGCGACGCTGACGAAGGGGAGCGTCGGGCCTACAGGGCCCGGCGCCGGATCGAAGCGACGGCGCGCCGGGGTCAACTTCGTTTGTACGTCGTTTCATTCTCATTCTTCACGGTCACATACAAGGGGCTCTGTGCGGCAGATCAGGTCGCGAGCTTCTATCCCGACCTGGCCGACGACCGCTTCGAGGGCTGGTTCGCGATCTTCCACCAGCGCTATTCGACGAATACGGCCCCGACATGGGAGCGTGCCCAACCGTTCCGTTTCCTCGGCCACAACGGGGAGATCAACACGATCCGCGGGAACGTCGCCCTGATGCGCGCCCGGGAAGGACACCTGGGGTCGACTGACCTGGCGCCCGAGGAACTCCTGCGACCGGTGGTCGATCCGGATGGGTCCGATTCGCAGATCCTCGACGAAGTGCTCGAGTTGCTCACGCGCGGCGGTCGCGACGTCCGGCATGCCGCCACGATGCTGGTCCCTCCTGCGTGGGAGAACGTGGAGGGCATCGACGGCGCAGTTAAGGACTTCCTTCGCTACCACTCTTGTCTGATCGAACCGTGGGACGGACCGGCCGGATTGGTTTTCACCGACGGGGGGACGGTCGGGGCGGCCCTCGATCGCAACGGACTGAGACCATTGCGCATCGCGGTGTGTGAGGACGGCCTGATCGCGTGCTCGTCGGAAGCGGGCGCGGTAGCCACACGCGGGCACGGGCGGGTACAGAGGTTGCGCCTCGGTCCCGGGCAAGCCTTTTCGGTTGCCCCCTCGGAAGGAGGGGTGGTCGGAGACGACGACCTGAAAGCCCGACTGTCTCAGCGCCGGCCTTACGGGGACTGGCTGCAGGAGCACCTGGTCGAGAGCTCACAGGGAACGCCACTCGCCGCCGGGTCCGATGGGCTCCTCGAGCGTCAGGTTGCCGCCGGATATTCGAAGGAGGAATTCACGGTGATCCTGCGACCCATGGCCACCGAGGGCCACGAACCGACCTCCTCCATGGGCGACGACTCCGCCCAAGCCCCCTTCACAACCTTCCCGCGGCCGATCTTCGGATTCCTTAAGCAACGCTTCGCGCAAGTCACGAACCCGCCGATCGACCACCTGCGGGAGCGGCACGTCATGTCGATCTCGACCAGACTCGGACCACGCCGGCCGCTGCTGCGCGAGAGCGCGGAGGCGGCTGCCTTGCGGGACTATCGCTCGTTCCTGTTGTTCCCCGACGCGGTCGAGGAGTTGACGTCCCTCGGCGGAGCGATCCTCGACGCGACCTTTCCCGTCAGCGACGGCCCGGACGGTCTCGCTGACGCCTGCCGGGAACTCGCCGATCGGGCCGAGGCAGAGGCGCGCGCCGGCGCGCCGTACCTGGTCGTCTCGGACCGGGCCGCCGCAGACGACCGCTGCCCGGTCCCCAGCGCCCTGGCTGCAGGAGCGATCCACCACCGCCTGCTCGACACCGGGCTCCGGGCGCAGACGAGCATCGTGGTCGACCACGATGACCCCCACGATTCCCACCAGATCGCTTGTCTGCTGACAAATGGAGTGGACGCCGTCTGCCCGCGCCTCGCGTTGGAGTCGATCGTCGAACTTGCCGCCGCGGGACGCCTCGGCGGGGACGTTTCTGCAGATGAGGCACAGCTCCGCTACTTCTCCGCGATCGAAGACGGCCTTCTCAAGATCATGTCCAAGATGGGTATCTCGACGCTCGACTCGTACCGAGGAGCTCAGATCATCGAGGCCATCGGGCTGGACGACGAGGTGATCGACCTTTGCTTCACCGGTCTGTCCTCTGTTCTCGGCGGCCTCGACCTCGCCGCGATCGGCAGAGATGCACTAGACCGGCACAGCGCTGCGAGGTCGCCCAAGCCCGCGTTGCCCCATCCCGGTTTCATCAAGTTCAAGAAGGGTGGCGAGTACCACACCTTCAACCCCGGAGTGGTCGATGGCCTGCTCGAAACGGTGGGGTTGAAGGAACCGCAGCCGGTGACGGACGAGATGGCCGCGGCACATGAATTGCGCCGGGCGACCGCCGGACAAGACGGCGCCTACGATCGCTTCGCCGCACTGGTGAACGGCCGCCCACCCAGCGAACCCCGAGATCTTCTCGACTTCGTGCCGGCAGGTTCCCCGACCCCTCTCGAAGAGGTCGAAGACGCTTACGCGATCACTCGCCGCTTCTCTACGGGAGCGATGTCGCATGGTGCTCTCTCGGCCGAAGCGCACGAGACGCTCGCCCGAGCCATGAACCTGATCGGAGGTATGGCCAACTCCGGCGAAGGCGGCGAGGACGCCGACCGCTTCCTCGACGATCGGAACTGTGGGATCAAGCAGATCGCGTCGGGTCGCTTCGGTGTCACCCCGTATTACGTGGCGTCGGCAACAGAGCTGCAGATCAAGATGGCGCAAGGGTCGAAGCCGGGAGAAGGCGGGCAACTGCCGGGCAAGAAGGTCTCCGTAGAGATAGCGCGCTTGCGTCACACGGTTCCGGGAGTGGCACTCATCTCGCCACCTCCGCACCACGACATCTATTCGATCGAAGACCTCGCTCAGCTGATCTTCGATCTAAAGCAGGCGAATCCCAGCGCGCCGGTGTCGGTGAAGTTGGTCTCTTCAGAAGGGGTCGGGACGATCGCCGCTGGCGTCGTGAAGGGACTGGCAGACGTCGTGCATATCGCGGGAGGGGATGGAGGAACGGGAGCCTCTCCCCTGTCATCTATCAAGAACGCCGGGATGCCGTGGGAGATCGGTCTCGCGGAAACACAGGCCGCACTGATCGCGAACGGGTTGCGGGGACGGGTGCGGCTACGGGCCGATGGGGGCATGAAGACCGGCCGGGACATCCTCATGGCGGCGCTGCTCGGCGCGGACGAGTACTCCTTCGGCACCGCAGCTCTCGTTGCAGAAGGCTGCATCCTGGTTCGCACCTGCCACCGCGACACCTGCCCGGTCGGGATAGCCACACAGAACCCGGAACTACGCAAGAAGTTCGCCGGGACGCCCGAAGGTGTGGCTCGCTACCTGTTGTTGGTTGCAGAGGAAGTCCGGGTGCTGCTCGCGTCTCTCGGGCTCAGAACGCTGGAGGAGGCGGTCGGGCGCAGCGACCTGCTGAAGCAACGCACCACGGAAGACGTGAGAAGCGATTCTCTGAACCTCGGGCCCCTGCTCGAGCAAGAGCAAGGGGATGCCTCGCGCTTCACAGGGTCGTTGCCCATCCAACGACCACGCTCGGAGCTGGGAGACCGTCTCTACAACGACGCGTTCCCCGTCCTCGAGCGCGGAGAGAGCGTGGAGTTGTCCTACCCGATCGCCACAGCCGACCGGACCGTAGGAGCCCGACTGGGCTGTTCGATCGAGAAGGAGCTCTGTCTCAGCAAGCCCGAGGGCAAGGTCACGGCCCATTTCGAAGGCTCGGCCGGACAGTCCTTCGGCGCCTTCCTCGCCGACGGGATCGAGCTCACCTTGACCGGGGAAGCGAACGATTACGTCGGGAAAGGCATGGGCGGAGGGCGCATCGTCATCAAGCCGCCCGCCAACGATGCCGGCGACCCCGATCTAGCGGGGAACACGATCCTGTACGGCGCGACGGGGGGACAACTGTTCGTGGCCGGGCGCGTGGGAGAGCGCTTCGCGGTGCGTAACTCGGGTGCGGTGGCCGTAGTCGAGGGAACAGGTGACCATTCTTGCGAGTACATGACTGCAGGAGCGGTCGTCGTCCTCGGCCGAACCGGCCGCAACTTCGGCGCCGGGATGAGCGGTGGCGAAGCGTACGTATACGACCCTGACCAGACCTTCGAGACCAACATCAATCCCCAACTCGTCGCGACCTACGAGCCGACGGCCGGTCAGCTTGAATCGTTGAAACGTGTCATCACTCGCCACCGCGACGCGACCGACTCGATCATCGCTGAGCGGATCCTCGATGACTGGGAGCAAGGGTCTGCCGCATTCAAGCGAGTAGCCCCGGTAGCAGAGGTAGCCCGCCTAGAAGCCCTATTCGAAGGAACGGCAACCACACCAGCTTAGGCGCCGGTCAGCAGCCGGACGTGATCACTACAGACGTGCAGGTGTAAGAAAAATCGACTTTCTCGTTACCGTCTTTCCACGGATAGGAGAACGAACCCGTGTACTCAGCCCTTTCGACAGGGTCATGCTCGAGCTTCAGTCGGAGCACGCATCTCTTGCTGACAGGTAGAGGGGGTGCCTTCTTGCGAGGACCCTCATACAGCATGGCGATTCCGCATCCCTTGAACGCAGCTATGCCTTGACCTATCGGGAGCCCAGCCATTGATTGCTCCATGTCCCCCTCGATAGAGATCATGTCCGACCTCCACCACGAACATCCGCCTAGTCGAACGTCGAGCGACACAACGATGCGCTTGTCGTCATAATCAACGGTGGGCTCCGGACGACGGCATGACCCGGCTCCCGCCCGGGCCGGCACCGCGAGTGTGCTAGCGAGCAGACCGAGAGCAAGAATCAGCATCAGGGCTCTGGGCGCTCCACGTGTGAATGACATACCTACAGGTTCGCTACCCGGGCTAAAACTCCCTCCAGAAGTCCAGCCATTCACGCGGGAACGCTTCTCCGCTTACCGAGCACCCGTCTTAACCACATCGCCGTGGCGCCTCCAATCACCGCGCCCCCGGCGAGGAGCAGAGCCCTGTCCACCCTTTCCGGTGGGACCGGTACCCGAGTGGGCACAGTCTCGGCTAGGGCAACTTCCCGTTCTTCGATCAGAGCGACGCGCGCTTTCAGGCTGACCACTTGCTTACGCAGGCGAGCGTTGCTGGACCTCAGCGCGTGAGCTCGGTCCCGCAGGCGCTCACTGATCCTCTGCGCTTTGGTTGCGGCTCGCGCTGCCACGAGATCGGTAGTGATCCACACCGCAGCGGGAACTGCATCGGCCATCGGCGTTTGACATCCCTCATCGCAAAGCATGAGGTCGTAGCGCCCAGGAGGAACATCGGGGGTCGCGAATGCTGCCTTCGCCGTGACCAGGTTGCTGTCTTGTTCGGAGAGCTGCACCGGACCGAGAAGGTGGAGCGCTCCCTTCGTTCTTAGCCAGTCACCCGGATCGGCCCGCCCCATCGCCTTGCGCAGCCGCTCTCTCTCGTATCCCTCGAGAAGGTAAGCGTAGAATTGATCTTTTCCCGATACGGTCCGGTCTGCAGCCTCGATGGTGGCGAACATGTGCTCGGACACAAGACCGAACCGTTGTCCGACGGCAAGATGGTCTCTGTTCAGGTCGATGTAAGCCCACCAGCCGCCTCCGGCTGCTCCCTGAGGCATCACCAGCGATCCCGCTGCAACGAGACAAACCACCGCCATCCGCTTCATGTGACTTCCTCCCCTTCGGTTCCAAACGGAGGACGTCGGAGCGGGCCGTCGGGTTGCCCCGACGGCCCGAAAAACCCGGACAAAGGGCTTGACGACAGGTCCGCCCTAGTTGGTTGCCCGGGAACCTTTGCCAAGATCTTCTACGACTCGGCCAAAGTGGCGGCGCGCCGGAAACGTGGACATATCCGACATTCCACGACTTCGGCCGTTACCTTGCGGAGAGAGTCCATGCGGTGGGAACATATCCATTCCGTAACCAAAGGGTCACTCGATGTAGCAGGAACGCCCCGGCAAGGGGCGAACCTGGACGCAAGGACTGCATCACCTAGGAGGGAAGGGAACGACGTGGACCGAAGGCGCCCGCTGCATCTGATCGTCGCCGCTACGGTCGTCGCCGCGCTGGCCGCACCTCTCATACCCCTCGGAGCGTCATCCCAACCGGAAGCACTCCCCCAGCTCTCCCTCGAAGAGATCCTGGCGATCGCAAAAGTTGCAGCTCCTCCCCCCGGAGTCGGCCTAAAGATCCACGCCGACTTCCCTGAGGAGGCACCACTTTCTATAGACGGCCTTCCGATCTACTCATTGACTGCCGATATCTCCACAACCGGAGTCGCCCGGGTCGAGCACGCCGTTACCGCTCAGGAATCGACGACCGCGGCCGGGATCGATGAATGCACCGATCCGACCTTCACCCCTGCGAGCGCCCTGTGGGCAGCGGGAGACATGCCGATCAAGTGGAGATTCAGAGCGGGATCGACGCCTCGCAACGTGAGCCGCTTCCTGGCACACAAGGCCATACGCAAGGCACACCGTGTCTGGCCCCGGGCGCACAGCGATTGCAGTAACGCACAGACTAATAACTTCGCTTTCGGCTACGCGGGCAACACCGGCAAGCGGGTGGGTTATGACGGCGTGAACATGATCGACTTCGGGAGATTGGGTTCGGAGTCGCTGGCAGTGAACTACACGTGGTACAGCAAGGGACGCATCCTCGAGGTCGACATGCGCCTGAACAAGCGCAACTACGCGTGGACCGCCAAGAAGCAGGGTAAGAACTACAACATCATGAACGTCGTTACCCACGAGCTCGGGCACCAGGTTGGGCTGGAGGATCTGTCCGACCCGCACGGCTCTCTCACGATGTTCGCACGCATCTCTCGGGGGGAGACCCACAAGGTCACTCTCGGACGAGGCGACCTCCGCGGCGCGAACCACGTAACTCCGTAGAGACGCCTCGGGAGTAGATCAGCCGGCCTCTCCCGGCCCACCTTCTGGAGATACCTCCCTAGAGGACGTGCTCGAGGAAAGATCGGCAGCGCTCCGACTCCGGGTTGGTCAGGATCTCCTGAGGGGTACCGTCCTCGAACACGGTTCCGTCGTCCATGAAGATGAGCCGCGTGCCCACCTCGCGAGCGAAGCCCATCTCGTGGGTGACGATCACCATCGTCATGCCTTCCTCGGCGAGCTGCTTCATCGTATCCAGAACTTCCTTGATGAGTTCGGGATCGAGCGCAGACGTGACCTCGTCGAAAAGCATCACCTTCGGTTCCATCGCTAAGGCCCGCGCGATGGCGACCCGCTGCTGCTGCCCTCCGGACAGGTGCCCCGGATACGAATCGGCCTTCTGTGCGATCCCGACATGAGCGAGTTGCTCCATCGCACGCTCACGAGCCTCTTCCTGACTCAACCCCAGCACTTTCTGCAGGGCGAGTGTGATGTTCCCTCTCACCGTCCTGTGCGGGAAGAGGTTGAAACTCTGGAAGACCATGCCGATCTCCGTCCGCGCCTTGTTCAGGTCGGTGCGGATGTCGGTGAGGTCCCGGCCTTCGAAAAGAACGTGCCCACTGGTCGGCTCCTCGAGCAGGTTGATAGAGCGCAGTAACGTCGACTTGCCCGAGCCGGATGGTCCGATCACGACCACTACCCCTTGGGGAGCGATCGATAGGTTGATCCCCTTCAGAACATGGTTGTCACCGAAGTACTTGTGGATGTCCACCAGCTGGATGAGGGACCCGTCCTCGTTCATGCTCCGATCCCAACTAGGCCGCTCCGAAGCTTTCGTTCAAGCATCGTCACCAACCTGATCAGGGGCAACGTGACTATCAGATACCCCGCCGCCGACACGAGATAGGGCGTGGCGTTGAAGATCTCGGCGTAAGCATCGCGTCCAACGGACAATAGTTCTCGCTGCGAGAAGGTGAGTCCTAAGACGAATACCAAAGAAGTGTCCTTGAGGAGGATCACGAACTCGTTCATGAGCGGCGGGATCACACGCTGGATCGCTTGAGGGACGATCACGTAGGTCATGGCCTGTCCATAAGACATGCCGAGCGAACGCGACGCTTCCATCTGCCCTCGCGCGAGTGACTGGATACCGGCGCGGAAGATCTCGGCTGTGTAAGCACCGGCGTTCAGACCGAGGACGACACCGGCCACCGAGAATGCGCTGACCTCAAGGCCTAGACCGATAACTACACCGAAGAATGCGATCGCCAGCTGGACTATCAGGGGGGTCCCCCGCACCGCATTTATGTACAGACGCGCAGGAGCGCGAACAACCACCCGGTTCGACAACACGAGGATGGCGAGGAAAAGTCCCAAGACCATTCCCAACCCTTGCCCCAGGAATGCGAGGATCAACGTGTTCTTAGCGGCGTTGAAGAACTGGTCGATGAACGGGGCGACGGCTTCGAAATTGAAGAACTGCCGCACGAAGATCGGGAACTTCTCCCCGCTGCTGAACAGCAGGTAGACGGCCGACAGCAGGACCGCCTGAGCACCTAGAGCGCCTCCCGACACGGTTGCTTCGCGGGCGGGCTTGGTCGGCATCCGCTTGTATGTGAACACGCCTGCGACCAAGCCGGCCAGCCCCAAGGCCATCGCCAGGTAGAAGATCGAGCGATGCCTCGAGCTTGTAGACGTCTGGATCAGCTCTTCTACCGGAGTCAGCCCCTCCATCCAGAAATGGATAGAGCTCACAAGGACCGCAACAACGACCGAAGCGATACCGATACCCAGGACGGCCCATGACACGGGAGTCAGCTCACCCGTGAACTCCCTGATGCTCTCGACCTTCTTCATAGCTCCCTCGTCAGAAAGGCCCGCCCTCGACGGAGCGGGCCTTTCTAAGTATCAAGCGGACGGATCAACTAGCTGCGACGCTCCCACCCGGTGGTAGGTCGCGATACCTGTCGAAGATCTCTTGATAGGTACCGTCTTCGATCATCTCAGCCAGGGTGGCGTTGATCGCCTCGAGCAGAGGTTCGTTGTTCGGATCGACGGCGATGCCGTACGACTCTCCAGTGTCGATGACCTCGGCGATCTCCAGACCCTCGCGCTCGGCGATCTCGGCGATGGCGGTGGGCTCATCATTGATGACTCCGTCGAGCTGACCGCCCTCGAGGGCCGTGTAGGCATCTGGGCCTTCAGGAAACGCACGGATCTCAACGCCGTCGGGGAGGTTCTCCTCGGCCCACTTCTTCCCGGTCGTCCCGTTCTGCACCCCGACCGTCATACCCTCCTCGAGGTCGTCCACCCCTGAGATGCCGGAATCCGACGCCACCGTGAGTGACTGCTGCGAGTTGTAGTACGGATCCGAGAAGTTGACCTCTTCCTCGCGCTCGGGTGTGATCGTCGACGCGGCGATCACGACATCGAAACGGCCTCCGGCGAGCTGAGTGAAGATCGTGTCGAAGCCCGTATCGATGATGTCGTCATCGGTGACCTCGAGTCCCAGACGGGTCCCGATCTCCTTGATGATGTCCATATCGAGTCCCACTAGCTCTCCGCCGCGGCGCATCTCGAACGGCGGGTAAGGGATGTCGGAGCCGACGGTAAGCCTGCCTTCTTCCTTCGTCTCGAAGGTAGGCGCTTCTTCACCGGCTTCCGTGGTCGTATCTGTACCCGGCTCCGCCGTCTCGTCCGGATCATCGCCACATGCAGCGAGTACGAGAACCGAAACGGCCATCAGAGCGGCCATCCGCAGCCAGAAGCGGTTGCGGTCTTTAGTCATCGTCGAACCCCCATTCCTGGTTTCCTTCCGACCATCCGGCCGGAAGTCTGCGGCTTATTCCTCTCCGAGGTAAGCCTTACGGACACGGTCATCAGCCAAAAGCTTCTTCGCCTCGTCCTCCAGAGCGATCTCACCGGTCTCGATCACGTACCCGCGATCGGCCGCCTGGAGCGCCATCTGTGCGTTCTGCTCGATTAGCAAAACCGGCACACCTTCATTGTTGACCGTCTGGATCACCTCGAACACGCGCTCGACGACCTGAGGAGCTAGTCCCATCGAGGGCTCATCGAGCATCAAGATCTTCGGCTTGGCCATCAACCCTCTACCGATCGCCAACATCTGCTGCTCGCCACCAGAAAGCGTTCCACCGAGCTGCTTGCGCCGCTCCTTCACCCGGGGGAACAACTCGTATACATGTTCGAGACCCGCGTCGATATCAGCCTTAGAACTCTGCGTCTGCTGGAAGGATCCCATCCTGAGGTTCTCGGCGACCGTCATGTTGGGGAAGATGTGCCGGCCCTCGGGGACCTGGACGATGCCCCGTGAAACAACCTCATCGCTGCGAAGGCTCGTGACCTCTTCACCGTCGAACATGATGGACCCGTGCGACGGGCCGTGAACCATCGAGATGGCACGCAACGTTGTCGTTTTCCCCGCACCGTTACCGCCGATCAAGGTGACGATCTCGCCCGGGTAGACCTTGAGGTCGACGCCGCGGACGGCTTCGATGACGCCGTAGCGAACCTCTACGTCCTTGAGCTCGAGAAGTGGAGCGCCTTTGCCCTCCGCCATCAGCTCTCACCGCCTTCCGAAGCAGCTTTCTTCGTTGCTGCGGTGCCGAGGTAAGCCTCAACGACTTTGGGATCCTTCTGGACCTCTTCAGGCTTACCTCGAGCGATCATCTCGCCGTGGTCGAGTACCGCCACGCGGTCCGAGAGACCCATGACGACCTTCATGTCGTGCTCGATCAAGAAGACGGTCGTCCCACCATCGGCGATCTTGCGGATCAACTTCCGTAAGCCGTTCTTCTCCACCGGGTTCATCCCTGCGGCCGGCTCGTCTAAGAGCAGGAGCCGCGGCTCTGTCGCAAGAGCGCGGGCAATCTCGAGCCGGCGCTGGTCGCCGTAGGAGAGGCTCTTCGCCAGGTCGTTGGCGAACCGCTTGATCCCGACGTAATCGAGCAACTCCAGAACCTTCTTCTCGCCTTCGCTCTCCTCGTGACGGTGGCGAGGTCCGTGGAAGAGCGCGCCGAGAACGCTGGTTTTGTGCCGCGCGTCGGCGCCTACGAAGACGTTCTCGAAGGCAGTCATGTTGGGGAACAAGCGGATCTGCTGGAACGTCCGGCAGATACCGAGATCCACGATCTGATCCGGGCGCTTGCCCGTGATCCCATCACCGGCGAAGGTCACCTTCCCTTCCGTCGGGCTGTACACGCCGGTGATGCAGTTGAACAACGTCGTCTTCCCGGCGCCGTTCGGTCCGATCAGGCCGAAGATCTCACCCTCTTGGATCTCGAAGTCGACATTGCTGAGGGCTTTGAGACCGCCGAATTGCATAGTCACTTGATCGACGTTCATGAGACCTGCCATCTAGTACTCCTCACCCCCCTCGGCCGGAGACCGGACGGAATCGCCATGACTCTCAACTTCCTCACGCTTCTTGGCGGCTCCATCGCTACTGATGACATCATCGGCCGCGCCGGCTTCCTGCAGTTCGGTGCGCCGTCGCCGCGCGGCCAACAGTCCTCCGGGCCGGAAGATCATCACGATGATGAGCGTCGCTCCGAATACCGCGATACGGCCGGTCTCGATGTCGAAGCCGAAGATCGCGTTTCCACCGGCCGCTTGCCGGATGACCTCCGGCAGCATGATCACGAGTACCGCCCCTAGTACCGCCCCGGCGATGCTGCCTAGGCCACCGACAACGACCGCGCTGAGCACCAAGATCGATTGCAGCAACGGGAAGTTGTTCGGGCTGATGAAGTTGAGCTTCGTGGCGTAGATCCATCCCGCCACACCACTCGTCGAAGCGCCGATGACGAACGCCAGAACCTTCATCTTCGTTACGGGTACACCCATCGCGGCCGCTGCGACCTCGTCCTCACGGATGGCGGTCCAGTACCTGCCGACCCGTGAAGTCTCGAGGTGCTTGACCATGATGACCGCCAGGATGATCGCCGGGATCAGCAGGAACCGCCAGTACGGTGTCGCGTCGAGCTTAAATTCGAGGTCCAGTCCAAACAGGTGGATGTCCGGGTGAGGGATGCCGAAGATGCCTCGGGAGCCGTTCGTGATCGCGAGATTGTTAAAGGTCTGACGGACGATCTCGTGGAACCCGAGCGTCACGATGGCGAGATAGTCGCCACGCAGACGAAGCGTCGGGATACCCAGCGCCGCACCGGCGGCCATCGCAACTATCAGCGAGAACGGCAGCGCGATCCACGGCGAGGCAACGAAGAAGTGGAACTGGTCGGCGCCGCCGGAGTCGGTGAGCAGTGCCGTGGCGTAAGCACCGAGCATTAGGAAGGCCACATAACCGAGGTCCAACAGACCTGCGAGACCGACCACGACGTTCAGGCCGATCGCCAGCAGGATCCAGACACCCGTGTTGAAGAGGACGGTGGTGCCGAACCCTCCCTTCAGGTAGGGGATGTTCCCGCTCTCCATCAAGCTGGGGATGAACCACATGATGGCGGCGATGATCAGGTACCGGGCGAAACCCATGCGGAACCAACCTTTGGCGGCCTTGTCCAAAGGCCCGACGACCGAATCCGGTAAACGGCCCGACATCTTTGGGTAATGCCGATCGAGGTACGCACGCATGTTGAAGGTGGTCGCCATCAGCCACCGATCCTTTCACCGAGCATGCCGGTAGGTCGGAAGATCAGCACCAACGGCAACATGGTGAATGCGACAACGTTTTTCCACTCAGAGCCGATACAGACAACACTCATGTTCTCGATCAATCCCAGCATCACTCCCCCGAGCATCGCTCCGCGGATATTGCCGATACCCCCGAGCACGGCCGCGGTGAAAGCTTTGATCCCGGGGATGAAACCCATGTTCCAGGCAACGTTCCCGAATTGCAGCCCGTAGAGAGACCCGGCGATGCCTCCGAAGAAGCCTCCGATCAAGAACGTTGTCACGATCACCCGGTCGGTATTCACACCCATCAGCTGAGCCGCTATGGGGTCTTCGGAGAGCGCCCGGATGCTGAGGCCGGTACGGGTCTTGTTGATCAGGCGATCGAGGATGAACAGGCACACCAGCGCAGTCACCACGATGAGTACGTCTTTGTTGTTCACCCTGGAACCGAAGAGTTCGAAAGCTTCCTCGGTCCGCATCACCCGGGGGAACTGACGCTTGGCTGCGCCCAGGAGGAAGCGCTGCTGGAACAGATACGTCACGAAGAACGACGCTCCGATCGCGCTGATCAGGTACGCGAGACGAGACGCGTGCCGGCGCCGGAGAGGCCGATAGGCGGCGCGCTCGAGGATCGTCGCGCCCAGAGCCGAGAAGAGGCCGCCGACCATCAGGACCGCGAGAAGGATGATCACGAGCTCGATGCCGGACTTGGGGTCCGTGATGCCCAGGAACTGTCCGAAGACGTAATAAGCAGCTGCGCCCCCGACCATGAACACAGCGTCATGGGCGAAGTTGATGAGCTTCAGAACGCCGTACACCATCGTGTAGCCCAAGGCGATCAGGGCGTAGATAGAGCCCAGGATCAGCCCTTGTACGAAGGTGGGGCCGAGTAGAGCGGTATTGCAGTCCAAAGACGCCCCCGTTTGCGTGGTTGGAAATACCTACCGAAAAGTCTTTGCTGCCGGAAGATACATCAATCGTGCAAGAGGGGGGCCGAAGCCCCCCTCTTTTTTCGAACGATTCTGCTGCTAGCCGCCTACCAGCTCGTCAACCGAGCCGAGCACCACGAAGTTCTCGTCTTCGGGGCTCCACTCGTACACGAAGATACCGGCCGGGCCGACGTCGACGTTACCGGTGTCGCCAAAGGTGTAAGCCTTCACGACGCCCTGATGGCCATCCACGTTGTGGAGGAATTCCACGATGCCGGCGCGTACGTCGTCGATCGAGGCGTCCGCGTCGAAGTCCTTCAGCGCTTCGGCGATCAACTGGACCGAGTCGTAACCCTCGGCAGCGAAGGTGCCGGGAGGCTCACCGTAGGCCTCTTCCATACCGGAGACGAACTCGGCTCCACCCTCCACCTCGGCCGGGTCGGCACAAGGGCACGTGACCTGTGCGCCCTCGGCAGCGTTGCCCGCCAGCTCACCGAACTGGTTGTCCTTCGTGCCGTCATCGGAGAGGAACGTGGCGTCCACGCCCGCGTCCCGCAGCTGCTGGGCGAGCGGACCCGCCTGAGGCACGTAACCGCCGTAGAAGACCACGTCGGCGTTGGCGCCCTTCACCTGCGAGACGACGGCGGAGTAATCCACCTCCTCGGGGTTGATGATGAACGGACCGGCCACATCCGCGCTGACATTCTTCTCCACCGCATCAGCCAGGCCTTTCGAGTAGTCCTGGTTGTCGTGGACGATCGCCACGGTTCCTGCGTTCAGACCATCATCGATGTACTTGGCCGCCTGCTCACCCTGGAGGGCGTCGTCGCCGACCGCGCGGAAGAACGTGTTCCAGCCCTGGTCGTCGATCGTCTCGTTGGTGCAGGACGGACACAGGAACGCGACGCCTGCGTCGTCGAATATGTCACCCGTAGCAAGAGTCTCACCCGAGAAATACGGCCCGACGATGCCTACCAGCGTCTCAGTCTCTACGAGGCTCTGCGCCAGCTGAGGTGCCTGGTCCGGGCTCCCCTGGCTGTCCTCGCTCTGGATCTCGAGGTTACAGGCGAGATCGGCGTTGTCGTTGACCGTGTTAACGCCGTGCTCGATACCGTTGAAGATGGGCTGCCCGATGGCCGCGAAGTCACCCGATAGAGCACCGATCGTTCCGATAGTCCACGTGCAATCGCGGTCCTCTGGGGCGGCCGTGTCATCAGGGTCGTCACCGTCACCCCCACAAGCTGCGCCGAGAAGAGTTACGGCCATCAGCACTGCGAACAGCGACAGCCACTTGGATCCCTTCATGCATTTCCCCCTTGCTAAACCAACTTACCGACCTGTCCCGGCGCGCCGACGCTGGGCGACGACCAGCCGGAGCTCTCCTGTGGAAAGCGGCCACAGTCTAACTAGACTCGGCCATCCCGTGCCAGGCTTCCCAAGGTCACCGGACGCAAAGACCCCACTACAGGTCCGATCGGGGGACAAAATCCCTGTAAAGAGGCTGTAGGAGCACTCGCTGAAGAAGTCCTGAAATACGAAGAAAAGGGGCCCCGCCCGTAGGCGGAGCCCCCCGAAAAGCTATGCAGCCGAGCTAGTTGACCAGCTCTCCTGCGGAGCCGAGGGATACGAAGTTGTCTTCTTCATCGCTCCACTCATAGATCCAGATGTCATCGGGACCACCTTGGAACTCACCTGAATCTTCCCAGGTGTATGCCTTGGCGACACCCTGGTAGCCATCGGCGGTGTCGAACTGCTCGACGACCGCAGCGCGGACCTCGTCGATCGACTCGTCACCACTGAGGCCCTTCAGAGCCTCGATCATCACGTTCGTAACGTCGAACATGTCCGCCGCGAAGGTGCCGGGGGCATTCTCGCCGTATGTCTCCCGCATACCGTCGACGAAGGCCTGCGCGGACTCCTGCTTGAACGGGTCGGTGCACGGGCACGTCACCTGAGCACCCTGAGCGGCGCTACCGGCAAGACCACCGAACGAGGGATCCTTCGCGCCGTCGTCGGATAGGAACAGAGCTTCCACACCGGCGTCGTTGAGCTGCTGGAGCAGCGGGCCCGCCTGCGGCGTGTATCCGCCGTAGTACACGACGTCGGGACCGAAGCCCGACACCTGGGCAACAACGGCCGAGTAATCGGATTCTTCAGGGTTGATCACGAGGGGACCCTGTACCTCGCTGCCGGACAGGTTTTTCTCCACGCCCTCTGCCAGACCCTTGGAGTAGTCCTGGTTGTCGTGGATGACCGTGACCTTGCCCCCACCGAGGGCACCTTCGATGTAGTCGGCTGCTACCTCGGCCTGGATGTTGTCCGGCGCCACGGCGCGGAACCAGGTCTCGAAGTCCTGCTCGTCGATCGTCTCGTTCGTTCCGGTTCCCGAGAACGCGACGCCGGCGTCGGTGAAGATGTCACCGGTGGCGAGTGTCTCTCCGGAGAAGTACGGACCGGCTACGCCGACCAGGTTCTCGTTCTCCACGAGGCTCTGAGCCAGCTGAGGTGCCTGGTCGGGGCTGCCCTGGCTGTCTTCTTTCTGAAGCTCGAGCTCACAGGCAAGCTCGCCAGAATCGTTCGCCTGCTGTACTGCATATTCGACACCCTCGGAGATCGGCGCGCCGAGAGAAGCGAAGTCACCCGAAAGGGCACCCATGGTGCCGATCACCCAGGTGCAATCCTTCGGCTCGTCATCGCCGCCGCCGGCAGTCGTTCCACCTTCATCGTCGCCACATGCAGCCATCACTAGTGCCAACGCACCTGCTACGGCTACCAGCCGTAGCCATTTAGAACTCTTCAAAAGCCACTCCCCTTTTGCGCCGGTTAACCACGAGCTCCGCCTCCCCGGCCTTGAATGACGAAGCAACGGGATACTACGGGGCCGATCGGCTCGAGGGCTAGTGAATCGGGCCCAAAACGTCACGCATTCAGGACTTCTTCAGCCACCTCACGCATGGAGCGCCGTTCGTCCATCGCCCGTTTCTGGAGGCGCCGAAAAGCCTCTGCCTCGGGGATCCCCTCTGAATCCATCAGCTTCCCTTTGGCTCGGTCGACCGCCTTGCGGGTGGCCAGCTGCTCTCCGAGATCGTCCGCTTCGGACCTGACGGCGGCCATCTGCTGATAGCGCGCGAGAGCGACGTCGATAGCCGGGATCAGATCCGACTTCTGGAAAGGCTTGACCAGGTAGCCCATGGCTCCGGCTTCGGCGGCACGAGCGATGAGGTCCTTCTGAGAGAACGCCGTCAGGATCAGTACGGCGGCCAGGTTCTTCTCCGAGATCCTCTCGGCGGCGGTGAGCCCGTCCATGCCCGGCATCTTGATGTCCATCACCACGAGGTCCGGGGAGTGCTCTTCGGTCAGTCTCACCGCCGCGTCACCGTCCGAGGCCTCGCCTACAACGTCGAACCCTTCCTCTTCGAGCATCTCCTTCAGGTCGAGACGGATGATCGCCTCGTCCTCGGCGATCACCACCCTGGTCCGAGACCCCGTCATCCGAGCATCCTGTCCAAGAGCTTGTCTTGCTCCCGCTGCAGCTCGGAGATGTCCGCCTGAACCTCGGCCCGCTGACGTTCGAGCCTGCGGAGGTCGGCCTGGGCCTCCTGGTGCTCCCGGTCTGCGAGAGGGGTCTCGGAGACGAGCGCCCGGTTCTTGGTTTCTTCCACCACGTCCATCTGGAACAGCAGCTGCTCCTCGACGATCTTGAGATCAGCCTTCGCCCTGGCGAGCCGCTCGCCGATCTCACTCAGACTCTTCTGGATCCGCATGCCTCGAGGATATAGGCGGCTGGAATGTCCGGGCCGATCTCCGGCCTGCTGCAGGGGTTCGGCCTCAGGGGACGAAACCATGGATAACGGATCACTCGACGGAAGGTTCGATCATGACGAAGAACAAGCTACTGATCTGCTGCATGGTGGCCGGACTGGCGGTCGGCTCATTGGGCCTGCCCGCCGAAGCCAAGAAAAAGAAGAAGAAAGCGAAGCCGGTGGCGACCACCCTCTTCATGGAGGGCGACTCCACTTTCGGTGAAGAGGACCAGTCCGTGAACGGCACCTTCTTGAAGCTTCAACCCGAGGCAGGCTCGGGCGAGAAGAACATGGGTCTCTGGCAGGCCACGGCGAGCCCGAACACGAGCTGCGGGGGCAACAGCCTCATGCCGGTCTTCGTCGGCCCCGTGAGCGGGACCGTCACCGGCGACATGACCGTGACATTCGATGCCATAGGCCAGGGCGGACAAGCCGAGATCCGGGTATGGCCGGACATGGCCGCCCAGTTCTGCAACAGCAGCACCGGTGGGAACAACTACGTGGAGCCCGACGGAGTGGTCACTATCGACCTGCCCGCGGGCCCCGGCACTGTCGAAGCAACCATCGAAGACGTCAACTTCAAGGCGAACTCCGTGATCATGGTTCAGGTCACGCCGATCCTCGGCGCGCCGCCGTACATGACACGGGTCTTCTACGGAACCGAGAGCTCCACCGTCGAGTTCGACTGCATCCCCATCAAGGGCAACAGCTGCTAGACGTTAGTTCGTATGCTAAGAAAGGGCGCCCCTTCGGGGGCGCCCTTTCTTCTTGGTGCCGGGAGCGGGACTCGAACCCGCACGCCCTTACGGACAATGGATTTTGAATCCATGGCGTCTGCCAATTCCGCCATCCCGGCCTGCGTGAAAGCGATTCTAGGGCTTCAACTCGCCAGCCATCTGATTGGATCAGGCCCCTAAGGAACTCTACGTACTTGAGATCGAGCGTGATGGACAGTCGATAAACGCCTCTAGGACCTGTCGGGGCGATCTCGCAATCGTTGACACCCTGCTCGATCAAACGCATGGCTGCGTCATGTTCGTGTCGAGGGCGCGTCATGTCCTCAAATCTAGGGACCAGGTGTGACGCTTTGGCGGTACTCCTCGCCGTTTAGCTCGACGAGGCTGTCGACAGGACCGTGAGGATGTCGGTGCCGTAGCGGTCGCATTTGGTGGGCCCCATGCCGGAGATATTTGCGAGAGCCTCCATGGTCGTCGGGCGCGCCGCGGCTATCGCGGTCAGGGTCTTGTCGTGCAGGATGATGAAGGCGGGCATCTTGTCGGAGCGCGAACGTTCCAAGCGCCAGGCTTTCAAAGCCTGGACCACGGACTCGTCGGCTTCCACCTCTTCTTCTTCGTCGATGCCGGTTTCCGGCGGGAGCAAGGGTTTGGAGACCCCGTCCACGATCACGCTTTCGCCGTAAGGGACGGTCATCGAAGCTCCCCCGTCGATCGCCACGGTGACGTCTTCGGCGCCGACCGTGGTGATGCGTCCCCGGAATCCTCCCGACAACTGAACCTCTAGAGCGACCTCCGCGACCACGCCCGAGAGTCGGCGCGCCGGGGTGCGCAACGGCGGGGATCCTCCACCGGACCTTGCAGACCGCGATGAGCTGCCGCGTCTCGAACCTGCGGGCTCGCCGGCGCCCAGCACGCCGAGCTCTCGAAGGAACCGGCTCGGTTGCTTCCGACCTCCGGCGACCCATGACAACGTCAGATAACGCTTGGCGCGCGTCAGCCCTACATAGAAGAGCCGGCGCTCCTCGTCGAGATTGGTGTCCACGGCGCGCCGGTACGGGATGTCACCTTCGATCACGGATGGGATGAAGACGGCTTTCCATTCGAGACCCTTCGCACGGTGCAAGGTAAGGAGGTTCACTCCCCTGCCGTCGCTCTCCGACAGGAATCTCTGCTCGAGATCCGTGACGAACTCCGCGATGGTGCGAGAACCATCGTCGAATTGTTGCGCGAGCTGGATGAAGCGCCCGAGGTCACGCTGGCGGGTCTGCTCTTCCTGACCGGCATCGCCCGCGCCGGCGGCGGAATACCCCTCCTTTGCGGCGGCGGCCGCGACGAAGGCGGCAACCTCCGTCGTAGCACGGGCTCGTTTGAGGCGAGGTCCTAGTGAGCGACCCGCCGGCCGAGTAAGGAAGGAGCCACCCTGCACCTGATACGGGATCGCCGCCGCCGAGAGGCCTTCCTCATAGTCCTCGGACATCGCATTGATGCGATAGAGGATCGCCATCTCCTCCCACGGCACACCCTGTTCGTGCAGGACCTTCATCTCTTCTATCAGGAAGTCGAGCTCGCGCTGGGGATCGTGGAACGCCTTCAATGTCGGCTCTGGACCGTCGGCAGCGACCGCCTGCAACATCTTCTCGGCACCCCCGAGCTGAGGTACGAGGCGGTTGGCGATGGCTACGATCTGAGGTGTCGAACGATAGTTCTCTTCCAGTCTGAAGACCCTCGTGCGAGGGAAAGCTGCAGGCATAGCGAGGAGATGATCGGGAGTAGCACCCGTGAACGAGTAGATCGACTGATAGTCGTCCCCCACCACGCAGAGGTCGTCGCGTTCACCGAGCCACATGTCGAGTAGAGACTTTTGCAAAAGGTTCACGTCCTGGTACTCGTCCACCGTGAATGCCTCGTATTGGACCCTGAAACGTTCCAGTGCGTACTCGTCATCAGCGAACATCTCTACGGTGCGCTCGAGCACGTCTTCGAAGTCCATCAACCCTTCCTGCGACTTGTCTTTCTCGTAACGCGCGAACGTGCGCGCCATGAGATCGGCCGGGATCGGGGGTTGATGGTCTCCCAAGGAATCCAGATAGGTATCTGCATGGATCCGCTGATTACGAGCCCACTCGATCTCGGTGGCGAGATCGCCGGCCGGCTGGAAGCAATAAGGCTTCGGGAGTGAGCGCGCCAGCCGGTAGAGGATGCGACCCTTTCCCGCCAAGACCCGCCCGGCGCGGTCCGGCGCGAAGAAACCTAATTGCCGGAGCGCCGCTGCGTGGAACGTCCGGGTGCGGACCGAAGCCACGCCCAGGGCGGCCAGCCGGCCGCTCAACTCCCCCGCCGCTTTCTTAGTGAAAGTGACCGCCAGGATCGATTCCGGACGGAAGGTTCCGGTGACGACCTGATTCGCGATACGTCTGGTGATGGTCGTCGTTTTCCCCGTGCCGGCGCCGGCCAGGATGCACACGGGACCTCGCACCGCTTGGGCGGCCTCGGTCTGCTGCGGATTGAGCCCTTCCAATACGTCTCTGGCGATCACGCGAGCGAGGATAGTGCGCTCTTGCGACCCCCCTGGGGCCTTGCAGGAAGATCTACTTCGAGCGCGTCTTTCCTTCGACCGCGAGCAACGGACGGTTGCCGGTGGTGCTGTCGTAGAAGGACATCGCCACCCTCCCGTCCGGGAAGATGGTCACCGTCTCGAAGTCGAACCTGATACTTGCTCCGACGCCGGATGCACCGTCAAGATCCCCCAGTCCTACCTTGTTGAACCTCAGCAGCTTCGCCTCGTTCTTCTTGATGTCGAACTTGTACAAGAGATCCGCGTCGGCGCTCGCCTTCGAGTTGTGGGCATGGATCGCGACTGCCGCGATACCGATCTGCTTGTGCGCTCGGAAGTCGATCTCCTCGATCTCGTGTTCGCGCGGGAGGGAGACCTTCGTCGAGGTCCAGCTCTTCCCGCCGTTGGTCGAGATCCGGTACAAGAAGCCGCCGGGTTCCGGGATCACGTTGTGGATGCGGCCCGCAGAGTCCACCTGGAAACGTCCCTGCAGGTTGCCCTCATAGGTACTCCATTTCCCGAAGTCGCCCTCGAAGACTCCCCAGTTAGACGACTGCCCTATGGCGGGGGCGTCCGGCCGAGCGAGCATGCGACCCACTCCGAGAGGGGTCATGCCCGAGTTGCTGTTGGGCTGGATCCAATCCATCTCGCGATGCGGCTCGGCCGTGAGCGTGTCGGTGGTCCCCCCGAAGATCGCCTGCTGGGCGTACTTGCTGTCCACGGTGTCGTAGTTCAGTCCGTCCGTCGAGAAGAACCACACCTCTTTGGCTGGCCACGCTCCCTTGATGAACGAAACGTAAGGAACGGTCTCGCCGAGGACGGTGACCGGCCCGGGAACGACCCCGATCCATTCGCGGTCGTAGAAGGGCACATGCACCGGCATCTCTGCGTAGAGCCATTTCTCCTGCGCGGCGTCGTACTTGAAGCTCAGAAGGTGATCCCCCGAATACGGATCCCACTGGACCCCGACGATGTCCCCGCCGGGCGCTGCGGAGATGGCTCCTTCGCCGTTGACCAGCGGGGTGAGAGGCCTCACCTGCTCCCACGTTTTGCCGCGGTCGGCCGTCACGTTGATGTAACTGCCGCCGAAGTCGTAGAGATTGCCGGCTTTATCGGTCGTCAGATAGTTCTCGCAGCAGTTCCCCGTCGACTGGAAGATCCTCCAATCGGTCTCGATCGGCTTCGGCTTACGCCCACCATGGTCGATGCCTGGAAAAGTCTTTACCTCGCTCGGGAAATCGGCCGGGATGACGTTGGCCTCGAGGTTCGGCGGAGCGGTCGCGGCCGCCGGAAGAGAGGCGAACGATAGAACGAGCGAGAGCGCGACGAGCGGACGGAGACGGCGCCACAGGGTCATGAACCAACGATTCGCCGTACGACGGACGAGTCCTCCCCTAACGGGGCCTGCCGCGTTTCTGGATCCGAACCTGGCGCATAACCCATCTCCCCGACAGAAAATGCCAGTTGCTAGATGCAACGTTACCTACCCATCGCCGGCGAACCCGGATTTCTTTAGGGAATATGACTCCGCAGTTCTGCTTAGGTGGCGGGCTCAGCCGTCGAGTGCGACACGCATGCCGGCGACGAGGGCGCCTGCTGCCGCCGCGCCGTCTTCGAGAGCGACCCGCACCACCGCGCTGCCCACGACCACGCCGTCCGCGATCATGGCGGCGGCGGCGGCTTGAGCCGCGTCGCTGATGCCGATGCCGATCAATACGGGAGCATCTGTCGCAACGCGGATCCTCCTCACCACTTCGGCAGCGGAGGAAGCGAGTGAGTCCCGCGCCCCGGTAACGCCCAGTGAAGACACCGCGTAAACGAACCCCGTTGCGGTCGCCGAGATCGCGGCGACGCGCTCCGGTGACGAGGTCGGTGCGACGAGCGGTATCCAGGCGATGCCTACCTCTGCCGCGGCACGTCGCAGTGCTTCGGACTCTTCCATCGGTAGGTCCGGAACGATGAGGCCCCGGGTCCCCGCGTCCGCAGCCCGCCGGCAGAACTCGGACTCACCGATGCGATGGATCGGGTTGTAATACGTCATCACGATGCGCGGGGGGTCGGCCTGCTGCGCCCCCGCCAACTCCAGCGCATCGAGTGGCCCGATACCGGCACGTATCACTCGTTCACCGGCCGCGGCGATCACCGGTCCATCCATCAAAGGGTCCGAGAACGGAAGCCCGACCTCGATGGCATCGGCACCGGCGGCGACGGCTCGATAGACCTCGGGGAAGGAATCCTTGTCGGGGATACCCGTCATCAGGTAGGGCACCAGCAGTTTCCTCCCGCTACCACGCAGCGCCTCGAGGTGGGCTAGCAGTTCGGTCACTTGCCCAGCACCCGGGCGATCGTCGCGACGTCCTTGTCTCCCCTGCCCGAGAGGCCGACCAGGATGACGCCGTCCGAGCGACCGGCGCGCAGCACGTAAGCGAGTGCGTGTGAGGACTCGAGTGCCGGAAGGATGCCCTCCGTTGCGGCCAGAACCTCGAAGGCGGCCACGGCTTCGTCGTCGTCGACGGCCTCGTAGCGAGCTCGTTTGGTCGTCGCTAACCATGCATGCTCGGGCCCGACCCCGGGATAGTCGAGGCCGGCAGAGATCGAATGAGCCTCCGCTATCAGGCCGTCGGCGTCCTGCAGCAAGAGTGAGCGTGCACCGTGGAGGATGCCGGGCTCACCGGCGATGATCGACGCGCCGTGTCGCCGGTCGAGCCCTTCCCCGGCGGCTTCTACGCCGGTGAGCACTACATCGTCGCGGTAGAAAGCTCGGAAGAGCCCTATGGCGTTGGAACCCCCTCCCACGCATGCCACTACCTCGTCGGGAAGCACTCCGGTCAGTGCGAGCACCTGCTCGCGCGCCTCGTTGCCGATCACGGACTGGAGGCTTGCCACCAGCTCCGGATAAGGGTGCGGCCCCACGACCGAACCGATCACGTAATGCGTCGATTCGACGTTCGTCACCCAATCACGCAGAGCCTCGTTGATGGCGTCCTTCAACGTGCTCGAGCCCGCCTTCACCGGTACCACGGTGGCGCCCAGCATCTCCATCCGTACGACGTTCAGGTTCTGTCGCTCGACGTCGGTAGCTCCCATATAGACGACGCACGGCAATCCGAAGTAAGCGGCTGCAGCGGCCGTTGCGACACCGTGCTGACCGGCTCCGGTCTCCGCGATGATGCGCGATTTCCCCATCCGTTTGGCGAGGAGTACCTGGCCGAGGGTGTTGTTGATCTTGTGCGCGCCGGTGTGGGCTAGGTCCTCACGCTTCAGAAGCACACGGCATCCGACCCGTTCGGAGAAACGCTCGGCGTCGTAGAGCGGCGTCGGTCGTCCCACGACATCGGTCAGGAGCCCTGTCAACTCGGCATCGAACCCCGCGTCGGCGCGTGCCGACTCCCAGGCGCGCTCGAGCTCATCGAGGGCCCCCATCAATGCCTCGGGGACGTAGCGGCCACCGAACTCACCGAAGCGGCCGCGCTCGTCGGGCATCTCCCGGCCGCTCATCGTCCCAACAGCTCTCTGATCTTCGCGGCCGGGTCGGGAGCGGTGATTATCGACTCCCCGACCAGAATCGCATGAGCACCCGCAGCGCCCAGCTCCTCCACCTCGCGTCTCGTCGAGACACCCGAGAGCGATACGACCGTGACCTCGCCGGGGATCGACGGCGAGAGCGCGGCGGTGCGTTCACGGTCCACCTCGAAGGTCTCTAGGTCGCGGTGATTGATGCCCACCACCCGGGCCCCGATCGCTAGGGCCCGTGTCAGGTCGTCCTCGTCGAAGACCTCGACGAGTGCATCCATCCCCAACGCTCCACAGATCCGCAGCAGCTCTTCGGCTTCGTCGCCCAGGATGCGCATGATGAGCAGAACGGCATCAGCCCCGAAAGCCCTCGCTTCGAAGATCTGGAAGGGATCGATGATGAAGTCCTTACGGAGCACCGGGAGACCCGCAGCGCGCGCTGCGGCGAGATCGTCGAGGGACCCCTTGAAGCTGTCGGGCTCGGTCAACACGGAGATGGCCACAGCCCCTCCGGCCGCGTAAGCAACAGCCGTTCGTCTGGCCTCGAGATCCAGATCGAGTTCGCCGCCGGCCGGGGTCGCTCGCTTGATCTCTGCGATCAGGGTGGGTTCACTACGCCGCAGCGCAGCAGCGAAACCCCGCGGTTCCTCGGCCGCGACGACCCGCTGCTCCAACACCTCTTCGGTCACGTTGATCTTGGCAGCGTCTACCCGCGCGCGGGTCGAGACGAGCAGATCGGCTAAGAACGACATGGCGATGAGGTTATAGGCCGAGGTTCGCCAGAAACTCCAGCAGCAGCGCCCCGACCTCTTCCGGCTCGCCGGATACCACCACGCGCCTTAGTCCGGCCTCCGAGAAAACGTCGGGATCGGGAAGTCGCGCTTCGGCAAGCCCGGCTCCATCCGACGGACCCAACAGAACCTCATTGGCGTCTCCTGCTACCGCCAGCGGCTCGCCGTCCGAGATGTCGCCCAGCTGCACGATCAAGGGCTTCTCCTGCTCGTCGATGAGGAAGCGCGCCAGCCGGCGGGACCCGAGGTGACCGCCCTGAAGATTCGTGAACTCCGCGCCCAGAGCCGTGAACGCGACCTTGTGGTCGGGCGCGGACGCAGTGAGCGCCCGGGCAAGCTCGAGGAACGTGCCGAGAGCCAAAGACTCAGCGGGTGCACCAGGGCCCGTCCCGTACGGCACCACCACCATCGCCACGGTCTCGCCGCCGAAAGGGCGTCCGATGACGTTGGTCGAATTCGCCAGGTTCGCGACGGGAACCGCGTCAAGCCGCGCGATGTAGCCGCTCCTCTGTAGCGTCCCGAGGATGTATGAGGCTGCACCCTGCTCTTCAGCCGAACCGGCGGGGCGGTCCGGGATCTCCTGATCGAACTGAGACGCTTGGTTGCGCGCGGCACTTCCTTCGAAGTGAGAAGGACCCTCCACCTCCGGAGCCCGCGGGGCGGGAGATGTATCCGAGCACGCGCTCGTACCCAGGACGAGCGCGATCGAGAGGACAACCGAGAACTTCAACACGCGCCTAGTATGAGCCGGTGAGCGAGACACGGCCGGTCTCATGGATGGCCATCACCCCCGGCACCCCCGTGGTTGCCGCCGACGGCCACGCCATAGGCGAGGTGACCGAGGTCGTTGCCGACCGGGAGAAAGACATCTTCTCTGGATTGGTCTTCCGGCCGGGCGTGCTCGACGGCGAGCGCTTCATCCCGGGTGACGCTGTGACCGAGATCACCCGCGAGAAGGTCCGGCTGAACATCGCCGCCGCGGACGCCGAGGCCCTGGAGCGCTACGAGCCCTAGATCGAGAAACGGGCGGAGATGGCAGCCGCGCGAAGCAGCGCTTCTGCCTTGCTCCGGGTCTCGTCTGCTTCCGCCTGAGGATCGGAATCGGCGACGATACCGGCTCCGGCCTGAACGTACGCTTTGCCCCCCACCGCCACGATGGTCCTGATCGTGATGCAGGTATCTATGTTCCCGGAGAAGTCGAAGTAGCCGACGATCCCGGCATAGGGGCCCCGCCTGGTCACCTCTACCGAGTCGATGATCTGCATAGCTCGGACCTTCGGCGCGCCCGAGACGGTTCCGGCCGGGAAACAGGCAGTCAATGCATCGAAAGGCGTCTTATCGGCGGCGAGGGTGCCAATGACGCTGGACACGAGATGCATCACGTGCGAGTACCTCTCGACCACCATCAGCTCGGGGACCGCCACAGACCCGTACCGGGCTACCCGTCCAACATCGTTGCGCGCCAGATCCACCAGCATCACGTGTTCGGCACGCTCTTTCTCATCCGCACGCAGATCGGCCTCGAGGGCGAGGTCTTCCGTCTCGTCCTGGCCGCGTCTGCGGGTGCCGGCGATCGGCCGAGTAACGATGGCATCACCCGTCACCCGCACTAGAGGTTCGGGCGAAGAACCTGCAAGCTCGAAGGCGGGGTGGGTCGAGCTTCCTCCGAACCGCAAGAAATACATGTAGGGGCTGGGATTGAGGGTCCTGAGCGCACGGTACGCGCCGAAGGGCGAACCCGGCAGCTCGGCCTCGAAGCGCCGCGCCGGCACGGCTTGGAAGACATCGCCCGCATAGATGTGTTCCCTGACCTTCTCGACCCAGCGGGCATACTCGGCGTCATCTACCTGCGAGGAGAAGATGGTCTTCACCTCCGGAGCCGGATCTGCCGTCGTCGGCCGGAGCGGAGCGCTCAGCCGCTCCACCACCTCGTCACACCTCTCGATGGCATCCCGATAAGCCCGATCCAGATCACCGCGGATCGGAACGTTGGTGATCACGGTCGCCTTCTGCAGCAGATGGTCGAAGACCACGAAGGTCCGGGTCAGCAACAGAGCGAGGTCCGGCAATCCCAGATCATCCGGTGGACCGGGGGGCAGACTCTCGAGCTCTCTCACGGCGTCGTAACCCACATACCCGACCGCCCCGCCGTGCAGAGGAGGCAGACCCGGCAACTCCGGAGCATCGAAGGCGGCGAGGAGCCGCCGTACGTAGGCAAGCGGCGGCTCGCCCGCCTGCGGCGGCACCGGCGGATCCCCTTCTACCGAGACAACCCCGTCCTTGGCCTTGATGACCCCGAACGCGTCGCCGCCGATGAACGAGTAGCGAGCCCAGCGCTCGCCGCCCTCCACGCTCTCGAGCAAGAACGCGTTCGGGTCTGGAGCCAGCTGCAGGAATGCCGCGACCGGAGTCAGCAGATCATTCATCACGTCCCGCCACACCGGCACGACCGAATGGCGACCCGCTAGATCGAGGAACTGCTCGCGCTCGGGATGATGCAGGGTCACCCCTGGGGTCCGCCGAGCGTTCGATAGAAACAGCTTCGCTCACCGGTATGGCACGCCGGTCCGTCCGCATCGACAAGCATGAGCAAGGCGTCCTCATCGCAGTCGTATCGCACCTCGCGGACATGCTGCAGATTGCCGGATGTCGCACCCTTGTTCCAATATTCCTGCCGCGAGCGGCTCCAGAACCAGGTCGTGCCGCCCGCAAGCGTGCGGCGTACGGCTTCGGCATCACACCACGCGAGCATCAACACCTCTCCCGAGGACGCGTCCTGCACGATCGCGGGCAGGAGACCACGCTCATCGAATCTCAGGTCCTCGACCCGAGGAAAGCTCACGGAGTGAGCTCGTACGACAGCGGGTCAGTGATGTGCTCTACCCCCTCTTCCGTAACGAGCACAGTGTCTTCCAGGCGGACGCCGCCGATACCCGGGAAGTACAGGCCCGGCTCCACGGCTACGACGTCACCTTCCACGAAAGGCTCCGGTCGCCGGCCCATACGGGGACGCTCATGCACCTGCAGGCCCACGCCGTGGCCCAGTGAATGCCAGAAACCTTCGGTCAGCGGCTCGTTCCCAGCGTGATGCTCTTTCGTCGGGAAGCCGTTGCGGTGGAAATGCTCGACCACCTTGGCGTGAGCATCTTTCGCCCCCGGTTTTATCGCGGCGAAAGCGATCTCCAGGGCCTCGCAGCAGGTTTTGTGGAGCTTCTTCAGTTCCTCCGAGGGCGTGCCCGGCACGAAGGTGCGGGTCATGTCGGTGTAGACCCCCGTCCGCCGGTCGCGGGGGAAACAATCGATGATGCAGGACTGGTCGGGCAAGATGGGACCACTTCCTGGCTCGTGTCCACGCAGGCATGCATCACCCGACTGGACGATGATCTCTTCGCTCTCGGCCCCCTGCATCAACAGCTCGGCCGACATCGATTCCCGGATCCATTCCGACGTCAGGATCTCGCCCTCGAACCGAAGCTGGCCGTTCGCCGTGGGCTCAGCCTCCCGCAGCATCCGGGCCGCGGTCAGCATGGCCGTCTCGACCGCCCGTTGCGCTCTCTCGATCCCCTCTAGCTCCCAGGGGGCCTTCCGACGACGGCGATCGGCCCAGGCGTCGGCATCGATGACGAGATCTATCCCGGTGCTCCTCAGGTAGTCCGCCTCGGCCAGTGGGAACGCGGGAGGAACGATGACCGTCCGGGCGCCTATCCGCCGGAGCACTCGGGCCGCCAGCTCAGCTTGGATCATCTCGACCGGGAACTTCTCGTTCGTGATGAGCTCCTCGGATCCGAGTGACTGGTCGGTCAGGAACTCGTCGATCACGTCTTCACGGGTGGAGAAGATGGGTTCCTCGAGCAGGCTGCCAACCAGGATCCGTTTGTCGTCATGGTCGATGAAGATCATCGGGTCCATCACGGCCTCACCGATCTCGTGGCGCATCTCGGGACTGCTGAGTGCGTCTGCGATCAATAGATAGGTAGTCATGGGCGTGGAATCCTAACGGGCAGCCCTCGCTCTGCCAGCGCCGCCTTGGCCTCGGCGACCGAGAACTCACCGAAGTGGAAGATGGAAGCTGCCAGTGCCGCCTCTGCGCCGCCGAGTGCGGGGTCCACGGCATCGGCTAGATGCTCGGGCTTACCGGCCCCGCCCGACGCGATCACGGGCGCCGGAACGGTCGAGGAAACCGCACGCGTGAGATCGAGGTCGTACCCGTTGGTCGTCCCGTCACGGTCCATCGAGGTCAACAGGATCTCGCCAGCCCCGAGGGAGCATCCCTTAGCCGCCCACGCCACCGCGTCGATACCCGTGTCGGTCCGCCCGCCTTCGATGTAGACCTGCCAGCCGGGCCCGGTTCGGCGCGCGTCGATCGCCAAGACGATCGCCTGACTACCGAACTCATCGGCGGCTCTGCGTATCAACCCCGGATCTCTAACCGCAGCGGTGTTGACCGCCACCTTGTCTGCCCCGGCGCGCAGGAGCCGCCTCACGTCGTCCACCGTCCGGACCCCACCCCCGATGGTCAGCGGGATGAATACGGTCTCGGCGGTGCGGGCCGCGACGTCCAGGATGAGATCGCGTCCTTCAGAAGAGGCGGTTATGTCCAGGAAGACGATCTCGTCGGCGCCTTCTTCGTCATAGCGACCGGCCAGATCGACGGGATCGCCGGCGTCCCGTATGTCTACGAACCTCACCCCTTTAACGACGCGGCCTCCATCGACATCGAGACAAGGCACGATCCGTTTGGCGAGCATGCGCGCTCTAGGCCCGGATGAGGTGAGCGGGGAACTGGGCTTCGTTCATACCTCGCGCAGCGGAAGCTCGGCGCGCCCGGCCGCCGCCTCGTCGGCAGCGAACATCGCCTTTTTCACATCGAACTTGTTCTCGTAGAAGGCTCGTCCGACGATCGCGCCTGCGATCCCCTCGCTCTTCAAGCGTGCCACCGTCTGGAGATCGCTCAGTGAAGAGATCCCCCCCGATGCGATAACCGGCAACGTGGTCGCTCCCGCCAGCCGCATGAGCCCTTCCACGTTCGGACCACTCATGGTGCCGTCGCGCTCGACGTCCGTATAGATGAACCAAGAGACCCCCGCATCCTCGAAAGCCTTGACCGCATCGAGCACCGGCACGCCGGATCCCACGGTCCAACCATGTGACGCCAGTTCGTCTCCACGGGCATCGAGGGACACGGCGATGCGCTCGCCGTACCTCTTGCATGCCTTGGCCATCGCGACGGGATCCTCCAGCGCCACCGTGCCGAGGACCGCTCGATTGGCGCCCGCGGCGAGGATCTCTTCGACGTCGTCCAGCGACCGCATCCCTCCGCCGGCTTGCACCGGACAACTTGCCGCCTTGACTACTTCGATGACGAGCTCGCGGTTCACCGGCTCCCCCGTCTTGGCACCGTCGAGATCGACGATGTGGAGCCACCTGGCGCCCGCCCTGCAGAACCCGATGGCCACCTTCACAGGATCGTCGGAATAGACGGTCTCGGTTCCGAAACGGCCTTGCAGGAGCCGTACACATCGGCCGCCGGCGATGTCCACGGCGGGAAAGACGATGAAGCTCACGTTATCGCTCGACCCACTTCCTCAATAGAGATATGCCTATATCCCCGCTCTTCTCGGGGTGGAACTGCACGCCCACAACCGAACCGTGCTCGACCCGAGCGGCGAAGGTCTGCCCATGGTCGCACCATCCGGACACGATCGAGTCATCGCGCGGGAAGGCGGCATAAGAGTGATCGAAGTAGTAATGGTCGCCATCGACGGTGTTCCACCCGATGTGAGGGACCGTCACGGTGCCCGTGAGCTTCTCGCACCTCCCGGCGAATACCCCCAAGCCGGGATGGCCTCCTCCCTCCCCCGAGCCTTCGAACAGGATCTGCATGCCCAGGCAGATCCCGAGGTAGGGCCGCTGCGCGTCGATCCAACCCAAGACATGGTCGGACGATCCCCCGGCCCGCATGTTGTCCATGCACCTGCCGAAGATCCCCTGGCCCGGAACGCACAGAGAATCGGCTCGACCGAGCTCCGACGATGACGATGAGATGAAGGTGGTGGCTCCCGCAGCCTCGAGTGCCTTGGCTACGCTGCGGAGGTTCCCCATCCCGTGGTCGAGGATCCCAACCTTCATAAGACCCCTTTGGTCGAAGGAACCTCGCCCGAGGCGCGCGGATCCACCGCCACAGCGTCCGACAATGCCCGGGCTACAGCTTTGAAGATCGCCTCGACGGAATGGTGGGGGTTGCGGCCAGCGCGCAAAGAAACGTGCAGGGTCAACCCTGCCGCACGGCACAGCGCCTGCAAGAACTCCTCGGTGAGCGAAGTTTCGTATTGACCGATCTGCTCGGCTTCGATCGCGGCCTCGTAAACGAGGAGCGGGCGCCCCGAGATATCGAGCGCCACCTCGGCGAGGGCCTCTTCCATCGGCACGAGGGCATCGCCGTAACGCCGGATCCCCGCCTTGTCCCCGAGCGCTTCCAGCAGGGCTTGTCCGAGAGCGATCCCGGTGTCCTCGATGGTGTGGTGGGCATCGATCTCGAGATCGCCGGTGGCGTCGATACGCAGCCCGAGCCGGCCGTGGCGGGCAAGCTGATCGAGCATGTGGTCGAAGAATGGGATACCGGTAGCGACGGCATGCTCGCCTCCGTCGAGGTCGAGACGCACGGAGATAGAGGTCTCGGATGTGGTGCGCGTCACCTCAGATCGTCGCGACCGCACCGTGCACCTCCTCCATGGCATCGAGGAAGGCGTCGGTCTCCTCCGGCAGACCCGCGGTCACCCGGAGGCATCCCACGTCCTCGCCTTGCGTCCGATAGCGGATCGCCGGGTTGTCCGAGTAGTCCCGCACCAGCACCCCCCGGTCGAGCAGAGCCTGCCAGGTATGGCGCGCCCGCTCGATCTCGTAGAGGACGAAATTCGCCTCCGAACGGAAGGCATGAACGCCCATCGCCTGCAGGCCCTGGATCAACCGTTGCCGTTCTTCGACGATGCGAGCGACCGTCCGGTCGGTGACGGCACGATGACGAAGAGCCGCCACGCCGAACAGCTGAGCGAACGACGAGATGTTGTAGGGAAGCCGAACTTTGCGAAGCGCGTCGATCGCCCAGGGCTGAGCCAGCAGATAGCCGAGCCGCGCTCCGGCAAGGCTCCAGGCTTTGGAGAACGTGCGCGTGATCACCAGATTGTCGTGCTGGTCGAGTAGCTCTTGCGCACTGGCGCCTTCGCCGGCGAACTCGATATAAGCCTCATCGACCACCACGAGCGGGACCGCGTCGCACAGGGCCGTCACGTTCTCTCGATCACCGGTCGATCCCGTCGGGTTGTTGGGCGAGCATAGAAGGACTATGTCCGGGGAAAAACGTTCGAGAACCCCTGCGATCGCGTCGGCCTCGATCTCCAGGTCCGATCCGCGGGGGGCGCTCACGGTATCGGTGGCGGCGATCCTGGGTATCAATGAGTGCAGTGAATAGGTCGGTTCGAACGTCAGACTCGTCCTCCCGGGTCCTCCGAACGCGAGGAAGAGTTGCAGCAGGACCTCGTTCGACCCGTTCGCCACCCATATCCCGTCCGAACGCCACCCGGTGTGCTCCGTCAGAGCATCCAACAATCCTGAGGAATCCTTGTCCGGATAGCGATTCCAGGCGGTGGCCTCCATAGCTTGAGTGACCTCGGCAACGACTTCGACCGGAGGAGGATAGGGCGACTCGTTGGTGTTCATCCGATGGGGAGCGGGCCTTTGCGGAGATTCGTAGGGCTCGACGTCGATCAGATCAGAACGCACCGAGAGGTAGTCCGGATCTGTCATAGCTCCGTTCCCTCGAGTCGTTCCCAGACGGCGCGTGCGTGGGCGTGAAGACCCTCGGCTTCGGCCAGCGCGTCGATGCTTGGAGCGAGCCGCTGGAGCGCCGGCCGGTCGAGCTTCGACACGTAGATCGACTTCATGAAGTCACGGGTAGATAGACCTGACGCCCAGCGGGCCGTTCCTCCGGTTGGAAGAACGTGATTCGTTCCCGCCACGTAGTCACCTGCAGAGACCGGAGAGAAGAGACCTAGGAACACCGCACCCGCATTGCGGACCCTCGACATCGCTTCTTCGGCGCCGTCGAACATCAGCGAGAGATGCTCGGGGGCGAAGGCATTGGCGACCTCGAAGGCCTGATCGACGTCCCGAACGAGCACGGCGGTGCCTCCCTCGATGAGCGCATTCTCGACATCATCGGGGCGTTCGTGCAACGCAACCTGTCTCTCCAAGGCTCCCATCACGCGTTCGGCGAGTTCGGGGTCCCACGTGATCAGAACGTGAGAACCATGAGGCCCGTGCTCGGCCTGAGCGATCAGATCGGCGGCTATGACTTCGGGGCGGATCGATCCGTCTGCGATGACGCATATCTCGGTGGGGCCCGCTTCCGAATCGATACCGCACGACCCCTGCACCGCTCTCTTCGCTAGCGTCACGTAGATGTTGCCCGGCCCGACGATCTTGTCGACGGGTCTGACGGTCTCCGTTCCGAAGGCTAGAGCGGCTATCGCTTGTGCACCTCCCACGCGGTAGACCTCATCGATGCCTGCGACCGAGCAGGCCGCCAGGACGACCTCGGGGACGGCACCATCCCGGCCGGGGGGAGAGCAAACGGCCAGAGTCTCGACGCCGGCAACACGAGCGGGCACCGCCGCCATCAGAACGCTCGAGGGATAGGCGGCCCTGCCGCCGGGAACGTATATCCCGGCGCGCCGGAGCGGACGGAAGACCTCGCCCGCCAACCCGGCCTCGGCTTCGCCTAGAGAGTCGGCCGGGCGCTGCTTCTCGTGGGTCGTCCGGAGGCGCTCGTGCATCACCTCGAGTGCATCGATCAACTCCGGACGAACGAGCCGGCGAGCCTTCGCGATCACATCGGGATCGACCCGCAGATCCTCGGGCTCGAGACGCACGCCGTCGTAGCGGCTGGTGAGCTCGACGAGAGCTGCATCGCCTTCCAGGCGAACCTGGTCGATGATGGAGCGCACGACCTCCAGAGGCTCCTCGCCCGGAGTGGCCTGCGGCCGAGATATGTGAAGTGGTGCGGCCGCATCCCGGCCGTCGATCGATTCCAACATCGCCTCAGCCTATCGGCCGCCTCACGTGTCGGAGAAGGGAGGGAGCGCTCAACCTAGATAGCCGCATGCGCGGCAAGAGATCGAACCCATGACCATCGAAAGTCGGGTGCTGCCACAGGAGGGGCACTTGTCCAATCCGTCGATCCAGCGGGGATGCTCGGCCTGGCAGTCTGGGCAGATCAGGATCTGCTCGCCTTTGACGACGCCTCTCCCCCATGGGGACGCGCCCTTCACCGGGTCGGTCTGGATGCGTTGGCAGCGGTAGCACGGCATCAGCGGCCATCATGGCACCGACGCGTCACCGCGCGCCATAGCTCAACCGCCGCTTCAGGCGTCGACGAACGCGGCGGGTCCGAGCAACGCTTTCAGCTCGGCATGCAGCCCGTTAGAAGTATCCACGCAGAACTCGCTACCCAGCCGGAGCACCGTCGTCTTCGATCCATTCGAAAGTCTCAGGAAGACGTTGGTGTCACCGGGGTGACCGGCGAGGATCTGTTTCAACGAATCGATGACGTTCGAGGTGCAGGCCTCGCCTGGAAGCGTGATCTGCAGAGGCTGCTCGACCCCGAGCTTCGGCTCGCGAACGTCGGAGGCGATGATCTTTATGGAGTCGTCACGCACGTCCCTGTCGACTCGCCCGCTCACCAACAGGATCGCATCTGGTCTCAATGTGGCGGCATGTTTCTCGAAGACCTTGTTGAAAACCAAGATCTCTACGGAGGCACCCGAGAGATCCTCGAGCTGCATGATCACCATGATCCCGCCGTTCTTGGTGACGCGCTTGGAGTAGCCGGCTACGAGCCCCCCGACGGTGAGCATCTCGCCGGGCTTCCGGGTCCCCAACCCGCTGATGAGACTGTCACACATCCGGTTCAGCAGCCCTTCGACCCCAAGCAACGGATGATGGGAGACGTAGACCCCCAGCATCTCCTTCTCTTTAGCGTTGAGCAGCTCGCGTGGGTGCTCCTCGAGACCGACCGGTTCGTCTTGTTCCTCCGGTGCTTCGCCGGCCATCGCATCGGAGAAGAGGTCGAACTGACCGATCGCCTCGTTCTCTCGGCGCGCTCTCGCCTGGGCCACCACCGCTTCGCAACAGTCGAGCAGACCCTTCCGGGTGTGCCCGAGGGACTCGAACGCTCCGGCCCAGATCAGGGACTCCACGGTCTTCTTGTTGAGACAGACCGCGTCGACCTTGCGGCAGAAGTCGTGGAAGGACGTGAAAGGGCCCTCCTTCTGGCGGGCGCTGATGATCCTCTCGACCACTCCTTCGCCGACACCCTTCACCGCGGAGAGACCGAACCGGACCGAATCTCCGACCGGCGTGAAATCCATGTCGGATGAGTTCACATCCGGCAGAAGGACGGGGATGCTCATCTTGCGAGCCATGGCGAGATACTTGGGCTTGTCGTCCTTGCGGTCCTTGACCGAGGTGAGCAGAGCCGCCATGTACTCGACCGGGTGGTAGGTCTTCAGCCACGCGGTCTGATACGCCACGTAGGCATAACAGGCCGAATGGGCCCGGTTGAAGGAGT
Organism: Actinomycetota bacterium; assembly: GCA_051001455.1. Taxonomy (GTDB): domain Bacteria; phylum Actinomycetota; class CADDZG01; order CADDZG01; family WHSQ01; genus JBPCNH01. Next base: position 58,880 of record JBPCNH010000015.1, read on the forward strand.
AATCGGCGAAGGGCTGGATCAGGTTCCACAGCTTGCGTGCCGCCGGCTCATCCATCCCGGCCCGCTTGCAACCGTCGATGAAGACCGGTTCCTCCGCGGCCATCATCTCTCGGTTCTTCTTCCCGATCGCTTTTCGCACCTTGTCTGCCTTGCCCGGCGTATATCCCGCGAGGCGTTGCAGCATCAGAACGACCTGCTCCTGGTAGACGAGGATGCCGTACGTCTCTTTCGTGAAATCTTCGAGAGTCGGATGGAGATAAGAGATCTTCTCGGGATGGTTCTTCCGATCAACGTAGGCCGGGATCTGCTCCATCGGGCCGGGGCGATACAGCGCGATGAGAGCCATGATGTGCTCGAACCGGTCGGGCTTCAACTGCGTGAGGAGCCGGCGCATACCGTCGGACTCGAGTTGGAAGACACCGTCGGCATCACCCCGGCGAAGCATCTCGTAGACCTTGTCGTCCTTGAAGTCGAGGTTGTCCACGTCGATCTCTTCACCTTTGTGAGCGCGCACGTAGTCGCGGGTGAGCTCGATGACGGTGAGGTTCCGCAATCCGAGGAAGTCCATCTTCAAAAGCCCGAGATCCTCGATCATGTACTTGTCGTATTGCGTCACGATCTCATCGTGGTCACCGCGCTTCAGCGGCACATGCTCGATCAGTGGATCGCGCCCGATAACGACACCTGCAGCATGGATACCGGCCGACCTCTTGAGATTCTCGATCCCTTTGGCGGTATCGAGGATCTCCTTGGCAGCACCACCCTCCTCGTAGGCCTGCTTCAACTCGGGGGCATCCTTGAGAGCTTGTTCCAGTCCCGAGTCGCGCCCCATGATCAAGGGCGGATACATCTTCGTGAGCCGGTCGCCGTCCTGGTACGGGTACCCGAGCACACGCGCTGCGTCCTTGATCGCCTGCTTGCCTTTGATCGCGCCGTAGGTGACGATCTGAGCGACGCGGTCCGCCCCGTACTTGTCCGAGACGTACCGGATAACGTCGCTGCGCCGGCGGTCGTCGAAGTCGATGTCGATGTCGGGCATCTCGATACGCTCGGGGTTGAGGAAGCGCTCGAACATCAGGTCGTACTTCAGCGGGTCTAGCTCCGTGATCCCCAGGGCGAAGGAAACGATGGAACCCGCCGCGCTTCCGCGCCCCGGACCCACCCGGATGCCCTGGTCCTTCGACCACTGCACGAAATCCTGGACCACGAGGAAGTAGCCCGCGAAACCCATGTCCGAGATAACGCCTAGCTCGTAATCGGCCCGCTTCTTGACCTCCGAAGAGACGTCTTCGTAACGCTTGCGGACGCCTTGCATCACGAGATCCCGCAGATGACCGTCGAGCGTGGTGCCCTCGGGGACCTCGAAATGCGGAAGGATCGCCTTGCCCATCGTGATCTCGACGTTGCAGCGTTCGGCGACCTCGAGGGTCATCTCGCACGCACCCGGCCACCGCTCGAAGGCGCGCTGCATCTCTTCGGGGGACTTCAGATAGAACTCGTCCGAGTCGAACTTGAAGCGATTCGGATCCGACAAGACCGAGCCGGTGTTGACGCACAGCAGCACTTCGTGCGCGGCGGCATCCTTCTTGAGCGTGTAGTGAGAATCGTTCGTCGAGACCCACGGGATGCCCATCTCCTTGCCGATCGCTACCAGCTCGTCGTTCAGGGGCTTCTGCACATCGATCCCGTGGTCTTGGAGCTCGAGGTAGAACCGGTCGCCGAACACCTCGCGGTACCAGGCGACCTTGCGCCGGGCGCCGGCCAGGTCTCCGGCCACGATCAGCTTGGGGATCTCGGCAGAGAGACAGCCGGACAGACAGATCAGTCCCTCCGAGAACTCCTGGATGAGCTCGTGATCGGTACGGGGGTAACGATGGAAACCTTCGAGCCACGCCTTGGAAGAGACCTTGACGAGGTTCTTGTATCCCTGGTCGTTCATCGCCAGAAGCGTCAGATGGAAGACCCGGTCGCCGCCGCCGCGCCCTTCGGGCTTCTCGCGCCGGTTGCCGTCGAAGAGGTAGCCCTCCATACCTAGGATCGGCTTGACACCGGTCTTGGCTCCCGTCTTATAGAACTCGAGCGCTCCGTACATCACGCCGTGGTCGGTGATGGCGCACGCAGGCATACCGGCGTCCGCGGCGGCAGCGAACATGTCGGGGATCCGACTGGCCCCATCGAGCATCGAGTACTCGGAATGGGCGTGAAGATGGACGAAGCTCAACGGTCTAACCAACCCCCCTGGGCCGTGGAATCACAACGATGTAACTACATGGTGGCACCGGCGCCCGTCCGTTTGCAAGGACGAGGCCTTTACCTGCACAAATGCCTCTGTCAAGCACCCGAAAGTCCAGCCTGGGGGATGCCGGCTGTGGGTAACAAGCCCGGAAAGCTGTGGACTAGGGCCCGGTCATGCCGAGCTTGTCGAGCACATCCTGGAGGTCGGGCGGCAGAGGGTCGGCCACGGCAACCTCGCCGCCGTCGGGATGGGGGAATCGGAGTTTCCAGGCGTGGAGGAAGGGCCGGGCCAGGCCGAGGGCGGCGGAGCGCTCCGACCGTCCCCCGTACGTCCCGTCTCCCAGGACCGGATGCTTCAGGAAAGCGAGATGCACCCTGATCTGATGGGTCCTGCCCGTTTCCAGACGAACGTCGAGCAAACTCATCCCGCCGGCCGAGGCCAGCACCTCATAGTGGGTCACGGCTCGACGACCCTCCGGGACCACCGCCATCTTCCGCCTGGAGCGGTGTCTGCCGATGGGAGCCTCAACCGTCCCCCGGAGCGTCGCGGGCACTCCCTTCACGAGGGCGAGGTAACGCCGCTCGATCGCTCTCCTCTTCATCGCGGCTACCAGGAAGGCATGGGCCTCATCGTCGCGGGCCACGAGCAGCAGGCCGGAGGTGTCCTTGTCCAGTCGATGCACGATGCCTGGCCGCATCGAGCCCTCCTGCGCGAGTTCGATCCCCAGTCCGAGCAACGCGTTCACCAGCGTGCCCGACGTATGCCCTCCCGCCGGATGCGTCACGAGGCCGGGAGGCTTCGAAACAGCCAGAACCCGCTCGTCGGAGTAACGGATCTGCAGGGGGATGTCCTCGGCCCGGGGAGCGTCCGGCGACCGGTCCGCCACTTCACCGGAGACGAGATCCCCGGGCTCGAGCCTCAGGGAGGGTTTGGCGGGGCGGCCGTTCACTTTCACCGCTCCGGCCTTCAGCGCCGCCTGCACGTCGGAACGAGAGGCCCCGGTGGCGCCGGTCAAGAAAACATCTACCCTCTCGCCGGCCGCCCGATCCGGTACATCGAGGTCCATCACTCCTCCGCTTGTTCGGCGCGCCGCTCGTGACGGTCGGAACGGAGCCCGAGGAACAGGATGACCAGGACCCCGGTGACGATGCACGAATCCGCGACGTTGAAGACCGGCCACACGTGAAGGTCTACGAAATCGACCACGCCCGGAGTGTCCCGTACCACTCGGTCGATGACGTTACCCACCCCTCCTCCAAGGACGAGACCGAGCGGGATGGTCCAGCCCGGCTCGTCGATATGCCTCACCCACACGACGATGACCACACCGGCGACGATCGTGGCTACCAGGAAGAACGCGGGGAATCCCTGCAAGATCCCAAAGGCTCCGCCCGAATTGAACGTGAGCCTGAAGGTGACCGCTCCTTCGATGAGGTCTACCGGACCGCCAGCCAGGTGCTCGAGGGCAAGCGATTTGGTCACCTGATCCACCAGGACGACCAACGAGGCAACGAAGAACAGCTTGGGATAGACAGATCTCATAGCCGCGAGATCCCCTGAGGGCACCTCAGCGGATGCGTTCTTCGCGCCGTTTGCAGTCGAGACACAAGAGCATGCGGGGGAAAGCTTCCAGCCGATCTGCGTCGATATGGTTCCCGCAGCTCTCACACGTTCCGTAAGTCCCTTCCTCGATGCTCTCCAGTGCTCTCGTCGCCTGGTCTATGAGGTCGAGGGTGTTGTTGCGGATGGAGAGATCTCTCTCCCGATCGAAAGTTGCCGTCCCGGCGTCCGCGAAATCCTCGTTCACACCGATATCGGGGTTGGTATCGCCGGAAGAAGAGTCGCTCTCCAGCTCGGCGAGCTGCCGCTCGTAATCCGCCTTGTCCTGCTCGAGGCGGGTCTTGATCTTCGCCAGGGATCTCTTGTCGAGCTTCGCTTTCCGTACCGGTTTCTTGGGGGGCTCCACCACTTTCGGTCGGGGTGGGAGCTTCGACTTGAGCGACGGCGGAGCCGGGGTCTCTTCGGTAGTGGAGCCAGGTCCCCCGGCGGATCTCTTCGCCGCGGACTTCTTGGGAGTGGTCTTCTTCGCCGGCGTCTTCTTGGCCGCGGACTTCTTGGGAGTGGACTTCTTGGGAGTGGACTTCTTGGGAGTGGACTTCTTGGGAGTGGACTTCTTGGCCGGGGACCTCTGGGACGGCGTCTTCTTGGCCGAGGTCTTCTTGGCGGCGGGCTTGCCGGACTTCTTGACCGTGGTCTTCTTCTTCTTGACCGCGGTCTTCGGCGCGGTCTTCGGCCCCGTCTTCTTGACCGTCGACTTCTTGCGGGTAGCCGGCTTCCTGGCCGCCGTCTTCTTCGCCCCCGTCTTCTTGACCGTCGACTTCTTCGCCCCCGTCTTCTTCGCGGCAGGTTTCCCCACGGCTCGGCCGACCGTCCTCACGGCCTTCTTCACGGCTTTCTTGACCCCCGTCTTCTTCTTCGACGCGGCGTTCTTCTTCTGCTTATCGGAGGGTTTCTTCGCGGGGCTCATGGGGCGTGGACGTTAGCACAAGGGGGCAAGCCCAGACGGCATCTCCTCTCCTTTCCCCGCGGTTCCCGGCACCACGGCAGCGCCGGGCGGCCGTTACCCTTAGCGCCATGTCACGACCTCACTACGAACCCGTCGATCCCAAGGTCTCGTTCCCCGAGCTCGAGACCACCGTGGCCGACCGGTGGCGCACGCAGCAGATCTTCGAACGGTCCCTGAAAGAGCGGGCAGGAGGGCCCGAATGGGTGTTCTACGAGGGCCCTCCCACGGCGAACAACAAGCCCGGCATCCACCACGTCGAGGCTCGAACCTTCAAGGATCTCTTCTGCAGGTTCCAGGCGATGCGCGGTCACTACGTCCACCGCAAGGCCGGATGGGACTGCCACGGCCTCCCGGTGGAGATCGAGGTGGAGAAAGAGCTGGGCATCACCGAGAAACGCCAGATCGAAGAAGAGCACGGCATCGAGAAGTTCGTGGAGATGTGCCGCGCCTCGGTCCAACGCTACGTCGATGACTGGGAACGGCTGACCGACCGGATCGGGTTCTGGCTCGACCTGGAGGACGCCTACTGGACGATGTCTCCCGCCTTCGTCGAGTCGGTGTGGTGGATCCTCAAGCAGATCTGGGACAAAGGGCTACTGGAAGAGGACTTCAAGGTCGTTCCTTACTGCCCCCGTTGCGAGACCGCCCTCTCTTCGCATGAACAGCATCAGACCGGAGCGTACAAAGACGTCATCGATCCTTCGATCTACGTTCGCTTCCCTCTCGAGGACGAACCCGGTACCTCACTGCTCGTGTGGACGACGACACCTTGGACGTTGCTCGCCAACACGCTCGCCGCCGTCGGACCAGACATCCCGTACGTGAAGATCGCCGATCCTTCGGGTGACGGTTTCCTCATCATGGCGGCAGAGCGACTCGAGGCATTGATGGGGGAAGACGTCGCGGTCGTCGAGCGCATGGAGGGGGCGAGCCTGCTGGACCGGCGCTACCGACCCCCCTTCGGATTCGTTCCGACCTCCGAGCGGTCTCACCGCGTCCGGCCGGGGGATTTCGTGACCACGACGGACGGTTCGGGGATAGTCCATCTGGCTCCCTACGGGGAGGACGACATGGTGATGTTGAGACGCGATGGGCTCGAGGTCACCCAGATGATCGACGCGTCGGGACGAGTGATCCCGGCCGGCGGAGACTTCGCCGGCCTATGGGTGAAGGACGCCGACAAGGCGATCATCTCCGATCTCGAATCCCGCGGGGTCTTGTTCCGTGCCGAAGACTACGAACACGCCTATCCGCATTGCTGGCGTTGTCACACTCCCCTCCTCTACTACCCGCGCAAGGACTGGTACGTCCGCACGTCACAGATCAGAGAGCAGTTAGAGGCGTCCAACGAAGCAGTCAACTGGCAACCTCCCACCATCAAGCACGGTCGTTTCGGAGACTGGTTGGCGAATAACGTGGACTGGTCGTTGTCACGCGATCGGTACTGGGGAACGCCGCTACCTATCTGGAGATGCGACCAAGGACATGACATCTGTGTCGGTTCATTCGCCGAGCTGAGCGAGTTGTGCGGTAAAGACATGTCTGGCATCGACCCGCACCGTCCCTACGTCGACGACATCGTGTTCGCGTGTCCGGAGTGTGGAAGTGAGGCGAAACGCGTCCGCTACGTGATCGACGCGTGGTTCGACTCGGGGTCGATGCCCTTCGGACAATGGCACTACCCCTTCGAGAACAAAGAGCTCTTCGAAGAGCGATTCCCGGCCGACTTCATCTCGGAAGCCATCGACCAGACGAGGGGATGGTTCTACTCATTGCTGGCGGTCGCGACCCTGGTGAAGGGACGTTCTTCGTATCGCAACGTCGTATGTCTCGGACATATCGTCGATGCCGACGGCCGCAAGATGAGCAAGTCCGTGGGCAACGTGATCGATCCGTGGAAGGTGTTAGACGTGCAGGGAGCCGACGCCCTGCGGTGGTACCTGCTCACCGGAGGGACCCCGTGGGCGGCGCGGAGGTTATCGATAGAGATCATCGAAGAGTCTCTCCGGCGCTTCTTGCTGACGTTGTGGAACACCTATTCGTTCTGGGTCACCTACGCATCGCTCGAGAACTTCGATCCCACGGACGTCGACATCCCCGTTGCCGAGCGTCCCGAGATGGACCGCTGGATCCTGGCAGAGCTCGACGACACGATCCGCGAGACGACGGCCGGGCTCGACGACTTCGATGCAACTCGAGGCGGCAAACGGCTCGACCGATTCGTCGACGATCTCTCCAACTGGTACGTACGGCGCTCTCGGCGCCGCTTCTGGCGTTCTATCGAGGAGACCGACACTCGCTCCGCCTTCCTCACGCTGTGGGAATGCCTGGTGACGGTGACGCGCCTCGGCGCGCCGTACATCCCTTTCGTCTCGGATGCCATCTATTCGAACCTGACCCGGCCCGACCCGGGCGCGTCTGATTCGGTGCATCTGACCGACTGGCCCGAACCGGACGACACCCGCCGCGACGACGAGCTGCGCGTGCGGATGGCGTTGGTCCGCCGCTTCGTCGGCCTCGGTCGTTCGGCCCGAACCGAAGCCAAGGTTCGAACCCGGCAACCGCTGCAGCGGGCTCTAGTGGTCCTTCCAAGCTCCGACCTCGCTCATCTCGAAGGGCTCGAAGGGCTCATTGCAGAGGAACTGAACGTGAAAGAGGTCGAAGCGATGCGTGCTCTCGAAGAGCTCGTGACCTACACGGTGAAACCGAACTTCAAGACGCTCGGCCCTCGTTTCGGATCCCAGGTGAAGGCTCTCGCGGCGTCGTTGGCGCAGGCCGATCCTGCCGAGATCGTGCGCACCATCGAGAGCGGGAACCCGTACATCCTCCAGGTCGGCGGCACCTCCGCCGAGCTCGGCGCGGAGGATCTCGACATCAGGGTGGAAGGACGCGAGGGGTTCTCTCTCGCTCGCGACGGAGCTTACGGCGTCGCTCTCGATCTGGAGTTGACCCCCGAGCTGATCGGCGAGGGTACCGCGCGCGCGACCGTCAGGATCGTTCAAGACCTCCGGAAATCGAGCGGGCTCGCGGTCGAGGACCGCATCGAGCTGTGGCTCGACTGGAACGACGATGTCGTCGGGCACGCTTTGGAGGAGCATGCCGAGACGATCGCGGCCGAAGTTCTCGCTTCCGAGATGCACCTCGGTGACGAACCGGTAGGCGACACGTTCGTCGATCGCCTGTCGCTCGACCAAGGCGATGTAATCATCGGTCTGCGACGTGCCTCGGCGTCGTAAGGCTAGGAGCGGTTCTTCCTGGCGTCGCCCAAAGGCGCCGATCGACTTCGGTAGTAAGCCAGTGCTAGACATACGGCAGCGCCCACACTCGCCAGCACCGAAGCCCAGATCAGCGTGGCATTAGAACCTGCCCACCCGAGAACGAGAACGACCGCGCTCGCGAGGATGAGGCCAACCGCGCCGCTCAACAAGTACGTCATCAGCGCTCCTGTCTCCAAGGGAACGACCTCGAGCCGGCGCTGGCCTGAGCCTGTGGCCGCTCGTCACCCTCTGGTTGCTCAGACGTCTGGGATATGCGCGACGGCTGTGCCGCCGGCCTCGCCGAGCCGCGTTGCACCGATGGCGGTGGAGCACCCGACCCCAGGGTGTCCAACGAGCGCAGCTGTTGCTCGAGGAAACCCTTGAGCTTCTGTTTCAGATCCGTCTCGTAAGCCTTGAGACGATCTATCTGAAGGTCCAGCTCTCGCTTGCGCTCAGCGTGAACACGCTGGGCCTCGACGTTGCGGCGGGAAGCGTCTGCCTCTGCTTGCGCGGCTCGTTTCTCCGCCTCGCCGATCACCTGTTCGGCTTTGCTCTTGGCCGTGGCGATGGCTTCCTCGGCGGCACGTTGCGCCGTCACCAGGGTCTTCTTCAGCATCTCTTCGGTGTTGCGGCTGGCCGCAACAGCCTGGTCCAGCTCTCCCATCCGGTTCCTCAGCGCATCGTTCTCGCGCTGCAGGCGGTCGAGCACCTCCGCGACGCGGTCGAGGAAATCGTCGACCTCTGCCTGGTTGTAGCCGCGCCAGGCATCGTTGAATTGCTTCTCATTGACGTCGCGGGCCCCGAGTTCCATCCCGCTCAGTATCCCATCGAGCGCTCGCAGGACTCGTCATTGCCCCAGGATCCGCGGGTCCTGGGGCTCAACAACCGATGGCCCCCCGAACCACGCTCAGGAGGATGAAGATGACGATCGGAGAGAGATCGAGGCCCCCCACGGGAGGGATATAGCGCCGGAAAACGCCCATGACCGGCTCGGTCAGGTCGTACACCACCCGGATAACCGGAGTGAGGAACGAAGGCGGGGACCAGAACATCGTGGTCCACGACAAGATGATCCGCACTAGGAGCACGAGGTAATACGCGAACAGGGCGGCGCAGATGAGGTCTAGCAACAGCTACGCCTCGTTGAAGAGACCGCGCTCCTGGAGGAAACGACGTTGCTCCTCGGCAGAGACTTCGACCCCTCGAGGAGAGAGCGCATACACCTCGTCGCCCACCCGGCGCATGTCGCCCTGCAACCCGTAGACGAGACCGGCGGCGAAATTCTTCAACCGTTTGGAGGTCTCTTCGTCCGTGGACTTCAGATCCATGATCACTATGGCGCCGCCACGGAACTTGTCCCCGAGTTCCTGGGCGTGGCCTTCGAAGTTGCGAGGACTCAGATGATGCATCGTCGACCCGACGGGGCTGGGCATCGCTCGCACGACCGCATCGCGCCTCTCGCCTTGAGACTGCATTTGTCGGGATGGGCGCCGGCGAGACTCACGCCTCGCAGGCGGGTCGGCCTCCTCCTCGTCCTCGACCAGGTCGTCGTACCCGTACTCGTCGTACCCGTTGTCGTCGAGCTCGTCGTCCTCGACGAGTCCTAGATACATGAGGGTCTTTCTCCACGCTCCGGCCACGGAAGGAAGGATAAACCCCGCCGGGCCGCCCGGCGCGGCTATCCGGCTACCTATCGGCGCGGTCCGAAGATCGCCTCCCCCACCCGGACGATCGTCGCCCCCTCCTCGATGGCGACCTCGAAGTCGCGGGTCATCCCCATCGAAAGCTCGGTTGCCTCCGGGAACAGGCGCGTGAGGCCGGTCCCCAGCTCACGGAGGTCTTGGAAATAGGGACGGGAGCTCTCCGGGTCGTCACTGAACGGCGCCATGGTCATCAGGCCTTTCAGCCGCACCCTCTCGAGAGATCCCACCTCTGTTGCCAACGCGAGGACACGGGCCGGTTCCACTCCGTGTTTGGTGACCTCACCGGAGACGTTCACCTCTATAAGTACGTCCTGGACCATGCCGAGCGACCCGGCGCGGCGGGCGATGGCCTCCGCTACACCGAAGCGGTCAACGGAATGGATCAGCGTCGCTCCCACGACGTGGCGTGCCTTATTGCTCTGCAGGTGTCCGATGAAGTGCCAGCGCGGGTCATCCCCCATGATGGCCGCCTTCTGCTTGAGCTCCTGGGCGCGGTTCTCGCCGAGGTCCCGCAAGCCGGCGCGCAGTGCAGCCTCGAGGACATCGACGCCGAAGGTCTTGGTCACGGCCACGAGACGCACCGCTGCAGGTGGTCGGCCCACTCGCTCCGCCGCCGCGCTCATACGGGCACGTACTTCGGCGATATTGCTTTCGAGGGATCCGTCGCTCATAGAAGCGCTATCAATCCCGCTTGCCGTCCGGTGGTCCCATCCCGGCGGAACGAGAAGAATCGGTCGTCGCAAGAGGTGCACTCGGTCGCCGACGCGACCTTCGCTACCCCGGCACGCTGCAGAGCCACGACCGCGCTCCAGCTTGGATCTACGTGCCGTTCGTCCTCGACCGGCAGCCCTGCCCCCTCGAAGGCAGTGACGACCTCTCCTCCCACCTCGTAACAACAGGCGCGTATGGACGGACCTACCCAGGCGGCATCGGCACCGACGCGCGCTACCGCGGCGTCCAGGACGCCGGCTACCAGCCCCCTCCAGCCCGCGTGGGCGGCGGCCACCCCTCGGCTCCCGCACAAAAGCACGGGGACGCAATCTGCAGCGAGCACGCCCAGGGTGGCTCCGCGCTCCCCCGTCGCCAGGGCGTCGGCCTCACCCTGGCTGCCACATGCGCCGCGCCCCACCTCGATCACATCGGTCCCGTGAACCTGCCGGAGGGTAGCGAGCGAGTCGGGCTCGAACCCGCAAGCGGCCAAGGCCGTCCGGCGGTTGTCGGCAACCGCACCTGCCTCGTCTCCCACGTAGTCCGAAAGATTCAGCGTGTCGAAAGGGGGACCGCTCCGTCCTCCCCGGCGGGTCGTGAAAGCAACGCGCAAACCGGCTTGCTCGGCGCGCGTATCCGTCAGATAAGGAACGCCGTCCGCGGTAATCCAAGTCAGTTCGCTCATAGATGAAGTCTGCCGCAAACAACGAGGGCGGGGCTCCTCTCGAAAGAGTGAGCCCCGCCCTCGGGGAAGTTCGTGCTGGAAGCTATTCGTTACGCAAGAACGACGGGACGTCGAGATCCTCGTTGTCGTCGAACACCAGAGGAGCCTTCTCGTTGCTGTCGTTGGCGAAGAAAGACCCGGGCTCTTCATCGACGGCGGAGAGCGAGAAGATCTCCTCGTCCGGCTTCACGAGCTCCTCCGCCTCTCGCTGTCCCCACCTGTCGAATCCGGCTGCGATAACCGTCACCCGGACCTCATCGCCGAGCGTGTCGTCGATCACCGCTCCGAAGATGATGTTGGCATCGGGGTGAGCCGCCTTCGAGATGATGCTGGCGGCCTCGTTCACCTCGAAGAGGCCGAGATCGGAGCCTCCGGCGATGTTCAGCAAGACGCCGCGAGCACCTTCGATCGATGCCTCGAGCAGCGGCGACGAGATCGCAGACGTCGCTGCCTCGGCCGCTCGGTTCTCTCCTCGAGCTTGCCCGATACCCATCAAGGAAGATCCGGCATCGGTCATGACCGCCTTCACATCGGCGAAGTCGAGGTTGATCAGGCCCGGGGTGGTGATGAGGTCGGTGATGCCCTGGACCCCCGACAACAGAACCTCGTCTGCCATTCGGAACGCTTCCAGGACGGAGGTCGCGGCACTGCCGACGTCGAGCAGCCTGTCGTTGGGGATGACTATCAACGTGTCGACCTTCTCCTTGAGAGAAGCGATGCCCTCTTCAGCCTTGACCGCGCGCTGTCTTCCTTCGAAGGCGAACGGCCGCGTAACGACGCCGATGGTGAGAGCACCGAGCGACTTCGCTATGTCCGCGACTATGGGGGCTCCTCCGGTGCCGGTCCCCCCGCCTTTACCTGCGGTTATGAACACCATGTCGGCGCCCTTGAGCACCTCTTCTATCTCGCCCCGGTGTTCCTCGGCCGCCTGCCGGCCCTTTTCGGGATCGGCGCCGGCCCCAAGACCGCGCGTCAACTCGCGTCCGATGTCGAGCTTCACGTCGGCGTCCGACATCAGCAGTGCTTGAGCGTCGGTGTTGATAGCGACGAACTCGACGCCCTTCAAACCGACATCGATCATCCGGTTGACGGCGTTGACCCCACCTCCACCGATGCCGACAACTTTGATGACTGCGAGATAGTTCTGCGGCGCTGCGGTCATTCCGATCTCCTCTCTTGCCTCGACCCTTGCTCTAGGCCTGGGTCATGATCCGCCCCGTCGTCGCGTTTGTGCAGGTCAGGAGGGCTTGCGGCTAACCTCAATGTCAAGTGTAGGTTTATAGTTATGTCAACCTATACTTATGGTTGAGCAATATAGTCAGCCCTTGCCCTAGCGTCAAGCGGCGCGCGGCCCCACTCGGGCGTGTCACGTCGTTGTGCCCGGCGGCGCCTAGTCGCTCGGAGGAACCTCGGGGTCTTCTCCCCCGTCATCCTGGCCCACCGAGGAATCACTCACCGCGGGACTCGTGGGCACACGCACGTCGACGTACGCCGGGCGGCGACCTTCACTCTCGAGCCGGGCGAGCAGCGCCTTCAAGACCTCGTTCTTGGCATCCATCCCCTCCGGCGCGCCGTAGCGGATCGCGGTCCCCGACCGCAACGACAAAGTGATCCTCTCCGTGGTGGGAGCGAACACACCGGCGACCTTGCGTCGGACCACAGGAGGCAGCGATCGCATGACTTCAAGAGCAGCACGCGCCTCTTCCGTTTTCAGCGTGCCCCCGGGCGATATGTTTCCGACCTCTACTCCGGCGAGGACCGGAAGCTTCTTGTCACGTACCCCCCCGGACAGCACATTGCCCGCTTCGTCCAACGTCCAGCGCGCGGCGCCGAGCGACAACACGAGTGCCGGGACACGCTCGACGATCTTGACCCGGACCGTCCCCGGCAGCATGCGGTCTACCTCTGCAGACGCTACCCACGGAAGTGTCTCGACCTGCTCTTCGACCCGGCTGGTAGGGAGCAGCAACAGATTCTGATCGGTCGATGCCAGGCCCGCCACTTCGGCAACCTCTGCCGACGTCGTATTCGGACTGCCCAGCACCTTCACCTCACGCACGACCAACAGCGGCGACCAGAACATGATCCACACCAGTACACCGACTGCGATCGTCGCGCTCACTCCAACAAGGAGGCGCTTGCGCTTCGACCGGGCGACCGCTTTGCGCCTTCGGCTGATGCGAGGATCGGTTCTGACCCGGCCGGGCCTCTCGCTCATGGCACCTCCGAGGAAGAAGCGAAAGACCCGACGAAGCGGATCTCGGGCACCAGATCGACCCCTGATCGACGCCGCACCCGGGCGCGCACCTCGGCGACTAGATCGAAGACGTCCTGAGCGGTGGCGTCATCGTCGGCCATGAAGAAATTCGCGTGCAGCACGGACACGGATGCCCCTCCGATCCGAAAGCCCTTCAACCCTGCAGCTTCAACGAGCCTGCCCGCCGAGTCTCCAGGTGGATTGGTGAACACGCTGCCGGCGTTCTGTGCCGCCCCGGGTTGGGTGGCGGCTCTGTGTCTCCGGAAAGACTCGGTCCGTTCCTTGATGGTGGAAGGCTCGTCGCGCGTCAATGCCAAGAAAGCCTCGACCACCAGGTCGGACGCATCTAGATTCGAGTGGCGGTACGCGAGAGCCAGTGTGTCTGCGGGGCGCGTTACGAGTTCGGCGCCGGTCAGATCGAAGACCCTCGCCTCTACGAGAACGTCCGATGTCTCGGTACCGTGAGCACCCGCATTCATCCGCACCGCTCCCCCGACGGAACCCGGTACACCTACCGCCCATTCGAGCCCCGCGAGCCCCCGGCGCGCCGCCCAGTTAGCCAGTTGTGGAAGCGATGTGCCGGCACCGGTGCGAACCCCTCCTTCCGGCGCGCCGGGTCCGGTCCAGCTATCGATCCAAGAGAAAGCTGAACCGACGCGTACGACGATCCCCGCCCATCCGGCGTCAGAAACGACGAGGTTAGAGCCACGGCCGACCGCCAGCACCTCGGTCGTCCGCCCCGGGTCTAGATCCCGCAGAGCGCGCCCGAGTTCTTCGAGATCGTCCACCCCCGCCGGCTCAACGAGGAGAGCCGCGGGTCCGCCGAGGCGGTAAGTCGTCAATCTCGCCAGCAGTACTTCCCGGCTGATCGAGCCCGCGAGCTTGTCTTCGAGCCGGGTGGCCAGCTGATCCAGATTCACGATCTGTCTCCGAGCCTCTGCAGGAGCTCATCGCCGATGGTCGTGACGTCACCCGCCCCCAGAGTAAGCAGTGCGTCACCGGGTCGAGCCGATGCCACCAAGTAATCGATCAATGTCGACCTATGCGGGAAGTAAGCCACCGGTCGGCCCGGAAAGGCACGGCAAACGGCGTCCGCGATCAGCTTCCCCGAGACGCCGGGTACGGGCTGCTCCCCCGCCCCGTAGACGTCCATCAGAACCACACGGTCGGCGGGGCCGAAAGAAGCGCCGAAGGCGTCTGCCAGCGCGGCGGTACGCGTATACCGATGGGGTTGGAAGATGGCGACCACACGGCCCCAGCCGCCCGGCCGAGCCGCTTCCAAGGTTGCCAGCACCTCGGTCGGATGATGCGCGTAGTCGTCGATCACGGTCACGCCTCCCACCTCCCCTCGCACCTGGAAGCGCCGTTCGACGCCGCGATAGAGCGCCAGTCCGGCCGCGACCTGCACGAGTTCCACCCCAACGTGGATCGCGGCGGCCGCTGCAGCGACCGCGTTGGCCACGTTGTGTGCACCCGGCACGCGGAGATCGACGTGCGCGCCGGAGCCACCATGCACCAGCTCGAAGCTTGCACCACGTGGGCCGAACGAAACGGCGTTCGCCCCGACGTCACCCCCCTCTCCGAACGTCACGACCGTCCTATCCACCGAGTGAGCGATGCGGCCGAGTACCTCATCCGAGTGGGGCACCACGATCGCGCCGTCAGAGGTCACGGACGCGGCGAAATCGGCGAAAGCCTTCTCCAGCTCGTCGAAAGAGCCCCAGTGATCCACGTGATCCATCTCAAGGTTCGTGAGGACGGCCAACGAGGGTTGCAGGAGCAGGAACGAACCGTCGCTCTCGTCCGCCTCCGCCACCGAGACCTCACCGGAACCGGAGCGCGCGTTGGTGCCAGAATCATTCAGGCCGGCGCCCACGAGGTAGGTGGGGTCGAAACCTGCGTGCCGGAGGATAGTGACGATCATCGAAGTGGTAGTCGTCTTTCCATGCGTACCGGCCACTACGATCGAGCGCGTATCGCGAAGGATCTCGGCCAGTGCTTCACCTCGTGTCATGACGGGGATATCGCGTTCGAGCGCCCGGGCGTACTCAGGATTCGACCGCGGGATCGCAGACGACACGACGACGGCACCGGCGTCATGAGCCAAGACAGGGTCGTGCCCCACGTGAACCCGCGCGCCCATCGCCTCGAGCATCGCTGCAGCCCGGGACCATTTGAGATCTGATCCTGAGACTTCACGGCCCCGTTCGAGCAGCACCTTCGCGATCGCAGACATGCCCGCCCCGCCGATACCCACGAAGTGGACGCGCCCGGGGGGAAGGGTCATCGGATCACTTCCCGCACCAATCGAGCCACGTGGGCAGCCGCCTCTGGGCGGCCGAGCGCGAGTGCGGCAGAACGCATCGAACCGAGCCGTTCGTCATCCGTCAGGGCTTCCCCGATCAGGTCGGCAACCGAGTCCGTGCTCGTCTCGGCATCATCGAGGACGATCGCCGCGCCGGCGCGCTCGAGCACGTGGCCGTGACGCTCCTGCTGCTTATCGCGGTGATAGGGATAAGGAACTATCACCGAAGGGACCCCGGTGACGCATAGTTCGGCGACCGTGGTGGCCCCTCCTCGGCACAAAGCGATGTCGGCTACCGAGTAAGCCTCACCCATGGCCTCTACGTACGGAACGACCCGGTAGAGAAGTCGTCCGGCGGGCGCGTCGCCGGCCTTCACCAGCATCTCTTCGTACGCCGTCCGACCCGTGACGTGAAGGACCTGCAGGTCGTCTCTATCGCTCCAGCGTCGGCTGAGCCCGGTGGCAGCGTCGTTTATCCGTCGCGCTCCCTGGCTGCCGCCGAACACCAGAAGGGTCTTCCGGTGCGGCTGCAGGTCGAAACGGTCGATAGCCGCCGACCGCATCGCGGCGCGATCCAGACCTACAAGCTCGGGAAGGACGGGGTTGCCCGTGAACACTCCCTTCGAACCGGCCTGAGGCAACGTGTCCTCGAATGAGACCGCCACCTTGTTCGCCACGGACTTAGTAGCCCGGTTGGCGAGACCGAACACTATGTTCTGTTCGTGCAGAACGACGGGGACCCCGATGCTACGCGCTGCGAGGCACACCGGCAAGCTGACGTAGCCCCCCATACCTAGAACCACATCCGCACGATGCGCTTTGAGGAGCGAGCGCGCCCGAACGATCGCGCGAGCGGCAACCCATCCCGTGCCGAAGAACGACCACGGCCTGCTTCGATCGAAACCGCGGATCTCGATCATCTCCAGACGACCGCCGCGCGCCGGAACGATCCTCGCTTCTGCACCTCGAGCGGTCCCGAAGAAGATCACATCGCCGTCATCGAGAGCCGATGCGATCGCAACGGCGGGATTGACATGCCCGGCGGTACCTCCACCCGCTAGGACGACGCGCACAACGTTTGCCTAGGAACCTGCGGCAGCGGTGCGTGAAGTCTTCGCCCTGCTTCCGTGACGTCCATAGATGGCGATGTTGGTGAGTATCCCCATCGCCAGCATCGAGACGACGAGCGAAGACCCACCGAAGGAGACCAGCGGAAGAGGAACCCCCGTGATCGGCATAGCTCCGGTGACCGCCCCCATGTTGACCATCGCTTGTACGGAGATCCATATGGTGATTCCCGCCGCGACGAGCATGCCGAAACGATCGGCCGCCCGCGCTGCGATCCTGATGCCGAGGTAACAGACGAACCCGAAGATACCGACCACGGTCGCCGTGCCCATCAACCCGAGTTCTTCACCGATGATGGCAAAGATGAAATCGGTGTGGGCGTTAGGGACGTACAACCACTTCTGGCGGCTGGCGCCCAACCCAACACCGAAGAGACCGCCCGAGCCCAACGCTATGAGCGACTGGATCGTGTGGTAGCCCGTCACTAGAGGGTCTTTCCACGGATCGAGGAACGCCAATATTCGGGCCCGCCTGTATGGCGCGACCAGAGCTCCGATGGCGCCGAGAGCGGCTCCCGTCAGGAACATCGTGGCCATGTAACGAACGGGTGCTCCTGCTACGAAGAGAACACCCATACCCGTGATGCCGAGCAAAAGCGTCGTCCCGAGATCCGGTTGTCTCATCACCAAGAAGGCCAGGATGCCGATCGCGGGCAGCACCGGGATCAGTGTCTCTCTCAGGTCTCGCAACCGCACTTCCTTCTTGGTCGCGAAAGCGTCGGCGAGGAACAGCACCAGCGCGAGTTTCGCGAGCTCCGAAGGCTGGAAGGTCAACGGACCTAGAGCGATCCACCGCGCGCTTCCCCCAACGCTCGTTCCCACGCCCGGGATCAGGACCACCATGAGCAACAGAACGCTCAGGGCGAAGAGGCTGCGCGCCACGGCTCGCAATCTCAGGTAGTGGATGCGCGTGCCGATGACGTACGCGACCACACCGAGGGATACCCATATCAACTGTTTCTGGAAGTACACGAAGGACGAACCGGACGAAGCGAACGACTCGACCGAACTCGCCGACAGGACCATGACCAGACCGAGCAACACGAGCGCCGCCGTGGTTATCCCGAGGAGCACCGCGGGATGTCGTCCGGAAAGCTCACCTATCTTCACGTGCCGGACCGGACGACGAGCCGTCTTGGCCCGTCCGATCGCGCTGCTACGCGTTGCCACTCTCGCCGGTCCCCTCGTTGGTTGACGTGTCCATAACTGCTCGAACCGCGCGGGCAAAATGCTCGCCTCGCGCGGCATAGCTCTCGTACATGTCAAGGCTCGCACACCCGGGGGAAAGTAAGACGGATCCTCCGGAAGATGATCGACGAGTGGCGAGCGTCACCGCAGCTTCCATAGACGCGGCCCTGTCCACCGGGACCATGCCCTCGAAGACGCGCGCGATCTCCTCGGTTGCCTCACCCAAAGCAACCACCGCGACCACCGGTGGCACAGCCTCCCTGAGCGGCGCCAGGTCGATGCCTTTGCTTCTGCCTCCTGCGATCAGCACCACGCCGGTGAGTCCCTGCACCGCCGCGAGCGTCGCGTGCGGATTGGTTGCCTTGGAGTCGTTGATGTAAGTGACACCACCGAAGGCCGCCACCTCTTCGAGGCGATGGCTCAAGGGTCTGAATCTCTTGATCGCGCGCTCGATCGCGCCATGCTCGATCCCATAGGCCTCGGCGGCGCCTGCCGCTGCAAGCGTGTCTTCCAACCCAGCAGCCCCCGCCAACGGAAGCTCATCGATGGCCGTGAGCGATCCTCCGTAAAGCCGGAGCCGGCCGCTCTCTACGCCGACGCCACCTTCCGGGACTCGCTCGCGCGAGAAAGGAACCACCCGCGCATGGGACCCGGCCGCGATCTTCATGCACCACTCATCGTCGGCGTTTACCAAGAGAGTGTCGGAAGCACCCTGATTGATGGTCACCCTTGCCTTGTCTGCCGCGTACGCCTCGACCGTCCCGTGCCAGTCCGTGTGATCCTCGGCCACGTTCAGGACCACGGCGACCTTCGGGTGGAAGGATCTGATCGTCGCGAGTTGGAAACTGGAAACCTCGACGGCGATCGCGCCCTCCGGTCCGATGTCCTTGACCACGTCGATAAGTGGAAGACCGATGTTGCCCGCAGCAGCCGAAGGGATGCCCGCCTCCTGCAGCATCGCGGCCAATAAAGAGGTAGTCGTCGTCTTCCCATTGGTCCCCGTGACGGCCAGGAGATCGCAGTCCGCCATGCGGTAGGCGAGCTCGATCTCGCTCCATAGAGGCACCCCTGCATCCACCAGTGTCCTCACGACCGGAGCGTGCAAGGGAACGCCGGGACTAAGAACCGCTAGGTCCCCGCGCAACCCCGCCAGGTCGTGACCGCCGGTCTCGACCACCGCGCCGAGTTTCTCGAGAGCATCAGCTTGCTCGAGTATCGCGGCGGAGGAGCTTCCTTCCGTCACCCGTACCGCCGCGCCGGCGGCAAGCAAGGCGCGCGCTGTGGAGCTCCCGCTCTTACCCAACCCGACTACCACAACCTGCTTACCCGACAGGTCGATCACTCGAAGAGGCCCTTGGCGACGAAGTCCGCATAGAAGAGCCCGATGCCGAACGCGACGGACAACGCACTCAGTACCCAGAACCGCACGATCACGGTGAACTCCGGCCACCCCGCCAGCTCGAAGTGATGATGGATCGGAGCCATCAAGAACACCCGGCGTCCCGTCTTCTTGAAGAAAGACACCTGGATGATCACCGAAAGCGTCTCTACGACGTAGAGACCACCCATGACCACCAATAACAGCTGGGTATTGAGAAGGATGGCGAAGACCGCCATCGCGCCGCCCAACATGAGGGAGCCCGTATCGCCCATGAAGATCTTCGCGGGTGCGGTATTCCACCATAGGAAACCCGTACAAGCGCCGAACATCGCCGCGGCCACGATGGCGAGATCGAAAGGATCGGATCCGGTCTCCACGATGTCGTAGAAGGTCGGATGACGGAATTGCCAGAAAGCGACCACGACGAAGGCGCCCATGACGACCGACGCGGAACCTACGGCGAGACCGTCGAGGCCGTCGGTGAGGTTCACTCCGTTAGAGGACGCCGCGACCATGATGAACACCCACAGGTAGAAGAAGACACCTAGATCGAGGGCGGTGGAGCGGAAGAAGGAGATGTCGGTTCCGATACCGATCACTCTCACCGCTATGACGCCGAATACCGCAGCGATCAGCAGTTGGCCGAGGAACTTCGCCCGGCTCCGAAGGCCGAGTGAACGAGACTTGTACACCTTGATGAAGTCATCGATGAAACCGAGCAGTGCCAGCGCGATGATCGTGCAGATCGCGAGTACGCCACTGTCCCTGAACGGAGATAAGCCTCCGGTCCCGATATGTCCGACGAGATATCCGGCCACGCATCCCAGCAGGATCACGATCCCGCCCATCGTGGGCGTTCCCCGCTTCTCGTAGTGAGCCTTCGGCCCTTCCTCGCGGATGAGTTGGCCCCATCCCTTAGAACGGAAGAGTCTCACCGCGACCGGGGTCCCCAACAAGGCAACGATCAGGCCGACCATCCCGGCCAGCAGGAGGTTAGTCACCCGAAGACTCCCACCCCAGAGTCGCCAGCGTCTCGCGCGCGACCACCCTGTCGTCGAAGGGGATGGTCCGGTCGGCGAACTGTTGGCCGGTCTCGTGGCCCTTCCCTGCGATCACGACGACATCGTCGGGCCGCGCTTCGGCGAGCGCGTGCTCGATGGCGGCGCGCCGGTCTACCAATGCCGCGTCGGGCCCTTCAGCGCTTACAGCTCTCACCCCTTCGAGGATCTCACCGACGATTGCTTCGGGAACCTCGCTACGCGGGTTGTCAGACGTCACGATCAGGTAGTCCGCCCCACGGGCGGCCGCCATCCCCATCAGAGGACGTTTGCCTCGATCGCGGTCGCCGCCACATCCGAAGACCGTGATGACGCGGCCACCCTTGAGGGCAGCAACCCGACGAGCGGCGACGAGAACGTTGTCGAGCGAGTCGGGGGTGTGGGCGTAATCGACCACCACGGCGAAAGGCTGGCCCGCATCGACGGACTCGAACCTTCCCGGGACGGTCCTCAAAGATGCGATCCCACGCTCGATCGCATCGAGCCCTATCCCGGCTTGTAGTGCGATCGCGGTGGCCGTCAGACAGTTGGACACATTGAAGGGACCGACGAGAGAGGTACTCAGCTGCGTCTCCCCTTTAGGAGTCACCACCGTGAACCGGCTCCCGGTGGGCTCGAGCTCGACCTCTGAGACTCGGACCTCGGCGGACTCGACCCTTCCGAACCCAACGCAAGAGATGCCGGATGCCTCCTTTATGCGCTGACCATACGGATCGTCGACGTTCACTGCTCCGCGCTCGGCACGCTGGGGAGTGAACAAAGATGCTTTGGCGGCAAAGTACTCCTCCATATCCTCGTGGAAATCGAGATGGTCCTGCGTGAGATTGGTGAACCCGGCGGACGAGAAACGAAGGCCGTCGACCCGGTTGAGGACGAGCGCATGAGACGTCACCTCCATCGACACCGTATCCACTCCCGCGACGAGCATCTCGGCAAGGAGCTTCTGGAGATCGAGCGATTCCGGCGTCGTCCGCACACCGGGACGAACCTCGTTCCCCACGCGCGTTTCGATCGTTCCGATGAGACCTGTCGTCCTCCCGTCGGCTCGCGCTATCGCATCGAGTAGATACGTTGTCGTCGTCTTGCCGTTGGTGCCCGTCACTCCCAGCATCACGAGCTGCTCGCCGGGGTTCCCGTACAAAGCGGCACCGACGAGCGGCATCGCCTCGCGCACCTTCCTCACAACGAGCTGAGGCACGTCGACATCAACGCGGCGTTCAACACACAGTGCGGCTGCTCCGGCCTGCACAGCCTGCGTCGCGAAATCGTGTCCATCGTCCCGTTCGCCCGCGACGCAGAAGAAAAGACTTCCCGGAGTGACCTCCCGCGAGTCGTGCGCACCACCGCCCACGCTGACCTGGGGGTCGCCTACTACCTCTATGAAGAGCTCGCCTGCGGCTCGGCCCAACTCCTCGAGGGTTCTCGTTTCGGTCATCGCGGCCATGGCAGGAGCCTAGTCGTGAGCAGCCGGAACCTTGGCCTGCTCGATCTCCCGCGCAGCCTTCTCGGCATTCCCCGTCGGAGACGCCCCCAGGTGACGCAGGGTGAACTCCATGATCGTCTGAAATGTCGGAGCAGCGGTAGAGCCTCCCCAGATGGGGCGCGGCTCGTCCAGGATCACGATCACGACTGCCGCGGGGTTCTCAGCGGGCGCGAACCCGGCGAACGAAGCGATGTAGCTGTTGCCGTAGCCGCCGGTAGGTAGGGGCTTCTGAGCCGTTCCCGTCTTACCGGCCACAGCGTAACCCGGCACCGCGGCTTCCACCCCGGTGCCGCGGTCGACGACCGCAGTGAGGATCTTGCCCACCTTGGACGCCGTCTCACGAGACATGATGCGGCGGGTCCCGGGGGCCGAGCTTCGTTCGATCGCGCCGGAGTGATCCATGGTGCCGTGAAGCAGCTTGGGCTCTACCCAGACGCCGCGGTTCGCGACGGCACCGTAAGCAGCCGCCATCTGTACCGGAGTCACCGCGATCCCCTGGCCGATCGGCAAGGTGGCGATGGTGGTACCCGACCAGGACTCGCGAGGCAAAACGATCCCGGCGGATTCCCCGGGGAAATCCAACCCGGTCTTCCGACCGAATCCGAATCTCCGGATCCATTCGTCTAACTTGTCTCCGCCGAGGTCGAGACCCATCTTGATGGTGCCGACATTCGAAGACTGTTCGATGATCTTCGCGACCGTCATCGTCTCGGTCGGGTGTGTGTGAGAGTCGTTGAACACCCGGTCGTAGTACTGGAAAGCATCGGGGACGGTGTACTTGGTCTTGGGAGTGACTACGCCTTCCTCGATGGCGGCAGCGGTCGCCACTATCTTGAAAGCCGAACCCGGCTCGTAGACGTCGGTCAGCGCAGCGTTGCGTTGTACCTCCTGCGACGCCTTGGAGTAATTGTTCGGGTTGAAGTCGGGGGCATTTGCAAGCGCTAGGACTTCTCCGGTAGAGGGGGACATCACGATCGCAGTTCCGCCGGCCGCCTTGTAGGTCTTGACTGCTTCCGACAGGGTCAGCTCTGTGAAGTATTGGAGTTCCTTGTCTATCGTGAGGAAGAGTGAGCGTCCCGGCTGGGGTGCAACGTAGGCGTAATCCGCGTTCGGCATCGTCGCCCGTCCCGTGGGGTCCTGCTCGAGGACCATCCGGCCCGGCGTCCCTTCGAGGATGCTTTCGTACTGGCTCTCTACGCCGGCGGTGACCGTGCCGTCGAGGTTGACGAAGCCCAGCAGTTGGGATGCCAGGCGACCGTTCGGGTAGTACCGCTTCGGCTCGGGCCGCAGATAGATGCCCGGGAGGTCGAGCGCCTTTACCTTGCGCGCCGTCCTGGGCAGCACCTGGCGCGCCAGGTATTCGAACTGATCGGCCGGGGAAGACGGGGTGAGTTTCCGCAGCAGCACATCACGCTCGAAGCCCAGCAAAGGCGCGAGCTTTTTAGCGGTAGTGGCAGCATCGTCGACGTGAAGATGGTCGGTGTAGACCATGTTGAGATCCACTGACAGCGCGAGCGGCTCTCCGGTCCGATCGAAGATGGCCCCGCGGCGCGCGGGGAACTCGATCTCGCGTTCGCGTTGGTCTGCGGCGCGTGCTGTTAAGGCCTCGGCGTGAAGGACCTGCACCTGGAAGAGCCGGCCGATCATCCCGCTGAACAGCAGCGCGAGAAGGAAGAACACGAAGATGAGACGTCCCGGCGAGCGGGAGCGACCCTTCCCTCCCCCACCCCCTCGTCCACCTCGGCGTGTTGCGGGTCGAGACCGCGACTCCGCACTGGTGCGACGGCGCGCCGTTCGCTCGTCGACGACTCGCAGGTGCGGAGAAGGGGCGACCCGTCGCTTAGGCGCCCCTTCTCGTCGCGGTATAGGGCCGTGGTTCTTTGGCATCAGGGGGCGGCCTCCAGCGCCGTTACCGCTCCCTCTCCGACGTTCTGGAGCAGTGGTTCTTCCGGCCCACGAGCTAAGCGGCCGAGAGCATGCTTGGCCTTGACGTCGGCCACGATGTATTGCACCTGTTCCGGATAGACCATGCCGAGTCGTTCCATCGCGACGCGCTCTATCCGCTCCGATGAGCCCAGCTTGGCGGCGGTTATGACCAATTCCCCGTACCTCGTCTCGGCCTTAGCGATCTCGCTCCGCAGCTTCGACATCTGGAAGCCCGACTGGGCGAGCATCACTTGCTCGAGAACAACGGTGAAAACGGTGGCAGCGAACATGATCAGGAGGCACACAACCATCGGAGCGACCCGGCGCTGGGCGCCTCGCTTGATGAGACCCCGCTCCTTGCGACGCACCACGCGCAGCGGTCGAGCGGGTTGCCGTCCCGGCTGACGCTTCAGCTGCGATGCACGGGCGCTCATGCGGTCCTCGCGGTGGCTTCATCCAAGATCGCCGTATCCGGCGCTATGCGCTCGGCCGCCCGGAGCTTCGCCGACTTTGCCCTCGGGTTCGCATCGATCTCGTCTTTAGTGGGCCTGATGGGCTTGCGAGTGAGCACCCTTATGCGCGCTTCGGCACCACAGCGGCAAACTGGGAAGTCGGGTGGGCAAACGCACCCCCGCGCCTCCTCCTGGAAGACGCGCTTCGTCTGGCGATCTTCGAGCGAATGATAGGAGAGCACTACGATGCGCCCGCCCGGTTCGCTCACATCGATCGTTTGAGGCAGAACCTCGGCGAGTGCAGGAAGCTCGCGGTTGACCTCCATCCGCAAGGCCTGGAAGGTTCGGCGCGCCGGGTGTCCCCCGGTGCGGCGTGTAGCGGCAGGGATGGCTTCTTTGATGATGTCGGCCAGCGCGACGGTATCCGCCACGGGTCGGGCCTTCACGATCGCTTTTGCAACGCGCCGGGAGAAACGTTCTTCCCCGTACAGATGGATCACCCGCGCCAGCTCTCCTTCGGTGTAGCTATTCACCACGTCAGCCGCCGATAGGGAAGCTGCTGGGTCCATGCGCATGTCGAGGGGTCCTGTTTGGCGGAAGGAGAAACCCCGATGCGCTTCATCAAGTTGGGGTGAAGAAACGCCAAGGTCGAGTAGGACTCCGCGAACCGACGCAATCCCGAGTCGTTCCAGAATGGCCGAGAGCTCTTCGAAACCGCCTCGTACGAGAGTGACTCGCTCCTGGTACCCGGCGAGGTTGGCCCGAGACGCCTCCAAGGCGTCGGGGTCACGATCGATCCCGACGAGGTAGGCCGCAGGCGCCGCTTCGAGTAGACGCCGGGCATGGCCTGCGCGCCCGAGGGTGCAATCGACGACGACCCCTCCTTGCTCCAGTGCAGGGACAAGGAACTCGACGACACGCTCGACGAGGACGGGCTCGTGATCCACTGCAGCTCTCCTCCCATAAGGCGCCCTAACGACCCAGGGCCCGCGTGGCGATCGCGACCATGCCGAGGAAACCCCCGACCGTGGAACCGCTGAGAGCGAGCAGGAGCATGCCCTGGCCCAACTCTCTTGTGAGACCGTCCTGTCCGACTGCGAGTCTTACTCTCTGAACCATTTGCCCCTCCTCCTAGATGTCGAGTTGCTCGAACAAGGCGTCGAGCCCCTGCGCCGCCACGAGCGCTTCGCGCTCCTCGTATTTCTGGGGACTCCAGATCCCGGCGTGGTTGCCCTCCCCGGTGATCACGACGTCCTTGTCGATCCGTGCGTAGTCCCTCAACTGCTGGGGCACCGAGATCCGCCCTTGTTTGTCGACCGTGTCCGTATGCGCTTTGTTGAAGAAGTGCCCGACCACGGCCCGCTTCTCTTTCTCGTTGCTGCGCTGGGCCAAGAGACGCTCCTCGAGCTCCTTCCAGCCCTGGCCGGAGTACATGGCCACGTAGCCGTCTGGTGAGACCGTGAGATGGACCCTCAGGTCCTCCGCCAGCTCATCGCGCAGTCGAGACGGCACGATCAGCCTTCCTTTCGCGTCGATCGCATGGCGGAACTCCCCTGTAAAGGCCACTTCTCTCCCCGGTGATCCCAACTCGGCCGGAGGGTTGCTTTTGCGTGGGATCAAGGTGCATCATTGCTCCCTGAGTCCCCACAGCCCTCCATTTCGCTCCACTTCGTGGGCTCACAATGGCCCAGCCCCCCTCAGGAGTCAAGGAATCCCCCGGAATTACGTTCTTGTAATTAGTTGCTTATGTTGTTCCTGTTAAAGACTGTGTTTGCCTGCGATGACATTAACTAGCCGGGACCGGACAAACCGAACCTCCCGGGCCCTCGTAGAAAGGAAGGAACCGTCACGCGGCTGGCGTCTTCCCATCCCACTGCAAAGGTGGACCCGATGTCCCCGAATTCACGGACGAGGGCCGCTCCTGAGATGACCGTCGCGCCGACGACCAGGGCTAGCCCGGCTACGAAGATCGCGGTGGCGGCAGGAAGGGGACTAAAGAGAGCTGTTCAAAGAGGTCAATGGGGCAGGGTTCCTAGATACTGCTCCCAGGTCGGATCCATCGTCTCGACCGCTACCAGGATCCAGACGCTCGAATGCGGCGCCCTCGGCTGCCGTCTTAGCCGCAACCCGACCTCGGAGGCGTTCCGGTTCTCCTTGCGAGAATTGCAGGGCCGGCAAGCGGCAACAACGTTGTCCCACGTATGCCCTCCCCCACGTGACTTCGGGATGACATGGTCGACATTGTCGGCAGCCCTTCCGCAGTACTGGCACTCGTACGCGTCACGTACGAAGACGGCCCTCCGGGACATCGACGCCCTGGCCCGGTAAGGGACCTTCACGAAGTAACGCAGCTTTACAACGCTCGGAGAGTGGAGCTCGAGTTTCTCGGAGCGGTAGATCATCCCGTTCGTATGGAGAACGTCCGCCTTGTCCTTGAGCGCGAGGACCAGCGCTCGCCGTGCCGGAACCACACACAGCGGCTGGTACGAGGCGTTAAGGACCAACGCTTTGCCCAAGGTGGACCGAGTTTACCCGCCCCGCTACGACAACCGGTGGACCTTCCTCACGAACCTCGATCCTGCCGGACAACCGCAATCCGCGGCGTCGGTCCTCTGCGAGGGAATCGCCGCCCGTTGTCGAATCTGGGTGTCATGAAAACCAGACCGAGACGCAAACACGCACGTTTGGCAGGCATCATCTTGGCCGTGGCGATCCTGGCCGGCTTTTCCCCGGGATCGGCGAAGGAGGCCTGGGAGCCACATCCCATGGGGTGGATCTCGGGCCCGCTAGAACACGTCGGACTGGTCCCCGTGGACGGAGGGGGGGCGGTGGGCGCAACCATCCATGAGGACCTCCTTTATGTCTCCTCGTGGCGATCCTTCTCGATCTACGACATCTCCGATCCCGCTCTGCCGTTGCCCTTATCGACGGTTCCTCTGGGGCCCCACCTCTATAACGAACAGCCGGACACCAACGGTGAGATCGCGATCCTCACGCAGGACGTCCCCCGCTCCGAACTTCAGATCTGGGACGTCAGCGACCCCACACTGCCGGAGAAGATCGCCACCCTGCCGAGCGGCAGGTCAGACCACATGTGGACCTGCGTCTTGAACTGCCGGTACGTCTACGGCGGACGCGGGACGATCGTCGATCTCAAGGACCCCACCTCACCGGAAGTTGTCGGTGACTGGAGCACCAGCGCCAGGCCCAACGCCTATCACGCCATCGAGGAAGTGGCCCCGGGGATAATCCTTACGGGCTCATCCCCGGTTTTCATGCTCGACGCCCGAAAGGACCCGACCAACCCGAGGGTCGGTTTCAGCTTCATGCCGAAAGCCGATGACAATCCCTCTGCGATCCAAAACTTCAACGGACCGGCCCCGGCCGCCTACCTCGACTGGCCGCAAGCCAAGGACAGGATCCTGTTGAGCGCGACGGAAAGCCCGTTCAATGTTGATTGCAGCGAAGAGACCGGCGCATTCACTACCTACGACACCAAGGGATGGCGCCAACACCGCACCCCCAGATATGTCGAGGAATACCGACTCGACCCATCGGAGGAGCCCACCTACACGAATGGGCGCGCTCCCTACAACGTCGTCGGCTGTTCCCCCTACACATTTGCGACGCCTCCGAGCTACCGTAAGAGCCGGTTGGTCACGGTCCCGTGGTTCGAGCAGGGGATGAGGCTCCTGCAGGTATCCAAACGAGGTGGCATCGAAGAACTCGGCGGATTCATCCCCACCGGCGGATCGTCGTCGAGCGCGATCTGGGTCGACAACGAGATCTTCTATCTGATCGACCTGGTCAGAGGCTTAGACGTCATGCGCGTCACCTCCGAAGACTGATCCTTACCGGGTGGTTCCTTACCGGGTGGCGCCGATGGTGTCGGTGCCGCTGAATCCCAGACGGCGCGCCGCGCCCTCTGTTAGATCCCAGTTCGCGTGGCTATAGGGGCCGCGATCGATAACCGGCACCGTGATCGTGTTGCCGTTATAGAGGATGCTCACCTTAGTGCCGCACGGAAGCGTGCGGTGGGCTACACCAAGGATCGTCTTCGACATCTTCTGACCACAGGCGGTGCTGCGACCGTAGAAGCCGGGCCCGTACCAAGTAGCCCGATCCTTCCCGTAGACGGTCAACGGCTTGACCTTCTTCTTGAAGGTGCTGAGTGAGTCACCCGCGAACGTGGCCTGAATCTTCCGGAAACCAATGTCGTTAGCTTGGAACTTCGCGACGAATCGGCCATCCTGGTCTACGCCGACGCGCTTGATCCAGCGCCACTCTCCGCCGACCCGCTGTCTCAGGACGATGGTTCTCCGTGGGCTCACCTTGGGCAGTAGACGTCCGCGCAACGTCACGTAGCGTCCTCGGAAGATGTCGTCCGGATTGGCCCGCAGGGTCAGCTTGGGGGCGACCCGCACCCTGTGAATGTCGCTGACGGTTTCCGCTCGCGTGCCCACGTCCGTGTACCTC
The DNA here is from genome assembly GCA_051001455.1 of Actinomycetota bacterium. Taxonomy (GTDB): domain Bacteria; phylum Actinomycetota; class CADDZG01; order CADDZG01; family WHSQ01; genus JBPCNH01. Next base: position 87,727 of record JBPCNH010000015.1, read on the forward strand.
AGACGATATGAGGTGGTGCGCTTCAGATCCTGACGGCGAAACTCGACCCGTGCATCCCTGTCTACCTGCTTGGTAGCTATGGTCCACCAGTTCCCTCCGGGACGACGCCTCTGAAGCTCTATCTCCTCACCAGCGGTGCCGTTCTCGAGATGACCCCTGATCACGACGAGGGCGCCGAAACGGACCTTGCCGGGAGCCTGATCGATGACCGGTTGAGGGCTGGCCTCCTGGGCCACGGCCGCGAGTTGAAGCAGACCGAGGATGATGGATGCCGCCAGAAACACCCTGAGAGGGCGCGTGCGCAAAAAAGCTGGGCGCAACAAGAGGAACTCCTTCCATAAAAGCTTTACCGACAACGTCCGACGTCGTTGCTCGACGCCCCCAACGGCTCGAACCACCCGCGATTGGCGGCCGGACCCGGGGCAGACCCTCTACGTATGGAGGGGCCCGATAGACGCAAACGGGACACACTCTGCCCCACATCCGCACCCCTGGCAAACGGCCGGCCCGCCTGGGACCGCGAAAAAAGGAGGTTCTTTTTCTGTGTCCCGTGGAGAAGCATCCTGGGAATAAAAGGGCCCGCCAGGGACGAGGGCCGGGGTGGCGAATGCTTAGGTAGCACCGCGCCAGACCCCATCCCACGAAAGGACTTCCCACCATGACCTTGCTCGGCCGGGCGCCTCGGGCGCTCCTCGCAGCCTTCCTAGGGGTGACGATCTTGGGAGTCGGATTGGGTGTCCCGGGCTCCACGCGGGCCACGGCCCGGGGGGCCGAATCGCCACCTCCTCCGGTACGGGTCGCCATCGAACACGCGCGCGATCAGCACCGGACATTCGGGCTTCGGCGCGCCGATGTGACCAACCTCATCGTTACAGATGTGTACCGCTCTCCCCACAACGGGGTCACACACGTTTATCTCCGTCAAACGGTGGATTCGCTAGAGGTAGCACGAGCCAACATGACGGTGAACATAATGCGTGACGGCACCATCATCAGTGTCGGGTCTCGTTTCATGAAGGATCTTGCCGAGCGAGCGTCGGGGTCGGTCCGTCTGGACGCACTCGCCGCAGCCAAGCAGGCCGCACGGCATCTCGGGCTGAGCAGCATCACGCCGCCGAGGCTCACCAGCGTCGGGCGCTCCGCCGATCGACGGGGTGCGATCTCGTGGCCGGGCGTATCCATCTCGCCCGTCCCGGTTCAACTGACCTACTACCCCACCGACGACGGCGTTCTACGGCTGGCGTGGCAACTCGAGATCGAAGAAGTGAGCGAACAGCACTGGTGGCAGATCGCCATCGATGCCGAGACCGGCGAGCTGCTCTCGAAGGTCGACTACGTCAACCAGCATGCCGAGCAGGATCACGACGAACCGCATCGAGAGGCAGCACGACAGAAGAAAGGCGACGGCGCCGCCTACCGCGTATTTGCCCTCCCGCTGGAAAGCCCCAGCGAGGGCGAGCGCACCGTGCCGCGCAACCCGGCAGACAAGAAAGCTTCACCGTTCGGTTGGCACGACACCGATGGGCAGGCCGGGCACGACTTCACCACTACACGTGGGAACAACGTGCACGCGTATGCCGACTACACCCCGGGCGCCAACACCCCGCTGCCGACCATGGACGCGGATGGCGGAGACGATCTCAACTTCGATTTCGACCTCGACTTCTCGGAGCCGCCGCACCTCTGGCGAGACGCCGCCGTCACCAACCTCTTCTACTGGAACAACGTCATCCACGACATCGCTTTCCGTTACGGGTTCACTG
>JBPCNH010000016.1:0-61003 GCA_051001455.1 Actinomycetota bacterium
CCCCCCCCCCGGGACCTATGACCGAGCAGCTGCGCCTGCACACCGAGGACGGACTGTCGCTCGAGGCCGAACTCGACGGAGCCCGCTCGGCGGAGCGCGTCCTCGTCTTCTGCCATCCCCATCCGAAGATGGGGGGCACGATGAACGCTCCATTGCTCCTCACGGTGCGCGACCCTCTGGTCGAGAACGGGTGGGCGGTGCTGCGTTTCAACTTTCGAGGCATAGGCGACTCGGAAGGGGAGGCAGGCATCGGTCACGACGAGAGGCGCGACGTCCGCGCCGCTCTGGCGGAAGCGGCCCGACTGCTTCCCGATGCGGCCCTCGCCCTCGCGGGGTGGTCGTTCGGGGCTGCGGTCGCGCTGCGCGTGGCCGGTGATGAAGAGGACCTGCGAGCCGTGGTCGCCATCGCCCCTGCGGTGAAGGAGAAGCCGGGCGTGACCGCGGGTTTGCCCCCGCCGGAGGAGACCCGATTGGGCGCCCCCACCCTGTTCATCGTCGGCGCCAACGACGACCTCACCGCTCCTCAGGACTGCCGGGAGTGGGCAGAGTCGGCCGGAGCGGAGTTCATCGAGATGCCCGGCGCCAACCACTTCTTCTGGGCGAAATACCCGCAGCTCGCCGCTGAGATAGAAGGGTTCCTGGATCGGCATGTGCGGGTCTAGAGCCACGCTAGGGATCCCGCCGCTGCCTCGCCACCTCATAGAGGATCACGCCGACCGCCACCGCTAGGTTCAACGATGAAGCCGCCCCCTTCATCGGCAGACTAATCGACGTGTCGCCGCGCGCCAGCACCTCCGGCGGGAGACCCATCGCTTCGCTACCGAACAGGAACAGAATGCGTTCGGAAAGATCCGTGTCCCACAGCAACGACTCACCGCGCACGGACGTAGTCATCACAGGCACGTCCTCCATCAGGCACCAGGCGAACAGATCGTCGAGTGATCGCGTTTGGAAGGTCGGAACCGTAAAGATCGTCCCCATGCTGGCCTTCACGGCCGCGGGATGGCGATGATCGGTCGAATCACCAACGATCACGACACCATGTCCACCCACCGCGTCGACGGTGCGGATGACAGATCCCAGGTTTCCCGGATTGCCCACGTCGTGAAGGGCAACGAAGAAGTCTCCAGGACCCGCGACCAGGTCGGTAAGTGGCCGGTCCGAGGAGCGAACGGTAGCCGCCAGACCGGAGGGATGGTCGCGCTCGGTGATGCTCTCGAAGGCTTCGCGCCCCAGACGGACCACCTGCATCCCGGCACGCTCGCGGGCTTCGACGACCTCCCAGGCACCCTGACTATCCAGCAGGTCCGGCGCGACGAGGATCTGCTCGATATCGGCCCCGTGGTCGAGCGCCTGGCGCACGTGGGCGATCCCCTCGATGAGGAATACCCCCTCGCTCTCGCGGTACTTACGGTGCCGCAGCTTCCGAGCGCGCCGAACGAGCGGATTGGCGGTACTGGTTATGACCTCTGGCACGGCCGGTCAGGGCGCGTCGGGTGCCAGTTGCACGAAGAACTGAGCGCAGCGTTCCGCTTCGTCCTGCTCGTTGATGGCTGCGGCAGCCTCCTCGAGCCCGCGCAGGCATCTGAGGAATCCTCGATTGCCTTCATGGACCCAGGGAACCCGCCCCGAGCCTTTCCAACCGGCCTTCCTGATCGTGTCGAGGCCGCGGTGGTAGCCCACCCGGAAGTACGCGTAAGCGTCGACGGCATGGCCGGCGTGCAAGAGGGGCTCACCGAGCGCGGCCCAGGCCGCCAGGCATCGCGGATACTTCGCGGCGACTGCCTTGATCCGCGCGACGTCTTGTCCCGCCGCCGCCAGCTCGGCCAGAGAGTCACCCGGCTCCTCGATCTCCGTCTCGAGTGGCTCTCCTACCGGCAGGTCCATACGCTCATCGTATTGCCGCTTGGAGGTTCCCTCTCCCCTGCCTTTTGACGGGGTCGCGAATGTTTCTCTCGGAACTCCGGACAGGTGTCCCACGGGTAACCTACCCTCGGGTGGTGTCACGCTCTCGAACCTTCTCGGTCCCCGGCCCGGTCGACCTACGCCTCACGCTCGGCCCGCTGCGTTGCGGCGCAGGCGACCACCGCCTGCGTCTGGCTGCGAGGGAAGCCTGGAGGGCGTGCCACACCCCGGAGGGACCGGCAACGCTCCACCTGCGTCTCACAACCCGCGAGGTCGCCGCGGAGGCGTGGGGCCCCGGCGCAGGTTGGGTGCTCGACACGGCGCCCGATCTCCTCGGAGCATCCGACTACCCCGAAGGCTTCTGCCCCACCGACCCGGTCATGCGGTCGCTCACGAGAGGACTCCCGGGACTGCGGCTGACCCGATCACTGTGCGTCTACGAGCTGCTCGTGCCCACGATCCTCGAACAGAAGGTGACTTCGATCGAGGCCAGACGCAGTTTCGCCGCGCTCCTGCGGCGATACGGGTCCCCCGCGCCCGGACCCGCGGGCTTGTGGGTCCTGCCGGCGCCCGAACTTCTGGCCGAACTCCCCTATCACGTCTTCCATCCTCTCGGCGTGGAACGCAGACAGGCCGAGGTCTTGCGCGCGGTGGCTCGGCGCGCCGGACGGCTCGAAGAAACCACCTCGATGTCCCCCGCTGCGGCTCTGCGCCGGCTGCTGGCACTTCCCGGCATAGGGCCGTGGACGGCGTCTACCGTGGTCAACGGTACGCTCGGCGAAGGAGACACGGTCGTGCCGGGAGACTTCCACTTCCCCAACCTGGCCGCCTGGGTCCTAGCCGGTGAACCCCGTGCCGACGATGCCCGGATGCTCGAGCTGCTGGAGCCGTATCGCGGTCACCGGGGCCGCGTCATGCGCTATGTGGTCGCCAGCGGCATCCGGCCGCCGAAGTTCGGGCCGAAACATCGGCTGCGCGACTTCGCTGCGGTCTAAGGGAGCTCGAGAACCGCCGACTCCCTCGTAGGTCTGCAACGCGGTGGCTTGGCACGAGAGAAGGAGAAACTGCCACCATGCCTAATCATCCGAATCAGAGCGAATCGACCGAGGGAGACCCATGCGCTGCATGAAAGCCATTGCCGGGGCCGCAACGATCGCGCTGTTGATGGGACTCGCGGCGCCGGTCGCCGTCGCCACTCCCGTCTGTACCGACGGTTACATGGGCGGTCTTCCACGCGCATTCTGCGGCGGACGCGTTTTCCCCGAGGCAGAGGTCGCCCGGGGCTACGTCCAGTACACGCCCGACCCGGCAGGCTTCGCCGAATACCAGCATGGGATGGAATATCTGGCCGAGCTGTATCCCCGCTGGATCTCCGTCTACACCTTGCGAGAGCACTTCAACGATCGCGACGCTGTGAGCGCGGGAGACGACAAGGTGCGGCCCTACGAAGAGAAGGACCGAGACCTCGGCGACGGACGAGACATCTTCGTTCTGAAGATCACCGATCACAAGGTCCCGGACGACAAGAAGAAGCCGTTGTACTTCTCCCTGGCCGTGCACGGCAACGAGCGCGGCGGGCTGGAGGGTGGGCTCCGGACCGCCGAGGACCTGGCCATCGCCGCCACGGAAGGCGGCACGATCAGCGATGGCGTCGACAACTACGAGTCCACCACCGGTACCGATCCGAAGTTCCACGAGTACGAGGTCAAGGACGTCTTGAAGCAGGAGGTCGTCTATCTCACGAGCTTCAACCCCGATGGGTGGGCCGTGGGCGACACGACTAGGATCCCGACCAGGCCGTACGCGCGCAGCAACAGTATCGGTACCGATCTCAACCGGCAGATGCCGACCGTGGGCCGCATCAACGAGAACCGCAATCCCCTGCAAGAGAGCGAGATGCGCTTCGGCGTGAGGCACATGAAGGAGATCGCCAAAGCGGCCGGAGGACTGATGGCATACGGCGGCGACGTCCACGGTGAGCTCACTTCGAACGCCTACGTCGACATCATGTACCCGGCTGGTGAATTCGATTCGCTCGACCATCGCACACTGATGTCGATCGCAGAGCGCACCAAATCGAACATCGATGCCACCTTGTTTGAAGGGATCCAGGATCAGATCGAAGAGCAGACCGGTGGAAACGCCGGCCAAGGCCCCGACCCGTCCCACAGCATCCCGACCAAACCGGCCGCCTGGGCCACGGTATGGGACACCCTCGGCTACACCGACACAGGATTCATCGGTGACTACTTGGCAACCGACCTCGCAGTGACCGGCCTGGACTACGAGATATTCCTGAACCACACGGTTCCGGACAAGTCATGGAACGTGTATCTCCAGGAGAACCACATCAACGCGACCCGTCAGATCATCAAAACGGCCATGGCATACGTGCTGTTCCAGAAGAGAGAGTTCAGCGACTTCGAGCTGGACACCAACGGACGGGCCGGATACCTCGCCGGCAAGCCCCGGGTCAGCAGCCGTGACGGGAACGGCGTCGGCACCCGACCGGGGCCGAACAAGGACGGCATGGGACAGGACGGGAAGCGCGTCAACCAGAGGGATTACAGCGTGACGAACCTCAAGTGGTTCACGGACACCTCGACGATGATGAGGAGGCCATTCCGGAAGGTCCGCTCCAACGACGTGGCCCGCAAGACCGACGCATTCAAGTCCCTCTCCTCGCTCGTGCTCGCCGACTACAAGAAGATGCCCAAGTCCGCCGGTGCAACGAAGGGCGCTTACTTCAGGTCTCTGAAGAACTGGGTCAAGAAACGCGGCGGGAACCTCATCCTCACTGACCGGAGCTTGCACGTCCTCGCGGCCATGGGGATCATCAAGGGCAGCGCGATACAAGACATCAAGGTGTATCAGCCCTACGCCGACTTCCAAGACCTCGACCACCACATGGCGCAAGGTCTTCGCCCCAACGCACGCCAGCTCGTGGAGACGGCTCCTCTCGGTTACTGCATCGGTAATTCGTGCTCACCGATGACCGTCGTGGACGAGACGGCCTTCACAGACGCGGGCGGGCACGTGGTCGGTACCACCGGGGACGGACTCGTCAGCGTCGGAGAGCTGTCGCTCGGCAAGGGCCTCATCCGGATCGTTGGCGGAGCGCTGCCGACGCCGACCGAGGAATTCGACCACCGCTACGGCCTGCGCAACCATGCGATGACCTATACCGGCCTCTACATCATGGAGAACAGCGTCACCTACAACCGCTTCGCCACAACGGCCGGCCGCAAGCCCATGATCTAGCCGCCGGGCGGCGGTTTCGAACCCAGATGCGGTAGACGTACCTGCATGCTCTTTTCGTAGATTTCGTATGGGTTTATCATGTAACCAGCAGAACGCGATCGGGAAGGAGCGGCCCATGGCCGATGACCGGACACCGCGTACGATCTCGCTGACGGAGCGACCTCCAGAGGACGTGGCTCCCCACTCGGAAGAGGGCGACGAGGACAACTCGGAAGAGCGCCTCAGGAAACGATCGAAGCTCGAGGCCGCCGCGTCGAAGAAGGCATCCGAGCGGCACACCCGGCGGCATCCCGACTCGAGACTCTTCTAGGCGGACGGCCGAGGGCGAGCCAGCCCGTCCCGTAGGTCAACCGCTGGATCGCTTAAGGCATCTGGCAGGTAAGCGCCGTGATGTACGAGTTAGGCGTGTGGCTCCGGTAGGAGCTGTGGGTCGGCGCCACCGGTAGTAGAGCTCGAGCTTCAGACCCATAACTTCTTTCTTGTCGAAGTCATCCACGATCTCGGTCTCGAAATCGTATCCATACGGGGAGGGAGATCCAGACCTCCGTTACAGGGAAGACGGCCCCGGGGGTGAAACCTAGGTGCATGTCGGATCGCGCTGTCGTTCTCATGGTCGCTCTGCTTGCGCTCCTCGCCGCACTCCCGGCAGAGGCCGGCGCCAAAAGGCACAAGAGAGATGCCCCTTACTCGGTCCCCGTTGATGTCCTGGATGCCGCCCTCGACTGTAGGGCGGCCGATGATGCCGCTGAGGGAGAACCCGTATTGCTGGTGCACGGCACCGGCGCGAACCGCGAGCTCAATTGGGACTGGAGCTACTGGAAGGCCCTCCCCGCTGCCGGCTTCGACACCTGCTGGGTGCAGCTGCCCGAGTCGGCTCTCTTCGACGTCCAGATCTCTGCTGAATACGTCGCCCGAGCGGTGGACGTGATGCACAAACGGTACGACAGTAAGGTCGACATCCTCGGGCACAGTCAAGGCGGGCTGGTTCCGCGATGGTCCACCAAGTGGTTCGCTTCAGGCCGCTTCGTCGACGACTACATCGGACTTGCGAGTCCCAACCACGGAACGATCGTCACCGGAACCTCTGGCTCCTGCTTCGAGTCTTGCTGGCAGATGCGCACCAACTCGAAATTCATGGCAGCCTTGAACGAAGGCGATGAGACCCCCGGTGCCACCGACTACACCAGCATCTACACAGCCTTCGATGAGTTGGTGCAGCCGGTAGGGACTCAGGACCTCGAGGGCGGACAGAACATCCTCCTGCAGGACCTTTGTCCGGGCCGTCCCGTCGATCACGTCAGCATCCTGGGTGACGGGGTCACATACGACCTAGTGGTGCACACCCTTCGGTCTGCCACCCAAGAACTGCCGTCGTCGGTGAACTGCCTCCAGGCGGCGATGGAAGGGGTCACTCTCCCTCCCCCCGGAGCGTTCCCTCCGGATTACAGCTGGGACTCCATCAGTGACGAGGAGCCACCACTCCAGCCCTACGCACGCTAGTTTCGCTCCATACGTACGCCGATGACCATAAGAGGCGGAGGGGCCGTGGCGGCGAGGAAGACGGCGGGGGCAACATGAGGCCACCGATCCGGATCATCGGTCTGCTTGTGGCTCTATCGATCGCTACTGCATGCGTCGATGACGGAGAACAGGATCCCGGTACCGCCCCGGGCACCTCGCCGACCACTATCAAGACGACCGGTTCCGGTATCGGATTCGAAGACGTCCTGGAAGAGGCAGGTCTCGGCGGACTCCCGGCCTCGGGGCCGACCTACGGGAGCACTTTCGTCGACGCCGATCTAGACGGGTGGCCCGATCTGCTGGTGGGCAGACATAAACGTCGCCCGCGCCTCTTCCTGAACAGAGAAGGGCGGTTCGAAGCGGTCCGCGTTCCGGCGTTGAACGAACCTGCACCCGGCCGGACGCTCTATGACCTCCACTCCTGCAACTGGGGGGAGGCAGATGGCGACGGGCGTCCCGATCTCTATTGCGTCTCGGGGGCACAGGGCGGCCGAGGGAAGGGACCCAACCGACTATTCGTGCAGGGCCAAGACCCGCTACTAACGGTACGCACATCGCGATCGATAGCGGATCCAACAGGGCGCGGTCGCACAGCGAACTGGCTGGATGTCGATGCTGATGGCGACCTCGACCTCTTCGTTGCCAACGAGATACGCGACGGCGCACCGAGTGTTCTCTACATGAACGAAGACGGCAACTTCCGTGCCGACGGCGGCTCACCTCTGAGCTCCGGGTTCCCGGTACGAAGCACGAGCTGGGCAGACTGGAACAACGACGGCGATCCGGATGTGATGGTTCTCGGACACGGGTTCCGCGCAACCAGAACCTTCGAGGGGGGCACGGGAGCCTCGTTCCGAGAAGTGACGATCGACGAGGTCAGCGGCGAGAAGTGGTTATCGGCGGCTTTCGGTGATTACGACAACGATGGTTGGAACGACGTAGCTCTTGTCTCCGAAACCCGCGCGGCTTTGTTCAGGAACGTTCGTGGCACCTACGAGCAAGCAGCCGATCTTCCCGTCAGGGCAGGGCGGATGGCCTTGTGGGTCGACGTCGACAACGACGGCCTGCTGGATCTCTTTCTGGTGCAGGGGGCCGTAGGAGATCCGCCGGCCGCGGGCGCGTCGAACCATCCCAACGTCCTGTTCCGCCAGCAGCGGAACCATGACTTCGAGAGGGTGCGAGATGCCGGGGTCGAGGGTCCCTCGGTAGGTAACAGTGAGAGCGCAGCGGCGGCCGACTTCGACAGGGACGGCCGCATGGATCTCTTCGTCACTCATGGATACCTCGATGTTCGGGGTGGCTTCGAACTGCTGAAGAATACCGGCAGCAACTCGAACAACTACCTGATGGTTCATCTCGAGGGACCCCCTGCCAACCCGTTCGCCTACGGAGCGACCGTGAAAGTTATCGCCGGAGACGTGACGGTCCGGCGCGCCGTGACGGACGGTTTCACGTTCCGCACCCAGTCCTCGCCCGGGCGGGTTCATGTCGGTGTCGGATCGGCCGAAGAGACGGACGTCCTCGTCCGTTGGCCCGACGGAACCAGCAGCTGCCTGCGTACCCGTGTGAACCGGACCGTGGAGATTTCGTTCCAAGATGCCCGGAGGGCCGTCTGCGCTTCAGACTGATGGAGTCGGCATCCAATAGTTGTTGGTGCGGTCGGGGGGATTTGAACCCCCACACCCTTGCGGGCACCAGCCCCTCAAGCTGGCGTGTCTGCCGTTCCACCACGACCGCTGGATCACTGCGCTACTTCGCCGGGAGACGGAAACCCTGCCGCTGAGTTCCGTCGCCGACGTGGATAAGGCCCCCGGAGCGAGGGCCTCAGACGATTATAACGAGCAGCCGGTTCAACCCTCCCCCGTTAGAGACCATTCCTCGGCGTTCCACAGGGGACCCTCCAGCGTGGGGTTGGGCTGCAAACCCGCGACCCCCGGGTGCCAGGCAAGGTAGGTCTCGACCTCGAAGAGCGCAAGGTAAGGCCGGGCAGGACGGTGTCCCGGCACGTCGATATGGCGGACCAGCGCGACATCGAGCCCCTGTAGCGCCTCCGGATCCTCGCCGTACAAGAAACGCGCCTCGACCTCCGCCGGCTCCACCGTCACCCCTTCGTCCCGCGCCTGGAAATGAGCAGCGCGCGCCAGCAGGCTCAGGAGCTCGTCCCCACGCGGTGATGCCAACGTGACCCTCGCGGGAGCCTGACCCGGCAGCAGCGGCAGTCTTCTGCCGTGGTCTTCGATGAATGTTTCGTAGGAAGCGTCTAGGTCGATCGCCAGCGCCGTCCCTCTCAGCACGTCCCGCCCCACCGAGAGCCCGAGCAGGCCGATCTGTTCGGAACCGAGCGCCGAGGAATGCTCTAGTCCGGCGAGCTCGAGCCGTTCAACGAGATTGACGGTAGACGGGGGTGCGCCCGCATCGAGTTCGCCCTCCTCGAGATCCTCGAGCAGGACTGACAGGTCTTCATAGAAGAAGGCGGTGACGCCGTCGAGTTGTGCGAGTCGTCCGAAGAAGGCCTCGTTGGGCTCGTAATCGAGCCTCAGGCCAGGTCGATAACGGGACACCATGAGAGGCCCGCCCGAGATGTTGCGGCGGAACCTGCCTTCGGGAAGCACAAATGCGCCCGTCGCCAGCACCCGTTCCCAGTCGGGGAATGTCCCAGACAACAAAACCGTGCGGTCATCTACGGCTTCCGCACCGTCGAGGCGCGCTAAGCCGCTTGGCGCCATGGCTCGCCGCCAACTGGCGACGACGTCTTCTGACGTGATCGGGTGACCATCACTCCAGGATGCCTCCCGGAGTGTGACGAGGACCCCGTCGGCGGTCTCGTCGAGAGACTCGGCGAGATACGGCTCGGTCGTCCCGTCCGGCAGCAAACGGAAGAGAGACGGCAGCAATGGTCGCGCCAAGGTGTAGGTGAGAGCCGAAGCATCGGAGGCGTACGGGTCGAGCGTCGAAGGTTCACCGAGTAACCCCAGAGTCAACCGGCCCCCGCTCGCTCCGTTCTGGGAACCTGGCGTAGGTATCGGCCGGGGGGATCCTTCCTGATCCGTGCAGGCGGTAGCGAGAAGTGCAACGAGCACGAGCGCGATTGCACCGAGGCGCGCGCGCACTGCTACTCCGTGAGCGAGACGGTGATCGCGTCGAAGCCACCCATGACGTCGAAGTTGATCCCCTGAACCTCGTTCTGCACCGCCCAGTGAGTGACGAAGTTGCCGAGCGGCACGATCGGGATCTCGTCCAGGATCAGCCTCTCGGCTCGCTTATAGAGACGAATACGTTCGTCGTCCGACGCCTCCCGGTGGGCCTTACGCAAGACCCGGTCGACTTGCTTAGAACGGAAACCCGAGTGGTTGTCCGGAGAGTCAGATCCGAAGAGCGCCGATAGGAAAACATCCGGAACGGGATACTCGGCGATCCACCCGAGTCGATAGACGGCTTGCTTGCCGTCCCGGAGACGCTTCAGATACCTCTTGAACCCGTATGCCTTGAGTTCCACCTCGAGCCCTGCCGCTCCGAGGGTCTCCCGGACCGCTTGGGCCACGGCCCGGTGCGGCTCTCCCCTGGTGTAGTCGAGCGTGACCTTGCGCAGCCTGCGCGGCAACTCGGCGACGAGCTCTGAGGCCTTTTCGGGATCGAAATCACACAGGTCCCCGCAGACGTTGTCTTCGAACCCCGGCATCCCTTGAGGAACGATCCCTCTGGGCGGCTGAACGGTGTCTTTATAGATCCTCGTCGCGATCGCTTGCCGGTCGATACCGATGCTTATCGCACGCCGGAGTTTCTTCCTGCGAAGTTGCTTGGAGCGAACATTGAGTCCGTAGTAAGACCCCGCCAAGAATGGCTTGAAACCGAGCGTTCCGAAATTCTCCTCGGCGGTCTCTATCCTGCCGGCAGGCACTTCAGCCGCGTGAAACTCCCCGTCGATGAAGCGTAACCAGGATTCCGCGGCGTTCGAGAATGGTGTCATGCGCAACCCATCTACGAGCGCCGGCTGGTAGAACCCTTCGAAGGCGCGCATCATGACGGGCTCACCCGGGATCCATGGGTCTGCGATCTGGAAAGGACCGTTGCCGATCGGTTCCGAAAGGAAGCTGTCGATCCGCCGAACGAATCTAGACTTGAGGGGAACCAACCCCGGGTGGGTCAGCACCGCGGGGAAATCCTGAAAAGGCTCGGACAGAGTGACGATGAGGGTTAGATCGTTCGATGCCTGCAAACCGATCATCCGATTCGAATCCCCCAACTGGTTCACTGCCTCGAATCCCCGGATGCGCTCGAGCGTGTAAGCGAGCTCGGACGCGTTCTTCTTGCGGGCGATCCGGTTCAAAGCGAAAACGAAGTCCCGAGCACGAACAGGCGACCCGTCATGGAATGTCATGCCTTGTCGGAGATTGAAACGGAAACGCCTGCCCCCTCTGCTCGCCTTCCAAGACTCAGCGGCGGCAGGGATCACGGCCTGAGACACCGGATCCCATGCGGTGAGACTCTCGAACAGTTGCCGTGCGACGAGAACGGCGCCCGAGTCCTGTATCCGCATCGGGTCGAGCGTCGCCGGTTCTGTGATCGCTACGTCGAGGATCGCTTCGCCGGGAGTGAAGATCTCGTCGGTGGGGGTCGGCGCCGCAAGGGTCTCTTCTGGTGAAAGGGTCTCACCAGTGGGAGACGCGGACGGCGGCGGGGATGGATCGGAAGGTCCCGTGCACGAAACGAAGAGGGCGCCTACGAGAACCGCCGCGGTGAGACGCATCGCTTTAGGAACCGGGGACAAACTCGGGAACCGTCAGGCGCTATGTCAGTCTGAAAGCAAGGATAATCGTCGTCCCGGCAAACACGATGGAGACGATGATCGTCATGCGGTCGAGGTTACGTTCCATGACGGTGGATCCCATCGCCTGTGTCTGCATCCCACCACCAAACATCTCGGACACACCACCGCCGCGTCCTGCATGCAGCAGGATGAACAAGATCAGCATCAACGACGCGATGACATGGATCACTACGAATACGGGAGTCACTCTAAGCACCTCTCAGGAAACGATGGTCTATCTGCTACCTAGGGTAACGCGCTTTCCGGCGAACCTTGGAAAGCCCGGTATCCCCCTACAGATCCTGATCCAAGCGGTAGATCCCTATAGGAACGCCTGCTGCCGGAGCCTCGAAGATGGGCGTTGCTCTCCAATCCCACCGCTTCTCCCAGGTCAAGGTGGCCGAACGTAAGCCCGCAACCTTGACCCTCCTGTCGACGACCCTCAACCAGCGATCGACATCGGCCTCTTTCACCCGTATCCCGGCGGAGAGCTCAGGATAGCGAAGGGGCCGGGAGAGATCGAAGGTTTGTCGGGTGTCACCGATCGCCAGGACCCTCTGCTCCATTAGATCCGTGGAGGTCTTCCTCATCCGCTTCGGCGCCTTCCACAGCTCACCGTCGGCCACTCTGGCTTCTCCCCAAACGATGGCGAGACCGGCGTGGTCTTCGGCCATCTGGGCACCAACCTGGAGCCCGAGCACCACCACGAGACAGCCGGCGACGAGGAAAGGCGCGCTACCCGCATCACTCACGTTGGCACGGCCGTCAGCGACCGCGATAAGACCGTTCACTCTCTTGCTTATCCCGGCACCCCGGTGGAGGAACGCAAGAGCGGTCCTATGCCGGATACCACGCCGCGATCGTGGCACCTCTAACATCTTCAACAACCCGGACGCCACCGCCAACGGCTTACCGGTCAGTGCTGCAGCCTTGCGATCTGCCTCGTACTCCCGATCGCTGACAAGCCGCGCATACGCGACATGGGCGAACGGATTCCATGCGACGGCGTCTCGCAGGAATCCCGCGAGCGAGACGACCAATAGGTCGCGCGAGCGGATGTGCGCCAACTCGTGGGCCAATACCGCATCGAGCTCATCGGCCTCCAAGCGCGAGACCAGATCGGTCGAGATGAGGATCTTGCCGGCGCGCGCTCCCACGGCGAATGCACCTGAGTAACCGGGCGGCAGGACCAGCAGCGGCGGAGGCTCGGATCTCCCTGCCGCTCGTACCACTCGCTCTAGGGATTCTTGGATGAAGGTTTCGCTGGGGAGTGGAGGGCGGGAGTCACGTATGAGCCGTCGCACGAGCAACATCCCGATCACGCGCCGAACCAACATGAACAAGGTGATGGCTGCACCGATCAGTATCAGCCACGGGCCGGCCGAGCCGGTCATGGCGTAAGGGACGAAAGTCTCACTGGATCCATCGCCCACGCGCAGCAGGTGCAGTAACTGTTCTCCCTTGCCGAGCAATGCCGCTCCCGTCGGGCGAAGAACCGATATCTCAGGGAGAACCGCTGTGGTGTACAGAGCGGCCGCGATCACCGGAAGCACCAGCGGAAGAGAGAGCAAGAGCCCTGCTGCAGTACCGCCGACGCGCCCGATCAGCCTTCGGAGCAATAAGGCCGCCGTGACCGTGACCGCAGAAACCGCAAGGATGACCAACCACGCAGAGTCGGTCTCCAAGGCAAGGATCGTGGGGGCGGCGCTATCCACCTCGGTGCTTCCGTTGATCGATAGCGTCTTTCAATCGTGCGATGACCTCTTCGTCTTCGGTCTCGACCTTGTCTACGAAATAAGCGACCGCCGGGTCGGGGAATTGATGCACGAGCCAGTCAACGACCGACTTGACGGTCCTGCGAGCGTATTGCTCTCGGGTGACAAGTGCGCTGTAGCGATGCGCGGGCTGCCGCTCGATCCTTCGGAGGAAACCCTTGTCGGCAAGCCGCCCGAGCGTCGTCATCACGGTGGTGTAGGCGACGCTCCTCTTTTCGTTGAGTGAACCGTGCACGTCCCGCACGGTCACCTCCCCGAGCTCCCAAACGACGTCCATGGTTTCGCTCTCGAGAGGTCCAAGTACCTCGGAGAGGGTGTGCCTGCGTCTCGCGGCTGCCATAGCTTTCCCCAACTGTCGGCTACTAGCTCGATAGTAGTTCGTCGGCGGTCTTCGTGCCGGGCTTGAAACTAGTCCTTCAGCAGCGATATGAGGTTCGGCATGATGTCTATCCCCCGAAGGTGGCCGATAGCGCCGTTACGTGAGGCCGTCTCGCCATAGGTTCGGACTCCGTCGGGATCGACCCCGCCTCCCGACACCAGGAGCGGGACCGGTCCGTCGGTATGGGCACGGCGGGCGCAGCTCGTTGAATGATCTGCCGTCACAGCGACGACGGTGTTCCGCAGATCGAGATCCTGAAGCAACCGGGAGAAGAAGATCGAATCGATCTCCTCGATGCTGCGGATCTTGGCTTCGTGGTCCCCATCATGAGCGGGGACGTCGGGCCCCTTGATATGGATGTACAGCCCGTCGTAGCCCTCGATCGCTTCAAGGGCCAGACCGGCCCATTCCTCGTATTGCTGCGCGGGTGGGATGCCGGTTGGGGCCTCGACGACTCCCATCCCCATCAACCGGGCGATGCCCAGCTCGACCGGCATCTCGACGAAGCAGCCCATCTGCGGCCCGAACTTGTCTTTGAACGAAGTCAGGCGCGGAACGTGGTCGCCGCCGTCGCGCGTCAGGATGAAATTCCCCGGTAATTTCCCGGCTGCCAGTCGTTTCCTGTTGACCGCCGCCGATTCCAAAACTTCGAAGGACGCCTGTAGCCACTCATTGGTGAGCCGAGCGGCAGTGGCTGCAGGCTCGCTGCGCTCGTGACCTTCCATAGGCGTCACGTGAACGACGCGGTTGTCGAAGGTCTCCTTAGCCACCCCCAAAGCGCCCTGGCGGCCGTACGCCGGGTCGGAGTTCTCGACCTCAGCCGACAAGGGGCCCGAATCGGAGCGCAAGACGAGCACGCCCCGGTGGCCGATCGTGGCTCGGAAGTCGAAATCGGCTCCCCGAATCTTCACCTTGTCTTGCACCTCTTCGGCCAAAGCGTGCGCCTCTCCCGAAGAGAGATCGCGGCCGACCCGGCGGTCGAGGATCGACCACCCTTCCTCGTCGGCTTGGACCGTCGCGAAATTCACGCGATAAGCGAGGTCCCCATCGTTAACCTCGAGCCCGACCCCTACCGACTCGAGAGGACCTCGTCCGGTGTGGTCGTCCCGGGGGTCGTAACCGAGGATCGAGAAAACGGCGATGTCAGATTCAGGTGCGATACCTTTCCCCACCGTCGTTACGTATCCGTTGCGTCCGTCTCGCGCCAACCCGTCCATCAAGGGGGTCGAGGCGACCTCGAGCGGCGTCTTCCCTCCGAGCGCCTCGAGAGGGTCGTCGCCGAGTCCGTCGAGGATGACGTACATCAATCTCTTCACTTGACGGCCTTCACGATCGCTACGAACTCGGCGGCTTCGAGCGACGCGCCACCGACCAACGCGCCGTCGATGTCCGGCTGCCCGACCAGCGCGGAAGCGTTACCGCTCTTCACGCTGCCGCCGTACAGGATCCGGACGACAGCTGCAGTCTCGGCGCCGGCAACATCGGCCACGACCTTGCGGATGTAGGCAACGGTAGCTTGAGCATCATCTGGGGTGGCGGTCTTGCCCGTCCCTATCGCCCAGATGGGCTCGTAAGCAACAACGACTTCACGTATCTGCTCCGGTTTCAGACCGTTCAACGCGGCGCGGACCTGTCGGTCCACCTTGCTCTGGGTATCCCCTGCCTCATGCTCATCGTCCGTCTCCCCACAACAAACGATAGGAACAAGATCGTTCTCGAACGCAGCCTTGACCTTGCGATTGACCTCTTCGTCGGTCTCGCCGAAGACCTCACGTCGTTCGGAATGTCCGAGGATCACGTAAGTGACGTCGAGAGATTTGAGCATGGAGGCCGACACCTCACCGGTGAAAGCCCCGCTCTTCTCATGGTGCATGTTCTGAGCGCCGAGAACGAACCGGTAGCGATCGGAGTCGATCAGGGTCTGAACGGTGCGGAGTGAAGTGAACGGGGGGCAGACCGCGACCTCAACGCGGTCGAAGTCGTGCTCGGCCAGCTCGTGCCCTAGTTGCTGGACAAGGACTATCGCCTCATGGTGCGTGTTGTTCATCTTCCAGTTACCGGCTATCAGCGGTGTTCTCACGCCGCGTTCCCCTTTCTCCTGAGAGCGGCGACACCCGGCAACTCCTTGCCTTCGAGCAACTCGAGTGAAGCGCCACCCCCCGTCGATAGATGCGAGACCCCATCGGTCATATCCATCTGCGCCAACGCGGCGGCAGAGTCTCCGCCCCCAACCACGGTGTAAGCGCCTGCCCCGGTGGCCCTCACCACCGCCTCGGCAACCGTCCGAGTCCCTTCCGAATAGGCCGGGACCTCGAAGATCCCCATTGGGCCGTTCCACAGCACGGTTCGAGCGGATCCGATCACCGACCCGAATGCCTCGGCGGTCAGAGGTCCGATGTCCACTCCCAACCGATCACCTATCGCACCGAGTTGAACCGTCTCGAACGAGGAACCGGCCTCGATCGAGTCCGCCGCTACGACGTCGGTTGGGAGCAAGATCTCCACCCCCTTGGCACCGGCCTCATCGATCATCTTTCGCACCTCATCGACACGGTCGGATTCCACGAGGGAACGACCGACGTCGTGCCCGACCGCTACGAGAAGCGTGAAGGCCATCGCTCCTCCGATACAGATCGCGTCCACCCGGTCGAGGAGATTACCGATAACCGCGAGCTTGTCCGAAACCTTCGCTCCGCCTAAGACCGCCACGTACGGATGCTCGGCCGAACCCAAGAGTCGTTCGAGTTTGGTCACCTCGTCCTGCAGAAGCAACCCGGCGGCCGAAGGCAGCCTCTCGGCGACGCCGACGACCGAAGCGTGCGCCCTGTGCGCCGCGCCGAAGGCATCGTTGACGTAGCAGTCGGCAAGGGCCGCAAGAAAGTCTGCGAAAGCTGGGTCGTTGTCGGTCTCACCCGGCTCGAAACGAAGGTTCTCGAGCAAGATCACGTCGGCGGGCGACATGCAAGCCGCCTGTGCCTCCGTACCGGCCACGACGTCGAGAACATCCACATGCGTACCCAACAGCTGCTCCAGACGTTGACCGACGGGAGCCAGACGCAACTCTTCGACGACCTTGCCTTTCGGCCGGCCGAGATGAGAGCAGATCGCTAAACGCGCCCCTCTCTCCAAGAGCTCTCTCAACGTCGGGAGGGCAGCTCGGATCCTCATGTCGTCCACGATGTGCCCGTCTTTTAGGGGGACGTTGAGATCGCACCGGACCAATACGCGCTTCGTAGCTACGTCGAGGGCATCGATGCCTGGGAGATCGGTCATGGCCGCCGAGTCTATCGAGCGAACTCGACCCGGCGGGTTGGGTACGCTCCGCGACCGTGACCGCCGACCTCTTACCGATCCGGGCAGCCACCCGGGCCGATCTGCAGGGCATCCTCGCGGTATCGGTCGCTCGAGGCCGAGAACAAGCCGGACGGGCCATGAGCGACGGCGAAGACGTGGAATGGCGCTGGCGCGAAGCGGGATTCGATCCGGACAGAGATACGTGGGTAGCCACCGATCAAGACCGGGTCGTCGCGTACACGGTCGCCCAGGGGGACGAGATCGAGGTCCCACGTCCAGGACTTCGACCCGGGGTTCTGGACCCTGTCAATATGCGATAGACCCTCCGGTCGAGCTAGAGCTTCGACGCCACCAGGGCGGTGAGGTCCACCAACCGGTTCGAGTAGCCCCACTCGTTGTCGTACCAACCGAGAACCTTGACCATGTTGCCGTTGGCCATGGTCGATAGACCATCGATGATGCATGAGTGGGAATCGCCGACGATGTCCGTGGAAACGATCGGGTCCTCCGTATATTTCAGGATCCCCTTCATCGATGACGACTGCGCCGCTTCGCGATAGGCATCGTTGACCTCATCCTTCGTCACCTCGCTGTTCAGGATGGCGACGATGTCGGTGATCGATCCGTCGGGGACCGGTACCCGCAACGCGAGTCCGTCGAGCCGCCCTTTCAGCTCGGGCATGGCAAGAGCGGCTGCCTTCGCCGCACCCGTGGTGGTCGGGATGATGTTGATCGCGGCCGCGCGAGACCGTCGCAGGTCACCGCGCGCTAAGTCGAGCGTGTTCTGATCGTTTGTGTAAGCGTGACAAGTGGTCATGAAACCTTTTTCGATGCCCCAGTTGTCCTGCAGGACCTTCGCCAGCGGCACCACACAGTTCGTGGTGCACGAAGCGTTCGAGATGATGTGATGGTTCGCCGAGTCGTAATCCTCGTGGTTGACGCCCATCACCACGGTGACGTCCTCTTCCTTAGCAGGGGCCGAGATGATGACCTTCTTCGCGCCGGCGTCGATGTGCTTCGATGCATCCGCTCTCTTAGTGAAGAACCCAGTCGACTCGATAACGACGTCCACTCCGAGGTCCCCCCAGGGGATGTCCGCCGGATCTCGCTCCGACGTCACCCGAACCTCGGTCCCATCGGCAGAGAATCCGTTGTCCGTAACCTTTACCTCCTGATCGAGCCGGCCCAGCACCGAGTCGTACTTGAGCAAGTGGGCCAAGGTCCCGGGGTCGGTGAGGTCGTTGACAGAGACGATCTCGAGATCGGCGCTGCCGGCAGCCAGAGCTCTGAAGAAGTTGCGGCCGATACGTCCAAAGCCGTTGATACCGATACGCGTCGTCATCGACGGTGTCCTCCTGATAGTCGTGGTGGTCGATCCAGTGTAAGAGAAGACCGCTGCACATCTAACGGGAATGCCGTCCGAGTGCGCTCAGGACGGGCGCCAAGCGGTCCGGTTGGTGGGCACCGTCGGGGGACATGACGTCCGCGGTAACGAGGTCGATGCTGCCGAAAGGCCACTCCACGGGGATGCCTACGCCGTCGGGAAGCGGCGGAGACTGCATCACGACGTGATCGATCACCCCTTCTCCCACGTGCCGGAGCAAGGCCGACACATGCCCAACCACATCCAGGCCTTCGGTTTCGCCTTTCTGCCGCTTCCCGTTACAGACGAAAACCCGCGCCGCGGACGTGTCGTGAAGGGCATCGCGGATCCCGGGGATCAGGAGAGGTGCGATCACACTGGTGAACAGGCTGCCGGGGCCGATGACCACCTGATCGGCAGCGAGGATCTCTGCCCTCGCGGCGGGATGAGCCGGCGGGTCGGAGGGTTCGAGATGGACGGACCTGATCGGAGAACGGCTTTCCGCCACCGCCACCTGCCCGCGTACTACGCCGCCGTCGACGATCGCACCAAGCTTCACGAGCTCCGTGGTCGCCGGGTACACGGGACCTTCGGCTCCCAACATCTCCCCCGCCGCGAGGACGGCTTCGGCGAAATCGCCGGTACTTTCGGCGAGCGCGGCGATGATCAGATTGCCGAGTGCATGGCCTTCCAGGGTTCCTCGCTCGAAACGATGTTGGAACAGATCGCTGGTGGGTCCCTCGGGACTGAGGGCGACGAGGCAGTTGCGGATATCTCCAGGTGGAGGGATCTGTAGCTCCACCGTCAACCGCCCCGACGAGCCGCCATCATCGGCAACCGTCACCACGGCGGCTACGCGGGCGGCGTACTTGCGAGCGGCCCGAAGTGTGGTGGCTAGACCGTGACCACCGCCGATGCCGACGACCTTCATCGCGCCACGGGTGACCTGTCCACATCACGATGGACGACCGAGACCGGAAGATCACGCTTCCCCAGGAAAGCGGCTATCTCGGTCGCGAGGACGACGGAGCGATGACGTCCGCCGGTGCATCCCACCGCGATGGTCAGGTAGTGACGGCCCTCTTCGACATACGAAGGAAGAAGGAGATCAAGGAGATCCCCCACCCGCTCCAGGAACGTCCGTGCGTCATCCTTCCCGAGGACGTACTCCTTGATCTCGCCGTCGAGCCCGGTGAACGGCCGGAGGGAGTCGATCCAATGAGGATTCGGAAGGAACCTGACATCCAGCACCATGTCGGCATCGAGTGGCAGACCGTACTTATAGCCGAAGGAAACGATGGTCGTCTTTAATCCGTCGGAGCGGTCGTCGCCCCCGAAGTGTCCGCTGATCTTCATCCGCAGATCCCGGGAGGTCAGCTCCGAGGTGTCGATGACGAGGTCTGCTCTCTCGCGGAACGGTTGGATCGCTCTTCGCTCCTCCCGGATGCCGTCCGCCGCGGTTCCCTCCGCGGCGAGCGGATGCCGGCGATGGGTGGCGTCAAAGCGCCGAACCAGCACCTCATCGGACGCCTCGAGGAATACCAGCGTGAAGCCGACCTCTTTCTCGAGAGCTTGCAAGGCCCTGTCTGCCTCATCGAGGATCCCTCCCCTGGCATCGATGACGAGCGCGACACGAGAGATCAGGTTTCCGGGAGACAACGCCAGAGCAAGCATCTGCTCGATCAACTGTGGAGGCAGGTTATCGATCACGTACCAGCCGAGGTCCTCCATAGCCTTAGCCGCTTCGGACCGTCCGGCTCCAGACATCCCGGTGATGACGATCAGTTCGATGTTTCGTTCTCTAGTCACACGGCTTCCTTCTCGTTCGACGAGCTGCCTCCGCCGTCACCATGGAGAGCAGCATGCACTGCCTGGGCGACAGATGCAGGGATGCCCGGGACGGCTTTGATCTCGGCCAGCTCTGCATCCCGGATCCGTTTTACGGAGCCGAACTCGCGCAGAAGCTTCTTGCGGCGAGCCTCACCCAGTCCCGGGATCCCATCGAGCGCGGATCGGGTCATCTTCTTCCCCCGCTTCTGCCGGTGATACGCGAGCGCGAAACGGTGGGCTTCGTCCCTGATCTGCTGGAGGAGGTACAGGGCTTCAGAGGTTCTCGGTATCAGGATCGGATCGGCCCGGCCCGGCAAGAAGACCTCTTCCATCCGCTTAGCGAGGGAGATAGTCGTGACGTCGTCTACCCCCGCCTCATCCATCGCCTCGACGGCGCGGGCGAGTTGTCCTTTGCCGCCGTCGATCACGACGAGGTTCGGTGGATAGGCAAAGCGACGCGGGCGCCCGTCTTCGCCGGTACGGTCCCGCTCTTGCCTGTAACGGGAGAAGCGCCGGCCGATGACCTCGCCCATATTGGCGAAATCATCTTGACCGCGAGTGGACTTGATGGCGAACCGGCGATAGTCGGACCGCTTCGGAAGACCGTCTTCGAACACGACCATAGATCCCACCGCTTCGGAGGGTCCCGTATTCGAGATGTCGTAACACTCGATCCGCAAAGGAGCCTCTTCCATCCCTATGGCTTCCTGCAACTCTCGCAACTGTCGGGACCTCGAGGCGAAGTCGCTGGCCCGCTTGAGGCGATGCCGAGCGAAGGCTTGCTTGGCATTCTCTCCAACCGTTTCGAGCAGAGCGCGCTTCGAACCACGCTGCGGAACCGCGATCGTGACCTTGCTGCCCCGCATCTGAGTCAGCCATTCCTCCAACAACTGCCGCTCTGCCGGTTCTGCCGGGACCAAAACCTGGCGCGGAACCTCGGTCTCGGAGTAGAGGCGCTCGAGGAACCGACCGATCAGCTCATCGGCCGCCAGATCCTCGACCTTGTCGACTATGTAACCCTTGCGTCCACTGACTCTGCCGCGGCGGACGAAGAAGACCTGGAAGGCTGCCTCGAGCTCGTCGTCGGCCACAGCGATCACGTCCGCGTCCTCGTTCCTCGAGGACACCATCTCTTGCCGCTCGATGGCCTTACGGACGTTCTCCAACTGGTCACGCAGTTTGGCTGCACGCTCGTACTCCTGATTGGAAGCAGCCTCTTTCATCGAGGATTCGAGCCGTTTAACTACCGGTTTGGTATTCCCGTCGAGGAAATCACAGAGCGACTCCACGATCGTCCGGTGATCCTCGGGCGTTACGGCATCCACACATGGCCCCGCACACCTCTCGATATGGAACAGCAAGCAGGGGCGCCCTCGTCTCTTACAGCGGTCGAATACCCCTTGCGAACAGGTCCGCATCGGAAAGGTCCTGAGCAACAGATCCAGTGTGTCCCTGATCGCATAGGCATGGGCGTAAGGCCCGTAGTAGCGCACGCCCTTGCGTTTGCTGCCGCGCATCACCCGCGCGCGCGGGATGGCCTCGTCGAGTGTGATGGCCAGATACGGGTAACTCTTGTCGTCGCGGTAACGGACGTTGTAACGAGGGCGATGCTGCTTGATCAGGTTGAGCTCGAGATGGAGCGCGGCTACCTCACTGTCGGTGACGATCCATTCGACGTCTGCCGCGGCATCCACCATCGCCTGGGTACGTGGATGCAGATCCTGAGCGAAATAGTTGGATAGCCGGGCGCGCAGGGACTTGGCCTTGCCGGCGTAGATGACTCGACCCTGATCGTCCTTGAAGAGATAGGCCCCCGGAAGCTTCGGGATGGATCCCGCCTCCGGACGTTGAAGCTTGCTTTTCACCACCCAGACATTGTCCCGCGTACGAGAGATTCCGAGAGCGGCCTAGATGTCCCCGCCTTCGGCAGGTCGTGGCAACAGATCGGGTCTGCGCTCCTCGGTCAATCGGCGCGCCTGCTCGGCGCGCCACTCGGCCACATCTGCATGGTGACCGGATAACAAGACGTCCGGAACCTTCATGCCCCGAAACTCTTGAGGGCGCGTGTACTGCGGATACTCGAGAAGTCCTTCAGCGTGTGATTCAGAACCGAGAGAAGCCGGATTGCCGAGCACACCGGGAACGTAACGAGACACCGCCTCGAGCACTACCAGAGCAGGGAGCTCTCCGCCGGCCAGGACGAAGTCCCCGATCGATAGCTCTTCGGCCTGCAATCCGGTAATCACCCGTTCGTCCACCCCCTCATAGCGCCCGCAGATCAGGATCAGGTGCTCCAGGCGAGCGAGACGGACGACCTCCGGCTGGACGAGCCTCTTACCGCGCGGTGAGAGGAGCACCACGTGCGAGCCCGAACTGAGTAGCGGCTCGACGGCAGCAAAGATGGGTTCCGGCCGCATCACCATCCCAGCCCCACCGCCGTAGGGCTCGTCGTCGACGGAACGATGCTTCCCGATCCCATGGGCCCGAAGGTCATGAAGCTCGACGGACAAGGTGCCGGATGCGACCGCCTTACCGAGAAGACTGGAAGACAGATGGGGAACGAACAACTCGGGAAAGAGCGTGACGATGTCAACGCGCATCAATCCAACAGACCTTCCGGCGGCTCGATGGTTACCCGCTGCGCCTCTACGTCGACGTGCGTGACTATCTTCTTAACGAGAGGAACGAGCCGTTCACCTCTGTCGGTCATAACCTCGAGGAGATCCTGAGCTGCCCCCAAGGAGATGTCGGTCACCTCGCCGAGCCGGTTCCCTTGGGGATCGACCACCGTGCAGCCGATGAGATCGTCGGGCCAGTATTCATCTTCACCGAGGGACCGGACCTCTTCATCGGGAACGAACAGCGTTCCCCTGAGTCCTTCGACCTCGTCTCTCGACCGATAGCCCTCGAAGGTAACGAGGAAACGGTCCCGGTGGGGCCTAGCCCGGACGACGACCAGCTCGCGACCATCTTCGTGGATCAGCCTGGAGCCGGATTCGAACCGGCGCGGATCGTCGGAAATCTTCTCGACGTAGACGTCTCCGCCGAGGCCGTGAGGCTTGCCGATCTTGCCGGCAAGGAGCATCTTCGTCTCTTAGTCGACCACTTCGACGGAGACCGAACGGCCGTCGTCGGTTCCAGCGGCGCGTGCTACGGCACGGAGCGAACGGATGATCCGCCCTCGCTTGCCGATGATCTTGCCCATGTCGTCGGGGTGAACCGTCAGCTCGTAGACAACGTCGGCGCGCTCGCCTTCCGTTTCCGTGATCTCGATCTCTTCAGGATGATCGACGAGCCACGGGACCGTGTATTCGAGGAAGGACTTGGCGCTCACTACTGGGACGCCGTCTCTTCATCGGCCTCGCCGCCGGCTTCGGGGGCCGCAGCCGCCTGATCCTGCGCCTCGGGGAGCTCGGCAGGCTCCGCATCTTCCGGAGCGTCGTCGGGGGAAGCCTCTTCGGCCACCGAAGCGGCCGGGGTTGCCTTCACCGAGGAAGCAGGGGTTGCCTTGCGGGGAGTTTCCTTCGTCGCGGTGGGAGCTTCACCGGAGAATTCGGACCAAGCGCCGGATAACTCGAGCAGCTTGCGGACCTGATCTGAGGGCTGAGCGCCCCGCTGCAACCAGTGGACCGCCCGGTCGGTGTTGATCTCGATCTCGGAAGGCTCGCTCCGGGGATGGTAGTGACCGATCGCCTCGATGATCCGGCCATCGCGCGGGCTTCGTGAATCGGCAACCACGACGCGATAGGACGGCTGCTTCTTCTTGCCGACGCGCATCAACCTGATCTTGACCATGCTTCTCCTCGCTTGGGAACTTCGGAACCCGGGTGCTCGGGCGCGCCGGAAAGGGCGCCGTACGGGCTCCAGAGATAGTAACACCAGCGGTTCAGAAGCCCATGCCGGGCGGCAGCTTCATCCCCTTAAGCCCCTTCATGCCCTTCATCCCCTTACCGCCGGCCATCGACTTCATCATCTTCCGCACCTGATCGAACTGCTTCACGAGCTTGTTGACCTCCTGGATGGAGGCTCCCGACCCCCGGGCGATCCTCGAGCGGCGTGATCCCTTGATGATCACCGGGTTGTTCCGCTCCTCGCGGGTCATCGAACGGATGATCGCCTCGATCTTGGGCAGCTGGTCGTCCATCTGGGAGGCATCGACGGGCATCTTGGACATCCCGGGCAACATCCCCAAGACCTGGGACATCGGTCCCATCTTCTTCAAAGCCTGCATCTGGTTGAGGAAATCGTCGAAGGTGAAGTCGGCTTTGCGAAGCTTGGCCTCCATCTCCTTGGCTTCGGTCTCATCGAATGCGGTCTCTGCCTTCTCGATCAGGGTCATCACATCGCCCATCCCGAGGATCCTCGACGCCATGCGATCGGGGTGGAAGGTCTCGAGATCCCCGAGCTTCTCCCCCACACCCGCGAACTTGATGGGCTTGCCGGTTACGAATGCCATGGAGAGCGCCGCACCACCGCGCGCGTCACCGTCGAGCTTGGTGAGAACGATGCCGGTGAGATCCACTTCGGCCAAGAAGGACTCGGCGACATTGACCGCGTCCTGACCCGTCATGGCGTCACAGACGAGAAGGATCTCGTCGGGAGTGACCGCCTTGGCTACGTCGCTCAGCTCTGCCATCAGCTCGGGGTCGACGTGCATCCGCCCCGCGGTGTCGACGATCAGATCGGTGAACCCCTCCACGCGCGCATGTTCGAGAGCCGCGGCGGCCACGGTGGCCGGCTCCCCGGCTCCCTCGACCGAATGCACCGGGACCGCCACCTGCTCCCCCAGCAGCTCGAGCTGCCGGATCGCCGCGGGCCGACGCAGGTCGCAAGCGGCGAGGTACGGCCGCTTCCCCTTGCCCTTCAACAACTTAGCCAGCTTCGCGGAAGCGGTCGTCTTACCGGAACCCTGCAAGCCGGCCATGAGGATCACCCGAGGGGGGCGCGGCGCGGCTTCCAAGCCGACCGCCTCATGGCCGAGGACATCGATCAGTGCGGCGTGAACCAGCTTGATCACTTGCTGTGCGGGCGTGAGGCTCTTGTGGATCTCGGCGCCGGCCGCACGCTCTCGGACGTCGTTGACGAAGGCTTTCACGACCTTGAGAGAAACGTCGGCCTCGAGCAAAGCGAGCCGGATCTCCCGCAGAACCTCATCCACCTGCTTCTCGGACAGGCGCCCGTACGAGCGCAGGCGCGTGAATATGTCGTCGAAGCGGTTGCTGAGAGTGTCGAACATCAGACCCCTAGCGTACGAGAAGGTAGATCCCTATACCGAGCAGGCCCAATCCGAGGATCACCGTCCCTACCGTCAGCAACTCGCTGCGCTCGTGCCGGGAAGTCGTCAAGCCGTCGATCACGACGCCGGCCACCAAGAAAGCCCCGAAAGCCACCAACGCCGGGCCCACAACCCTGTCGTCCAATAACGCTCGGTAGAGGAAGTAGGCAAGGACGATCGTCGCGACCCGCGCCGGCATCCGGTAACGCTCGGGATAGCGAGGAGCAACCGGATCCGTCACATATACCTCCTCAGTCCTTCGGCAAGCGGCACGGGTTCGACCCCCAGCACGTCGGCGGCGCGCCGCGTGTCCACCACTCCGTCCTGCATCGCGAAATCTATGCCGAACGGGGTCATGGGAGGTTTCGGGAGCAAGACGAATGGCGCGGTCCCTGCCTGTGCCAACAGCTTCGGTATCGGAAGGACCAGCCGTCTCTTGCCCAGCACGCCCAGGAGCACCTTGATGATCTCGTCCATGGTCATGGTCTCGGGCCCTCCGACCTCGAATACCTGCCTCCAGGCTTGGCGATCGAAGATACGACGAACGGCCTCGGCAACGTCGTCCACGTGGATCGGTTGGACCACCTGAGGCTTGACGCCCAAGCGCGGGACTACCGGAGAGAAGCGCGCGATCTTGGCGAAACGATTGAGGGCGCGGTCCTCCGGACCGTAGGCCCATGAGGGACGCACGATCGCGTGATCCAATCCGGCCTCGGTGAGGACGAGCTCGGCGTACCCCTTCGCCCGGTACCAAGACTTGTCGCTGGCAACGTCGGCACCGGCTCCGCTGATGTACACGTAATGCCGGACGCCTGCGGACACGGCCTCGGCGACCAGGTTCTCGGTTCCCTCGCGGTCGTAACGGTCGTAGGTCAACCCCTTACGCGGGACCTCAACCGGATGGTTGGGGAACTGAACCGCCCCAACGACGGCGTCGAAGCCGTCGAGTTTGCCCCTCAGGCTCTCCGGAGATGTGACGTCGGCTCCGAGGGCGCGCATCCCTCCCAAGCCAGGGACGGAGGCGACCTTCGAGGGACTTCGAGACAACACCGCAATGTCGTGACCGGCGGCGGACAGCATGACCGCTATGTGGCGGCCGAGGAAGCCGGTACCGCCGGCGACGAGAACCTTCATCCGGCGCTCCTCAACCAAGCAACGCGTCTACGAAAGTCTTGGGATCGAAAGGCTCTAGGTCGTCCGCGCCTTCCCCAACACCTATCAACTTGATCGGGATCCCAAGCTCGCGCTCGATCGCGAGCGCGATGCCGCCCTTGGCGCTCCCGTCCAACTTCGTCAGCACGATCCCCGTGACCCCGGACGCCTGCGCGAACTCGCGAGCCTGAACCAAACCGTTCTGCCCTGCGGTTGCATCGATGACCAGCAGTACCTCATCGACCTGTCCCTCTTTCTCGAGCACCCGCCGAACCTTGGAGAGCTCTTCCATGAGAGGCGTCTTCGTGTGCAAGCGACCGGCAGTGTCAACGATCAGGACGTCGATGTTCCTGGCGCGTGCGAACCGGTAGGCGTCGAACGCAACCGCCCCTGGGTCGGCCCCGGGCTGATGCTGAACGAGCTGAGCCGCCGATCGATCGGCCCAGATACTGAGTTGTTCGTTGGCGGCGGCCCTGAAAGTGTCCGACGCAGCAAGAGCAACCGTTCGTTCGTGGTCTCTGAGGTCCGATGCGAGTTTCCCGATCGTGGTCGTCTTGCCCGTTCCGTTGACCCCCACGACCATCCACACGGAAGGCTTGGTCTGCCCGAACGACAGTGCACGATCGGCGTCCGTGTCGAAGAGCGTAGCCAGCTCATCGGCGAGCAAAGCCCTCAGACCGGCTTCGTCGGTAACCTTGCGCGTCCGGGCCGCATCCCGCACGTCTTGTGTGATCTTGGATGCCGACCCCGCCCCAACATCGGACTGGATGAGGATCGCTTCGAGGTCCTCCCAGACCTCGTCATCCATGCCTCCGCCGAAGACGTCGGACAGGCGCTCCGAGAGGAACTTCCGGCTGCGTCCCAATCTCTCCCGGAGCGTGGGACGGGGCGGCGCGTGCACGATCTCCGGCGCGCCGTCGGGTTCCTGGGCGACCTCCGGCTCGAGAGCGGTGTCATCCGGCCGCTCTTCAACGACGACATCTGCAGCGACGTCTCGGTCCCGAGACGGCTCCTCCTCGAGTACCTGCTCGGGAGGACGATCTTTGGGCCGACGGGCATAGAAGAAGATGCCGATGACGAATAGAGCGGCAATGAAGAGGACTAGCTCGAGGATCGGGGCGTCGGACATGGCCCCAGGCTAAACGACTTGCTTACGCCGGTTCGTTCGCCTCGGCGGTCGCTTCCTCCATCCGTTTGGCCACCACGCGAGAGACTCCGTCCTGGTTCATCGAGACCCCATAAAGGACGTCCGCCGCTTCCATCGTGCGCTTCTGATGCGTGACAACCAGGACCTGCGCTCTCTCTTCGAGTTCGTCAACTAGCGTGATGAATCGCTGCAGGTTGAAGTCGTCCAGAGCGGCCTCGACCTCGTCCAGCAGATAGAAGGGAGACGGGCGAGACCGAAAGATCGCGAAGAGGAAACAGAGCGCTACCAGTGAACGCTCACCTCCGGACAACAGCGACAGCTTCTTCACGTTCTTGCCGGGAGGCCTCGCCTCGACATCGATGCCGCTATGCAACACATCGTCGGGATCGGTCAACTTCAGTCGTCCCGACCCTCCAGGGAACAACCGCTGGAAAACGTCCTCGAACTCGCGCGCCACGTCCTCGAACGCCTGGCTGAACACTTGCACGATCGTGGCATCGACCTCGTCTACGACCTTCATCAGATCGTCTCGCGACGTCTTGAGGTCCCCCATCTGCTCGACGAGGAAGGACTCTCGTTCGGCCAGCTCCTCGTACTCCTCGGCCGCTCTCGGATTGATCACGCCGATCCCGCGCATCTGGCGATCGAGGTCTTCGACGCGCTTCTGTGCGGTCTCGGATTCCTCCGGCGAATCCCAGGCGTCGATGGCGATCATGGCTTCCAGTCCCAGACCCCACTCCTCCATCGCCCGCTCGACCAGCGATTCGATGCGCGCACGGGCCTCGGCGCGCCGGACCTCTGCCTCGTTGCGACGACGAGACTCTTCTTCGAGCTTGTCCGACAGCTCCCTCTCCCGGTTCCGCAGCGTTGCGAACTGTTGGTCGCCCTGGTGGGCCGCGTCGCGAGCCGCTACGGCGCGCCGCTCAGCGTCGGCCGCCCACGCTTCGGCCTGGGTGGCGCTGATGGTCGCGGCTTCGGCGACGGCTTCGGCGCGAGCTCGGGACTCTTCGAGGTTGCTGCGCAGATCGGCGAGCCCCGCAAGCGCGGCCTGGGCGTCGGCGATCCCTCCCTCTGCCTCCTCGAATCGCAGCTGTCCCGCCAAGGAACGCTCTTCGGCGCCTCTGGCTTCCAGTTCGAACTCCCGCATAGTCGCGACGGTGCGCGCCACTCGCTCTCTCAGATCGGTGAAACGCGACTCGGCTGCGCCTCGCACGCTGCGGGCCTCGTCCAGGTCTGCCCGGCGTTGGGGGAGCAACGCCCGTTCCTCGGTAGCAGCTCTTTCTGCGGCCGCCAGCGCTTCTCGCATGCGGGCGAGCTCATCGTCGAGAGCGGCGATCTCCACCTCACGCGTTTCAATCTCGCGCCGGGCTCCTCCGAGACGCTCGGCCGCGCCGGCCATGAGAGCGTCGAGCCGGGTCAGCTCTTCGTCTAGCTGAGCGACCCGCCCCCAGTCCCGCTCGACCTCTTCATCGGCGGCGGCGAGGATCGAGCGGGCTTCATCCTCGGTCAGCAGCGCGAGCCTCGCCCGTTCGGCCGCATCCTTGACGAGTGGGGCAACGCGTTCTGCCGCAGCGGGGATGTCGGAGAGCAGATCGCGGACTTCGACAAGTGCGTCGAGCCGTCCTCGAGCGGCCGTCGTGCCCGCATGTGAATCGCTCAGCCGGTCACGGAGCTTGTCGGCGTGCTCTCGCGCCGACTCGAGCTTGGCCTCGGCTCCGGCCGCCGCCTCGGTGACGCGGTCGAGCTCCATCTCGATCGTCTTGACGTCTTCTTGAGTCTTCTGAAGAGTGGTGGACGCGTCGGCGAGCTGGGTCTCGCGAACCTTGCGCCGTTCGATAGCGGCATGCACCCGCGCCTCTGCAGACCCGATGGTTGCCCGGCCCGCAGCTTCGCTACCTTCGGCGCGCACCAGCGCCTCGGCGGCGGCCGTCTCCTGAGCGCGGGCACTGCTCAGTTGCCGCTCGGCATCCTCCGCAGCGATGCGAGCGTCCTCGGCTTCGATGCGCGCCGCGTCGGCTTTCGAACGGAGGGCAGATGCATGATCGGACAGGGTGGAGGACTCGCCACGCCATCTGTCGCGGTCGCCTTCCAACAACCTGATGCGTTCCCGATAACCCTCCTCGGTCTCCGCTGCCAGGCGAGCGGCGATCGTAGCGGCGCGCTCCCCCGCCAACCGCGCCAGTCCCTGGAGGCGATCGTGAGCGAGGGCGATCCTGTGAGCTTCGGACCTGGCCGCATCCGCCGCCTCCGCTAGTCGCGTTCTCTCTTCCGCTGCACCCTCGAGCCGCGCTCGCACGCTGGACAACTCGTCGCTCAACAATGAGACCCTGTGCGTTTCCGCCTCGACGTCGCCCTGCGCGTCGCTGCTGCTGAGCAGACGGATCTCTTGCGCGCTCAAGCGCTGCTTCAGGTCCCGATGCTCTGCCATCAACTCCGTGTAAGCCGCAGCTGCGGAGGCCTGACGCTTCAACGGCCGGATGGAGCGCCTCAACTCGAGCAGTACGTCATTCAGTCGCGTGAGGTTCTCGTCCACGCGTTCGATCTTGCGGAGCGAACGGTCCTTGCGTCGGCGGAACTTGCCGATCTGCGCGGCCTCCTCAATGAAGGTCCGGCGATCTTCCGGGCGAGCGTGAAGGACGGCATCGAGCTGGCCCTGACCGACGACCGTGTGGATGCTGCGGCCGATGCCGGTGTCGGAGAGGAGCTCTTGGACATCGAGGAGACGACACGGCGCGCCGTTGATCCGGTATTCGGATGCCCCTGCGCGATCCGTAAGGCGGCTGATCGTGACCTCATCGAGATCGAGCGGAAGCACCCTATCGGCGTTATCGAGCGTTAGGGCCACCTCGGCCATCCCCAAACTCGACCGCCCTGCCGAACCGGCGAAGATGACGTCTTCCATCGAGGCCCCTCGCAAGCTCGAGGGTGCCTGAGATCCCAGCACCCAAGAAAGTGCGTCGGCGATATTCGATTTGCCGGAACCGTTCGGCCCGACGATCACGTTGACGCCGCCTTCGAAGTCGAGCAGCGTAGGTTCCGCGAACGACTTGAAACCCGCCAATCGCAGGCTTTTTACGTACATGGAGTCAACCTAGCAGCGGGCCGGTAGTTGCCCCCGTCAATCCCGGGGTCGGCCCTGTGGAAAACCCTCAGCGCTTCTTATGCTTGAAGGTCTTCTCATTCTTCGGGGGCTCTCTGTCGACCTGCACGCCGTCCACATGAGCACCGTTGGGCCCCGCGCGGCACAGACCCACAACTCGGTAGACCTCGTCGCGAGGACCTTCGATGACGGCCTCGATGCGCCCGTCACTCGTGTCTTTCACCCAACCGCCCACGTTCTGCTCGTCGGCTTTCGTCTTGATGGCCTCGGCGAAGCCTTTGCCCTGGACGTCCCCGGAGACGAAAACATGCACTCGGGTTCTATCTTCCAAACCGGTTCCTCCTATTTACGCCTGCTCGTTCGATGACTGCGATAGCTCTCATGTCTGGCACTGAGGACAGAAGTAGGTGATCCATTTCCCGACTTTCTCTTTCACGATGTTGTTTCGGCAGCGACGGCAGAATTCTCCCTCGCGGTCGTACACCTTGAGCTCGAGCTGGTACTGACCGGGGTCGCCGTGGATATCGGTGAACGGGACCTCGCCGTAGCTCGTGCCGCGCGCCTTGATCGCCTCCTGCATCGTCTCCATCAGGGCCCGGTACAAACGGCGCACATCCTGAGAAGAAAGGTTGCTCGAAAAACGGTCATGCCTCAGCCCGGCGGCGAAGAGGATCTCGTCGCTGTAGATGTCCCCGAGCCCACAGATGAAACTCTCGTCCATGAGCAGTTCTTTCATCCCGACGTCCTGATCGGAGAGCACCTGGGAGAAGGTCTGCCACGCCACCATCTGCTCGAGGGGATCTATGGCGAAATCCCGAGCGATCTGAGCTTCCGCTCGCGGAGCGACCCAGACCTCCCCTTCCCGGATCGGGTCGAGGTAGCGCATCTGACCCCCGATCGTGAAGGGGACGATGATGTGGGTATGGGCGGCGACTTCGTCCGACGCGCTGGTCTTGAGCAGCTGTCCGCCGGGACCGAGGTCGACCGTTATCACGTGGTCGTTGTCCAGATCGAGGAGGATCTTCTTTCCCGCCCGCTCGACCTTCTCGACCTTCGCACCCTCGAGAAGCTCGGTGAATTCCTTGCGCCGGCCGTGCTTGGGAACGACCTTCATCGCATTCGTCCCCGGTCGGATCTCTGCATCCTTGATACGCCGTCCGACCACTTCCTTCTCGAGATCCCTTCGCAAGACCTCGATCTCAACTAACTCGGGCACCCGGCCCCCTTTCCGCAGCTTGCTCTCGCTCGCCGTCTGCTTCAGCATCCAGCTGCGTAAGTGCTTCACGTGCAGCGTTGTATTCCGCTTCCTTCTTGCTGCGGCCCGACCCCGAGCCCATGACGCGCTCGTCTACGAAGACCTCGGCGGTGAACCGTTTGGCATGGTCCGGTCCGGAGGAGGCAACCCTGTAGGTCGGTGGTGTACCGGTGGCACGAACCACCACCTCTTGCAGCGCGGTCTTCACGTCGTATCTCTCTCCTGCATCGTGCAACCTCCGGACCTCTTCGGCGAAGAACCCGCGTAGAGCCTCCTTCACACCGTCGAGCCCCTTGTCCAGATAGAGCGCACCGACAACCGCCTCGAACGTGTTAGCCAAGAGCGATTCCTTGTCTCGGCCACCAGAGTTCTCTTCGCCCTTCCCGAGGCGGATGTGCTCACCGAGATCTATCGACCGGGCGGCGTCGGCCAGAGCCTGGGTATTGACCACCGAAGCGCGCAGCCGCGCCATCTCGCCTTCCGCGAGATCAGGATATTCGCTGTAGATCAGATCGGTCACCAAGGCTTCCAAGATCGCGTCGCCGAGGAACTCGAGACGCTCGTTGTGAGCTGGAGGCTCTGTCTGCTCAAACACGTACGACCGATGCGTCAGTGCGGTCTCATAGATCGAGCCCGGAGCTACAGGGATACCGAGCGCCTGGAGGTCCAGCAACTACTCCGTCTCGATCGCCTGCCGGCCCGCGTAGTGCCCGCAATTCGGGCACACCCGGTGTGGCATCTTAGGCTGACGGCATTGCGGACAAGAAGCGAACGTCGGCGCTTCCGTCTTCCAGTGCGCCCGTCGCATCCGCATCTTGGACCGGGTTTTCCTTCTCTTTGGAACGGCCATGTATCTTCCTCCTACGCCAGCTTGTCACGCAGGTCGCTCAATGCGGCCCAGCGCGGATCCAACTCTTCCTCGGAACAACTGCACTCGCCTGCGTTCAGCTCGTGGCCGCAGGTAGGACAGATCCCCTTGCAATCCTCGGTACAGACGGGCTTCAGCGGCATCGCCAGAGCCACTGCATCCCGAAGCATCGGTTCGAGGTCGATGTCCTGGTCCTCGATCCGATACGACTCCTCCTCGGGGGGCGCTTCGTGCCCGGGAGCCGTGTACAACTCACAAAGCTCGACATCCAGAGTGGCCGGAACCGGCTTGAGACACCGGGCACAATCGAACTCCGCCAGCGCCTGCACCCGTCCCGTGACGAGCACCCCTTCCACCACGCTCTCGGCTCGGAGTTGCCCCTCGACGGGCTCCCCCGTAAGCCGCCCCAGCGCATTACTCACGTCGGTCAGCTGGGCCTCGATCGTGACATCCCGGTACTCGCCTGGGTGGCCGAGGATCTCTGCCACCGAAACCTTGAACTGCTGCTGCACGCGCGCTTACCTCATCTCGTGGACCTGGAAGGGCGGCAGCGGTGACCGCGCCCGGTTAGAGATGATAACAGATAGGGCTATTTTCCCTGCTCAGAGGCCATTTCGTTCCGGCGCGCGGTGAAGCCCCCGGGGTCGGCCGAAGAGCGACGTTACAGGCTCCGAGCAGCCTATTTACTTAGTTGCTCCTGGATCCTCTGCTCGTCGAATGGGGCCTGTAGGCCCTCCGGTCCGGCTGCCTCGTCGACCGGTGACCTCTTGTCACCCTGCAGACGTTCGCGGCCTCGCTCGACGGTGGCCAGCGTCTTGTTCAAGAGGATCTCGAAGGCGGCCAACTTCTGGTCCACGTAGTCCTCGGCCTCGAGGCGGATCTGGGCTGCTCTTTCCTTGGCCTCGTCGATGATCCGCTCAGACTCCCGCTCGGCCGCGTTGATGATCTCGGTACGGGACAAGAGGCGATCGCGCTGTCCCTGAGCTTCCTGGATGACCCGCTCGGCTTCCTTACGCGCCCTCGCCAAGAGCTCGTCCTTGTCACGGGACATCCACCGCGCCTGTCGGATCTCGTCCGGCACCAGTTCCTTCAGCTGTGCCAGGAGCTCCAACAGCTCCTCGCGATTCACCACGGCACTCGAGGACAACGGTACGGACTTCGCTTCCTCGATGAGCACCTGTAATTCGTCGATACGTTCGATCAGATCCATGGCGATGACCTTCCTCTGCTATCTGGTTGGGGCCGGAGGTCCGGCCCCCATAGTTTGCCTGTTTTCGCGGCGGAGTGCTTCCAGGCCTACCGGTAGCGCTCTTTGAGGGCCGTGGCCACGCCGGGAGGCACCAGCCCCTCGATGTTGCCTCCATGGCGGGCGACCTGCTTCACGAGGCTGGAAGACAGGAACGCCCACGAGGGCTTCGCCGTGACGAACATGGTGTCGAGACCCGGAGAGAGTGCGGTATTCATCTGAGCCATCTGCAGCTCGTATTCGAAGTCGGACACCGCTCGCAGGCCTTTGACGATCACATTGACCTCATGTTGCGCCGCGAATTCGACCAGGAGGCCGTCGAAGGAATCGATCTGCACGTTGTCGAGATGAGCCAGAGATTCGGCGAGGAGCTCCTTGCGTTTCTCGAGCGAGAAGAGCGGCTCCTTCGTCGGGTTAGCTATCACGGCCACCACTACCCCTTCGAAGAGACGTGCGGCCCGCTCGACCACATCAACGTGACCATTCGTTGGAGGGTCGAAAGACCCGGGACACAGGACCCGCGCCATGCGTTTCAGGAGCCCTCTTCGTCCTCTTCATGAGAGAAGACGTAGACGCGCGACTGTCCGAACTCACGATCCCAGACAACCTCGAGACCGAGAGGCACAAGGTCGCTCTCTTTGCCGGGTCGGTGTACGACCACTCTGCCCTCGTCCGACAGATACCCGTTCATCACGAGGGCCTCAAGGTCCCCCCGGACCGACGGCTGGGGCATGTTGTAGGGAGGGTCGACGAAGATCAGATCGAAACGGTCATCCGGGGTCCTCGGCAGTGTCGCTTTGACATCGGCCCACACGACTTCGGTCCCATCCAGCTTCGTAGCTTCGATGTTCTGCTCTAGCTTCAGGATCGCCTCGCGTGCGCTTTCGACGAACACCACTCGTTTGGCTCCGCGCGAGAGAGCTTCGAGCCCCAAGGATCCCGACCCCGCGTAGAGGTCCAGCACCCTGATGCCCTCGAAGTCCCCCAAGGCAGAGAAAACGGACTCCTTCATGCGATCCATCATCGGCCGCGTGCCCGTAGTCGGGGTCTTCAGACGTGTTCCTTTTGCCAGACCGGCTACTACTCGCATCCTTCAACTTTGCCAGAAAGCGATGCCGGGCGCGTACCTCGGCTTTTCCAGGCGGCTCAGCCCGACTGAACCACGTCCAAGGTGTTCTCGGGGAACCGGTTCCGCATCTCTCGCTCCATCTCCTGATGGGCCCACTCGCGCAGCTCGGGATCGGCGTCGAGCGTCTGCACGGCAAGGTCACGGGCGGCTTGTATCTCTGCCTTGTGCTCCAGCACGCGGGTCATCTTGAGCTGCGGCATCCCGGACTGGCGGGACCCGAAGAGTTGCCCCTCGCCTCGTTGCTTGAGGTCGACCTCGGCGAGTCTGAAACCGTCCTGGGACCGCTCCACCGCCCACAACCGTTCGGCGATCAGGGCGATCGCTCTGTCGGATCCTGCTTTGCCGAGATCGATATCCGTCGCCAGGACGCAGAACGATGGATGCTCGCCCCGCCCGATCCGGCCGCGCAACTGATGCAGCTGAGCCAGTCCGAAACGCTCGGCGTCCTCGATCAACATCACCGAAGCGTTGGGGATGTCCACCCCCACCTCGATCACGGTGGTTGCAACGAGAACGTCGGTGCGGCGTTCCCGGAAAGCCGACATGGCCTCTTCCTTGTCCGCCGCTTTCATGTCGCCGTGCACGAGGCCCACCCTGAGATCGGGGAACACATCTGCGTCAAGGCGCTTGGCTTCTGCCTTGGCGCTCCGCAATTCACTCTTGTCAGACTCGTCTCGCAAGGCGTAAACGATGAAGGCCTGCCTCCCGGCCTCGATCTCTGCTCGGATCAAGTCGTAGGCGCTTTCTCTCTCATCGGGGCCCATGGCAACCTTCGTCGTGATCGGACGGCGCCCCTTCGGCAATTCATCGAGGATCGAAACGTCGAGGTCGCCGTAGATCGTCACCGCCAGCGTTCGCGGGATGGGGGTGGCGGTCATGACGAGGATGTCCGGCTCGCCCAGGTGACCCTTGTCCCTAAGCGTCCGGCGCTGATGCACACCGAAGCGATGCTGCTCGTCCACCACGGCGAGGCCCAGCCGGGCGAAGTCCACCGAGTCTTGGATCAACGCGTGCGTGCCGATCAAGAGGTCCACCTCGCCCGCCGCGACCTGCGGGGTGATCTCGGCCCGCGCTGCAGCCGGTGTCGAGCCGGTCAACAATCGCACGGTGGGACGGCGAGAGACAGCTGCGAACAGATTCCGGGCTTCGGCTTCGCCGAAGGCACGATCGAGGAGCTCGGTGACGGTTAGGGCGTGTTGTTCAGCAAGCACCTCGGTGGGAGCCATGAACGCGGCTTGATGGCCCCCGCCGATGGCGGCAAGACACGCGAAGAGCGCTACTACCGTCTTGCCGGAGCCGACCTCGCCTTCGACCATCCTGTGCATCGGATAGGACTTGCTCATATCGGCTGCCACTTCATCGCAGGCGGTCCGCTGCGCGCCGGTAAGGGCGAACGGCAACTCCCGCACGAACGTCTCTGCCAGAGAGTCCGCCCCAGGGACGGGATGAACGAGTCCCTGGACGGTGCGCTCGAGCTTGCGCTTGCGGTACACGAGACCCAGTTGCAGGGTGAACACCTCGTCGAAGACGAGGCGCTTCCGCGCGCGAAGGACCTCGTCCTTGTCCTCGGGGAAATGGATCGACCTCAGGGCCTCCCCCCGGGGGATCAGTCGGAGGCGCTTGATCAGCTCGTCCGGGAGCGGGTCGAGGATCCCGTCCAGTTTGCTGAGGTGGTCCCACATCAGTTTCCTGATCTGGTCGCTTGATAGATCCGCCGTCGCCGCGTAGATCGGGATTATCCGCCCCACGTTGAAAGGTTCCTGGCCGGTGCGGACCTTTTCGAAGCGGGGAGCGGTCATCTGCAGCTTTCCTCTGAACCTCGAAAGCTTCCCGTAGAAGAAAGCCTCGGTCCCGGAAGGCAGCGCTTGGGCCAGCCACGTCTGATTGAACCAGGTGACGTCGATCGTGCCGGTCTCGTCCCGGATGGTGCCCTTGATCATCGTGCGTCGTTTCTTGCCGGACTGTGGACGGCCGATCTGGATCGGGCGCTGGATGTCCCCGACTTTTG
The DNA here is from genome assembly GCA_051001455.1 of Actinomycetota bacterium. Taxonomy (GTDB): domain Bacteria; phylum Actinomycetota; class CADDZG01; order CADDZG01; family WHSQ01; genus JBPCNH01. The sequence continues at coordinate 37,316 of JBPCNH010000016.1, forward strand.
CCAGCACGGTGACCTCGCCGTCGAACCCGCTATCGGCAAGCTCGCCCAGCTCGCGCACGGTCCTCAGTTCGCTGCGATCAACGTGATAGCGGGGATAGTGCTGAAGGAGATCCTGGACGCTGTGGATCCCGAGCTTCTCGAGCGCCTCGCCCCTCTTGCCTGCCAGCTTCACCGGGGTCTGCAGGTGAGGCGGAGCGTAGAGCTCGAGTCCTTTAGGTCTCGCCGTGACGGTTTCGGCCATCACTCGAGAGTAGACGCAGGCTGGGGCAAGGCCGCGTCTTTGGTAGTCTTGGCCGCCTTATGCCTTCTGTATGCGATGTCTGTGGAAAATCACCCGGCTTCGGGAATAACATCTCGCACTCCCACCGCCGCACCAGGCGCCGGTGGAATCCCAACGTGCACAAGATGCGTGTCCTCGTGAACGGAGCGCCGAAGAGGCTCGCCGTCTGCACGAAGTGCCTCAAAGCCAACAAGGTCACCAAGCCCGCCAGGGCTTCGAAGACCGTCTCGAGCTAACACTCCCCGACCCGGCTCCTCGCTCTGTTTAGAGCTGGTCCGCGCGCGGGTAACGGTGCGATGTGGCCGAGAAGAAGAGCATCCCCGCGCGCCTGAAGCTCTACCTGCAACGAGCGCGCGCAGAAAAACCTGCGGTGGATGTGACGATGCAGACCTTCAAGTCCTTTTCCCAGGATGATGGCGGTACATACACAGCAGCCCTGACGTATTACATGTTCTTCTCGATCTTCCCCCTGTTGCTGTTCTCGGCTTCGGTCCTCGGCTTCGTTACACGCGGCAACGTCGAGCTGCAGGCCAGCGTGCTCGAAGCCGGGCTCGAATCGGTCCCCTTCCTCCAGGACATCCTGCAACCGGAGAATCTCGCCTCGATCCAGGAGCGAGCTGCCGGACTAGCGCTCACCGGTGCAGCCCTCGCGCTCTATACCGGGTCGGGCGCCGTGGTCGCTCTCGAGCATGCCCTCAACCAGATCTCTGGGATAAGCGACGAGCCGACGTGGGTGCAGAAGCGACTGCGATCGCTGAAATTCCTGTTGCTATTCGGAATGGCGGCCATAGCTTCGTTCGCCCTTGGGGGCATCTCGGGATTCGCCGCCGATCTCTTCCCGGAAGGCTTCGCCACCGCGGCGGCGGCCTGGAGCATCTCCCACATCCTCGGTTTCCTCCTGGGTACCGCGATCTTCGCGGCCACGTTCCGCCTGTTGCCGGCGGTCACCCTCACATGGAAAGAGGTCCTTCCCGGGGCCCTCGTTGCGGCCTTCCTTTTCGAGGTGCTGAAGGAGCTCGGTTCCGCATACATGGCCAGGGGTGCCGAGAACCGGACCGCGACCTTCGGAGCCTTCGCCCTGGCCGCAGGGCTGCTCGTCGCCTCCTTCCTCATAGCGCAGATCACACTGCTGGCGGCCGAGCTGAACGACGTGTTGGTGCGAAGGCGCATCACAAGGCAGACTTATGTCCATCCACAAGAGGAGGCAGCGCATGGCACAGACGGAACCTAGGATCGACGACCTCTATCGGGGAGACGCCTTGCCGCCGGAGAAATCGGCGGGACAACTGGTCAAAGAGGTGACCGAGGACATCTCGACCCTCGTCCGCAAAGAGATCGAGCTGGCGAAACAAGAGGTGGGCTCGTCGCTGACCGCCAAAGCCACCGGGATCGGGATCTTCGTCGCAGTAGGGGTGCTCGGGTTCTTCATGTTGATCTTCGCTCTCCTCGCGGTGAGGGACGGTTTCGACGAGCTGTGGGCTACCTGGATCGCAGATCTAGCGACGTTGGGCATCATCGCCATAGTCGGGATCGTCGGCGTGCTGGTGGGCAAGAAGAAACTGTCTACCCCCCTATCCACCGAGCTGACGAAGAAGAACCTCAAGGAGGATGTCGAGCTGATGAAGTCGCTCGGCAAGCGTTGACATATCCTCGAACGAAGCCAAGAGGAGAGAACCTATGAGCAAAGACACAACCAGAACGATCCATGAGATCGAGTCAACGCGCGAGAACCTGGCGCGCAACGTCGATCAACTGGTCGGTCAGGCAAAGGTCGAAGCCGCACAAGCAGGTAAGAAGCTGGCGATCGGCGCGCTGGCGCTGGCCGGGCTCTTCATCCTCGGCACGCTGGCGAAGCGAAGGGTTCAGGGCTAACGACCCTCTCTATGACCGAACCGGAGGGGCTCGACGGGCAGCAGCCCGTCATATCGAGGCCCCTGAACTTCACTGCGCTCGTAGCATCTGCCGGGCGCCTGTACTCACGCAACGCCCGCCGGTTGATGCCGTTATTCGCCGGGATCGGATTGTTCATCTCGATCCTGCCCGTGTTCTTCTTCTTCGACCTGCCCGAAGGTGCCATCATCCCCATCTACCTATTCGTACAGGTTGCCGTGCCCGCCGTGTTGGCGGGTCTCGGGATAGCGGTTGCCTCGGCCGTGATGGAAGCCGAGCTGAACGGGCGTCCGGCAACCGTTCGAGCCGGCATATCGTGGATCCGGGGCCACTTCAGAGAGATTCTCGCCGCGGCGCTTCTCGGGGGGATGCTGGCTATCTTCGTTGCGGTCTTCCTGGGCATCTTGAGCTTCATGCTCATCTACCTCTTCTTCGGCCCACCGATCGTCATTCAGGTGGTCGCCTTGGAGCGGGCGCGGCTCCAGGCCGCGTGGCCCCGCACGAAGGAACTGATGAAAGGACACTGGTTGCGCGTGTTCATGTACCTCTTCACGATCGGGCTCGGCATCGCTTTGATGCAGAGCCTCGCTCTCGCGCTGACGAACGGGGCGATCCAAGAGCTGGCGCGCCCCGGACGGGCCGTGCTCGTGAATCTCGCAAACCTCATGGTGATCGCGGTGGCGATGCCCTATCTGGCTGCGGCGAGCTTCGCTCTCTACAAGGATCTCGTGTGGCGACGAGAGCAGGTCAACGGTCCAGACGCCACCCAGGATTAACCGGGCCGAATCCTTTCCCTAGCCGGAGTGAGTGCCGGATCGCGCCGGAGATGAATTCCTTGGCGAAGGCGACGGCCGCCGGCAGCTCGTCACCGTGCGCCAGTCGGGCCGTGATCGAGGCGGCGAGCGCACAGCCCGTGCCGTGGGTATCGGTCGTGTCGTAACGGGGGGCTTCGAGCAAGGTTATCTCACCGTCGTGCCATAAGACGTCGACGGCAGTCTCCTCCCCCAGATGACCACCCTTGATCAGGACAGCTCGGGGACCGAGCCGGGCGATGTCTTCAGCAGCGGCCTTCATCTCTTCCACCGACGTGACCGTGAGTCCCGTCAGTCCTTCGGCTTCATGCAGGTTGGGTGTCACCACCGTGGCGCGTGGGATCAGATCCCTCCGAAGCGCGCCGATCGCATCCTCGGCCAACAGGACGCTGCGGTGCTTCGAGATGAAAACCGGATCGACGACCAGTTGAAGTCCGTGATCCTCGACCGCGCGAGCCACCTCTGTGACGATCGCCGCCGACCCGAGCATGCCCGTCTTGGCCGCCGCGACATCCATGTCGACGACGACCGCATCGACCTGCTCGCGCACGAAGCCGGGCGGCACCTCGTGGATGCCCGTCACGCCCACCGTGTTCTGGGCGGTCAGAGCCGTTAGCGCGCTCGTTCCGTGACACCCGAGCGCGAAGAAAACCTTGAGGTCGACTTGGATACCTGCGCCGCCGGAAGAGTCGCTTCCCGCGATCGTCATCGCCACCGGCATGCCGGTTACGGGTTCTGCAGGTGATCCCATCCCAGCTCCTTCCGGTCGGCGAGAGGCTCCCCGTCAAGCTCCGGCGCGCCGTCGGTGACGGTCCCGATCCGCGTGACCATCGTGCCCGTAGCGGTCACCGATCGCTCGAGTGCATCCAAGCGCTCCTCGGGCACCGTGAAGAGCAACTCGTAATCCTCGCCACCCGTGAGAGCGAGCTCAAGCGCCGGAGGAAGGTCCGGTTGACCCTCGAGGACGTAAAGGTCGGGGTCGACCGGCACCGACTGCCCATCCACGGCGCATCCCGTGCCGCTTGCCTCCATCACCCGCAGGAGATCGAGAGCCAAGCCGTCGGAGACATCGATCATCGCGCTCGCCCCGTGCTGCGCGATCAGCCGACCCGCCTCGACGCGGGCCTCGGGCCGCAGGTGCCGTTGCACCAGGGCGGAGTGCTCTTCGGCCGGCAAGTCATTAGTTAGCACGTACAGGCCGCCCGCCGATCCCCCTAGCGTGCCGCTGACGCAGATCGCATCCCCCGGGCGAGCGCCCGAGCGCAACACCGGCGCCCCGGCGCACATCCCGGTCATCGTGACCGAGAGCATCATTCCGTCCGCTCGGCTGAGGTCGCCACCCGCGAGCGTGAGCCGCCAGTGCGCGGCGGCATCGAGAAGACCTTCGAGGACGGCGTCGAAATAACCGAGCTCGACCTCGGGCCCCAGCGCGAGGGCGGCCACCGCATGCAGGGGACGTCCCCCCATGGCAGCGATGTCCGAGGCGTTGACGGCTACGGCTTTCCAGCCCAGGTCCGCCCCGGAGCAGTAACGGCGTTCGAAATCCACCGACTCGACCAGCATGTCGACCGTGAGCAGGAGCTCCGCGCCCGCGACGTCGAGCACGGCAGTGTCGTCACCCGGTCCGATACCGGTTTCGATCTTTGGTAGGCGCGCGGCGAGGCGCGCTAGTAGAGCTCTCTCCCCGACGTCCCCGACGGTACGGCCCGTAGATGTCTCTTCGACGTCTCTACTCCGCGACGGGACCCGATTTGACGACGCCCGGATCCACCTGGTCCTCGAAACGCTGGAAGTTCTCGATGAACATCCGAGCAAGCTCCGTGGCCTGGCGATCGTAAGCCTCGGGATCGCTCCAGGTCGATTTCGGATCGAGCACCTCGTCGGGGACCCCCGGGCACGTCACGGGCACTGCCACGTTGAAGACCGGGTGCTGTCTCGTCTCGACACCTCGCAGCGCGCCCGACACCGCCGCCTTGACCATCGCGCGCGTATTCGGCAGCGACATGCGCTTGCCGACGCCGTAAGGCCCGCCGCTCCAGCCCGTATTCACGAGGAAGACGTCGGCGTCGTGCTTCGCGATCCGCTCCCCCAGCATCTCCGCGTACTCCCCCGCCTTGAGCGGCAGGAACGGCGCGCCGAAGCCTGCCGAGAAGGTCGCCTGAGGCTCATCGACGCCGGCCTCGGTCCCGGCCAACTTCGCGGTGAAGCCCGAGAGAAAGTGGTACATCGCCCCCTCGGCGGTGAGCTTGGAGAGAGGCGGAAGGACACCGAAGGAGTCGGCCGTCAAGAACACGACGGTCTGTGCGTGTCCGGCGCGCCCCCCAGGGCTGAAGTTGGGGATGTACTCGAGCGGATAAGCAACCCGGGTGTTCTGGGTTATGGAGGCGTCGTCGTAATCGACCGAGCGCGTCGTCTCATCGACGACCACGTTCTCTACGACCGAACCGAAGCGGATCGCCGCCCAGATCTGCGGCTCGTTCGCTTGCGAGAGATTGATGCACTTCGCATAGCAGCCGCCCTCGAAGTTGAATATGCCGTTGTTGGACCAACCATGCTCGTCGTCCCCGATCAGACGGCGTTCGACATCGGCCGACAGAGTGGTCTTGCCGGTGCCGGAGAGGCCGAAGAACAACGCAACGTCGTCATCAGCTCCCACGTTCGCCGAGCAGTGCATCGGCAGGACGCCCTCTTCGGGGAGCAGGTAGTTGGCGGCCGTGAAGAGCGACTTCTTCATCTCACCCGCGTACTGCGTGCCGCAGATAAGCACCTGCTTGTGCTCGAGATCGATCCCGATGAAAGCTTCAGAATGCGTGCCGTCCCGCTCCGGTACGGCAAGGAACGTGGGCGACGACAGCACCGTGAAGTCGGGTTCGAAACCCTCCAGCTCCTCGAGCAACGGGCGTCTGAACAGCTGCTTTGCGAAGAGTGCATGCCACGCGAACTCGGTGACGACACGGAGACGGATCTGGTAGTCCGGATCGGCACCGAGATAGCCGTCGATCACGAAGAGGTCTCGCCCTTCGAGATGTGTCCGGACCCTGGCCTGGAGGGCGTCGAACTTGTCCGGGTCGAAAGGGCGGTTGGTGCTTCCCCAGTCGATCCGTTCCTTGGAGCGTCCGTGAGCGACGAAGAAACGGTCATGGGGAGAACGCCCCGTTCGCGAGCCGGTTTCCGTGACGAGCGCCCCGTTGGAGGCGAGTTTGCCCTCGCCGCGCGCCACGGCCGACTCGACCAATCCCGGCGGGCTGGGATTCATATGGATCGTCCCGGGATTCGTGACCCGGCCGATCAACTCCGTCGACATGCAGCGTTCTCCTTTAGGGCTATCAAAGATCAAGCCAGACGAAGGCCCACGGAAGGCTCACGCCGGCATCAAAGCGTACCCCGGCGCCCTCGGACCCGGCACAGGAGCCTGGTAGGTTCAGTCGTCACGCACCAATCAAGGAAACGGAGGGCGAAGAGTGGCAGACGTTCAGGCATACATCCTGATCCAGACCGAGGTGGGTAAGGCCGCCCAGGTCGCGAGCGAGGTCCGCTCGATCGAGGGCGTAGAGGCGGCCGAGGACGTGACGGGCCCTTACGACGTCATCGTGCGCGCCAGCGCAGGCAACGTGGACGACCTCGGGAAACTGGTCGTGGCCCGGATCCAGGCGGTGGATGGGATAACCCGGACACTCACTTGCCCGGTGGTGCACCTCTAAGGACCCGGTCCTTCCGAAGGCGCGCTCCTAGCGGGGCGCGCCTTCATCGCGCCTTGTTAACGAAGGTGCTCCATAACCCCTTCGAACTCGGAGCGGATCTCACGGCTCAAAAGATCGGTTACGAGCTCTTGCACCGTGGCGCCCTCGTGGCAGATCTGGACGACGTTCTCGGTGATCGGCATCCATACGTCTTTTTCTTGCCCCAGTGCGAATATCGGTTTGCAGCTCTTGACCCCCTCGGCGACCATGTTCATCGATGAGATGATCTCGTCGATCTGGCGGCCCTTGCCGAGCTCTATCCCGACGGAATGGTTCCGCGACTGCGCACTCGAACAGGTCGCGATGAGGTCGCCGACGCCTGCCAGGCCTAGAAGGGTCAACGGGTGCGCTCCGAACCTGACGGCGAAACGCGCCATCTCGGCGAGCCCACGGGTCACGACGGTGGCTTTGGTGTTGTCCCCCAGACCGAGCCCGTCGGCCATGCCTGCGGCGATCGCGATCACGTTCTTCAAGGCCCCGCCGATCTCGGAACCGGCCACGTCGGCGTTCCGGTAACAGCGGAAGGTCGGCGCGCCGAAGAGGTTCTGCAGCCTCGAGCCCTGTTCGTCGCTCACGCAGGCGATCGTGGAGGCGGCCGGGAAGCCCCTCACTACCTCTTTGGCCAGGTTCGGACCGGTGAGGACCCCGATGTTCCCCGGATCGATCCCTTCGACCTCTTGGGCGATCACCTCGGACATGCGCGCCCGGGTTTCCACCTCGAGGCCTTTGGTGAGGCTCACGTAGCAGGGGGAAGCACCGGCGATGGCGGCGACGTCTTTCAACACCGCCCGGAATCCATGTGAGGGCACCGCCATCACGATCGTGTGGGCACCGCGAAGCGCTTCCTCGAGATCGTTCGTTGCACTGAGGCTCTCGGGCAGGCTGATGTCGGGCAGATAGAGAGGATTCTCGTGGAAGAGATTGATCGTCTCGGCCAACTCGGCGCGCCGCGCCCAGAGGACCGTGTCGAACTCGCCCTTGCCGGCAACCACCGAGGCCATGCTCGTTCCCCACGAACCGGCACCGATGAACGCAACCCGTTCGCTCACGCGGCATCCTTCCTGTATCTGCGGCGATCAGGTACGACCGGTCTCAGACTCGCGACCAGCGCCGATATCTCGTCCATGATCCTCCGGCCGCCGTCCCGCCACTCCTGGGGCGAGGTCGGATCCCCGGTCAACCGCATCGGCGCGCCGATGCGTGCACAGACCTGCTGACCCGGACGCCAGTTCTTCGCCGATCCCTTGCCCCACACGTTCGAGGTCCCCCACAGCGCCGCCGGGACCACCGGGACGCCCGATGCTAGAGCGAGCCGTGTCGCGCCGGTCTTGGCGGCCATGGGCGACAGATCGGGATCGTCGGTGATGGTCCCTTCGGGGAAGATCACGATCACTTGATCGCGTCGCAGCGCGTCGAGCGCCGCATCGAGCGCCATCGGAGCATCTCGCGTGCCTCGTCGCACCTCGATCTGACCCGCGCCCTTGAGGATCCACGCGATCCGCTTGTCCTCGAAGAGATCGGCCTTGGCGAGGAACCTCGGGCGCCGCTTGGCCTTATCGATCACGTAGGCGGCCACCAGCGGATCGAGATAAGCGATGTGATTGAAGGCCACGATCGCCGGCCCTCGAGCGGGGATGTTCTCGAGGCCTTCCACGTACCACCGGAACCACGTCCCCAGGAACGGCTTGAGGATCGCTTTCGCGAACCAATAGGTTGGCTCCACCCAGAACCTTTCTCTCCACCCCACGCCCAACGAGCGGCCCTTACTATACGGACCGTGAGCGGACGACGGCTGACCATCGCACAGATCTCGGACATCCACTGCGGACACATGATGTTCGATACCGAGCTGATGGATCACGCCATGGCGGAGATACTCGATCTCGCGCCCGACGCCGTCGTGGTAGCCGGCGATCTCACTTCGGAGGGCTACGCCCCGCAGTACCGCCAGGCCAAGAAATACCTCGATCGCCTGCAGGGTCTGAAGATGATCGTGATCCCGGGGAACCACGACCTGATGAACGTCGGCTTCCTCCACTTCAGGGACGCGTTCGGCAAATCCGACAGCGTGCACCGTCTTCCTTTCTCGGTACCGAACGGTGAGGAGACGGATCTCCATGCCACCGTTGTTGCCGTCAACTCGTCGAAGCCGGACCTCGCCGAAGGTGAGATAGGACACATCCGCTACGACTGGATACGTGAATCCTTCTCGCACACCGACGACTACCGCATCTTCGTGCTGCATCACCATCTCGTATCGGTGCCCGGCACCGGACGCGAACGGAACATCGTGTGGGATGCCGGCGACGTGCTGGCGCTACTCAACGAGCTGGACGTGCAGCTAGTCCTGTGCGGTCACAAACACGTGCCGAACGTGTGGCAGTTCGGACAGATGTTGCTTATCAATTCGGGGACGGCAACGAGTCACCGCGTGCGCGGCTACACGAGGCCCTCCTACAACGTCATCGAGATCACCGACGATCAAGTCAAGGTCGTCCAGCGCTATCCGGGTCTCGGCGAGATCACCGCGGCGAAGTACACGCGCAACGAACGACACCTCTCGATCCATCCCCAGCTCGCAGGCATGTTCAATCGAGGAGCGTGGTCTGTGTGAACCCGGCGTCACCGACCCAGGAGGGCATCCGATGATCCTGCGCATGTTCGACACCGCCATCGTTCCCGACGACGAAGATGAGGCCAGGCGTCTCTTCCGAGAGCAGGTAAAACCGGCGTTCGACGCCTTCGAGGGCTGCCACGGGATCGAGATGCTGATCGGGCTGGAAGAGCACTCGGGCGGCTTCATGGACATAGCAGCCATCTCGAAGTGGGATTCGGTCGAGCACATCGAAGCAGCCGTCCAGAGCGCCGACTACACGAAAGCTCTCGCGGAGCTAAAGACCCTCTTCCGCCAGACCCCGATAGTCCGCCACTTCGCCACCGACACCTAACCTGAGCGGTCTCCAAAACAGCGTGAGCGCAGGGGTGCGTCCCGGAGGGCCTCTTCTGCGCAACGAGCCCGGAGGGCGGGGGTTGCGCCTAGGCCCGGAGCGGATGCATCCCGGAGCGGAAGCGGTACCTCTAGTTGAGGCTGCTACTTCTTCAGCGCGGCTTCCTCTTCGCGGGCGGCGTCCATCAGCTGGCGCGTCGGCCACCTCGTGTTCCAGTGCGGATCGTCGACCTTGATGCGTTGACGCTGCTTGGTAGCGAGCCGGTTCATCACTTCTAGTGCCTTCGGCTCCTCCTCTGCGTCGCGCAGCTCGACTATCCCGGCGGCAACCGCCCGCTGGAGGAAGTCCTCGCCCCGCTCGGAGCGCACCAGCACCATCGTCCACCCCTCCATCCCGAGCCCCCCGCATGACAGGTCCGCGTGCTCGGCAGCGAAGTCCGGGCAGTGGTGACACCACTCGTTGGCGTAAGGACGGCATTCCTTCAACGGGATGTCGATATCGCGACCGTCCTTCAAGGTGACGATCACCTTGCCCTTGACGTTGATCTTGGCGACCTCGTCGAGGTCGATACCGAGCTCGTGCTGCAGCTTCCCCACGACGAAAGCCTCGTAGTCGAAGGTCTCGGTGCACATCAAGCCGAATACCAGCTTCACGTTGCGGGTCCAACGCTTCACACCGGCCGCGGTCAGTTGCCGCACCGCGGTGGACTCGCACGACACGCCGACGACGGCGATGCTCTTGCACTTGGCCGCGGCCGCCTCCTTCAAGCCCAACGGCGTGGCGCAGTAGGTGTAGCGGGAGCCCTGCGAGGCACGCAGCTCGTCCGAGGTCCGCACCAGACGAGGTTCGTCCAGCCACGGAACCTTCTCCGAGGGGGCGGCCACCACCGCGCCGTCTAGCTCTCCCTGGTCGAGAGCCCAGCCGATCATCGCCCCGACCGCTCCCCCGTCCTGACCCTTGCTGAGATAGCCCTTCTCGGTCGCGCGCACCAGCGTCTTGTAGCGATAAGGGCCCTCGACGTTGTCGACCTCTCGCCGGATGCCCTCGCCGTGCACCAGTGCTTCGATCGCAGCCACCTCGGGGTCTAGGCGCGGGCACGCCATCGCACACAGGGAGCACCCTTCTTCGCCGTGGTAGCAGTTATCGAAGGGAGAGCGTGCATCGGTCTGGACCGGGTCGAAATCGAGGAGGTCCAGCACCTTGTGAGGACACGCCACGATGCACGCCGAGCAACTGCAGCAGATCTCGGTCGCGACGATCTCTTCGTAGAGGTGTTTCCAGTGCTTGCGCTCGCTGTCAGCCAACTCGATCCTTGGGATAGACGAAACCTCTTGTTCAGGCGGCATCGGCGGCGCCGGGACGCGATGCTACCGTGACGCGATGCGCGCAGGCGTTCTTCCCATCAAACAACTGAGCCGCGCCAAACAGCGACTGAGCGAGGTGCTGTCGGACGACGAGCGGATATCTCTCGCTCGTGCGCTTGCGAACGACTCACTCGATCTCGCGGCTCGGATAGACGAACTCGACTGGTGGGTGGTCAGCGACGACGTCGAGATCCTCGAGGCCGCCGCCACCCGAGGATTCACGCCGCTGCAGGACTCCGGGAAGGGACTGAATGCCGCCCTCAGAGCAGCGGCTTCTGCCCTCGAGCAGCACGGCGCCGAGGCGATGCTCGTGCTTCCCTCAGACATCCCCCTCGCCCGTCCCGACGACATCCTCGACATCCTCGACACCGGCGCGACCTCCGACGCGGTCGTCGTTCCATCGATGGGAGACGGCGGCACCAACGCTCTCTATCTGGAGCCCCCGAGCTTGTTGGAACCACGCTTCGGTCCGGCGAGCCTCGAGACCCATCTGCGCGCCGCGGCCGAACGAGGGATCCGCTGTGCGCTCTTGGATCTGCCGCGCGTATCGCTCGATATCGACGGGGCGGAAGACATCCGGAGCTTCCTCGCTAAGTCACCACGAGAAGGACAGACCATCGCGTTCCTGGAGCCGCTGGCCGAACGGTTCGCTCAGGCAGAACCCGCGGGCTGATCCTCTTCCTCTTCCTCGGTCGCCGGCTGCGGCCCGAGGTCGAACCCCTGCTCCATCTCGTGCAGCTTCGCGGGGGTCAACAGCCGCACCCCGCCCTCGGTCTGCAACGCGAAGGCACCGCCGAGAACACCGAGGCCCAGCAGCACCAGGACCACGGTTTGGGACGCCGCCGGGGCCCGGGGCGCATCGATCGCGCCGGCTTCGCGGCCGGATTCGTACCCGGAGGATCTGCCCATCGAGTACCCGGCGAACATCAGCACTCCGGCGGCGAGCAACACGAGCAGCCCCTGTACCAGCCGGATCGTCCGGCGCTGCCGCCCGACACCGACCGGACCACGATGGGCGCCGCCGACCATCCCTCTTTTCATAGAGGCACAAGATAACGACCTGCCCGGGCAACCGAGGACGCCACAGAAAAGGGCCCCGGTCACCCGGGGCCCCAGACTCATGGAACGAACGAAACTGCTACTTGCCGCCGTTCACGAAGCTCTTGAACGTGGCTCCCGGCTTGAAAGCGGGGACCTTAGAAGCCTTGATCTTGATCGGCTCACCGGTCTGGGGGTTACGGGCGGTGCGGGCCGAACGGGCGCGACGCTCCCACGTTCCGAAGCCGGGAAGGCTGACCTTCTCGCCCTTCTTAACCTGCTTCTGGACCGTCTCGATCGTCGCATCGAGCACTCCGGCCACCAATCGCTTGCTCTCGCCCGTGGCTCCGGCGACGGTCTCGATAAGTTCCGACTTGTTCAACTTCTATTCCTCCTCAGATGCCTTACTGGCCTGGACAACACCGACGCACCATAAGCGCGGAATCCCAGAGATACAGGAGTTTCCGGGTTTTCCGCGAATAAAGCCGAAGGGATCTGGTCAGGGAGCGCCCGGATGAGGCTCTGCCACGGCTTCGACCACAACCGGCAACCGGGAGATACCAAGGAGTCCGAGGAAACCAGACGACACGGTGTCTCTCAGGACGAGTGACACGCCGGCCGCGTCAACATGGATGTCGGTCACGGCACCCACCCCTCGCATGGAAAGCCATTCGGCAGCACGGCGACGCGCTGCTCGTTGATCAAGCTGGACGACCGATCCGCCGCTCGAGTAGTACGCCTGCGTGTCCAGCTCGCCGGCCGCAGCCAGCACCGCTGCATCGGCCGCGTTCTGAAGGGTTCGCCGATGGATGAACGCCTTCGTGCCGTCGATCGCTACACCCAGGACCGACATCACGACGACCACGAACCCGAGCACCATCACCGTGATCTGCCCGCGCTCATCCATCGCGACTCCCATAAGGATCGACCCGAGCCACGTGACGCGCTCGGATCCACACAGCCGGACCGGCAGTGCGGCCGATGAATGGAGCTTGAAGAACAGTGACCGCATATCCCACGCGCACTTCCACATGGGATCCTCGTTCCAACGACGAGGCCCGCCAGCTGACTATCGCATCCTGAGGTCGCAGACCGTGATCGAGAAATGCGCGGGCCACTGCATCTCGGACCACTGCATCCGCTTGGCGATGATCCGTGAGTCTGCTCGCCTCGAGCCCTGCCTCTCTCACTGCCGCGGATGAAGCCAGAGCGCCGCGATGAAGGTCGGCGGCCACGGTCAATGTCCACATCAAGGGGATCAACAGAACGAGGCCGAGAGTAAGAACCTCGACCAATGCAGCCCCCCGCTCTTCCGTGATCACGGGACGGAACTCAAGGTGCTCGCCGTCCCGAACGCCACCATCCGAGGTTTGAAAGGGATGGGACCCAAGGCACGAAGTTGGGCGCTGACGACAACCCGGACCCTTTTCGTCATCCCCACTTCGACCGTGCGAGTCGTGACATTCAGGTTTTCGAGCAACCCACCGGCTGCTTGCCGTACGACGCGTTCTGCCACAATCCGACCATCATCTGGGCCCGCCCCATATTCCAAAGCAGCGCGGGCGGCTTCGTGAGCGGAAGACATCGTGACGTTGCGCGCGTACAGGGTCCAAGCGACCTGGATGATCCCCAGCACCAGCAAAAGGAGGAACAACATGGCGGCTATCGTCGAGACGAGCGCCGATCCTCTCTGGTCGTCGATCAGCAACCGATGCTGCCGCACACGGTCGACAACGCCGAAGAAACGATCGCTACAAGCCTGTCGCGCGCCACCGTCCAAACAGCGACAACCAGCGCCGATGTCATCAAGATCACCAGAACCCACGCGGAGATATCCCCTTCGTCACCGACGAAACGCTGCATGAAGAGGTGCAGATGCGCCATCACTAACTCCTTTCAGGGAACCAACAGATCCAACGTCACGAGCCCCGGCCACAAAGCAAAGATCACTACGACGGGAAGGATCAGGAACACAACAGGTAGGAGCATCAAGATCTCTCGGCGGCCACCCATCTCGATCAGTGCGCGGTGGCGCGCGTCTCGTGAATCATCAGCTTGCGCCCTCAGAACGTCCGCTAAAGGAGCGCCTTGCTCGATGCCGGTCACAAGAGCGTCGATGAAACGAGTCATAGCGGGATTAGGGACCCTGGAGGCCAGTTGTTCGAGAGCTTCCACCACCGTTACGCCCGAGCGGATATCGCTCCAGACGATGTGGAACTCATCACCGATGCCGCCTGCCATGACCTGAGAGATCTGTTTGCAGCCGGCCGCAACCGAACCGCCCGCCATGAGAGAAAGCGTGATCAGATCGATCGCTACCGGAAGCTCTTCGACATAAAGATCTCGTCTCTTCTCGGTCTGCCGTGTCAGGACTCGGTCACGCGCCAGGAAGCCCGTGACCCCGCCGATCACGACCAACAGCGGAACAGCGGACCACGCAACCTGTATGCCCGTCATCCATGCGAACGAAGGGAGTAATGCAGCTGCACCGCCGGCGGCGCCCGCCCACATCAGCTGCTCGGCTCGATAGTCATCCGGATCAAGTCGTGACCCTGCCGCCCGCAGACGCGCGGCCATGTCCTCGGCCGAGCCGGGCTTTAGCTCCCCGAACGCGTGGATCAGAAGAGCGCTCAAGCCTCTTCGCGAGGAGACGATAGCTGTGCGCGACCACTCAGACCGGCGATCCATGACGTACGGAGTCACCCGGGAAGCCATAGAGCGCGATGCGCCGGTAAGCCCCGAATAGCAGAGCCATAAACCGGTCGCGCCCCCCACAGCGATCAAGGTCTTCATCCGTTCAACCGCCTCTCGGCCGGAAGGCGGCCCGCCCTCAACATCAGCCGGTAGCCGAGGAGGGTCGCCGCCCCACCCAGGCCAAGCACGACGACACCGCTACCACTGCTGTAGGACGCTGCCGCTTCGGGTCGAAGTGACATGATCAGCAGCACCGCCCATGGAGCCCCAGCCGCTAGCTTCGCCGCAGTAATGGTCCACGACCACCGGGCGGCAACCTCACGACGGGCTTGTAGATCGCCGCGGACGAAATCAGCCAAAGCTCGAAGAACCCGAACAAGGTCGGTTCCGCCAACCGAATGCGCCGATCCCAACGCCACTGCCACACGATCGGCGATCGGATCCGTCAGTACAGACCTCATCTCGTCCAGCGCGGCGAGAAAGTTGCCGCTCGCCCGATAGGTACGCGTGAACGCCTCAAAACCTGGTCGGAGACCCTCCCCGGAACGTTGAGTCACGCCCACACAGGCTTCTGCCAGTGAACGTCCACCCCGGATCCCAGCGATCAGCGTGGCGATGGCGTCCGGCCACTCTTCACGGGAGCGAGTGGCCCGTTTGCGACCGAGAGATCTCGCCCACGACGACGGCAGCAGCATCACCATGGACGCGCTGGCGATTGACACCGTCAGGGTACCGGTCAGGCCCGTAACGATGATCGCCACCAGTGCACCCGAGCCGATGGATAACGCGACCAGCCGGGCCGGTGTCAGCCATGGGATCCCCGCTGCATCAACGACCTCTCGGAGACGGCGAAAGCGAAGTGGGCGGAACGGACGCCAGCCCGTCATGCCCTGGTACATCAGCAGCAGACCGCAAGCTCCAACAAGGGGAACAAGATCTCTCACCGCAGGAGATCCTTGAGATCGATGCCGGCGTCACCGAATAGTTCAACTCGCGGCGGGTGATATCCCGTCCACTCCAAGCCGGCAGCACCCCGCCGGAAGAGTGGAACCGTCTCGATCGCTTCACCCTCAACCCGGCCTGTCACCCCGAGCACCTCTTGTACACGTCGAGCTCGGCCGACCTTCCTGAGATGCACGATGAGGTCGATCGACGATGCGACGACCGGCACAACGAAAGAGTGCGTGACATTCTCGCCGGCGAGAAGAGGCAGAGTCGTCAACTTCCTCAAGGCTTCGATAGCGTTGTTGGCGTGCAGTGAAGTCATCCCCGGCAGCCCAGAGTTGAGTGCAACCAGGAGGTCCAATGCCTCGCTCTGTCGCACCTCACCGACGATGATCCGGTCCGGTCGCATCCGCAACGCTTCCGTTATGAGGCGCCGCAGATCGATCGCTCCCTTTCCCTCGAGGTTCGCCTGGCGAGTCTGCAGAGCTACAACGTCCGGCAATGGAACCTGCAACTCGAACACTTCCTCACAAGAGATCACTCGTTCGCGCGAGGGGATATGCGCCGACAGACAGTTAAGGAGCGTGGTCTTTCCGGTTTGAGTTGCGCCCGATACAACGATGTTCAGACCCGCTTGTACCGAAGCGGCCAGGAAATCCGCACACCCTCGGTCGAGAGAGCCGAGACGAACGAGCTCATCAAGAGTATGGGCCCGTACGATGAACTTCCGGATGTTCACAGCCCAGTGACGTCGGGTGATGTCCGGGATGACCACATGGAGGCGGGATCCATCCGGGAGCGTCGCATCCACGAACGGCGACGACAGATCCAGCCGGCGTCCACTCGACCGCAGCATGCGTTCCACGAGCTCAGGGATACGTTCTTGCTCTAGGACTATGTTCGTCAGGTGATGCTGGCCGCGCCGTGCACAGAAGACCTTGCCGGGGCCATTGATCCAGATCTCTTCCACCTCGGGATCGTCAAAAAGCGATTGCAAAGGGCCGAATCCGGCGACACTGTCGATGAGGAGCTTGCGCAAGGTTCCCGTCGTATCTGGAAGTTCCTCCGTCGTCCGTGCCGTCAATTCGTGCTGGGCCAGCACCTCATCCACGAGTCCCGCCACTTCCGGCATACCGTCCTCTGAGGGATCTACGCCCCGTTCCTTTACGAGCTGCCTGACCGCGCTCTCGATACGGGAGATAGTGGCGGTGTCCATCAGATCCGGCTCGCGATGCGGCCGAGCAGGCCACGTTGTTCGACCCGTCCCCCGAGTGAAGCAGCCAGCTCCCGGACCGCCTCCGTTACATCAGACCGTCGGATGGCTTCACGTATCGCGAGGCCGGTGGCAACAGCGCGCCGGACATCCTCGGGCCGGTCCGGCACGAAGTGAGCAACACGCTTACCTAGGTGCTCCATGATGAGCGCCGCGGCAGCTCGCCGGTCGTGCGAGGACGCACGGTTTACGACGATGGTGATCGCATCTCTATCGACCAACTCTTCGAGTCGCCCGAAGGACCTGAGGAAATGCTTCAAAGAGACGGGGTCTGCGCCGGTAACCGCCACGATTTGATGAGCCTGACTCAACGCCACCCGAGCCATCTCGTTCCTACCCTGACCCAGACCTTCGGTCCCCGGCTGCTCGGCCTCGAGACAGAACCCGGTGTCCACGACCACGGTGGCGAAGATGCTCTGCACCGCACGGAGGAGGTTCGCCCATCCGAACTCCGAAACATCTGCCCATGCATAGGCGTGAGGAAGCCCGGGGAGGACGACTGGACCCGTCTCACCTGCCCGGCGCAATTGTGGTCCCAAGGCGGAAGGCGACAGTTCGTCGCGGTGAGCGAGTCTGCTGGCCCATACGACGGTGGCAAGCTCTTCGGTCATCCCCAGCAGTTGTAGAACGTCTCCTCCGTAAGGATCTCCGTCGATCAGGAGAGTGCTGGGCTCAAGTGCAGCTATCTCACAGGCAAGTTCGATCGCCAAGGTGGTTCGACCGGGCGCGCCCTTCCCGCCCCAGACCGCAACCAGCTTGCCGTTCTTAAGCTCCGCCTCGCTATCGATCTGCTCCTCTGACGCCCTCGGATCGACGGAAAGGTGTGCGACGAGATCATCGGGCGAGGTGTGAAGAGGTAAGACGGGGATGTCTCGTTGCTCCCCCGACAGAACGACCAGAGGATCGTCGGTAACCATCACGATCGAGATCTCACGCTCGATCGCCTCTTCAACGCACTGGCGATCGAACCAAGAAGGACCTCCGAAACAGACGATCCCGTCGATCTGACCACCGCGGATCGCGGCCAACACCTCGACACGATCCACGCACCGCATGAATAGATGCACGTCCGAGCGGACCGACAGCGAGGAAGCAGCACGCTCTTCGAGGTCAGAGATGCCCGCGATGGTGATGAGCCTCAGGGGCTTCAAGAGCCCTCGTCCCCGCTCGTCGTCGCTCCCGTAGGGGGCGGGGGCCCACCCGAGACCCTGACCAGATCGATCTCGCCGTTGCGGATCGCGAACGCGACCTCGGGAGCCTCATCGGCCGTGACGGAAACCGTCAAACCAACCAGGGTCGTATCTCCGAACCCCATACTTCCATCGCTCACTACGTCCAAGACCTCGGCACCCGAAAGAAGCAGCTCGGTACGCGCGCCCTTCTGGCCCGCACCGAAAGTGACATAGACATCGACCCGTTCCCCGGGCCGGAGAGTGCCACCGACCGCATGCTCGGGAGACGCCGGGATGGTCATGGAGCGACCCTCGATCGCCGACGCTCCGTCAAGACGCACCGCAGAAAGGCTGATCAACTCCCCCGCGAAAACGGGGCGATTGACAACACTCCCTACCAAAGAACTATCGCGGGAGATATATCCGGTGAGCAGGTCGTCCGGCAGCCCTACGTCGGTCACTCGAAGGTCCTCCGGTCCGATGACGGTGTCGGCAGGCAGGTCCGCTGCAGCGACCCAGACCCCAGTCGTCGCCTGCGCGGACGTAACCGCGCGCTGCCCTCCGAACAGAGCGGTCGTGAAGAGGAGAAGCCCGAGGATGGTCCGCACGTTGATCCACTGCGGCCGTTCAACCCGCAGAGCATGAGGTACGTCCACCCGGCCCCCTAGTTTCGCCTGACTAGCTCAAATGGAAGCAAACGCGGTCAAATCCAGGCGTCCGCCCCCACCTGCTGCTACCCTTCATGCGATGAAGAAAGATGCCGAGGAAGCTTCCCGTCCGGCGATCGAGCCCAGATTCCTCGCTCTCGAGGACGTAGCGACCTACCTCAGTGTCAGCGTGCCGCAGGTCTACGCCCTGGTGCGATCGGGAACCTTGCCTGCCATAAAGATCGGCGGTCGGGGCGTCTGGCGAGTAGACAAAGCTCAGCTGGAAGCGTACGTCGAGAGACTTCATCAAGAGACCGCCGAGTGGACGTCCAAGCACCCTCTCAACCCTCGCGATAAAGAGTAAGAGCCCGAACCGCCCCGGCCGGGATCACGATCTGTTGTTCTCGGGTGAGTACCAGGTAGTCGGCGCCGACCAGTGATAAGACGCCGCTCATTTCGGACCCCAACACCCTTACGAGGACACGCCGGCCGCGCCATGAGCGGGCTCTCTGGATCCACGACTCCTCGATATGTTGTGGAGGCTCGTTGTCCGAACCGACCCGAACAACGGCATGTTCGAGTGGAACAATGAGCCGGGGAGGCTTTCCCACGGCGACGTAATCGGATCCCAGCAGACTGACCGGCGGACCAGAGGCTTCTCGATCGAGCAGAGCCAATGCCTTGCCACGCCCGAGTACCTCATGAAGCGACCGGCCCTGCAGGAACGAAACGGCAAGGTCGTCGGCAGCGAGCTCCTCGTGACGCGCCACCGACCCCTCGAACGCGGCACTGAGCCCCTGGAGCATCTGATCGATGTGGTCCACCCGATCCCCCCAACAGGAAATCCCAAATACTTAGACGATTCTTCCACCAGGCAGGGGACGTGTCTATATGTCCGGCCGTCCGCTTGAAGAAGTTTTGCCACTCTGGCGGAAACAGGGTTGACCAAGGCTAACCGAAAGTAATAAGAAGTAAACATAGGTAAACGTAGGTATTCCAGCGGAGGAGAGCTCACATGGATCTCTTTGAGGCAGCGGACACGTTCGACCCGACCGTCACCCTGTGGATCCTTGCCCTCGGCCTCATTCTCTTGCGGCGGGTCCAGGTGCGGCGCGGAAAGCGGAACATCCTGGCGCGACCCGCCCATCAACTACTGCGGCCGGGAACACTCCTCGGCTTCCTTCTAACGATCCCCCACCCCGCGGACGCTCACGAGCGCAGGCCCCTCCTCCCCTCCCGGCCCAAGCTCGCCGCGTCCGAACCGCCCGGTGGCCCGGCGGGCAAGGATCTCCCCGATAACTTGCTCGCCGGGCCCGGGTCGCCTCCCCCCTGGGAAAGGGACAACGCGCCTGGCGGTGATGGCCCCTACGATCGCGCACAGGAGCCCGCCGGCAACGGAACGAGCTCTGCTGCGGCCCCCTCCAAGCCCACAGGGAAGAGAGGATCCGTAAGAGACGACCGCCCGGTTTACTCGGTGCACCCCGCCATCCACGGCAGCCAACGAGGTGAAGGAACCATCACGCCACTTTTCCCTCGTAATGGAAGTAACAAGCCGCCGGGCCTATCGGGCTCGCCGGATATTCCAGCAAGGGACTGTCCGGCGGACGATCGGGCGGAGCTCCTTGCCTGCATGCGGAGACATCCTGCCGGGAAGATGGTCACCAAGGTGGGCGATGACGCACCGAAGAGCCGATCAACATGCCGGTACACCGTTCGCCGGGGAGACACGTTGTGGGGCTTGGCTGCGGCCCATCTTCAGACGGATGACGTCCGCCGGATAGCCCGTTTCTGGCCCAAGATCCATCGGCAGAACCGCGATGTGATCGGAGCCAACCCGGACCTCCTGTTCCCCGGGCAGATGCTCGAGATTCCCTCCGAATGCGAATGAAAGCTTCTCGTGGATCGCTCTCTAGTCGGCCCAGGGAGCGCGGCCCAAAGCCATCCATAGGGCGGTCCACGAGATGACCTCAACAACAAGGCGCGCGGCGTGGGCGGGTGTAGCGCTGGTATTGGTCGCGGTGACCTTTTGGAGCATCACGGGGGCAGAGCCAAGGGCGCCGACTTCGACAGGTCCTGTAGAAGCGGCCACACCTGACGCCGGGAGCCGGGTCGCTGAAGTGCTCGAAGATCCGAGCGCACAAGCGGATGCCCTCGAAACCAATGAACCCGCTCCCGTCGCGACGGTCCCGGCGGAGACCCCTGCGAAGACGCGCGAGTACGCCCTCGGGCTGCATGAACTGAGGGGCCTTCCCGAGACGGTTGCTCCGGGAACGACCTTCGAGCTCTGGGCCACGTGGGAGCCGCCGGTGGTCGACGAACCTTATGCAGGCAAGCTGGTGCCCAAAGTCGTGGTCGTTAAAGTCATCCCGCCGATCACGCCCGAAGGACCGACCTCCGTGATCGTGTCGATCCCGCTGAAGTACATGAGGGACTTCACCTACGCACACCGGTGGGGCACCCTCAGCGTGGCTCTCCTCTAGCATCCCGCTCAGCCGCAGCGCATATATGCAGAAAGGCCACCCTTTCGGGCGGCCTTTCGTTAGAAAAAATCCGGCGGCGACCTACTCTCCCACCTCGTCTCCAAGGCAGTACCATCGGCGCTGGAAGGCTTAACTTCTGGGTTCGGAATGGGACCAGGTGTGACCCTTCCGCCATTGCCACCGGAAACCTATGTAGTTGTCAGGTGCCGATCTCTCGGCGGTGTTCCTGCCGGTCTCCAACTTCGAGACCTCCAGAATCTTGGAAATTCTACAGCGAGCGCGAGCGTTACCAAGCCCTCGGCCTATTAGTACCGGTCGCCTGAACACATTGCTGTGCTTACAGCTCCGGCCTATCAACCTTGTCGTCTAGCAAGGGGCCTTACCCGGTTAACCCGGTGGGAGATCTAATCTCGAAGCCGGCTTCGCACTTAGATGCTTTCAGCGCTTATCCGATCCGCACGTAGCTAATGAGCATGCCGTTGGCACGACAACTCACACACTAGAGGTGCGTCCATCCCGGTCCTCTCGTACTAGGGATAGCTCTTCTCAAATCTCCTACGCCCGCGGAGGATAGGGACCGACACTCTTGTTACTTCCGATCTCATGATCGAAAGGCCAGGTCGTTTCTGTTCCGCCTGGCTCTGCATGTCGCCATGCAGGTCGGACCATATCTTCACCAACCTATTTCAGTGGTGTTCGGCGTATGGCCTCTGAGGATTCCGGATCCCTACACCCATAGCAATCCAATTTTCGTGGACCGCCGTCGGAAGGAAAACTCTGACCCGTTTGATTCTGGTGTTGGTTGGAACGAGCTTTCCAGTCGTGGATGTAAGTCATCCAGTCTTTCCTGCTGATTGTCCGCACCGATCGCATTTTCACTGCTCATGCCATCACTCTAGGTTCGAGGTGTGACATGAACGAGTAGCGTCGGATACTCGGAGTTTCCAGCATTTAGCCGAATTTATAGACAGCGCGTTATCCACTGTCTCACGACGTTCTAAACCCAGCTCGCGTGCCGCTTTAATGGGCGAACAGCCCAACCCTTGGGACCTGCTCCAGCCCCAGGATGCGACGCACGGATATCCACTGTTTCCAGTGGCGCAGACTATCTCATCATCCAGCTGCAACAGCTGGAGCTCGGCGTGTTATGGCGACCATAGATTTGAGACTTCGTGTCTCAGAGATCACCATCTCGGGCGTTAAGCCCTCAGTCGTTACGGGGTCAAAGAAGCTTGTAAGCCATCTCGGGGATGACATGCGGTCTGATCAGGTCACAGAACTTTGCGAACTGTGACGCTGGTATGTAGATGCGCGGCTTTGCAGCCGCATAGTGGGTCCGAGTCGATATGCCGAAGTTCGTTTGCAATGCATCCCTCAAAACCTGAACGTCACTACCAAGGTAGGCGTTCGTGTTGAGGTAGCCGCTTCGACAATCACTACGTCGTCCACCATCGTCCATGTACCAGACCGCGAGAACGAGTGGAGACCTGATCAAGGTGTCCACGGACTCGGGAATGCTTTTCGCTACATCATGCCTATAGAAGAGGTCAAAGAACTGATTCAATCTCTCCGTGGTCATGGTGCTGAAGCGATAATTCACGTGCGTTTGACCGGTGCGTTCGTCCAGTCTCCGAATGATTCTCGGAGGTGAGGGCCGAAGTTCCGATAGTTCTCGAAACTTCCAGTCCACCCACTGCTTCTGGGCGAAGCTGTGATCTACGCGTAAGCGAACGTTCGCGCCATTGCGCTCCAAGCATCCGTCGCCGAGGACCGTTCCAATAATCACGTCTCTACATCGCTCAGTTACAAGAGCTTCTCGACTTCCCACGAGATTGCCCTTCGGATTCGCGACCACGGCTTAGCCGTAGCTGCTGGGTATGACAGAAATCCGAGAGGGTTTCCCCGTTATAGCCAAGTTTTTCTCTAGCAGTCACCTACTAGAGGGCCCTAAATCTGAGCCGACATCGAGGTGCCAAACCGTTCCGTCGATATGGACTCTTGGGAACGATCAGCCTGTTATCCCTAGGGTACCTTTTAGCCGATGAGCGACGGCCCTACCACGAGGAGCCGCCGGATCACTATCTCCTACTTTCGTACCTGCTCGAAATGTCTGTCTCGCAGTCAAGCTCCCTTGTGCGATTGCACTCAACTCCTGATGGCCGACCAGGATGAGGGAACCTTTGAACACCTCCGTTACATTTTGGGAGGTCACCGCCCCAGTGAAACTACCCACCTGACAATGTCCCCGACCCGGATCACGGGCCCGGGTTAGAAGCTCAGAACGCATAGGGCGGTATTTCAAGGGTGGCTCCACCTGAACCGGAGTCCAAGCTTCAAAGCCTCCCGCCTATCCTACGCAATACGTACCAAGCTCCAATATCAAGCTGTAGTAAAGGTCCTAGGGT
>JBPCNH010000017.1:0-32732 GCA_051001455.1 Actinomycetota bacterium
AGCCGCGCCCGACGGGAAGAGTGTCCTGGTCGCAGGACAGTGGCGTCAAGACAGTGGACTCTTCGAGGTCAGAAGCCCCCATGACGGTACGACGGTGGCCACCGTCGGGACCCCCGGTGACGCCGACGTGGAGCAGGCCACGGCTGCGGCAGCCGCGGCTTTCGATGAATGTCGCAAGCTTCCCCTCCACGTGCGAGCCGGTGCGCTGACCCATATCTCGCGGCGTCTCGAGGAGCGCTCCGAAGAGATAGCCGCTCTGATCGCCGGCGAGGGTGGTAAGCCACTCAAGTGGGCGCGCGTCGAAGTGGCTCGGGCGGTGTCTACCTTCAGGTGGGCTGCGGAGGAGTGCAGGCGGGAGGGGGGCGAGATGATGCGCTTCGACTCCGAAGCCTCTCTCGGATCCCGCATCGGGCTGATCCGGCGGTTCCCCCTGGGGCCGGTGCTGGCCATCACTCCGTTCAATTTCCCCGTGAACCTCGTCGCGCACAAGCTGGCGCCTGCACTCGCGGTCGGCGCCCCGATCGTCGTCAAGCCCGCCACGAAGACCCCCCTCGGAGCCCTCGTCCTGGGGGAGCTCTTCTGCGAGACCGATCTCCCGCCGGGCATGCTCTCGGTCCTGCCCGTCGGCGGATCGATCGCGGGAGAGATGGCAGCGGATGAACGATTCGCCAAGATCTCCTTCACCGGTTCCTCCGAGGTCGGGTGGGGACTGCAGGCCAAGGATCCGAAGAAGGCCGTCACGTTAGAGCTCGGGGGGAACGCGGGAGTCATCGTGCACTCCGACGCCGACCTGCAGCATGCCGCGGACCGCGTCGCGTTCGGCGGGTACTACCAAGCCGGTCAGTCCTGCATCTCGGTGCAGAGGGTCCTCGTGCGCTCGAACGTCGCGGACGACTTCACCGGCCGCCTGGTCGATGCCGTAGGGAACCTGAAGACCGGCGATCCCATGGATCCGGAGGTGGAGGTCGGGCCGCTCATAGACGGCGATGCCCTAGACCGGGTGGCCGGGTGGGTAGACGAGGCCGTCGCCTCCGGCGCCGAGGTCCTGGCGGGTGGGAAGCGGGAGGACCCCTTCTATCTCCCCACGGTCCTGACCAAGACGAACGCTCGCATGAAGGTGCGTTGCGAGGAGATCTTCGGCCCGGTCGTCACGGTCGAGACCTATGACGGATTCGATGAGGCGATCGCCCGGGTCAACGAGTCGAGGTACGGGTTGCAGGCCGGGGTGTTCACGAAGGACATAGGCCGGATCTTCGAGGCTCACCGCGACCTCGAGGTCGGAGGCGTCATCATCAACGACGTCTCTTCGTTCCGGGCCGACCAGATGCCCTACGGTGGCACGAAAGATTCGGGAACCGGACGAGAAGGATTGCGGTGGGCGATCGAAGAGATGACGGAGCCTCGCGTCATGGTTCTCTCCGACCTGCCTCTCTGACCTCGCCGCTCCGTTACCTGTGGGCGGCACCGGGATCGATCGTCGGGTTGCTGCTCGCGCTTTTCTTCGAACGCCGGTGCGTCCGCGATGGAGTCTTGCTGGCGGAGGGCGCGGGCTGGTTGCGCCGGTTGGGATGGAGATATCGAGCCATCACCTTCGGGCATGTGGTCCTGTGCGTGGACACCATGGACGAGCGGACGTGGCGTCACGAGCTGGCTCATGTCGACCAGTTCGGGCGGTGGGGCATCTTCTTCCTGGTTAGCTACCCGCTCGCGTCGCTGGTGGCGAAGGCCGGTGGAGGTCACCACTATCGCGATAACCGCTTCGAGATAGCGGCGCGCCGTCGCGAGAGGGTTCGAGGGACGACCGTAGATGGATGGCCGTAAACGGCGAAAAGCCCCCGGGCCGGCGGGGGCTTTTCGGCCTTTCTCGACGCTCCGGCGGTCGCGGGTCCGGAGGAGCGTCCCTGTAGGACTGGAGAGTTAGATGCGATCCCTCGTGGTGGCCGTGCGTCCCACCGTCATGCGGCGGTAGATCCACAAGAGCGCCATCGCAACAAGGATCGAGCCGATCCAGTTGACACCGCCGGTGTCGCCGAAGATCGCGGCCCAGAGATAGCCACCGATGATCGCACCAACGACCCCTACGAGGATGGTGCCGAGGATGCCGATCGGATCGGGACCGGGCAAAAGAGCGCGAGCGAGAACGCCGATTATCAGTCCGACTACGATGAAGACCAACAGGTCGACCATCTGTCCTTCCTTTCTCGTTCCTTGAGTGCGTTGTTCGGATGCTTCGGTTGTTGTGTCTTAACTGGGTTGTTGGATACCCGGGCAGCCCCTTCCTAAACTCTCCGCGTTCGGACGTATCCATGGCGTGACGAAAGGTGCATATCTGGTGGATCTCAACGGCAAGGTCTGCATCGTCACCGGCGCCTCGAGCGGCATCGGCCGGCGGACGGCGCAGGATCTCGCGCGCCGTGGAGCAGTGGTGTGCGCGGTGGCGCGCCGGGAGGACCTGCTCGTCGAGCTGGTGGAGTCCTTGTCCGGCGGCGACCACTCGTTCTTCGCCGCCGATGTGTCCGATCCGACGCGAGTCCGGGCCTTGGCGCGCCACGTGGAGGAGATTCATGGTCGCTGCGACGTCCTTATCAACAACGCCGGTTTCTCTGCAGGGGGTGCGTTCCGGGGAACCGATTCGCTGGAAGATCTTCACCGGGTGATCGACACCAATCTCTTCGGCGCGATCCATTGCTCTGCCGAGCTCCTGCCGCTCCTCGTGCGAGCCGCGCCGTCTCACATCGTGAACGTCACATCGGTGGCCGGTCGCCTCAGCATCCCCGGCGCGTCCGCCTACTGCGCGTCGAAGTTCGCTCTGGTCGGGTGGACCGAATCGGCTCGTTACGACCTCGAGAGCAAGGGCGTCTATCTCTCCAGCGTGGAGCCCGGACCCATCCCGACCGAGGGATTCCCGCAGTCGGGCCTCGTCGGGCATCCTCTCCTGAGGATGGCATTGGGGTCACCGGGCGACGTGTCCCGAGCCATCATCGGCTCGATAGAGCACAGGAAACCGCAGCGCGTCGTTCCCCGGCCTTATTACCTGCTGCAGTTTGTCAGGTTGTTAGCGCCGCGCCTCTACCGATCCTTGACGCGCCGGATCTTGGCCGGACGCTCTCTAGATCAGTGATCGGGACGCTTCCAGGAGAACGCCCGAGCCTCCGGCGCGCCGGCTCCGTAGCGACGATGGATATGTCCGGCTCCTTCATACGCGTCCCGTAGAAGAGCTTCGTCGGACAGTTGTACGAACCGGTACGCGTAGCCCTCGGCGGCGACGTCGACCAGCGCGTAACCGAATGGGAAATCCCGGGGTATGCCGACTTCTTGCGCAACCACGGTGCCGTAGGTACGGGTTCGCGCGTTGCGGTGGGTGTGTCCGGCGAAGATCCCCCATACGTTCCCCGAATCGACGACGGCGTGTAGCCGGCCCGCATCCGCTTCCCTAAGTCCGAAGAGGATCGGAGGGAAGCCCCAAAAGGGCTGCGGTGGATGATGGAGGAAAACGAACGCCGGACCTCCTCCTGGAGCAGCGACGTCGGCCAGCAACTCGTGGTGCGGCGGGGTCAGCGATCCTCTCACGACGGCCCCCGGGGCTCCTTCCGTGAATCCGCCGGTCATGAAGTCGAACGGGCCGAAGGGAGAGGTGCCGTGCTCGATCGAATCGAGGACCGCGAAACGGAACCCCCGGTGTTCGAGCAGGACACCATCTGGATCGCGCCCGAAGGAGGCGGAGAAGTATTCACGGCCCGATAGACGGGATTCCTCCGTCGAGTAAACGTCGTGGTTCCCCATCATCGTGGTCACCGGCGGTTCCAGTCCGCTCAGCACTTCAACCGCCCGCGCGAACTCGCTATTGCTTCCGTGGTCGGTGATGTCGCCGAGTTGGATAACGAGGTCGACCTCGGCGCGATTGATGTCGTCGATGGCTGCTCGTACCCGCCGTTCTCCCTCCGCGGAGCCGATGTGCATATCCGAGAGGATCGCGAAGCGGAAGAGAACTTCCCCGGGTGCCTCAACCTCGGGGATGTCGAGCGGCTCGAACGCCGGAGGGCCGGGCAGGTCGGAGGGGAGACCGACGACCGACCGTTCGATCGCTGCTGCAGCTTCGAGATCCGCGGCGACGGCGGGGTCGAGGAACGGAGCGATGTGGGCGACCACCCAGTCCCCGACCCTGGTCGCGAATATGGCCCCTAACGGGACCTCGTCGGGCGTGGCTCCGGTGACGCTGCGCAGCCACTCGGTGTGGGATTTCACGAGCTCGTCGTCGGTGTCTCGTTCGTGGCGATCCAGAGCCTGCCCGAGGACTTCTGCCCGGGTCCGTGCTTGCTCGGTGAGGCGCTCGAAGTCCGGGTCGTGTGCGCTCCACCCGTTGAACAGATCGGTCCTCGACCGCTCGATGACCCACGCCGAGCGGAGGAGGTCCACGATGATCTCGGTGGCGACGTCGGGCTGAGGCATCGGCGCCGAGGATAAACTGCGCAGCAAACATCACCTTCGAGGGGGCCGAAAAGACTTGAGCATCTCTCCGCCGGCAGACGCAGCACGTCTCACCGATTGGGACAGGTACTTCCTGAACATCGCTAAAGAGACGGCGCGCCGTTCCAACTGCGTGCGCCGGCAGCACGGGGCGGTGATCGTAAGGAAACGCCGGATCCGGTCGACGGGTTACAACGGGCCCCCTTCGGGCCACCGGCACTGCGACGAGGGGGCCTGTCCCCGGGCTAGCTCCGACGCGGCCAGCGGCTGGGCCTATGACCACTGCATCGCGATCCATGCCGAGGCGAACGCGATCCTCTACTCCTCTCCCGAACAGCGAGAAGGAGGAACCATCTACATCACCGGGGTCCCGTGCTTCGGTTGCGCGAAGTTGATCGCCAATTCAGGCATCGACGAGGTGGTTGCTACAGGCGGCGAGGTCTACGAGGACTGGGACCGTGTACGAGAGTTCCTTCTCGACTGCGGCGTGCGGGTAAGGCTCGTCGGCTAGTCCGCCGCTTAATCGAGCACCACGCTTCACTCCGCCGGTCTGCGCGCCTCGATCAGGGTCGCGAGTCGTTCGTGTTTGATGCCGAGGACCTGGAATCCCGCTTTAGAGAACTCACCGGCCACGTCCTGCCCCGATCTGAGGATCGTGGGCATGCGCGCCTTTGCGCTTGCCGAGGCTAGTCGCGATAGCGGAACCGTGAGGACCGAGGTGTAGACGATCCCGCCCGGCCGGACCACCCTGACGAGCTCTTCGAGGGTGGGTTGCAATCCCGGGATCACTTGGAGGCCGTTCGTGCACAGCACCGCCCCGAAGCTCGCGTCCGGGAACGGCAACCGGTGCGCGTCACCCTGAAGCGTGATGATGTTGCCCACCCCGGCGGCCGCGGCGGCTGCTCTTGCTTGCCTAACCATCCCCGCCGCGATATCCACGCCCACGATCGGCCCTGTGTGCTGCGGCGCTACCTCGAGCGTGAAGAACGCCGTGCCGACGGGCATGTCGAGGATCGGTGCCCCGTCCGCACTTGCAACGGCGCGCCGTCCCTGTTCGAGGACGAGTTCGTTGAGCCGGCCCCCGAAGAGCTTGAAACCGCCGTGGACCACCAGCGGCTCGTAGAGCCTCTTGGCGGTGCGGGAGTAAACCGCGGCCACAGCTCGCTTGCGGCGGCTATCCGGCATCGGCAGGCAGCTCCTTGGGGCAGAGGTCCTCGAAGGAACAGTCTTCTGGGTCCTTGTCGTCCCTTAGACCCTTGAACGATGGGGTCCGGAGGCGCCCGGCCGATGTCAATTCGCGGAACTCCACCACAGCGACCAACCGGGGCTCGATCCAGTGCGGATCTTTGATGGGTTTTCCCCATCGCTCTTTCCCGTCACGCGGGTCGCTGTTGAATGGGTTGACGCCGGTTTCGAGCGTCTTCATCCGGCCGAGGATCTCGGTAAGAGCCTTGTCATCGAAACCGGTCCCGACGGAGCCTAGGAAACGCAACTCGTTTCCCTGGTACGCACCCACCAGCAGTGAACCGAACCGGTTCGAGCGAGCACCATCACCCTTGGACCAACCTCCGATCACCACGTCCGCCTCGTAGGTGGTCTTGATCTTGAGCCACTCGCGACCGCGTTTCCCGGGGTGGTAGACACTCCTTCTCTTCTTTGCGACCACGCCTTCGAGCCGTTGCTGCTCGGCCGCGGCGAACAGCGCCTTCCCTTCGCCGGGAACCGCCGTAGATATCTGGAGATAAGACGTCGGGATCACGGTCTCTTCGAGGAGCTCCCGGCGGCGTTCCCACGGCTCGTCCATCACCCAGCGGCCGTCGAGGTACAGGATGTCAAACGCGATGAAGATCACGGGGATCGCTTTGGCGGCCCGTTCGATGTCCCTCGGATTCTGGAGATTCATCCGGCCTTGTAGGCGCTCGAAAGAGGGCCTGCCTCCAGACATAGCGACGATCTCGCCGTCGAGGACCGCCTCGAAACAGACGAGATGACGGTGGAGTCCGGCGAGGTCGGGATAGCCCGGGGTGATGTTGCGGAGGTTACGAGAGATCAGCATGGTCTCGTTTACGCACGTCGCGATCGCCCGGATCCCGTCCCACTTCGGTTCGAACACCCAGTCGTCGTCGTCGAAGGCTTCCGCGACGAGCATCGCCTTCATCGGTTCGACGATCTGCAGCGGTGCCGGTTCGGGCCGGTCATTGGAGCGCAGGAAGACCAGCCACTGATCCTGATCGTCATCGCCGCCGCCGGTCTGCACCAGGTGCCAGACGCCTCGGAGACGCCGACCTTCGAGCCGTATCGTCAGTTTCTTCGGCTCTTGCTCGAGGACCTCGTAGGTGCCGGCGTCGAAGATGCGAACCTCACCGGCTCCGTAGTTGCCCGCCGGGATCGTGCCGGAGAAAGTTCCGTATTCGAACGGGTGGTCCTCAACATGGATCGCCAGGTGCCTCTCTCCGGGTCGCAGGGGGAGGTTGTTGGGAACCGCCCACGACACCAGGACCGGCGTATCGCCGTTCATCATCTCGAGCCTGAGATCGAAGTGCAGCCGGGTGGCGTGATGCTGGTGCACCATGAAGGACCGCCCGGG
Source organism: Actinomycetota bacterium (assembly GCA_051001455.1). Lineage (GTDB taxonomy): Bacteria > Actinomycetota > CADDZG01 > CADDZG01 > WHSQ01 > JBPCNH01. Next base: position 7,055 of record JBPCNH010000017.1, read on the forward strand.
GATCGCCGCCGTCGGATCCACGTCGCCCTCGGTGCGCGATGGAGGTTCCGGCGTTCGATCGAATGCACGCTTGCCGGCGTAGTTGCGAGCCATCACGTGAGGTTAGTTCAGTGGCGCGCCGGGCATTAGACCAAAGTGACGTGGTGGACTGAGGAGGAAAGATGAAGCAGAGGATCGCAGCGCTCTTGTCGGTTGGACTTCTCGGACTAGGTGGTGTTGCCTGCGAGTCCAGCGGCGATATCGACGTCGACGACGGCCTTGAAGTAGAGGGCGATATCGACGTCGATGACAACCAGGACGACGGAAGCAACGACGGTAGCGAGTAGGCGTTAGTTCGGTACCTTCCGCACGTTGCCGGTGATCTTGAACGAGGTGATCACCGGAGCGAGTTCTTCGAGTGCCGCGCTCAGTGATTGGCCCGGTTCTTCGGCTACGGGCGCGAACGGGTCACCTTTCTCGGCGATCCGGTCGAAGAGGGTCGCGATCGTGTGGTCCGCCGGGTGGATCACGTATAGCTCATCCCAGGTGAACGGCGTAGAGACGCTTGCTTCGGGCTGGGGGCGCACCGAATAAGCCGCGGCGATATTGGCTCCGCTCCTGTTCATATTGACGTCCAGGTACACCGTCGACCCGCGCCTCTTGATCTCCCATTCGAGGGACGTCTTCTCCTCGTCGGCTGCATGCACCATCGCCGAGACCGCCCCTACGAACCGCCTAACTTCGACGAAATCGTGACTGCCGTCGAGAGGAACCATGATCTGCATCCCGGTGGCGCCGGATGTCTTGGGGAAGGCCGAAACACCCAGCTGATCGAGGACCACCTTCACCAGGCCCGCCACGTAGCGCACGTCGTCCCACGTTGCCTCGCCCATCGGGTCTAGATCGAAGAACGCGTAAGTGGGATGGTCGTTCTCCTGTCCTTTGGTGTGCAATGGATGGAACTCGATGCAGCCGAGGTTGGCTATCCACAGCATGTCGGCCACGTCCTTGGCAGTCATGTAGTTGATGATCTTCGTTTCGCCTTCGATGGGTATGCGCTCGATCCACTGCGGCGCGTGAGCAGGAGCATTCTTCTCGTAGAAGAAGCCGCCGTGTATACCGTTCGGCATCCGTTTCAACGTCAACGGCCGGTCGCAGAGGTGGGGGAGCATGACGGGTGAGACGTTGAAGTAGTAGGTAAGCAGGTCGCCTTTCGTGAAACCCGCCTCCGGAAAGTAGACCTTGTCGAGGTTCGACAGCTTCAGTTCCTTGTCACCGGCGCGGGCATGCCAGGTGCTTCCCTTGCGCACCGCGGGCAGTTCGAGAGGGAAGGCGATGGTTGTTGGGATGGTCATCCGGGTAGGAAATCACACGGCCGATACACATCCAGTCATAAGGGGGAGAGATCCGCACCGATCGAGACATGGTGCGCGTGACGAAGGAGATCGCCGCGGCAGGCAAGCCTGTGGCGGCTATCTGTCATGGACCGTGGATGCTCGTCGAAGCCCGGTTGACCGAGAACCTCACCGTTACGAAGTGGCCGTCGTTGAAGACCGATCTCATCAATGCCGGAGCACGATGGGTGGACCGAGAGGTGGTCGAGGACGACAACGTCATCACCGCGCGCAAGCCCGATGACCTCGAGGCATTCTCGAAAGCTTTGCTGTCCCAAGGGGCGCAACGCTCCTAGCGCAGATAGTCGATAGTCACCGAGACAGGGAAGGCCCCCGGGAACCGGGGGCCTTCTTCATAGTCGTGTGACCTGCCGGGTCAGTGGGTGTGGTCTTTCCCCTCCCCGTGGTCGTGCGGGTGGTCGTGCGGGTGGTCGTGCAGACCTTCGTCAAGCGGGGCGTCGTAGTGCACGTCGCCGTCGACAAGGGGAGACCCCGTCGCCGCGCCCGGCCGTGGGGCCGGAGATATCTCCTCGAGCCCCGTGACGCTCTCGTAAACGAGGGCGGCTGCGGCTCCACCGATCAAGGGGCCGGCGGCATAGATCAATAGGTCGGCCCAGGGGATGGGCGGATGGTCGAAAAACAACGAAGCGACGAACGGCCCCAGGCTGCGTGCGAAGTTCGCCGAACCGCCCGTCGCCGCGCTCGTTACCAGGATCCCCGCGGCTAAGCCCAGTCCTATGATCAAGCCGGACCAGCCTTTGGGCGCCCGCGGGTCGACCGCTATCGCCATGATCGCGGTGACCAGGATGAAGGTGATAAAGGCTTCGGCCAGCAAGGCCTGTGCCTGGTTGACACCTGCGCTGACTACAGTCCCGCCGAAGAGTGCCTGCGCACCCGAGGGCTCACCATGCCCATAGATGCCGGCGATGATGAAAGCGCCGGCGATCCCGCCGAGTATCTGGACCACCCAGTAGATCGGGACCTCGGACCACTTGAACCGTCGCGCCACGGCCAGGGAGAAGGTGACCGCGGGATTGAAGTGCGCACCCGAGATCCCGCCGAGCGCGTAGACGAGCACCGCCAGGGCGGTGGCGAACGCGAAAGCAACCGGGAACACATCTCCCAGCTGGTTGCTCAGAAGGCCTTCGAAGAGCGGTTCGTTCCCCGTCTCGCCGAGCGCTTCGGATATCCCGCCGAGCGCCCGAAGAGGACCAAGAGCCATGACCGTTGCCGTACCGGTTCCCACGGCTACGAAAACGAGCGTTCCTACGAACTCGGCCAACAGCCGCCGGGTCATGGGCGCGGCCCGCTCTTCGATCACTACGTCCGTCGTGTCTTCTGCTACCGCCATAGAGCCTCCTTATCTAGCCTTCGTCGCCTGCGTTCTTCTTTGCTTTCTCCGCGATCGCATCGAGCACCGGAGCGTTCTGAAGCGTAGTCACGTCACCCAGTTCGCGTCCTTCGGCAACATCCCTAAGCAATCTGCGCATGATCTTCCCAGAGCGCGTCTTCGGGAGGTCGTCGGTGAAGACGATCGAATGTGGGCGAGCGATCTTCCCGATCACTTTACTCACGTGATCTCTGAGCTCTTGGAGGAATCCCTCGTCCCCCTCGCGCCCCGTTTTCGGGGTCACGAACGCGACTATCGCTTCGCCTTGACGAGGATCCTGGCGGCCGACCACAGCCGCCTCGGCAACATCATGGTGATCGACCAGCGCAGACTCGACCTCGTACGTCGAGATGCGGTGCCCGGCCACGTTCATCACATCGTCCACCCGGCCGAGGAGCCAGAAGTAACCATCCTCGTCGAGCTTCGCCCCGTCGCCGGGGAAGTAGGTGTCGTCACCGAAGCGGGCGAAGTAAGTGTCTCTATACCTTTGGTCGTCGCCGAAGATCGTGCGGAACATCGACGGGATCGGTTTCTTCAGTACGAGGTATCCGCCCCCTCCGCGCCCTACCGGGTGCCCGCGTTCGTCCACGACGTCGGCCTCGACGCCCGGGAATGGACGCGTCGCCGAACCCGGCTTCAGGGTGGTGATGCCGGGAAGGGGAGAGATCGCGATAGCGCCGGTCTCCGTTTGCCACCAGGTGTCGACGACCGGGACCTCTCCTCCTCCTATGAACTCCTGGTACCAGATCCATGCCTCGGGGTTGATCGGTTCGCCTACCGAACCCAACAGGCGCAGTGAAGACAGATCGTGCGCCTCCGGATACTCCGTGCCCCACTTCATGAACGTCCGGATCGCGGTAGGCGCCGTGTAGAGGATCGATACCCCGTATTCGGCCACGATCTGCCACCAGCGATCCTTGTCGGGAAAGTCGGGAGCGCCCTCGTAAAGGATCGAGGTGCAACCGTTCGCGAGCGGGCCGTAGACGATGTACGAGTGTCCGGTCACCCAACCGATGTCCGCTGCGCACCAGTAGACGTCGGAGGCAGGCTTGATGTCGAAGATGTGATGGTGGGTCGACGACACGCCCGTTAGGTAGCCGCCCGTCGTGTGGACGATGCCCTTCGGCTTTCCGGTGGTGCCGGACGTGTACAGGACGTACAGCATGTCTTCACTGTCCATCTCTTCTGCGGGACAGTCGGCCGACTGTCCGCCGACGAGATCTGCATAGTCGATGTCACGGCCTTCGTCCCATCCGGTGTCCTTGCCGGTGCGCCGCACCACCACGACTTTCTCCACCGAGGGGGTTGCCTCCAGTGCTTCGTCGACGTTGGCCTTGAGCGGCACGACATCACCGCGCCGGTAGCCACCGTCGGCAGTGATCACGATCTTGCAGTCGGCGTCGTTGATGCGGTCGCGCAGTGCTTCAGCGGAGAAACCTCCGAAGACCACGGAATGGGCGGCTCCCAGCCGTGCGCACGCCAGCATCGCGGCGGGCAGCTCTGGGATCATGGGCATGTAGATCGCGACCCGGTCGCCCTTCTTCACCCCGAGCGAGCTCAGTCCGTTCGCCAGCCGGCAAACCTCGGAATGCAGTTGGCGGTAGGTGATGGACCGCTTCTCGCCCGGCTCTCCGATCCAGTGATAGGCAACCCGGTCACCGTGGGGCTCCAGGTGGCGATCGAGGCAGTTGTAGCTCGCGTTGAGCCGCCCTCCGGTGAACCAGCGGTGGAACGGAGGGTCGGCCTCGTGGATCGTGTCCCAGGGCTTGAACCAATGAAGCCGCCGGGCCTGATCCGCCCACCACGCCTCAGGGTCGGCGGCAGCCCGTTCGTAGACCGCCGGATCCGCCGTGTTCGCCTCTGCGACGAAGGCGGGGGGAGGACTGAAGGTGCGCCGTTCTTCTAGGAGAGCTTCGATATTCTGCTCGACAGCGTCGCCGGACACTTCGCCCCTCTCTTCTCGCCCGGTGGAGGACCCCAACCTAATGGTTCACGGCAGCGCGGGCCGCTGGCCCGCCCACGGCTGCGCTTCCTCTAACTGAGCCGACAGGCGGATCAACCCGGCTTCGCCGGCAGGCCGCCCGATCAACTGGATGCCGATCGGCAGGCCTTCAGTGCTGGTGTGGAGGGGGACCGATACCGCAGGCTGCCCGGTGACGTTCGCCGCCGGTGTGAACGGCATGAACATCCCCGAGCGGATCAGTTGTCCCATCGGATCATCGTCTTCAAATACCCAACCGACCGGGACGGGAGGCAGCGCTAGCGTCGGCGTAAGGAGGACGTCGTAGTCGTCCCACCAACGCACGACCCTCCTCGAGTAGGCGTGGGCTGCGGTGAGCGCTTGTATGTGTTGCACGCTCGAGATCTCTTCTGCGCTGTCGATCAGGAAGCGGTTAAGCGGCTCGAGCTCGGCGCGTGGCAGGAAGGCGACCACTCCGGTCCCGGTAGCTATCAGCTGGATGAAGGACGGTGCGAGGGACTGGTCGATCCATCCTGGGGCGGCATCCTCGACCTTGTGACCGAGAGACTCCAGCAGAACGGCGGTGGCTTCGACCGCCGCTACGCATTGCGGATCCACCGCCGTCTCGTTCGGATTGGTCGTGGTGTAACCGATGCGCAAGATCCCGGGATCGCGCCGGGCCTCTTCCGCGAAGGGTCGCTCCGGCGCCGGGGCCCAGTGCGGGTCTCCCGCCTCGTATCCCTGCATCACATCGAGAAGCGCCGCGGCGTCCTCCACGGTGCGGGCGATGGGCCCGGAGGTAGAGAACCCATGCCACTGCTCTCCCAGGCGCGGCCCCGCCGAGATACGTCCGCGCGACGGCTTGATCCCGAACAGGTTGCAGCACGAGGACGGGATCCGCACCGAGCCTCCGCCGTCGGCTCCGTGAGCGATGGGCGCCAGCCCGGCGGCCACACCAGCTGCCGCGCCGCCGCTGGAGCCTCCCGGTGTGTGCTCGGTGTTCCAGGGGTTCCTGCAGGCCCCGTTCAACTCCGATTCGGTGACGGGAACCGAGCCGAACTCCGACGTGTTGCTCTTGCCGAGGATGATGAACCCCCCGTCCTTGATGCGCCGGACGACGTTGTCGTCTTGGTCGGGGACGTAGTCCTTCAGCGCCTTGCAGGACAGGGTGGTCCGGATGCCTTTGGTCTCGTACAGGTCCTTTATCGAGATGGGTACGCCGTGGAACGGCGGCAGGTCGTTCCCCCCGGCGACCTCTTCTTCGGCGCGCCGGGCCTGCTCGAGAGCCTGGTCGGCGGCGACGGTGACGTAGGAGTTGAACCGCTGATCGAGGGACTCGATGCGTCCGAGGTACAAGGTCACCAGCTCTACGGGAGACACCTCTTTGTCTCGCACGAGCCGTGCCTGCTCGAGTGCAGGAGTGAAAGCCAGGTCCGTCACCATTTACCTCCGATGGTAGGTGCGCAGACCCTAAAGGCTGCCGGCGCCGCGGCCGGTATCCTGTCGGGCGTGCGCATCCTGATACTCGGTGGCGACGGCTACCTCGGCTGGCCTACGGCCATGCATCTATCTGCGAGCGGCCACGAGATCGCGGTCGTCGATAACTTCTTGCGCCGGGCGATGGCGACCGAGCTTGGCGCCGATTCTCTGACCCCGATCGAATCTCTTCAGGAGAGGGTCAAGGCGTGGAGTGACGTCTCGGGCAAGGACATCACGCCATTCGTCGGGGATCTCACGGACCCGCAATTCGTCGACAACGTGTTCGAGGAACTCCGCCCCGAGGCTGTGGTGCATTACGGCGAGCAACCCAGCGCGCCTTTCTCGATGATCGATAGAAAGCACGCGATCGATACGCAGGTCAACAACGTGGTCGGCACTCTGAACGTGTTGTATGCGATCCGCGACATCTGTCCCGATGCTCATCTCGTGAAGCTCGGCACGATGGGTGAGTACGGGACGCCCAACATCGATATCGAAGAGGGATACATCGAGATCCAGCACAAGGGCAGGACCGACATCCTGCCGTTCCCGAAGCTTCCCGGGTCGATGTATCACCTCTCGAAGGTGCACGACTCCCACAACATCCATTTCGCATCGCGTATCTGGGGTGTCCGTGCGACGGACCTGAACCAGGGAGTTGTCTACGGGATCCGGACGGAGGAGACCGAGCTGGACGAGCGTCTCTGTACCCGGTTCGATTACGACGAGGTACTGGGGACGGCACTGAATAGATTCTGCGTTCAAGCCGTCGTCGGCTATCCCCTAACCGTGTACGGCAAGGGCGGCCAGACCCGCGGCTTCTTGAACATCGTCGACACGATCCAATGCATCAGGTTGGCGCTGGAGAATCCTGCGGAGGTGGGTGAATTCCGTGTCTTCAATCAGTTCACCGAGCGGTTCTCCGTCAACGAGCTTGCTTTCAGGGTGCGCGATGTGGCCGGCGCTCTCGGGATCAACGTCGATATCGACTCCCTCGTGGACCCTCGCATAGAGGCCGAGGAGCACTACTACAACCCCACGCACACCGGCCTGTTGGACCTCGGCCTGCAGCCCAACCTACTGACGGATGAGGTCATCGCCCATCTGATCGAGACCATCATGAGATACAAGGACCGGATCCTGCTCGCGCCGATAGCGCCTAAGACGAGATGGGATCCTCGGGGGTAGCCGGCTCTTCGTGGGCGGGCATCACGAACTCGTAGAAGTATCCGCCCGGCTCGAAGCCGAGCCGGGCGTAGTACTCCTTCGGCCAGTCGTTTTGGTCGGCTACCAGGAAGATCAGCTCGGCTCCCGTTTCCTTGGCCGTGGTGATCGCGTGCGTGACGACGCTCGTTGAGGCGCCCCTCTTGCGGTAGCGCTGATGAGTTCCCACGTTCTCTATCTGCGCCATCCCGTTCTCGAGGTAGAGCTCGCACCAACCGGCGACCTCATCACCGACGTCGGCGGCATAGAAGTGGGTCTCGATGGCCGCGGTCGTCACGCGGTTGCTGGCCGCGACCATCTCGGCTTCCGCCCGGGTGAGCTTCGGATTATCGGTGAGATCGTTGGTGATCCAAACCGGGAGCATCTCCTCCAAAGAGACCTCCTTGACCTCGAGGGTTCCCTCCTTTGCGACCCCGCTCATGAGGACCATGAGTACGAGATGATCGACGCGCCAGCCGGCGTCCTTGAAGTTCGACGCCAATCGGTCTCCGAGCCGGTGATCGTAGATGTGCACCTTGCGGTGCTTCAGTCCCGCCCCGCCTAATGCTTGGTCCGCGGCTGCGATGATCTCGTCGAAAGTCGCGTCACGCTCGACCCGGACGAAGTTCAGGTCCCACTTGTGTGGGTAGTCGTCGTGAAAGAAAACGGGCCCGATCGGGGTCATCTCTTTGCGGGTATAGCTGCGTTCCTCCATCTCTTGCTGCAGTTCTATGGCGCGCCGGAACGACTCTGTAGGAACGGTCATGGTTCAGGGGCTCTCTTCTAGAACCTTGATGATGCAGTCGGCCACCTCATGTGTTTTCGCCGGCGTCCCGGAGGGTTTGAGGTCGCCGGTACGGGCGTGACCCCGGGCGAGGACCGCCGAAACGGCACGATCCAGCCGGTCTGCGTCGGCGTCCTTGTTCAGGTGTCTCAGCATGAGGCCGGCCGAAAGGATCATCGCTATCGGATTGGCGAGTCCCTGTCCCGCGATGTCGGGAGCGGAACCGTGGGTCGGCTCGAACACCGCGTACTCGCGTCCGAGGTTCATTCCGGGAGCTACCCCGAGCCCGCCCACCAACCCGGCGCAGAGATCAGAGATGATGTCTCCATACAGGTTCGGCAAGACGATCACGTCGAGATCTTGCGGGTGCCACGCGAGCCACATCGCCATCTCGTCGACCTGCATCGCTTCGAAGCCAACGTCCCGGTACTGGGCTGCCAGCCGCTCTCCGGTCTCGAGCCATAACCCGTCGGAGTGCTTCATGATGTTCGCTTTGTGGCCGAGTGTCACCTTCCGCCGCCGGTGCTTGCGCGCGTATTCGAAGGCGAATCCGACGATGTCGGAAGTGGCCGAGATCGAGATCGGTTTGACCGAGACTCCCGCATCGGCAGCGATAGGGAAGCCGTGCATGTATTTCAGGTATCCGCGGAGCTTGTCGAGCTCGGGAGAGCCTTTCTCGAATTCGATCCCTTCGTACAGATCTTCGGTGTTCTCTCTGACTACGACCAGGTCTATCCCCTCGAAACGCGACGGGACGCCGGGGAATAGGCGGCACGGCCGGATGGAGGCGTAGAGGTCGAGCTCCTGGCGCAGCGCGACGTTGATGGAGCGGAAACCCGTCCCGACGGGAGTTGTGACGGGCCCTTTGAGCGCGACGGTGTTTCGCTTGATCGATTCCAGCACGGGGGGCGGGAGAGGGTCGCCGTGCGATTCGATCGCCGGAGCTCCTGCCTGGTGGACCTCCCACGTGATCCCGACCTCCAGTGCGTCCACCACGCGCTGGGTCGCCTCGGACACTTCGGGTCCGATCCCATCTCCAGGGATAAGCGTGACGGTGGTCATGCCGAGAGGATATTCGCCCTCCGTGTTCAGATATCCGGGGCTGACAGGCAAGGCAACCTTTTCGTCTCTGCCGGCGTCCAAGCTTTGCTATCTGGCAGCCACAGAACGACGGGAGAAGAAGGATGGACGACATGAGAGGAACGAGTAGGAAAGCGGCACTGCTGATGGCCGGCGCGTTAGTCGCAGGGGCACTGGTCTCCCCGGCGGCAGCGAGCCACGGCGGCCCCGGCAACTGTGCTACCCCGATGCCGACGTCGGAGGTCCGCCGCGGGATGATCGGAACGGGTTACACCGTCGTGCGCGGTGAAACCCCTGGGACTTTCTCCGCAGAGGTCCTCGGGGTCCAACAGGATGGGATCGGCCCCGGAAGGGACATGATCGTCGTCGATGTCTCCGGGCCTGAGATCGCTCAGGCAGGTGGGATCTGGTATGGGATGTCGGGATCTCCGATCTACGTCGAAGGGAAGCTGATAGGTGCCCTGGCGTACGGCCTCTCCTTCGGCGCCACGACCATCGCCGGCCTCACTCCCGCGGAAGACTTGCTCCGTCTCGCCGACCGGCCCGTGGCATCGGCCTCGGCGGATGTCACGCCGAGACTCTCGGACAGCATGGTTGCGAGGATCGCGACGGCTACGGGAACCTCCCCCCGCGCCAACTCTGACGAGATGTCCGTGCTCAAGTCTCCGTTGTCCGTCTCGGGACTGGCCGGTCGCTCGATGGCCGCGGTGCGAAAAGCGGTCGAGCGTCAGGGGCTGCCTCTGATCGCCCACTCTGGTTCTGCAGCCTCGTCATCCCCTGCCCCTGCTGGCTCCGCACCCGAGCCGGGCGGGAACTTCGCCGCCGCGATCTCTTACGGCGACGTAACGATGGCCGGTGTAGGGACGACGTCCTTCGTGTGTGACGGGAAGGCTGTGGCGTTCGGCCACCCGTTCTTCGGACTGCCTCAAGGTAAGGTCGCCCTCGGAGCTAATGCGGCAGAGGCGATCACGATCGTGAAAGACGCTGCGTTCGGCCCTTACAAGTTGGCGAATATCGGCGGGACTCTGGGGATCCTCGACCAGGACCGTTTCGCCGGCATCAGGGCACTTCTCGGCGCGCCGCTGTCGACTATCCCGGTGGCTTCATCCGTCACCGCGGAGGGGGACCACAGAGACGGCCTGACCGAGGTGCTCGCTTCGGAGTTCGTGCCGTTCATCGCCTTCGGTCATCTGCTGAGCAATATCGATTTCACTCTCGATCGGGTAGGCAGCGGCCACTCGGCGATGAGCTGGACGGTCTCGGGAACGAGAGAGTCCGGCGCGCCGTGGTCCTTCACCCGCTCGAATGTTTACTCGTCCGACGAGGACGTCGCTCTGGAATCCATCTTCGAGCTGTCCGATCAGCTGTTCACTCTGTATGGGAACCGGTTCGAGAAGGTGGAGTTCACTGGTGTCGACATCGAGATGGATGTGGATGAGGGGGCCAGCCGGTACGAGATCGCGTCCGTGCTGGTCTCGAAGGATGGCGTTGCGTACGCCGACCTGAACCGTATCCGGGTCAAGCCGGGGGCCCGCCTCTTCCTCCGGGTCCTCCTGCGCTCGACTTCCAGTCCGGAGGAGCAGACGGTGGACATGAAGGTCAGGGTGCCACGGGCCATGCGCAACGACGGTTACCTCGAGATCCGCGGCGGCGGGCTCGTGTACGAGGACGAGTACTACTGCCTCTATGACGACGGCGATTGTGGCGGTATGGGGGGCCCCAAGCTCGAAGACTTCGATGCGTTGCTGAGCTCCCTTCAGGACAAGCCCCGCAATGATCACCTCACCGCCGAGCTGCGAGGGGCGCGCGGCGGCTTGAAGGCCTCGGCGCGCTCCCTATTGGACCGTGTCGTGTCTGGTTATGACTCGATCTACGTCCGGGTGGGCCCCCGGCGCACGGGGGCGAGCTCTTCCGGCGAAGAGGTGGCGGAGCAGAAGCCGGCGGGGTGACGCACAGGGCGATTTCCGGCTTGCCGGCGCGGCGTTGGGATATGAAGATGATGGATCTCATCGTTTGAGAGACTCCACCGGTCGCAACTCGTTCGCCTAGGTAAGGGGGCATGGTGTCGCAATCTGTAGCGGGGTCGCGCAGCGGGCTGGATGGCTATTTCAGGATCACCGACCGCGGGTCTACGGTCAGGACTGAAGTCATTGCCGGCTTCACCACCTTCATGACCATGGCGTACATCTTGTTCCTGAACCCGATCATCCTGAGCACTCTCCCGGATCGCAACGGCCTGCAGTTATCGATCCCGCAGGTCCTGACGGTGACTGCACTCGCCGCCGGGGTCACGACGTTGGCGATGGGTCTGTACGCGAACTATCCGTTCGCGATCGCAGCCGGCTTAGGCCTTAATGCGGTAGTCACTTTCCAGTTGGTCGGCCAACACCAGTTGACCTGGCCCGAAGCCATGGGCGTGGTCGTGCTGGAGGGGATAATCATCTTGATCCTCGTCCTGACGAAATTCCGTCAGGCGGTGATGGATGCCGTTCCGTTGCCGTTGAAGCTCGCCATCGGGGCGGGCATCGGATTGTTCATCACGATCATCGGATTCGTCGATTCCGGGTTCGTCACCAGCACCACACTTCCGGTTCCGCCCTTGCAACTCGGTACGAACAACGAGTTACAGGGTTGGCCCGTTGCGGTCTTCATCGTAGGTCTGTTGTTGATCATCTTCTTGTTCACCAAGCGCGTGAAAGGCGCCCTGTTACTAGGCATCCTGGCGGCGACCGTGTTCGCCGTCGTCGTGAACGAGGCGTTCATGGACGGTGAGGGTTTTCAGGGAGCCGCCAATTGGGGTGGCATCGCCGACATGCCCGATGGAGACAGTTTCAGTTTGTTGGGGAACTTCTCCTTGTTCGGGGCGTTCGCACAGATCGGTCTCATCTCGGCCGGGCTGGCGGTCTTCACGCTGATGTTGTCCGATTTCTTCGATACGATGGGTACGGCGATCGGGCTCGGTAAGGAAGCGGGACTCCTGACACCCGACGGGAAGCTGCCGGACATCGACAAGGTGCTCGTGGTCGACTCGGCTGCCGCCGCGGTTGGTGGGGCTTTCTCTGCATCGTCGAACACGACGTATATCGAGAGCGCTTCCGGCATCGCCGACGGCGGCCGCACGGGTCTGACGGCAGTGGTCACCGGTAGCCTCTTCCTGCTGGCGATCTTCTTCTCTCCGTTGGCCGAGATGGTTCCACTTCAAGCCGCAGCACCGGCTTTGGTGATCGTCGGTTTCCTCATGCTTTCGGTCGTGCGTGAGATCCCCTGGGACGATCTCGAGGTGTCTATCCCGGCATTCCTAACGATCGTGTTGATGCCGTTCACGTACTCCATCACCAATGGGATCGGCGCCGGCTTCGTCAGTTTCGTCTTCATCAAGCTCGCGCGCGGAAAGCCGAACGAGGTGCATCCGATGATGTGGATCGCTGCCGCCGCTTTCGTCGTTTACTTCGGCATCTTCTATATACGCCTCTACCTGACGTAGGGAAGGACGCTCATCCCCGCGGCGAGAGACGGCGACGCTCAGCTGGTCGTCGTCGCCCTCGGTGGGAACGCGATCCAGCATCCAGATGGCGACGACTCCGTAACCGGGGATTTCGCGCGAACCGCCGAAACAGCGCGCCGACTTGCGCGCCTTGCCCTGTCGGGACCGCGCCGCCTCGTGATCACGCACGGCAATGGGCCCCAGGTCGGGAACCACCTGCTTCGGAGCGAGATCGCCCGTACCGAGGGCGGGCTCCCTGAGCTCCCTCTCGACGTTTGTGTCGCGGACACCCAGGGCGGCATGGGCTACATGCTGCAGCAGTCTTTGACGAACGCGTTCCATGAGGCCGGCTCGGATGTTGTCGTTGCGTCTCTGGTCACTCAGGTCGTCGTCGATGAAGACGATCCCGCCTTCGACAAGCCGGCCAAGCCCATCGGCGAGATGGTCGACGAGAAGGATGTTGCGGGTCTGGAAGCCGGAGGCTGGACGCTGAAGCATGACGAGCAACGCGGCGGGTGGCGGCGCGTGGTCGCCTCTCCGGACCCCGTCGAGGTGGTGGAGGCGGCCGCGATCCGGGCCCTCGTTGCTTCCGGAGCCGTGGTCGTGGCGGCGGGCGGCGGAGGCGTTCCGGTCGTTTCGACAACTGAGGGTTTACGCGGGCGCGCCGCGGTGGTGGATAAGGACCTGGCGTCCGCGCTCCTTGCCGCCGATCTCCGAGCCGATGCACTGGTCATCCTGACGGATGTGACCCACGTAGCTCGATCGTACGGAACCCCTGCGGAGGAACCGATCAGCGAGCTGACCGTGACGGAAGCGCGTCGGCTTCTCGCCAAGGGTGAATTCGGAGAGGGAAGCATGGCCCCCAAGGTCGATGCGATGTGCCGCTTCATAGAAAGGAGCGGAGGCAGCGGAGTGATCGCGTCCATCGATCAGGCTGCTGAAGCACTCGACGGGATCGGGACTCGTTTCATCAGGTGAGCTGTGGTGGTGCGGGTCACCGCGAGGGTGACCGCGAGGATCCAAGCTCGGCGGATGAGAGCTGCGATCTGTCTGGTGGCCGGGGTGGTGATGATTTCGATAGCTCCGGCGGCGAGCGCGAGCGAGCGATGGCTGATCCCTCCGGTAGATGGCGTCGTGGAGCGTCGTTACCAGGCGCCGGAGGTCAGCTGGGGCCCCGGCCACCGCGGCATCGACTATCCCGCAGCTCCCGGAACGCTCGTGCGCGCGGCCGGAGCGGGGATCGTCACCTTTGCCGGTCCGGTCGCGGGGATCCAAGCCGTCACCGTCGATCATGGGGACGGTCTCACTTCGACGTACTCGAGCTTGAGCGAGGTGCATGTTGTCCGAGGCGCGTCCCTCGAGGCCGGGACGTGGCTGGGGAGCGCCGGGGAGGCCCACCCGGGCGCGGGTTCCGGGCTCCATCTCGGCGTCAAGCTCGACGGCAGATACGTCGATCCGGAGCTCTATCTCGGCCCGGTCGATGCGAGTCGCGCCATCATGTTGGCCCCGTTGACATGGCAACCCCCGGAGGGGCCGTTGTTCGATGTTCACGTCACGTTGTCTGCGCGGGGCGAGACGTCGTGCGCCCCGGTTGATCCTGGAGGCGATGGGGCCGCTCCGAGCTCTAACATCGCCGTGGTCGTGCCCGGCATAGGTAGCGAGTCGGGTGTCGGAAGCTCGAAAGCGTTGCAGGAGCTGGCGGGCAGGCTGGGATACCCCGCCGACGCGATCTATCCGTTCTCGTACGGGGGCACTAGCGGACCACGCCTACATCGCTCTTATACGTCGGAAGATACCTTCGCCGAAGTCGAGCGTTCCGCCGAGCGACTCGAGGAACTGATGGCGGGCATCGCCCGCACGTACCCCGGTCGTGACGTCGATCTGATCGCGCACTCGTTGGGAGGGATAGTCGCCCGAACGTTCCTCCAGAGATCGTCGTCGCCGTGGCGCGGGGATCTACCGAGGGTCGCGCATCTCGTGACGCTCTCTTCTCCTCATTCGGGTGCGCCCTTGGCCGGCACCGTTCCGGCGCTGAAGGAAGGCGCGATCACGGGTCTCGGTCTGGACCTCGTTCATCGCTGGGCCGAGGGGGGAGGGCCGGTGCCGGACCCGTACGCAGAGGCTACGAGGGATCTCGCTCCGGGTTCGCCCTTGATGGAGGCCCTGGCGACCGAGGACCTGGTTTTCGGAGTGCGGGGACTGTCTCTCGGTATCCCGAACGACATCGTCGTGCCCGCCGATCGAGCGGTGCTTCCCGAGGAGCTTCATCGCACCGTCCCGGCGAGAGGCGTCAACGGCCACGACGGCATCCTCGGCTCCGCTGCGACGGTTGCTCTCGCTGCTCGATTCTTACGGGACGGGCGCGATCCGTGCCGCACCCCGGTGGACCGTTGGGGGCCGCTCGTAGGACGCCTGGTTTCGTTCGAAGAGGCCGCCCTGCCGAAGGCTCTGCGCCTCCTGGGGCGACTGTGGCCGTGAGGCACAGGCCGATGTGGCACAGGAAAAAGCCCCCTCTGCCGGGGGGGGATGGGCGGTTGACAGAGGGGGCTTGGGGTGTTCCTTGTGTGTAGAACAGATTATTAGCCAGCTGCAAGCAGTTGTACAACGCCCAGCGGGGCAGAATTCCTTCTCTCTGGTTGTGCCCCATGTACAAAACGGCTCCGCGTCCCTGTCTGCCCCTAGGATGGCGCCGTGGCTATGAACAGACTTCCTCTCGATGCTCCCGGCGCCGAGGAGGAGTTCCAGCGCGTGGAGGTACGCCGCTCGGGCCGGCGCAAGAAGACGATCTCCGCCGAGATCGTCGGCGACGCCCTCATCGTCTCGATACCCGAGCGGTTCTCCCGCGCCGAGGAGATGGAGTGGGTCGCTCGCATGACGAGCCGGATGTCCGAGCGCAAGAGACGGGACCGGTTGAACTCCGACGACGATCTCGCCCGGCGGGCCGCCCATCTTTCCGATCTGTACGTAGGCGGAGTGCGCCCAGCCGAGATCACCTGGGTCACCAATCAGAAGTCGCGCTGGGGTTCGTGTTCCCCCGAGGACGGCATCATCAGGCTCTCGCTCGCGCTGGCCGACTACCCCGTCTGGGTCCGAGACTACGTGATCGTTCACGAGTTGGCCCACCTTATCGTCGCCGATCATTCGCAGAGGTTCTGGGATCTCGTTTCTCGTTACCCGATGACCGAGCGCGCGCGCGGGTTCTTGATCGCCAAGGGCATGGAAGAGGGCTAGTCTCCAACGCATGAGTCGAGCGTGGCCGTTCGAGAGCAAGAGCGAGGGCGTCGAGAAGATCCGCGGGCCGGAAGACTTCATCGCCAAGCTCGGATCCGAGGGAACCGAGGCGGTCGTGATCCGCATCGGGATGAACGACGCACAGCTCGTTCTCGTCGATGCAGACGGTCGCTGGGATCGGTGGGTGTTCCACTCGATGGAAGAGACTCAGTCGGTGGCACGGACTTTGGGTGTGCCGGTGCACGAGGGTGAATATCCCGAAGAGACGCGTGTACGCATCGGGAAGTTCCAACCCGGTGCAGACCACTACGATCGTGCGGCTTATCCCGAGCAGGGAGAGGTCGGCCCGGTTAACCAGTATCCCGAGAATCGTCCTCGTCGGCTGGCGGAAGCGGCGAAGGAGCAGACCGGTGCGAAGGAGCGTGCGGACCATCCTGCCGGGGAGGCTGCCGGCTAGTCTCGGGGTAACGTCGGCGCTTGTTCTTTACCCGGGCCTCGTAGGCGCGATAGCCGATGTAACCCGCAGGGCCGCTCCGCTTCAGTGCCCAGCCACCCAACAACTTCCGGAAAGAGTTTTTCACCACCGCTCTCGTCGGTGGAAGTACTAAGAGGAAACCCACGGCATCGGTGATAAATCCCGGCGTCAGCAGTAACGCTCCCCCCAGAAGGATGAGCGCGCCGTCGGTGACGTGTTTGGTCGGGACCTGACTCTGACGAAGCGACTCCTGCAACAAGCGCCACGTGGCGGTGCCTTCTCGCTTCAGCAACCACGCGCCGGCGATGGAGATCCCGATAAGCAACAGCAGGGTGAGCCCGATACCGATGGCTTGGGACGTCTGCACGATCACGTAGAGCTCCGCGATCGGGACCAGGATCAACAGGAAGAAGAGGACGGGGAACATGCGACCAGTATGCCCCGCCACCCTCTGTAAGCTGCGCTCCATGGCTTCAACCATCGGCACCGTCAAGCGGGTGCTTCTCGAAGAAGCAGAGCATGCAGTGGGCAGCGGCGCGGCTTATTTGGATCTAAGGCGTGTCCGCGACTATCTCGAGTTGCATATCCCGGGCTCGCTCTCGTTGCAGTACGAGTTCGGGCCGGGGATGCAGCAACGTGCCCGCGACTGCATCCCCCTCGCCGTGCCGTTGGTCGTCCTCGACGATGGGGTCAACGACATGCCGGCCGTCGCAGGGGCATTGCGGGGGAAAGGCTTCGCCGTCGTAGGGGTCCTCGAAGACGGTCTCAACGCCTGGACCAAAGCGCACGGCGCGCCGGCATCTAGTGACGTGATCCCGGCCAAGTCCCGTCCGTCGGGAACCTTGTTATCGGTGGGCGATCCTGGTTCGCCCCGCCTCGACGATGCACTGTTCATCCCGGCCGGCAAGCTGTGGGACCGCGTCGACGAGGTCCCGAGGGACGAGGCAGTGACGGTTATCGCAGGCCGAGGGGTGCGAGCCGCTCTGGCGGTCGGCGTACTCGAACGGGCGGGGTTCAACAAGGTCGGATTCTGGGAGACGAGACCTCGGGTCAGATGACCAGTCCGCCGTCCACCCGCAGCACCTGGCCGGTCATGTAGTTCGATTCTTCCGACGCGAGATAAACGAACGCAGGTGCGATCTCTTCCGGCGCGCCGTAGCGGCCGAGGGCGAAACGGGCCAGCCGCTTCTCGGCTGCAGCCGGATCCTCCAGGAGCGGCTCGGTCATCGCCGTAAGCGCCGTCGGCGATACGGCATTCACGTTGATGTTGAGCGCCCCCAGTTCCTTCGCCCATGTCTTGGTCAGGCCGACGATGCCCATCTTGGCGGCCGCGTAATTCGACTGGCCGACCGCGCCGATCAAGCCCGAGGGACTCGTCACGTTGATGATCTTGCGGTGCCGCGGTCCATCACCGGCCGCTTCTTCCTTAGCGAGCGGTCGCCAGTGCTGGACCACCGCTCTGCCGCATGCCCACGTTCCTTTCAGGTGCACTTGGATGACGAGATCGAAGTCCTCCTCGGACATCTTGTGCAGCATGCGATCGCGCAAGATACCGGCATTGTTGACGAGGACGTCTACGCCTCCGAAGGCATCGAGGGCGTCTGCCAGCAGAGACTCGGCCGCGTCGACGCTTCCGATCGGGGCGTTGTTGGTGGCGCTCCCGCAACCGAGCTGCTCGACCTCAGCAGCTACGGCGGCGGCGGCATCTGCGTCGACGTCGTTGATCAGGACCGAAGCTCCTTCTGCCGCGAACGCTAGTGCGATGGCTCGTCCGATCCCGCGCCCCGCGCCGGTGATGACACAGCGCTTGTTTTGGAGTCGGTCGGTCATGGCTGCATCCTAGTGCTCGCTGCAGCCGTCCGGCATGCCGGGGCGCTTGCTATGGCTCGCGCCACTATGCTGGGTGTATGGCAGAAACGAAGAAGACCCAGTTGACACAGAACGCTTATGACAAGTTGAGGAGCGAGCTCGAATACCTCGAGGGCGAGGCGCGCGAGCACATCATCAAAGAGATAGCTACGGCGCGCGCTCACGGGGACCTTAGCGAGAACGCGGAGTATCACACCGCCAAGGACCAGCAGGGATTGCAGGAGGGGCGCGCTCGTCAGATCCGCGCCATGCTCGAGAACGCAGAGGTCGTCGAAGCCGTGGACGACGGTGTCGTGAAGCCCGGCATGGTCGTCACCATCAAATGGGAGGACGAGGATGAACCCGAGTCCTACTTCATCGGCCAGCGTGAAGAGAAGGAAAGCGTGGAGCATCCCGTGCTGACCCCCGAGTCGCCGATCGGCCAGGCTCTGGTGGGCCGCTCTGAGGGCGAAACGGTGATCGCGAACGTGCAAGACGCCGACAAGAGGATCGAGATCCTAGAGGTCAAGACCCCTTAATCACCCGTCCCGCCCGCACCACGAGTTCCACGTTAGTGAGGTCGGCGGCGCGCGCCGTCGGTTCTCCCGCTACTCCGATGATGTCTGCGCGTCGTCCGGGCTCCAGGATGCCGCGATCGCCGAGACCGAGCCATGCCGCTGCCTCCGCTGTCGCCGAGCCGATGATTGCGGGCGGTGCCATCCCTGCGGCAGCCATCGCCGCTACCTCGAGCGCGTCGATGCCCGGCTGGGGCCCGTTGTTGCCCAGGTCGGTTCCGTAGACGATCCGGCCTCCGGCGGCCGCGAAGCGCCACAGGTTGTCGACGGCTTGATCGAGGTCGGCTCCGGAACGGACGGCGAGCGTGGGTACGACGACCATGCCCGCAGCGACCATCCTCTCGATCGTGTCATCCGGGATCGCTTCGTAGCTCATCAACATGTGGGCGAGCTCGTCGAGTCCGGTATCAAGCGCTCTATCCAATTGATCCAGTCCGGTCACGTGACCCGTGGTGCGGAGTCCGACCGAGCGAGCAGTTTCGGTGATCGCGGTCAGGGTGGGAGTGTCGAGGACGGGCCCGGCCGGTGGGTTCAAGGCGATCTTGATCGCCGAGGCGCCCCACTTCGCGAGGGAGTGGACGGCATCCTGCGCGGCCCCGGGGGAGTCCACCTCGAGACCGGTTCCCCGCGGCGCCCACCCTGCACGCGTGGGATATCCGCCCGGCGCGGTGAGTATCGGGCCGACGGCGGTTATGGCCGGGCCCTCGGATCCGGGAGCTTCGGAGCCCGCCATCAGGCGACCTATCTCATCGAGTGGCCATCCCAGGTCTCGCACCGTCGTGACGCCGCCGCGCACCACCGCGGCCGGCTCGACGAAACCGATGTGGACGTGAGCGTCGATGAATCCCGGCATGAGGGTGAGCCTGGAGGCATCGACCACCGGGGTGCCGGCAGGGACCGTCACATCGCCCGCGGCTCCGCAGCCAACGATGATGCCGCCGCGGACGAGGATCGTCGCGTCGGCGACCTCGAGCAGATCGGGACCGAAGAGCGCCGCTCCTGCCCGGATCTCCAGGGTTCTCTCGTTGCGCATGCGGCGGACGCTAGCAGCCTGCGGCCTGAAGGCTCGAGGTGTCCCGCTGCCAGGGGCGGTACGGCAGGTGAAGTACCCTCGTCCGCGTGGAATCACATGAAGTCATCTGGGAAGGCAGGATCGGCAACGCGGCCCTAATGGTCGGCGTTCCGCATGCGGGCGCCATCATCGCCGAATGGGAAACCCCTAGGGGATCACGGCACAAGGTGTCGGACTCGCTCGAAGAGTTCGAGCGTGCCGTCCTTTTCCAATTGCTCCTGCAGGCCGGCGAAACCGACGGCAAAGCCGTAGAGGAAGTCAAAGCGGCGGTCGCGAAAGCTCAAGCCGAGAGGCCGAAACGCGTGTCCGACAATCCTCCCCCTCGCCGCCGCAAGAACCCGCGCGCGAGACAGCATCGTCGTTCGCGCACCCCGCCTAGACGTCGATAACAGGCAGGCGACGAGGGCCGTGGTTCACGCGGTGGCGATGTAAAACATCTCTATGGAACGAACGTCTGCAGAGCGCGCCCGTCTCCTTCGTGTACTTGCCGCCTTCTCCCGGGGGATCCTCGGCAAGGCCCATTCGCCTGAGATCCCTCTTCGGGTGCTGGAGGTCCTGGACTCCGCCCCCGACACTCCGGCCAGCCGGCAGCTGTTCTCGGCCCTGAAGCTCATGGATTCGCGCCTCGGCGCGCGGACGCTGACGGGGCAGGGGCAGCCGATCTCGGGACTCTCCGCCGCGCAGATCGAGCGCGTGCTCCTTAGATGGAAGCGTTCGCGCGTCGCGGCTCAAAGACGGCTGTACACCGTGATGATCTCTACGACGCTCGCTTGTCTTTACGGATTCCCCAGCAAGGAATGGGACCGCATCGGCTACCAGGGACCTGCGGGTTCTCCGCCGGAGGTCCCGAAGCCGCTCCATCCGATGACGATCGAGCGTGACGAGGTTCTGGCTTGCGACTTCGTCATCGTTGGCTCGGGGGCGGGCGGAGGGGTCGCGGCCGGGATCCTCGCCACGGCCGGGTATGACGTCGTGGTGTTGGAGAAGGGCGGGTACTACAACGAGTCCGATTTCCACCATCGGGAGGCCGAGTCCAACCGAGACATGTACCTGTACGGCCTCCAGCTCACCACGGAGGACCTCGGCGTTCGCATCCTTGCCGGTTCGACCCTGGGTGGAGGGACCGTCGTGAATTACACGACATCGATCAAGACGACCGAACCGGTCCGCCGGGAGTGGACCCGGATCACCGGGATCGACGCCTTCTCGAATGGAGAGTTCGAAGAGCACTTAGACCGTGCCGCCGAGCGCGTGAACGTCAACCTCGACTCCAGCGCTGCGGGCCAGCGCGATGTCGTGATGGAAGAAGGTCTCAAGCGACTGGGTTGGCACGTGGACGCATTGCCGCGTGCGGTCAAAGGGTGCACCCAAGACGAGGCGTGCGGTTTCTGTGGATATGGATGCCGGGTCGGGGCGAAGCAGTCGACCATGCTCACGTGGCTGCAAGACGCCGAGGACGCCGGGGCGCGCATCATCACCGGCGTGGACGCCCGCTCGATCCGGATATCGGGAGGCAAAGCGATGGGTGTGGAAGCGCGCTCGGTCGAGGGTGGCCACCGGTTGGTTGTGAACGCTCGCAATGCGGTGATCTCGTCGTGCGGGGCCATCGAGACACCCGCTCTCTTACTGCGTTCGGGCCTTCGTGGGCAGGTAGGTCACCATCTGCACCTGCACCCGGGCACCGGCGCGTTCGGGATGTTCGATGACGAGGTGCGCCTCTGGGAGGGGACCCTCCAAGCCCGGTATTCGGCCGAGTTCAGGGACCAGGACGGCGGTTACGGGCCGATATTTGAGACAGTTCCGATCCATCCGGGGACCGGCGCCTTCATCGTCCCGTGGACATCTGCCGCCGGGCACTATGAAGGGATGGAGAAGTTCCGCAACCTCAGTTTCACGGCCGTTCTGCCGCGCGACGAGAGCGATGGCCGGGTGGCGCTGTCCAAGACCGGCGCGCCCAGGATCACTTACCGGTTGAACGACGGGGATCACCGCCGTCTAGTGGAAGGGTTGATCAACGGGGGCCGCGTCATGGAGGCGGCGGGGGCCACGGAGATCACGACGCTACATACGACCCCCATCACCTATCGGCCGGGCTCGGGCTACGCCCACGACGCGTGGGCTGCGGACGTGCGCAAAGCCGGACTGCGCGGTAAGAGTCCGCTCTTCTCGTACCACCAGATGAGCTCCTGCCGTATGGGCTTGGATCCGTCAACCTCGGCGATCGACGCCGACAATCAAACGCATGAGGTGAAGGATCTGTTCGTGCTGGATGCGTCTGCATTCCCTACGGCGTCGGGAACCAACCCGATGCTTACGGTCTACGGGATCGCCCACATGGCGGCCACGAAGATCGCAAAGCGATACGCCTGATCGGTCGCCGACTTGCTGAAGCGTTCTCTCCTCGTCCTGGCCGTCGCGCTTGTCGTTCTCGTCGCGGGGATAGCGATCGAGGTCGTGTTGGCGGTGCGCCGGGACTACCTACCGACAGAGCCGGCGCTCGATGTGAGAGGGGAGTTCGGCGATCCGGAGGATCCCGAGTTGCGCTTCGCGGTTCTGGGGGATTCCACCTCGGTCGGGGTCGGGGTCGACTCCCACGAGTATGCCTACCCTTACCTCTTGGCCGAGCGGCTGGCCGAAGGCGGGCGGTATGTCGTGCTGGAGACCTTCGGGGTCTCCGGTGCCCGTGCGGCGGGGATGCGTGCCGAGCAGCTTCCTCTGGCGCAGGACTTCCGGCCGGACCTGGTTTTCATCGGCATCGGCGCGAACGATGTCACTCATCTCACTCCACTCGATGACGTGGAGCGCGACGTTGGAGTAGTGATCGACGGTTTGCTGGAGCTCGGAGCTACGGTCGTCGTCGCCGGCGCGCCGGATATGCGCGCCGATGCGTGGTTCGAGCCTCTTCGTTCGATCGCAGGATGGCGCGGACGCCGCGTCGCGGCTGCCGTAGAGGCTGCCGCCGCCGAGCGGGACGTGCCGGCGGTTCCCCTCGCGAAGGAGACCGGGCCTTTCTTCGAGGCCGAGCCCGATCTTGCCTACAGCTCGGACCTTTTCCACCCTGGGCGGGGCGGCTACGCGAAATGGGCGGAGGTCATCTATCCCTATCTTGAGAAGGCGCTCGGCTCTCGCTAGGTACTCTTCCGCTCTGATGACGGATCAGATAAACGAGTTGATCGAGGCCCAGGATATGAACGCGCTCTTGCGCGTCATCGATGGGTTGTGCGCGAGGGCTCGATGGGAGGAGCTTCTCGATCTTGCCGAACGATGCGAGGCCGCGGTCGAGAGGGGAAAGCAGCTCTGGCCGATTGCGGCTCACGTCGATTACCGCTTGGCGCTCGAGGCCCCGGCAGATTACGCGGCCGAGGCGCTCGAGTCCCCGCTCGTCCGGTTCCACCTGGGGCCCCTATCCGAGGTAGTAGCGTCGACCCATACGTGGAAAGAGATGGCCGACCTCATCCCCGCGCCTCATCACGCTGCTTACGTCGCTCAGGAAAGGGTGCTCAGAGGGGAGGTGATCGAGGGTGATCTCCGGGCTCACCTCGAGATCCTGGAGCTTCCGCTTCGACTGATGCAGTGGGAGCCCACCTATGCACTCGCTCACTACAGGTCGAATCATGTAGAGGTCGCCGAAGCATGGCAGCCACGCACCCCGCTCGTAGCTACCGAGCTCGACGACGACGGCGACGAGCTCGATGAACCCGAGATCGCCGGGGCGCTCCTCGATCTCGTGCAACCGTGGACGGCCGAGAGCAACGGCGCAGCTCAGGCCGCGGTGCTCGAAGGCACCGCCCGTCAGGCTGCTTCGAGTCTCACCTTCGGCAAGCTGAGGATGGGTCCCCTGGAGCCTGCTGAGGCGCTACAGCGTATGGCGTGGGCGGGCGCCAGCGGAGGTGCGCATGGACGCCGGCGCGGCGCGGCGCTGGGTCGGTCGCTCGGGTGGCATACGGTCGCCTTGTTGGCGGACCTGTCCTGGCCGTCTTCGCCCGACGAGCTGCGGAGCGGCATGGAGCGCTTGCGATGGTGGTACTGGGATGAAGGCGCGCCGGAAGAAGGTTGGATCCTGCGTCTCGCCGTGGAGGACCCCGACAACGGATGGGCCGCGGCCATAGCGGCAACGGACGTGCTGACGGACTGATCTACCGGCAGGACCAATCTTTCTGCTGCTTAGTACTCGAATCTCTTGAAACACCGCTTTTCGGGCGGTCATCGAGATGGAGGACGCGTATGAGGAGCAGTAGCAGTATCCCGACCGGTCGTACGATGAGAAGGGTTGGTCTAGCCGCCGTGATGGCTATCGCTGTAGGCGTGAGTGCCTTCGCTCCGTTGGTTGGAACGGCATCGAGTCACCGAGAAGCACCCCTGACCGCTGCGGATCCGCAAGTGGACAACACCGACCTCTACGCGTTCACGAGTCCAGACGCGCCGGACACAGTGACGTTGATCAGCAACTGGCTTCCGTTCCAGGAGCCCGCGGGGGGACCGAATTTCTACGCGTTCCAAGAGGGCATTCGCTATCACATCAACATCGACAACGATGGTGATGGGAAGCGCGACGTCACCTACCGCTGGGTATTCCAGAACCACTACAAGAACCCGAACACGTTCCTGTATGCGACGGGTCCTGTTGACTCGCTAGGTTCGCCGAACCTCAACTTCATCCAGACGTACTCGTTGAAGCGCATCGTCGGCCGTGGAAAGGGAATGAAGCCGACGGTATTGGCGCGCGACGTCCCTGTTGCTCCGAGCGACGTTGGCCAGGCCTCCATGCCCGATTACGCGAAGCTTCGTAACGAAGCTATCCGTTCCTTCAACGTCGCGGGTAGTTCGGCGAAAACCTTTGCCGGTCAAGCCGATGACTCGTTCTTCTTAGACCTTCGTGTCTTCGACCTCCTCTACGGCGGCGACTTCTCTGAGGTAGGGGACGACACTCTCGCCGGATTCAACGTGAACTCGATCGCACTTCAGATTCCAAAAAGCGATCTTGCTCGTAACGGTGACGCCGAGGGCAACCCGATCGTAGGCATCTGGAGCACGGCGCGCCGCCGGGGTACGCAAGTCCAGACGCGTGACGGGAACCAGACCCGCCAGGGTCAGTACGTGAACGTGTCTCGTCTGGGTAACCCTCTCGTGAACGAGGTGGTCATCCCGGTTAAGGACAAGGATCGTTGGAACTCATCGCGTCCGACCCAGGATGGGCAGTTCCTCAACTACGTGACCAATCCCGAACTGCCTAAGCTGATCGAGGCCATCTACGGCATCGAGGCGCCCGCGACTCCCCGGAACGACCTGGTGGCGGTCTTCCTCACGGGTGTTGAGGGTCTTAACCAGCCGGCCAACGTCCGGCCGAGCGAGATGCTCCGCTTGAACATGTCGATCCCTCCGTGCGAGCTTGGCAGTTGTGCTGAGTACTCCAGGCTCGGAGTGATCGGTGGAGACAACGCCGGTTACCCGAATGGCCGTCGCCTGGCAGACGATGCCTTGGACATCTCCCTGCAGGTGGTCGAGGGCGAGCTCGTCGGTAACCCGAACGACCTGAGTGATGGTGTTCTTCAGAACGACCGTCTCTTCGGCGGGACCTTCCCCTATGTGGCTTTGCCACACAGGGGTTCAGATCCCGCGCCCCACGGGGGCTAACACAGCTACGACGCGGTGGGGGTGGGCTTTGTGCTCCCCCCCCCCATACCCCCCAGAAAAAAAAACAAAGACAAAGGGAGAGACGGATGA
>JBPCNH010000018.1:0-5670 GCA_051001455.1 Actinomycetota bacterium
GTTTGGGGGGGGGGGGTAGTTTTTCCCGAGGGAAGACCCACCCCCTTGGGCCCTCCCCCCCCCCCCCGCGCCTCCACGGTCGCTTTCACGACATTGCCCTCCACCGACACGACCGTCCCGCGACAGACGATGAGGTCGCCGGGCCACACCCGGGTGGTGAACCTGACCTTGTAGCGCCGGAGATGTTGTGGTCCACCGAACCAGTCGGATACTGCGTGGGCGAGGTAACCCGCCGGAAGCATCCCCATAGCGAAGACCGTCGGCGCGCCGCTGGCCCGCGCGTATTCCTCGTCCTGGTGGATCGGATTGTCGTCTCCGGAGGCTTCGGCATACGCCTTGATGTTCTCCCGGGTGATGGGCCCGTAGCTGATCTTTTCCAACTCCATCCCGGGGGTCACGCCGTCGAGGGTGATGTTCCAGGGGACGCTCATGAGGCGGCGTCCTTGGAAGTCTCGATCAGTGTGTAGAGGGCGGTGAGGACCTCTTCGCCCTCGGCATCCCTGAACACGGTCTCGTACGTCACGAATCTCATCTGACCGCCCCGTTTCCCTTCCTTGGTGAAGTCTTTTGCGATGCGCATGGTTCCTTGTAGCTCCTCGCCCGCGAACGGCAAGCGGTTGTAGGTGAATTCCTGTTCTCCGTGAAGCACTCGTGCGTAGTTGAGATTCGCGCCGAGACGCTGCTCGCGCTCCTCGCGCGGCACCTGGAAGATCTGCGTCACGGGAAAGGTAGGCGGCGCTAAAAGTCCCGGGAGCCCCGCTCGGTGCGCGGCTTCACGGTCGAGGAAGATCTGGTTGTCCTCGCCTACGGCGTCGGCGAACCTCCGGATGTGATCCTCGGTGACCGGCAGGGTGAACGAGATCTCGGATCCCGCCATGCTAAGCACCTCCCTGACCTGCAGCCTTACCGAGCATCTGCATCATGCCGACGGGGGCGACGCCGTCGGGGAACGTCTCGGTCAGCTTGCCGAGAAGCTCCTTCGGATCCCAGAAGTCGTCCTTCTGGACCAAGGTGCCGGAGTCCCACGGCTTCAACACGTTGACGGCTCCACCGTAGATGAAGAAACACTGCCCCGTGATGTTCTGTGCCTCATCGGCGCACAGGGCAACGACGACGGGAGAGATATTCGCCGGATCGAGCGGGTCGTAACCCTCCTCCGGAGCGTCCATCCCACCGAATATGTCCTCGGTCATGCGGGTGCGCGCGTTGGGTGCGAGACAGTTGACGGTAGCACCGTACCGGCCGAGCTCCTGGGCGGTGATGACCGTGAACGCGGCGATGCCGGCTTTCGCCGCACCGTAATTGGATTGACCGACGTTGCCGAACACACCTGAGGGGCTCGAGGTGTTGATCACCCGGCCGTTGATCTGGTTCCCCGCCTTGGACTGCTGGCGCCAATAGGTCGCCGCGTGCTTGGTCGGCGCGAAGTGACCCTTGAGGTGCACGGCGATCACCGCGTCCCATTCCTCCTCGGTCATCGACACCAACATGCGGTCGCGCAGGATGCCAGCGTTGTTGATCAGGATGTCCAGGCGGCCGAAATCATCCACGGCTTGTTTCACCATGTTCTCGGCCGCGGCGAAATCGGCGACGTTATCGTAGTTGGCCGTGGCCTCACCGCCCAGTGCCTTGATCTCGTCGGCGACCGATTGCGCGGGCGTCTGATCCGCTCCTTCTCCCGCAGCAGAGCCGCCGAGGTCGTTCACAACTACCTTGGCGCCTTCCTCAGCCAGCGCGATCGCATGCTCCCGTCCGATACCGCGCCCGGCGCCCGTAACGATCGCAACCTTCCCGTCCAGTAGTCCCATCTGCGTCCTCCTCTAGTCCTAATGCCGTCTCAACGTTATGAATGGTTTATGGGTGGGGTTCCCGGGTGGGCGGGTGGACGCCCGAATCTAGTCCAACCTTCCAAGAATCTTCCGGCTGATCACCACTCGCTGGATCTGACCCGTGCCTTCGAAGATGTCGTAAACCTTGATGTCCCTGAACCACTTCTCTACCAGGTGTTCCTTGGAATAACCCTCGGGCCCCATGATCTGGATCGCACCGATACAAGCCCTGAGAGCCGCTTGGGGGGCATACGCCTTCGCCATCGAGGCCTCGGCGGAGTTGGGGATCTTCTGATCGGCCATCCACGCGGACTTCCATACGAGTCCCCGGGCGGCGTCGAGCTCACGCTTCATCGTGCCGAGCTTGTTCTGCACCGCCTCCCGTCTCGTGAAGGCCGCAGCCATAGGCAGCTCGGAAGCCGCCCAGT
Organism: Actinomycetota bacterium; assembly: GCA_051001455.1. Taxonomy (GTDB): domain Bacteria; phylum Actinomycetota; class CADDZG01; order CADDZG01; family WHSQ01; genus JBPCNH01. Next base: position 2,258 of record JBPCNH010000018.1, read on the forward strand.
CGCGCGAGTACTCATAAGCGGCGCGCCCGATCCCAAGCGCCATGGCCGCTACCGAGGGACGGGAAGAGTCGAACGTCTTCATGGTGCCCTTGAAGCCCGAACCCTTCGGTTCCAGTGCTGCTTCGCCCCCGAGGATGTTGTCGAAAGGGATGCGGCAGCCGTCGAGGATCAACTCGGCCGTTTCGGAAGCTTTGATGCCGAGCTTCTCTTCGATCTTGCCGATCTTGAAGCCCGGAGTGCCCTTCTCGATGACGAAGAACTTCTGTCCGGCGCGGCCCGCCGCCTTGTCGACCGTGGCATTCACCACCACCACCTCGGCGCGCGCTCCGTTGGTGCAGTACATCTTGGTGCCGTTAAGCACCCACTCGTCCCCGTCTCTGACCGCGGTCGTCTGCACGTTGCTGACGTCGCTGCCGGCCTGCGGCTCGGTAACGGCAAGAGCGCCGAACTTGGGATCCTCGCTCTCGCCGCCGAAGATGTCGTCGAGGAACCGCTTCTTCTGCTCCGGCGTCCCGGCCGCCAGGATCGACGGTGCGGCCAGGCCGGGGCCGGGGATATTCAGCAGCACGGCGGGGTCCCCCCATGCCAGCTCTTCGGAGCCGACCACCGCGATCATGCTGCCGATGGCGCCCTTCTCGCCGGTCTCGGCGCGCTCCTCGGGCATGATCGAAGCCTTGTTCCCGACGAAACCCCCGAGTTTCTTGATCGTGTCCACCGGAAGCTTCCCTTTGGTGTCCGCCTCGCGCGCCAACGGGCGGAGCTCCTGTTCGGCGAACGCGTGGACGAAATCCCTTACTCCGGCAACCGCCGGATCGAGCTCGAAATCGATAGGCATATGCAGCTCCTCTTAAGCGAACACGCTGCGAGCAACCATCAGGTCACCCAGCAGGTCCGGAGAGTCGAAAACCGACAGTGTCACCGCGTCCCTGAACCACTTCTCGACCGGATGGTCCTTGATGTATCCGTGGCCACCCAGGATCTGAACGCCGTCGTCACCGCACAGAACCGCGGCTTGCAGGGCCTGACCGACCGCCTCGGCGACATCGGCGAGCGTCGCATCTCCCCTATCGAGCTTCCATGCGGCGCGCCACACCGCCAACCGTGCGGCATCGACCTCGATGGCCATGTCGGCGATCTTGAAAGAGATGCCCTGGAAGGCGCCGATCGGTTTACCGAACGCCTCTCGCTCGATGGCGTACTGCGATGCGTACTCGAGCGAGGCGCGGGCGCACCCCACCGCGATCGCTCCTGTCCCCAGCTTGCTCCACAGCAGAGCTTGCTCGAGCCGGGCTCCCTGGGCGAGCGGCTTGCCGGATCCGTCGAAGTTCACCACATAGGTCGGAGCGGCTTCGAGCCCGAGCTTCCATTCGGGCTTCACGATCTCGTAGGCCTCGTCGTCCACGATCGCCGCCGCCAGCCCCTCGTCGTTGCGGCCGACGACGACTCCGAATAGAGCGTCGGCAGCCTCGACGACTCCGTACTTCAGTCCTTCGACGCGATCGCCCTTGACCTCAGTGGCCAGCGACTCGAGATCTCCGGTAGCCACCTTCTCGCCAAGCGCGACGAAGGTCTTGGCCGGAGCTTCGGCCAGCCGGGGCAGGTACTCGCTCTTCTGCTCATCGGTGCCGGCCGCCTCGATCACGAGCGCCGCCTGACCCATTCCGAGCATGTGATGAGCCGCGCCGGGGTCCCCCCACGCCAGCTCTTCGGCGGCGATGCAATAGGTCAGCGCATCGAAGGTCCCGCCGCCGCCGTAAGCCTCGTCGACGGGTGCTGCCACTCCGATCTCGTAGATCTGCCGGACGATCTCGTCACTCGTCCGTCCGGCGCTTTCGTTGTCCCGCATGGCGGGACGTAATACCGACGTCGCGAAGTCCTTCAGCGTGTCCTTCAGAGCCAGTTGCTCCTCGGACGGTTGCAGGTTGAATCCCAACCGGAATCTCCTCGTCTCGGAGGTCACATGAGCTTCTTGACCGAGCGGTCAAGTTAGGCCCCGAGTATAGCCAGGGCCCGGGTGCCTCCCGGACCCGCACCGAGGTCCTCCGGCGCGCCCCGCGGTGTCGCTCGATCCGCCGAGAAGGCTGCCGAAAATGCACAGAAAAAGTGGCCGGAAATCGCGCCACTTACCGCGTCCGGTGTGTTTCTATCTCCGTACGTGAGAAAGGAGGTGGTCCAGACTTGTTACCTAGTTTCGACGGACCTCACGAGGTGAGCGGCTGCTAGTGGCCTAGCTTCACTTTGGGTTCTGGCCACCTACTAACACCAAAGGTGGGCCACGGGCAGAATCCCAACCGTCTCGCCATCGGCGTCCCTCCCGGATTGGTCCTCCGGGCTCCGAGAGGAGAAGTGGGGATACCGGGTCAGACGACTACTAGGAAAGGCGCAGGGGAACCTGCGCCTTTCTGTTGTCATCCGGCACCTGAGGGTTGGCCGCTCATGTCTTGTGCGACACCCTTCTATGCCGACACGTACTACTCGTTCTGAACGACGTGTCCTGCGATATAAAGCGAAACTGGAGTTGACCCGGTCTGATGGACACCCCGATCAACTCCAAACACCGCTACTGTTGGCCGACCAGGTCCTCCACGACGGTGACGATACGATCAAGATCGTTCCCCCCCGATACCTGGACGTCTATGCCACGAAGTACGAATCTCGCAAAGGCCGCGTTTGCCATTTCGGCATCGTAGGGATTATGAGGATCTACTAATAGAACCGGAGTCCCATGGATATCGCGAATCTCAGCCACCCCAGGATAGAGCTCAACATTCTCTTGCCACAGTGAAAGCGGCTCGACCTCAAACTCCCAAGGCTCTTGAAATACTTCAAGATGAGTCTGTCTTACGGGTAATCCGTCATCGGCCGGTATCTCGTATTGCATGATGACTGACCCTTCCGGATCTAAATATGTCACCGATAGATTCTTCTCGCTCGCTGCCTCCGACTGGGCGAACAAGACCTCAAAAGGTGCCCTTTGAGCCGCCACCTGAGGACTTACTTCCCACTCTGATGGATACTGAACAGTCACTGCAGGGGGAGCCACATAATCATCTTGGTTCAGCGAGGAGGACGAGTGACTACTCGTTTCTGGGGTCGGGTCACGGGAGAGCAGTGTCACTAAGACCGTCACCAATAGAACACCAACTGAGCCCATAAACAGATAACGACGATTCAGCATGTCATTCTCACCCGAGCATCGTATCTCGACGAAATCGAGAATCTAGAGAGGCTCGCAAACGAAGGTGAAGCCGAGAAATCGGAGTGTCGAGCCTCGGCTCGATCCGAAAGGAGTTGACCGGACCCCAGTTATGAGTCCACCTCTTATGAGAGTCGATCCATTTGGTTCTCCGCCTTCCAAGCCGTAGCGTATGCGACGGGTGAGCGCCAGCCGAGACTGCTGTGCGGCCGGTAGT
>JBPCNH010000019.1:0-33549 GCA_051001455.1 Actinomycetota bacterium
GAGACTGAAGATCGTTCTTCCATTGCGCCGATTCATTTCGTCCCCTCCTGGGCCACGTTGTGCGTTCGCACGACGACATTTCGTCACCAGGGAGAAAATCCCTGCTAAAGGAACGAGGCTTCTTGACCGAATGTGATTGGTTGACTACTCAGAGTGGCCGGAAGCGGGGAAAAGCCCCATGGGCGACGACGTCGCGTCGTCAGTCCAAGCGGTGCCGGCGGGCAGTGCCCTTCCTTATGAGGTTCGGTCTTGCACGACTTTGGTCAAGACCGGGAAGAGGGTGTACAGCACCAGGGCTCCCACCGCCACGGGCAACGCGAGTACGACATCCTCACGGTCCAAGAAGGTGAAGGCGAGTCCGGCTCCGGCCGCCAGCGCCGACCACACGTACATCACGATCACCGCCTGCCGGTGCCCATGCCCCAGGTCCATCAGACGGTGATGCAGGTGCTCCTTGTCTGCGTGAAAGACGCTCCTCCCCCGCCGGGCGCGCCTGATGATCGCGAAGGACGCATCGACCAACGGAAGAGCTAGGACCATCAAGGGGATGACCAGAGGGAAGTAAGCGAGGAAGACGTTGGACACAGATGGGGAGAGAGGGGTCCCCGCGGCCCCTATCCCTGTGACGGTGGTAGCACCCAGCACGAGACCGAGCACCATCGCTCCCGAATCCCCCATAAAGATCTTGGCGGGATGGAAGTTGTATCGCAGGAATCCCAGCGTCGCCCCTACCAGAAGGATCGCTACCAGCGGCGCCGTCCCCGAAGGGGACACTTGGCTCAGCAACAGTTGATACGAGTAGACGAAGAACGCCGAGGACGCGATCGCAACGATCCCCGCAGCGAGACCGTCGAGCCCGTCAACGAGATTGACCGCGTTCATCATCGCTACCAACCAGAACACCGTTATCAGGACGGAGACATCTTCCGATAGAGAGATGGTCCCGTTGGGCAGAAGCAGATACTGCATCCGTACACCGGCGAGGAAGATGATGCCCGCTCCGAAGACCTGACCGGCAAGTTTGACCGGGGCAGGCAGGTCCCGAAGGTCATCCACCACGCCCAAGGAGAAGATGACGATCGCCCCGACGCCGATGCCCCATACCTGCGAGGTCTGCGTGAATAACGGACGGAACTCGGGCATGGCGAATGCCACTCCGGCCGCCACCACGATCCCGATGAACATCGCGAGACCACCGAGCGTAGGAGTGGGCTGCGCATGCACCTTCCGGTCGTTCGGATGATCGACAGCGCCGACTTTGATCGCCATCCACCGGACCATCGGGGTCGCGATGAACGTAGCAACGGCAGCGACGAGCCCGATGAGGAGATATGGCGTGACCCCTGCCCCTACACCCTCGGTCATCGCCGGGTCACGCCACCTTGGGATACGGCCGGAAACGCTGCGTCAGTTCGGCAACAGCCTTGCGTACATCGTCCTGGGCGCCCTCCGAATCCTCCTTCAGAGTTCGGGCGATAAGCCTGCCGACCTCCGACGATTCGTCCTCACGCATCCCACATGTCGTGATGGCAGGAGTTCCGACCCTGATCCCCGAGGCTACGAAAGGTTTCTCCGGATCGTATGGGATCGCGTTCTTATTGACCGTGATGCCGACCTCGTCGAGCCTGGCCTCGGCTAACTTGCCGGTGATCCCTACCGGTTGCAGGTCCACGAGCATCAGGTGGTTGTCGGTGCCACCGGAAACGATCCTTAACCCTTCATCTGTAAGCGTCTGAGCCATAGCGCGGGCGTTGGCCACGACCTGGGCTGAATAAGCTTTGAAGTCTTCGCCCAGCGCCTCCTTGAAGGCAACGGCCTTCGCTGCTATCGAATGCATGAGGGGCCCACCTTGCCAGCCGGGGAAGACGCTCTTATCGATGGCTTTGGCGTGCTCCTCACGGCACATGATCATCGCGCCACGCGGTCCCCGCAGCGTCTTGTGCGTCGTGCAAGTAACAACGTCGGCATGCTCAACGGGGTTCGGGTGCTGTCCTCCAGCGATCAGCCCTGCGAAGTGAGCTGCATCGACCAGGAACACGGCGCCGACCTCGTCGGCGATCGACCGGAAGCCTGCGAAGTCCCAGATGCGTGAGTAAGCGGTGGCGCCGGCGACGATGATCTTCGGCCGCTCCCGCTTAGCGATCGCGCGCACCTCGTCTAGATCGATCCGCTCGTCCTCCTTGCGCACCCCATAAGAGACGACATTGAAAAGCTTCCCCGTGAAGTTCACGGGCGAGCCGTGCGTCAAGTGGCCCCCGTGGGCGAGCTCCATGCCCATGAAAGTGTCGCCCGGCTCCAAGAAGGCGAAGAAGGCGGCAGCGTTAGCTTGCGCGCCGGCGTGAGGCTGGACGTTCACGTGGTCGGCACCGAAGAGCGCTTTGGCTCTTTCGATGGCTAGATTCTCGACCACATCTACGTGCTTACATCCGCCGTAATACCGCTTCCCCGGATAGCCCTCGGCATATTTGTTGGTCAGCGGCGTCCCGAGGGCAGCAAGTACGGCAGGCGACGAGAAATTCTCCGACGCGATCAGTTCGATCTTTGTGTTCTCACGTTCGACCTCCGCGACGATCGCCGCCGCGACCTCCGGATCCATCTTTTCGACCGCAGGCCAATCACTCCAACCGGGGTCAGTCATCAACCACACTCCTCTTTTTCGATTTCCGAGATCTGCTCGATCCTTCTGGCGTGGCGGTCGCCCTCGAACTCCGCGTGGAGGAAAGCATCCACGATGCTCAACGCGAAAGCGCTACCTACGATGCGACCGCCCAACGCAAGCACGTTGGCGTCATTGTGCTGGCGTGCGAGCTGCGCCATGAATTCGCTGGTGCACAAAGCCGCACGCACGCCATGCACCTTGTTGGCAGCGATCTGCTCGCCCTGCCCACTGCCTCCGAAAACCATCCCGAGGTCAGCGTCTCCCGCCACCACGGCGCGCCCGACCGCCGCGCAGAAGGGCGGGTAATCCACCGAACTGTCGGAATCGGTCCCCAGATCGAGCACCTCGTGTCCGAGGCCGGTTAGATGGCGGGCAACCGACGCCTTCAGGTCGAAACCGGCGTGGTCACCGCCCAGAGCGATCTTCACGAGAGGCATCTTAGAGGGAGGAGGGCCGGACCCGAGGTTTACCCGCCATCCTGTTGGCGGTGGGGGAAAACCGCCCTCATCAGATGCTCGATCCCCTCGGCGATCTGCTCGGCTGCACGCTCGTAAGCGAACCGAGGCCGGCCCATGGGGTCATCGAGGTCCAGGGCCCGGCGCCACTGTGGCCGTGGAGCACCGCACATGACCTCTAGACGGTTTTCAGTGGACGCGGTAACAGGAAGCTCGGGCAGGTCCAACTCGAGGAGCTCTTTGATCAGAAACACCTTTCGGGAGGTTCCCGGCGCGAGTGCTTCTATCTCTCGAAGGTGCACACTCGTCATGGCAAGGATGAGGTCGGCGTCCTCGATGTCTGATGTCTGCAGCGAACAAGCCGCATGGACCGTTAGATCGACACCCTGCTCGCGCATCACGTCCACCGCCTCATCGGTAGCAGGGCTTCCGGTCAACCCCCAAGTGCCGGAGGAAGCAACCTCGACGTCTGGGTAACCGGCATCGGTCAAGGCTCTCTTTAGGAGTACCTCTCCCATCGGCGAGCGGCAGATGTTGCCGGTGCACACGACCAGGATCTTCATACCGAGAATCTACGTCGCTGTAAGGTCGGCGACATGACCGACGCATGGGATCGCTTCAAGTCCGCAGCCGAAGACCTCGAGAATCTAGGCAGCGCGATCAAACTGGCCAATTGGGATCAGGAAGTAATGATGCCCGTGAAAGGTGGAGAAGGTCGGGCGCGCGTGCTTGCGACTCTCCAGGCGCTCGCTCACGAAAGATTGACCGACCCACGACTCGGTGATCTCCTCGACGAGCTCGGTAACGATGCCGATCTCGATGCCGTACAAAGCGCCAGCGTGCGCATCATGAAGAAGCACTACGACCGCGCCACGAGGGTCCCCGAGGCGCTGGTACGAGAGCTTGCAGAACTTGAGGCCACGGCCTTCCAAGCCTGGACGAGAGCGCGTCCCGCCAACGACTTCTCGATCCTCGAGCCCTACCTCACGAAGATGCTCGCCCTGAAGAAGGAGCAGGCGGACGCGATCGGTTGGGAAGGTGAAAGGTATGACGCCCTGCTCGATGAGTACGAGCCGGACATGAAGACTGCCGAGATCGAAGCCATGTTCGAGGACCTCGAGGTATCCCTGCGACCGATCGTGGACAAAGTCGTGGAGGCGGCCGGCGAGCCCCCGAGTTTCGTCGATCGACCTTTCGATAGCGCGAAGCAGAAGTTTTTCTCGGACTGGCTGGTCCAGGAGCTCGGATTCGATACGGCCGCCGGGCGACTCGACACTTCTCCCCATCCGTTCACCATGCCGATCGGGCCCGGCGATGTTCGCCAGACCACGAAGATGGTCGAGAACGAACTGATGATGTCGCTCTACGCCACGATCCATGAGACGGGTCATGCCCTGTACGAGCAGAACTTGCCCCCCGAGTTGGGCAGACTCCCCGCCGGCCAGGTCCCATCTCTCGGACTACACGAGTCGCAATCACGCCTGTGGGAGAACCAGGTAGGTCGCAGCCACCCCTTCTGCGGATTCCTCTTCACCAAGTTGAGCGAGATGTTCCCGGCCGAGACGAAGGACATCGATGCGGACCTCTTCTACCGGGGGGCGAGTCATCCCCAACGAACCTTGATCAGGATCACGGCCGACGAACTCACCTACAACCTGCACGTCGCGCTGAGGTTCCAACTGGAGCTGGCGATGTTCCGCGACGACCTTGACGTGGCCGATCTACCCGGGGCCTGGAACGAGGGGATGCAGCGCTGGGTGGGAATCACACCACCGACGGATTCCGAGGGTGTGATGCAGGACATGCACTGGAGCATCGGAGCACTCGGATACTTCCCGACGTACACCCTCGGCACCCTGTACGCGGCTGCATTCTTCGAGAAGGCTGAAGCTGATCTAGGTTCCCTCACCTCCGATCTGGCCAAGGGCGACACCACCAGGCTCTTTGACTGGCTGAAAGCCAACGTGTTCTCGCAGGCTTACCTCTATCCTGCGAAAGAACTGGGCCAGAGGATCCTCGGCGCGCCGCTCGAAGCGGCCCCCTTCATCGACTACCTCAAGAAGAAGTACGGGGAGCTTTACGACGTGACGCTGGACTAGTCCTGTCGTCCTCTTCGTTCGAGGTCCGAAGGACTAAGAGAGCCCTTACGAAGAACCTCTATCCCTTCGTCTACCTTCACCACCGTTGAGGGCATCCCACCTGCCGCCCCGTCGTCCACGATCAAGACATCCCCGAAGTACGCCCGCGCCTCTGTGGCGGTCGCGGCAGGTGGCGCACCGGAAGGATTGGCGCTGGTAACCGCCAGAGGACCGGTAGCGGCCAACAACTTCCTCGTCAGCGCGCGGTCTGGGACGCGGACCGCCACGGCGTCCGTGTCGCCCCCGAGGAAATCGGTGAACCCGGCGGCACGGGGCAAGACGAGTGTCAAAGGCCCCGGCCAGAATCGGGCCGCCAGGTCCTCCGCGAGAGGCTCGAATGCCGCCACGGCACGAAGGGACTCGACTTCCGAACCGAGTACGGGCATGGGCTTCTCGAGTGGCCGCATCTTCATATCGAAGACCCGCTGCACCGCGCCCGCGATGGAGGGCATCACCGCGATCCCGTAGACGGTATCCGTCGGGATCACCACCGGCCGTCCCGCCAAGAGCTCATCTCGTGCTGCTTCCAGGTCGGGCGTCACAACCTCGCTTCTGCTATCCGGGGACGGTCGGACATATCCAGCCGCACCTCCACGTCCGAATAACCGGCACCTTCGAGGATCCGCCGGACCGCGCTCCTCTGAACCTCGCCGATCTCCAAGACCAGCCACCCACCTGGGCGCAACCAACGACGGGCTTCGTTCACGAGTGTGACGATCACCTGCAGGCCATCATCAGATGCGAACAGCGCTACATGCGGCTCGTGGTCCGCAACGGTCCGGGGGAGGTTGAAGCCCTCAGGCACGTACGGAGGGTTCGAGACGATCACGTCTACAGCCCCTTGGATAGGGGCCGGCAGCCCCTCGAAAAGGTCACCGCGAACGATCTCGGCTTTCAAACGGAGTCGGTCTCGGTTACGAACGGCCCAGTCGTGAGCCTCCGGCGACACCTCGGTCGCCCAGATCTCGAGATCCGGCCGTTCGTGAGCGCACGCAAGAGCTATCGCCCCCGAGCCCGTCCCGAGCTCCACCAGCTTGCCGCCGTGCGGGGCGAGCTCCATGGCGCGCTCGGCAACGAGTTCCGTCTCCGGCCTCGGGATGAAGACACCCGGACCAACCTCGAGTTCCAGATGTCTGAACCCCGCCAGCCCGGTGATGTATTGCAGCGGCTCGCCGGCGGCCCGGCGCGCCGCCATATCCAGAGCAGTGTCGGTGTCGGTGTTCGAGATCTCCTGCGCGATCAACAACTCGGAGCGCGAGAGTCCCGTTGCTGCTTCGAGTATCCATTGGGCTTCGCGATCGGCGACTTCCACGGAGGCGGCGCGCAATCTGTCGCGCACCTGTTGTAAGACCTCTGCCGCGTGGGGCGCCGTCAGCCCTCTCCTTCGATCTGCTCGTCCCGTTGGTTGGAAAGCAGCGCGTCGACGAGATCGTCGATATCTCCTTCGAGCATCTCCGCCAACCGATGGGACGTGTATCCGATCCGGTGATCGGTGACGCGGTTGTCCGGGAAGTTGTAGGTCCGGATCCGTTCCGAGCGATCCGCGGTCCTGACCTGTGACCGTCTCTCCTCCGACTGAGCGGCGGAGAGTTTCTCCTGCTCTACCTGAAGCAAACGCGCGCGCAAGATACGCATCGCCTTCTCGCGGTTCTGAAGCTGAGATTTCTCGTCCTGGCACGCCACCTCTACACCCGTCGGGAGGTGCTTGATGCGAACGGCAGAGTCGGTCGTGTTGACGCTCTGACCGCCGGGCCCGCTTGATCGAAAAACGTCGATCTTCAGATCATTCGGGTTGATGTCAACCTCGACTTCATCGGCTTCAGGAAGCACAACCACCGCCACGGCCGAGGTGTGGATCCGGCCGCTCGATTCCGTCACCGGCACACGCTGCACGCGGTGCACTCCCGCTTCGTACTTGAGACGGGAAAAGGCGCCTTTGCCCTTGACCGCGAAAGTGATGTCCTTCACGCCGCCGACACCGGTCTCGTTGGAAGACAACACCTCCGTCTTCCACCGCTTTCCCTCGGCGTACCTCGAATACATGCGGTACAACTCGCCCGCGAACAGCCCAGCCTCGTCTCCCCCTGCGCCCGCACGAACCTCCATGATGACGTCGCGGTCGTCGTTGGGATCGGTCGGTATCAAAGCTTCGGTGATCTCTCTCTCCAGCCTCTCGATGGTCTTCCGCTGGAGCGAGATCTCTTCCTCGAGGTAATCCCGTTCGCCTCCCTTGGAGCCCGACAGCATCTCCTTGGCTTCGGCGTGGTCCGATCTCGCTTGCTTGTATGTCTGCCATGCATCGACGAGACCGCGCAGCTCGGCATGTTCCTTTCCCAGCTTCTTGAGGTCATCGGGACGCGACGCGAGAGAAGGGTCCCCAAGCTCGCGTTCAACAGTTTCGAAACGCGCCGCGATCTCTTCGAGACGGTCTTCGGGCAGCTTCATCGGGACCTCTGCATGGCAGCGGTGACAGGTTAAGCAACGGGGGCGTCGGGCGCCCCGGGCACATCAGGAGGGTCTTGATCCGTGCTCTCGACGACGGGCGGAGGCTCTTCGGCGACGGCCAACATGGCCGCGATCGCCACCTCGATCTGATCGAGTGTCGGCGGCTTCGTCGTGATGCGCTGCAGTGCCAGGCCCGGAAGCATCGACACCTTGAAGAAGACCGAATCCTCGTTGCGTGATGCCAGCTTGATGGCTTCATAAGAGATCCCCGCAAGAAGGGGGATGGCTGAAAGCCTGATCACGATGCGCGGCAGCAAGGCCGCGTCCAGCACAAGGTCCATGATGAAGTGCGCCACTATCGTGAGGAACAGGACGATGAAGAGGAAGTTCGTACCGCAACGTACGTGCAGGGTCGAGTACTTCCTGTCGATCTCGGACGGGACCAGATCATCCCCGTTCTCGTACGCGTAGATAGTCTTGTGCTCGGCGCCGTGGTATTGGAATACCCGCCGGATGTCCTTGAACTGGCCGATGATGAGTAGGTAACCGACGAACATAGTGATCCGGATCGCGCCTTCGATCAGGTTGAAGACGAGTGGCTTCGTCTCGGAGAGATCCTGACCGCTTACGCGTTCGATCAAGCTGGTTCCCAGGACCGGCAGCACGATGAATATTGCCGAGAAGAACAACATTGCCACGCCCAACGTCCATCCGAGTTGCTTGTCCGAGAGCTGCTCTTCTTCTTCGTCGAGGGCATGGTTGGCCGAGATCATCAGAGCCTTGATCCCGATCATCAATGACTCTCCGAGGACGAGGACGCCTCTGAAGAGAGGTTTCCTGAAGATCGGCTTGCGCTCTGCGAGAGTCGGCAAGGAGAAGCGCTCGACGGCGATCGTCTTATCCGGCTTCCGGCAGGCGACGGACCATGAGGCGGGCCCCCGCATCATGACCCCTTCCAGCACGGCCTGGCCCCCGATCGAGGGACGTCCGCCTACGGCGTGGCTATGTGGCTTGGAGTCGGGCACGGATCTCTATGACTCGTCAGAGGCTGCGGCCGGGGCGTCCCCAGGGGTATCCGTGGAGGTTTCTGCAGGCTCCGCCTGCTTCGGCTGAGCGGGACGACGATTGGCGTACTTCTTCTGAAAGCGTTCGACGCGTCCACCGGTATCGACCAGCTTCTGCTTACCGGTATAGAAGGGATGGCACTGATTGCACAGCTCCACATGAAGCTCGTCTTTGACCGAGCGCGTCTCAAAGGTGTTCCCGCAGGAACAGGTCACCTTGGTCACCTTGAAATCGGGATGGATCCCCTGCTTCATCTGTTTTCTCCCTCGTTATGTTCGGTTCGGTCTGCCTTGTTGCCGGCTCCGATCAATGCCTGCTTTTCTCGGTTCTCACGCGCCCTCGCATAAGCGATGCTCGCTCTGGCCATGATCTTGAAAGTCAAGATCAAACCGCCGACAAGGCCAATGATAAGCAGCCACTGCGGCCAACCTAAGCCGAACAACCTCTATTCCCCCTTGACCGGCGCCTTGGCTATCTCGCTCAGGAACTGGGCGTTGCCGGCCGTAGCTTTCATCTTGTCGATCAAGAGCTCCAGTGCGCCGCCCTCAGCCAAGGCGTGGAGAACCCGGCGTAAGCGCCACACGAGCTGCAGCTCTTCGGGTGTCAGCAGGAGCTCCTCTTTACGGGTTCCCGAGGCCTGGATGTCGATCGCAGGGAAGATCCGTTTCTCCGACATCCTTCGGTCGAGCTTCAACTCCCAGTTGCCCGTCCCTTTGAACTCTTCGAAGATCACCTCGTCCATCCGCGAACCGGTCTCCACCAGCGCCGTGGCGAGGATCGTCAACGAGCCTCCGTGCTCGATGTTACGGGCTGCTCCGAAGAATCGCTTCGGCGGATAAAGGGCCGTGGAGTCGACACCACCGGACAGGATGCGGCCGGAAGCCGGTGTCGCGAGGTTGTAAGCCCTCGACAGACGGGTGATGCCGTCGAGCAGGATGAGAACATCCTGGCCCATCTCCACGAGGCGCTTGGCTCTCTCGAGAGTGAGCTCCGTAACTTGTATGTGGTCGTCGGATGGACGGTCGAAGGTCGAATAGATGACGTCACCGTCTACGGAACGCTGCATGTCCGTGACCTCTTCAGGACGCTCGTCGACCAAGAGGACGATGAGCTTGGTCTCGGGGTTATTCGTCCGGACCGAGTTCGCGATCTCTTTCATCACGGTGGTCTTGCCGGCCTTCGGTGGGCTCACGATCATCCCGCGTTGACCCTTTCCGATCGGCGCGATCAGATCGATGATGCGAGGGGTTATGTCGCGGGGATTGGCCGCTTGTTCGAGCGTCAACCGGTCTTCCGGATAGAGCGGAACCAGATCCGCGAAGCGCGGCCTGTTCTGTGCTTTCTCGGGCGGTTGATCGTTTATCTCCTGGATCTTGAGGAGCGCTTGGTACTTCTCGGAATCCTTCGGCGAACGCACCGAGCCCTTCACCAGGTCGCCTTTCCGAAGATGGAAACGTCGCACCTGAGAGACCGAGACATAGACATCACGATCGCCCGGAAGGAAACCGCTGGTCCGGAGGAACCCATATCCCTCAGGGAGAAGATCCAACACCCCCGTGCGAACCTCGGCGTTCGGATCGTCCTCGGCCTCGAGGTCCTCCCACCGCTCATCGCGCATGTAATGGGGAACACCGCCACCGCCGCCACCGCCGCCACCGCCGGAAGCGCCTCCGGAACCTCGCCCTCGACGGCGACGCCGGCCGCGAGGCTCTGCTTTCTCACGCTGACGAGGCCGGTTATCGCGTCCGCCACCACCGCCACCGGATCCGCCGCCGCCTTGCCGCCTGCGGTTCTGATTGCTGCTGCGGTCGTCGCGCCGGTCACGGTCGTCGACCGCTCCTTCATCGCGCACGCCCGAAGAAGCCCCCTCGGTAGCGCTACCCGTTGGTGAGCCCGCACCGGTGTCACCAGATACCGAGGGTGGAGGCGTGGGGGCCTTCTCCCGCTTAGGTGTGGTCTCGCTCGTCGAAGCCGATCTCCGTTTCGGAGCGGCCCCGTTCCCCTTGCCCGAGATCACGTCGATGATCTCGGCCTTCTTCAAGCCCGAGACTTTGATATCGAGCGACCTTGCTATCTCTTTGAGCTCGGTTACGGCCTTCTTTTCTAGAACCGAGCGATCCATTGCTGACACTTACGCCTCCTGCATCGACGGAAACAGCTCACCCAGGTTGGGTTTCGCCTTCTCCCAGTCATCCGTGAAAGTTCGGAATCCAGCGTCGGTGAGGGGGTGCTTCACCAGCATCTGGAAGACCTTGAAAGGCATCGTCGCTATATCTGCGCCCATCTTGGCCGCCTCGACAACGTGAATCGGATGCCGAAGGCTTGCGGCGAGGACCTGGGTTTCATATCCCTGGACCGCATAGATCTCACAGATGTCGGACAGCAATACCAGGCCATCCGTCGCGATGTCATCAAGCCTACCTAAAAAAGGAGAGATGATGTAAGCCCCTGCTTCTGCGGCCAAGATTGCCTGCGTCGCCGAGAAGCACAGGGTCATGTTGACCTTGATGCCTTCGTCGGCCAATCGGCGGGTCGCACCGAGCCCATTCGCAGTCGTAGCGATCTTCACGACCGCGTTATCCGCAATCTGCGCTATCTCCCGACCCTGGGCAACGAGGTTATCCGTGTCGTCGCCCACGGTCTCGATGGAAACGTCTCCATCAACAGTGGAACAGATCTCCTTCACGAGCGTGAGGAAGCTCGCGTCCTCCTTACCGATCAGTGTCGGATTGGTGGTGACACCGCGGAGCACCCCCCACCTGACTCCTTCACGGATCTCATCCATGCTGGCGGTATCAAGGAAAAGCTTCACGCTGAACTCCCTTCGATTCTTCTAGCGATCGATGACTTCGACCGCGCGCTCCAATAAGTTTTCGTCACCCTCAGCAGACACAGCCACTCCGCGCTCGGCCACTTGCAGAGCTTTGTGGATCACTTCTTCGACGATCTGGGAGAGAGTGTCATCGAGGTTCTCGTGCTGGATCGTTGGGACCTCTCGCATGAGCGCAGACGAGGCCATGTATTTCTGGATCTTACGGATCTTCTTAAAGTTGTCGAGGTACCGGTCTGCGGGACGTGTGCGAGCTTCGCGAGTGCGCGCATAGAAGTGGCTGCGGTGCAACTCTTCATCCTCGATCGTGAGCAGTAAAGGAACGATGACGGCTCGCTCACTCTCTGCGCTCGAGAGGAACCCCGGGACGAGATGGGCGCCCTCGAGGATCATGTCGGTACCCTCGTCGATCGCCCTATCGATAAGAGCCTGCGCGCCGACGGCCACCGCCGCGGCTTGCTCCCGGAAACCGATGATCAACCTGTCTCCGGAGTGAGGGATCGGTTGCCGGACCGCCTTATCGGCTTCGAAAGAAGACGCATACAGCGTCGGGAACATCTCGGCCGTGAACGCGCTTCGGAGCACTTCTCTCACCGCATCCGTCGAGACAACCCTGGTGATGCCGAGGCGGCCTGCGAGCTGTGTGGCGACGGTCGATTTCCCGACGCCGGTTCCTCCACCGATCAGGATGATCAAGGGGACATCGAGCTCGGCGATCGACTGCCACTTGATGAAAGCCTGGGCATACTTCTCCCCTGCCTCGGCGCGCAGGGTGTCCACCGTCAGCTTCTGGAGCTCCTTCACAGTGACGCTGGCAGTTCCCAGCGCCAGGAGTTCCTCCTCGACCCGGTTGGCGACGAGATAACAACGGGCGGGTGCCAGCCCGGAGACCATCAGAGACGAAGCCGTCAAGCCTTTCGAGAAGGGCAGACCGTGCTCGTGTTCGGCGATGAAGACCTGCTTACGTCGCTTCTGCTTATCCACCATCGGGATGCCTAACGGGAGACTTCCTCGAAACGACTGCGAGCCTGATCCGCGGCCGCGACGAACACATCACTGAGGTCGGCGTCATCCGTAGCAAGCGGAACGTTGTCCATGTAGACGACATCCATCCCCTGATCCAAGGCTTGCCGGGTGGCGACATCGATCGCAGCAGCCTTGATCTCGCAGAGCAAAAGATCCGCTCCCCCCATGTCTCTCAGGTCCTCTCGCAGCTTCGTTCTGTCGGAAAGTGCATGACTGATCCCGGTTATCTCGCATCCATGAACTTCCTCCAGGTGACTCTTCATGGAGGGTCCCGCAGTCTCTGGAGCCGTGGTTGCTACGAAAGCTCTGGTTCCATCCACGGAGCGGGTCGGTCCGGGGCGAAAGACGGTTCGAACCACTGGGATCTCTCTCTTGTCTTCATCTCTCCGACCGGGACGCCACGCGTCCTGGATCAAGGAAGTGAGGGATGAGACTTTGGAAGAAGAACCGAACGGCTCTTCGCACATAGTAACGACGACGAAGTCCGCTAGCAACAGTCTGTACAACCCGAGATAGCCGGCCACGTATTCCTCGGGTATCGAGGCAGGCATCACCAGGCAGGTCGTGTCGGCGTGCACGGGCGGGATGGCCGAGCCGGACCCCTCCAGCAACAGGAGGTCCCCGCCTAGGTCGTTGGCCACCTCGACCCCCGCCGGAACGTTGGATATCTCGACGCCACCAGCCAGCCCTCCTCCGCAGCGACGGCACCCGACGGTGGGCACCCGCGCCAGCAAAGCGTCTTCGATGTAGTCCGAGGCGGCGTGCTTCCCTTGCTCGGCCATCGCCAGTAGATCCGCCGGTTCGAGAGTAGCCTCGTCGCCGCGCAAGACCTCGGGGTGCTCGGGGCCTCCCCTGCCCATCGCAAGCACGACCGGACGACGACCCGCGTCTCTCAAGGCGCGCGCTGCGAAACCACTGATGGCGGTCTTTCCCGTGCGCTTCCCGGTTCCTATGACCGCCATCGACGGGATCGTTGCCAGGCGAGGCCTAGGCGGTGGGGTGAAGCGGAAATCCGCTCCCTCGTAGGCCACCTGGTGGCGAAGAGCTATCGATATCAGCTCCATGCGGCGTCGGTAGTCGAGAACGGGCTCATCGGAGAGGTCGATGACCGCGTCGGGCCGAAGCTCCTGGAGGGCCTTTGAGAGCTCGTCGCGAGCATCACTGCCGGTCCGGACCGGGATCGCACCGTAGGCGTCGATACCTCCGGCGGGGAGCTTCTCCTGGCCCCCCACGAGAAGGGCGGCCAGGACCACGTGCCCGCGCTCGATCAACCCGTCCAATGCGGACTGGACGACCGGGGGGTAATGCTCGCCGTCGGCGATAACCAGGTACCGGATGACCTCTCCTCAAAAACTGGAAAAGGTTAGGGAATGACGCAGAAGGGGAAACCATAGAGCACGAAGCAAGTCACCCGACTTTAGGGGGGATAGACATGTTCGGAAGGGATCGACGCGACAGCCCGGAGCACCATGACCGAGGCGCCACCGCGACCCACCGAGACAGGGTCGACGCCACCGCGCGCGGAGGTATCTCCGGAGGAGCACTGGCCACCGGAGTGGTGGTCGCACAAGGCGCCATGCTGCTGCTTACCGCACTGGTTGGGGCCGCACTAGTTTCTGCAGGTCAGATCGCCGAGGGCGATCCCGCGGCCGGCCTCGACGCATCCGCCACCGAGATTGGGATCGGAGTGGCGATCGCATTCCTGCTCGTCCAGTTCCTCGCTTACATGTGGGGTGGCCACACGGCCGCCCGTATGGCCCGAGGAGCAGGCCTCGCACACGGACTCCTGGTGCCGTTGATCAGCCTGTTGCTCGCACTGGCGATCGGGGCGATAGCAGCAGTGCTGCAGGCGAACGCCGCTCTGAACCTGCCCTTCGGGACCGGACGGCTCCCGCTCGAGGGCAACTATGAGGTCACCTGGGGCATCGGCGCAGGGGTAGCAGCGCTCGTCGCCATGTTCCTCGGCGGAGCCCTTGGGGGCATGCGTGGCGAGCATTGGCACACGCGCCTCGAACGCGATGCCGGCGCGGGGGTGGTCACGGAGCGTGACGACAGAGACGTCGTCCACGACGACCGGGCTGAAAACCGCGCCGCAGCAACCACCTCGGATGACTCCAGAGAGGTAACGACCGGCGGGATGGCCGGACGGGAGCACCCGGAGACGAAAGAGCACGACTACGACACCGAGGACGTCCAGATGGAGAGAGAAGAGAGGTCTACTCCAGAGGGACGGGAAGTCGATGTACGGGAAGAGCACCATGCAAGCAGGGGAAACGACGACCGCTAGCAGTGACGGGACCGACAGAATGAGGCCGCCCTCCGGGGCGGCCTCATTCACATCCCGGCCGATCCGGGAGCGCAGTGACCTTCGAACGACGTCAAAGGGGCCTCGCCCGTGGCAGGAGCCCGCCTTCTACCGGAGAACCGTTCAGTTATGACCTTGATGAAAGGGATCTCGCTGACCCTGGCGCTGGCTGTGCTTGCGCCGCTGTCGGGCGCGCAAGCCGGTCCCGGCGCCACGGATACCGTCACGGAGGTCTCCGTTGAGGATGCCGCGGTCGAACCGACCGACGGCTACATCTTCGCTGCGGGCGGGACCCCGTTGAGCAACGGTCTGTTCTTCCCTGGGACCGCCTTCTGCTCGGGGGGCGAATGCGAGACCCAAGGGTCACCAGCCCGTGTGGCAGAGGGTGAGGATGTGACCTTCACCAACCTGGACCTCGGCACCTTCTCGGGAATCCACCAGATCATCTCGCGCGAGGAAAAGAAAAAGAAGAAGAAAAAGAAGAAACCACTCTTCTCCTCAGAACCCGTCGACGGTCCCGGACAGGTGCAGATTCGCACTTCGCATCTCAAACCGGGTGTCTACTTCTATTACTGCTCGACGCACTTCGGGATGGACGGCGCCCTCGAGGTCTACGAGCCTTAACTACCTCTGGTATCGCTAAGCGTCACCGGAGGTCGCCCACGCTCCCTTGGGCTCCCATTCACTGACGAAGACGCGCCACCCGGCGCTGCGTTCCCTGCAGATCCGACGGATCTGTTCGGCCCGCATGGATACCTCAGGTCGAGCTATGACGATCAACAACGAAGGTCCGGCTCCGGCAAGCGCGACGGGCAAGCCGGCCGCCCGGATCTCTTTGTGCACCGCAGCCGTCTCCGGCATCAGCTTCAAACGATGAGGCTCATGAAGCCGGTCATGCATCGCGTCCGCAAGGACGTCCGAGCCTGAGCCCGATGTCAGCGCGGCAACCAATAGAGCAGCGCGCGACGCGGTGAATTGGGCATCAGCGAAGGAGACGGCTTCAGGCAACGCCTCTCGCGCTTCCTGTGTGGAGAACCCGCGCTTGGGCACGGCGATGATCGGTACGAGACGGTCACTCGGCTCTAAGCGGAAGGAGTGGGTTTCCTGATCATCGTCGTCCGCATAGCAGACGACGAGCCCACCTAAGAGGGCGGGCATGATGTTATCGGGATGGCCCTCGATCTTGGTCGCCAATCGAACCATGTCGACCTGAGGAACGCTGCGTCCGGTTATCGCACGCGCGGCAAACAACCCTCCAACAACGGCAGCAGCCGAAGAACCCAGCCCTGCCCCCAGTGGGATCGGGTTCTTGACCCTTACCGCGTAGCCGGGAGGCCGCCGGCCCACGTGATCGAAGAACTCGTTCATAGACCTGATCACGAGGTTCGACTCGTCTTGAGGCAGGCTTTCCGCACCTTCGCCCTCTACGGTTACGTCGATCGAGTCGCGGCGCGGTTCGATCTCGATCTCCAGATGCATCTGAACCGCGACCCCCAGCGCGTCGAAACCAGGGCCGAGATTCGCGACGGTTGCCGGGATGCGCACCTTCACAGCTGCCGGCATCTTTCTCCTTTTCCTCGTCCCGATGATCGAGCCAGGATGACATGGTGACAACACCGTGTCGATGGGCCGCCCCGGTAGTCCGCTAGTCGAGCTCGAGATACCCCATGATGACCTTGATGTCGGCAGGGACCAAACGGGGTCGAGGCGCGCCGCCGATAGCCCAGTCGGGGTCTTTCAATCCATGTCCGGTGAGGACACAGGTGACGGTAGATCCCGAGGGTATCGACCCCTCCTCTTTCATCTGTCGAAGCCCCGCGACGCTGGCGGCAGAGGCCAATTCAACGAAGATGCCTTCCGCGGCGAGATCCCGATAAGCCTCGAGGATCTCTTTGTCCCTAACGCTCGTGATCGACCCATGTGATGACCCGGCCGCTTCGAGCGCGCCTTTCCACGAAGCCGGATTCCCGATCCTTATGGCGGTTGCGATCGTGGTCGGATCCTTCACGACCTCCCCTTTGACGATCGGACTGGCGCCCTCAGCCTGGAATCCATGCATCGCTGGCAATCCACGGGACCAACCCGCATCAGACGCCTCGCGGTAACCCTGCCAGTAAGCGGTGATGTTTCCAGCATTCCCTACCGGCATGAGGTGCAGATCCGGCGCGCGCCCAAGGGCCTCGACTATCTCGAAGGCGGCGGTCTTCTGTCCCTCGATCCGGAAAGGATTCACCGAATTCACCAAGGTGACCGGATGCTCTTCTGCCATCTGCTGAGTGAGTTTCAGAGCTTGATCGAAGTTGCCCTTTATCTCCAGCACACGAGCTCCGTGAACGAGAGCCTGGGCGAGCTTCCCGAGAGCGACATTCCCTTCTGGTATCAGCACCGCGCATATGAGCCCGGCCCGTCCGGCATAGGCAGCAGCCGATGCACTGGTGTTTCCCGTGGAGGCGCACACCACGACCTTTGACTTCTCTTCCAAAGCCTTCGAGATAGCAAGCGTCATGCCGCGATCCTTGAAAGATCCGGTTGGATTCAAGCCCTCATATTTCAGCCACACCTCGGCCGCTGCTTCAGCAGACAGGCGCTCTGAGAAGATCAAGGGGGTATCGCCCTCATCGAGCGTGACGATCGGGGTGGCTTCGGTCACGGGCAGGTGAGCTGCATAACGCCGGATGATCCCACGCTGGCCGGCGACGGTCAGAGGTCCGGTACTCATCCTTCGCTCGCTCCTTCCACCCGCATGCGGCTTTCGATCTCTCGCACGCCTTCGACTGCCCTCAGATCCTCAAACGTCGCCTCGTGGGCGCCTTCACTCGCCGTATGCGTGATCAAAGTCAGCGTCGCCTCGTCCCCGGAGCCTTCCTGACGCACGCTGGCGATCGAGACGCCGTTGCGAGCGAAAGCGCCCGCAACCCCGGCAAGCACTCCAGGCTGATCGGCTACCGACAGAAGGACGTAGTAACGAACGGGCACTTCTTCCTGCGAGCGGATGTGCGCCGGCGACCGGTAATAAGCAGATCCGATCCCCCTAGCTCCTGCCCTGATGTTGCGCGCCACCTCCACGAGGTCTCCAACGACCGCAGATCCGGTGGGGCCTCCACCTGCCCCCCGGCCGAGGAACATCAACTCGCCAACCTGCTCGGCCTCGACGAAGACCGCGTTGAACACGTCCCTCACCGAGGCCAGGGGATGCGTCTTCGGGACCATCGCCGGGTGGACGCGGGCAGATACCCGTCCATCCTCGATCTCGGCGACGGCCAGTGGTTTCACCTCGTATCCGAGATCGTGGGCCGACGCGATGTCCTCCGTCGACACCTTGGAGATCCCCTCACGATGCACGTCCCCCGCGACGACTCGGGAGCCGAAGGCCAGCGACGCAAGGATGGCCAACTTCGACGCCGCGTCGTAGCCGTCGATATCGGCGCTCGGGTCGCTCTCGGTGTAACCGAGGGAATCGGCTTCCGCCAGTGCCTCGGCGAACGTCACTCCCGTTTCACTCATCCGAGTAAGGATGAAATTCGTAGTGCCGTTGACGATCCCCAGCACCCTGTGGACCCTGTCTCCCGCCAGCGATTCCTTCATCGGGCGGATGATCGGTATCCCGCCTCCTACGGCGGCTTCGAATAACACGTCTAAACCGGCGTCCTCCGCGGCGATCATCACTTCCGGCCCGAGCTGAGCCAAGAGCTCCTTATTTGCGGTGACAACATGTTTCCCGTTCCGGATGGCAGCGAGGATGAGCTCTCGGGCGGGTTCGATCCCGCCGATGAGCTCGACCACCACGTCGATCTCGGGATCGTTCACGACGTCCAACGGGTCGGTCGTCCACGTCTCCGAGCTCAGGCTCACGGACCTGTCTTTGGCGAGGTCGCGAACGGCCACCTTGGCCAGCTCGATCACGACACCTGCCCGAGTCTCGAGCTCCCCGGCGTGGTCGATCAAGATACGAGCCGTTGCAGCGCCCACGACCCCGCAGCCGAGCATCCCAACCTTCACCGGTTTTGGTCTCATCGGAATGAAATGTAGTCGACCGGTGTCGAAAGACATATGGAGAGCGAACGAAGCGACCTGTTCGAGCAGCTCGTCGTCGAAGCGCTAGACGGTTTGCCGGAACAGATCGCCCGGATGATGAGCAACATAGAGGTCGTCGTGGAAGATGAACCGCTCCCCGGCCAACTCAGCGAGCTCGAGCCGGGTCACACACTCTTCGGCCTCTACCACGGCGTCCCACTCAC
The DNA here is from genome assembly GCA_051001455.1 of Actinomycetota bacterium. GTDB lineage: Bacteria > Actinomycetota > CADDZG01 > CADDZG01 > WHSQ01 > JBPCNH01. The sequence goes on from JBPCNH010000019.1 coordinate 19,162, forward strand.
GAAGAGGGGCGTGTACGACCACGTGCTCCCGGACAAGATCTCGATATTCCGAGGACCGATCGTCCGATACGCCCGCACACCCGACCGGATCCGCGAGCAGGTCCGACGTACCGTCATCCACGAGATCGGCCACCACTTCGGGATGGAAGAAGATCGCCTGCACGAGCTAGGCTGGGGATAGACGGGAGCGGTACTCGTAAACTCCTGACATGCCCGAGCTCCCCGAGATGCAAGCACTGGCAGAGCGACTGGATGAGTTGTTGCGCGGGGCCAAGGTCAAACGGGTCTTGCCTCTCTCTTTCTCATCGCTGCGCACCTACGATCCCCCTGCTACGGATCTGGAGGGGATGATCCTTCAACAGGTCACGAAGCGCGGCAAATACCTCGTCTTCAGGTTCGAAGGAGCACAGCTCCTCGTCCATCTATCCCAAAGCGGGCGCGTCGATGTCGAGCCAACACCGAAGGCAACGAAGCCGAAGGGTGCCGTCGCTCGCTTCATCTTCGACGACCGGCCGGCCCTCCTCATCAAGGAATTCGGTACCGAGCGCAAAGTTGCTTGGTGGGTGCTCCCGTTGGGCGAAGACGGGCCACTTCACGACCTCGGCCCCGAGGCGGGTTCGGAAGAGTACGACCGGTGGGTGATGACGGGCACCGACAACCGGCGACTGAATACCGCGCTACGCGACCAGAGAACCGTCGCGGGGATCGGTCGCGGATTCTCCGACGACATCTTGCACGCCGCCCGCGTCTCCCCGTTCGCGAAGCTCAGCGGTCTGACGGAGGAAGAACGGCGGCGGCTCGTCGAAGCCACCGAGAGGGTTATCGAGGAAGCTCTAAAGAAGGAGCGGAAGCGCACCGGTGGCTTACCTGCCAAGCTCGGTGATCGGTTCACGGTGCATCGCCGCTTCGGGCAACCCTGTCCGCGTTGCGAGACAACCCTCGAGCGGGTTTCATACGAATCCCACGAGATCGTTTATTGCCCGGAATGCCAGACGGAGGGCAAGATCCTCGCCGACCGTCGCATGTCGCGTCTTCTTAGATAGGCGAGCCGTCCAACCGCCGATCCAGCCGCAACAGGTCGTCGTAGGTCTCGCGCGCCGCGATCTCGGTCGCCTGGGATCCGTGGACCAAAACCACGGGAGGGCGTGGGATGTGGTTGTAATTGCTGGCCATCGCGTAGGCATAGGCGCCGGTAGCCGGGATCACCAAGAGATCGCCCGGACGGGTATCCGCCGGCAGATGCACGTCTCTGATCAAGATGTCCCCGGACTCGCAGTGCTTTCCGCAGACCGTGACCCGGGGTCCCGCCTCGGCCTCCATGCGATTGGCGAGGAATCCCTCGTAACGCGCCCCGTACAGGGCGGGGCGGATGTTGTCCGACATACCGCCGTCGACGGATACATAGGTTCTGACCCCCGGGATGTTCTTGACGGTTCCCACTTCGTAGATGGTTACGCCGGCCGTACCCACGAGCGCTCGTCCCGGTTCCATCGACACTTTGGGCGCGTCCAGACCCTGCTCCGAGAACTCCCGCTCGACGATATCTAGTACCTGAGCCACCGACGAGCCGATATCAGGAGTCATCTCGTCATGCGTGTGCGCGATGCCGAGCCCACCCCCTAGATTCAACTCCTCGGCTTGGAATTTCAGTTGGGTTTTCAGTCGAGCAGCGAAAGCAGCCACGCGGCGCGCCGCGAGATCGAAAGCCGCCATCTCGAAGATCTGGGATCCGATATGAGAATGCAACCCAACAACTTGAATCCCGGGAAGCTGCAGAGCCTTCTCGACAGCATGGAAAGCAAGGTCGTCCTGCAGCCCGAAGCCGAACTTCGAATCTTCCTGGCCGGTCTGGACGAAGTCGTGCGTATGGGCTTCGACGCCGGGAGTAACCCTGATCAGAACCTTCGTGCTGAGTCCCGATCGTGGCAACCGCTCGATCTCGTCCAACGAATCGACCACCACGCGTCCAACGCCGGACTCGGCGGCCATCTTCAACTCTTCCATCGACTTGTTGTTCCCGTGGAACAGGATGCGCTCGGGAGGGAACCCCGCCGCCAGAGCCGTCGTTAGCTCCCCACCCGTACACACATCGAGGCTGAGGCCCTCGACCGCGAGCAGCTCACACATCGCGACGCTGCAGAACGCTTTGCCTGCGTAATAGACCTGCTGCGGGCCAAGCGCCGCTGCATAAGTCCGGGCGCGGGCTTCGATCGTCGAACGGTCGAGCACGATCACCGGAGTTCCGAACCGGGCCGCCAGATCGACGGCACTGCACCCACCGATATGCAATCGGCCGTCTTCGATGCGCGCTGTGTCGGGAAATATCTCGAGCATCGCCTAAGGGTACCGAGCCCCGGCGTCTTTCTTATCTCCTCTACCGGGGTCGAAGATCCCCTTCCAGAGCCAGGCGGCATCGCCCGCCGACACGCACCCGGTCCTCACTGGCGTCAAGGTGCAACACCGACGGCCGGCCCATCTCCGTCCCTTGACGGACCTCACAACGGATAGGGCCGACCCGGGCGGCAAGGTAGAGCCCGAGACTACCGACTGCCGATCCAGTCGCCGGATCCTCGGGGATGCCCACGGGAGAGAAGAAACCTCGCGCTTGCAATCTCCCCGCACCGATACCGGTGAAGCAGTAAGCACCGTGCGGCGTCAATGAAGCAAGGCGCTCGTCGTCGACAGCCACCGAACCCAGAGCAGCAACGTCGCGAACCGGCACCATGAGGTGCTCGAGACCGGCCGAGGAGTAAGCGGGACGAAGGTGACCCGACCTGCCGATCGTGAGCGCCTCGGCACCGATGTCTCCGGGCTCCAAACCCAGTGCGCTGGCTATGTCGTCGCGGGCACGGGTGGACGTTTCGTCTAGGTCTCGCGACGACGCCCCATCGCGCTCGAACCACAACAAGCCGGCCTCTTCGACCACACGCGTCTCCCCCGCGGCCGACCGTTGAACCACCTCCGCTGAACCGACACGATCCAGGTGCCGGAGCACCCAAGTCGTCCCTAAGGTGGGGTGGCCTGCGAATGGAAGTTCCTCGGCCGGCGTGAAGATGCGCACGTCGTATCCCCGGTCATCTACCGAGAGCACGAAGCTGGTTTCGGACAGGCCGAGTTCCGCCGCCATCGCCTGCATCTGGGAGGACTCAAGGTCCGCGGCGTCGGCGAATACCGCGAGAGGATTCCCACCCCCCTCTTGTTCCGCGAATACATCGACCTGCAAGTAGTGCATCTACATCCGTTCGGGTGCACGCACACCGAGCAGAGAAAGTCCGTTCGCGATGACGTTTTTCGCTGCGACGCAGAGGACCAATCGAGCACGGGTGAGTGAAGGATCGTCACTGATGACCTTGCAGTCCCTGTAGAAGGAACTGAACACCGAGGCCAACTCCTCTATGTAACGCGTGATCTTCTGCGGAGCGCGCATATCGGCGGCATCCGGAACTACCTCCTCGAACGAAGCCAGCTTGCGCATAAGCGCGTCTTCGCTCGGGTGCGCGAGGGCGTCCAAAGGTGCTTCGGCGTCAATCGACTCTCCAGCCTCTTCGGCGCGCCGGAGTATCGAACAGATCCGAGCATGGGCGTACTGGACGTAATAGACGGGATTCTCTGGCGCCTGCTCCTTCGCTAAGTCGATATCGAAGTCGATCGGTGACTCGAACGACCGGGTGAGGAAGATATAGCGAGCTGCGTCGGCACCTACCTCGTCCACGAGATCGTCAAGCGGAACGATCCGCCCGGCGCGCTTCGATGCCTTCACCGACTCGCCTCCAGTCAGAAGCGTGACGATCTGCACCAAACGGATCTCCACGGCGTCGCGCGCGTAACCGAGCGCTTCCGCTCCCGCCAGCAACCTTGCGATGGTGCCGTGGTGGTCGGCACCCCAGAGGTAGATGAGATGCTCGTGACCGCGAGAGAACTTGTCCTGAAGGTAAGGAAGATCACCCGCGAGGTACGTGGGCTCGCCGCTAGCGCGGATGAGGACACGGTCCTTGTCGTCGCCGAGCGCGCTCGTCCGGAGCCATTTCGCACCGTCTCGTTCGTCGACCAGCCCTGCCTCTTCGAGGCGCGCTACGACCTTCCCTACGGCACCTGAGTCATGAAGGGTCTTCTCCGAGAACCACACATCGTGGCGCGTGCCGAAGCGCTCCAACGAGAGACGCATCCCGGTCAGCATCCGATCGAGCGCAAGGCCGCGGATCCTCTCCAAGCGGTCTCGGCCGCGGGCTTCGACCAGTGAGTCGCCGATCTCCTGGGCGATCTCCTTAGCCAGCTCGGATATGTAGTCACCTTGATAGCCGTCCTCCGGCAACTCCGCCTCGTGACCGAAGTGCTGCAGATAGCGAACGGCCACCGATTCCGCGAAGAGGTCCACCTGCCTCCCGGCGTCGTTCACGTAGAACTCCCGCGTCACGGTATGACCTCGCGCTTCAAGGAGATTAGCGATGGCATCCCCTACCGCAGCGTGGCGTCCGCTCACAACGTTGATAGGGCCCGTTGGATTCGCCGAGACGTACTCGACGTTCACGTGGGTACCACTTTTGTCCGGAGCTCGCCCGAACCCGCTCCCGGGATCGAATGCCCTCCGGACCACGTCGTGGAGCCATACCGGAGAGAGATAGAAGTTGAGGAAGCCGGGGCCCGCAACCTCGACCTTCTGGAGCAGATCCGAAGAAGGAAGCCGGGAACTGATCGCTTCGGCGATGGCACGAGGGTTCCCCCGCCCTCGTCCTGCGGCCAAGGCGACGTTGGTCGACCAATCGCCATGGTCACGGTTACGGGGGCGTTCGAAATTGATCTCCTGAGACGCCGAGTCGATGATCTCGTCGGCGCTCGCGGCCTCGAGCGCCGAGCGAACAAGCTCGGCTAACTCGTCGGTTATCACTGCGTGGACGGGAGGAGCCGGTCGACGATCTCCATCAAGTCGTCGGGATCGAACGGCTTGGTCAGATAGTCCTCGACGCCGAACGTCCGACCGTGGTCGATATCACTCTGTTGCGCCTTCGCGGAAAGAAACACGATGGGGATGCCGCTGGTGGCTTCCGTAGCCTTGAGTGTCTTGCAGGTCTCGTAGCCGTCCATCCTCGGCATCATGATGTCCAAAATGATCAGGTCGGGAAGCTCTTTCGTCGCGACTTCGAGAGCCTCCTCGCCGTGACTCGCAAGCAGCACCTCATGATCCTCGAGTTCGAGGTTCACCTGCAGGAGACGCAGGATGACGGGGTCGTCGTCGCAGATGAGTATCCGGCTGCCGGGCACGAAGCGATGCTAAAGCCTGGGGGAAGGAGCACTCGCCTCCGGAGCGAGGTGCGCAGGTTCGAATCCACGCCTCCTGTGCCGCCCGCCCGAAAACCAGGAAAAGCGTTACTCAATTAGAGTCGCTTCGTTGCCCCCGTAGCTCAGGGGATAGAGCACTCGCCTCCGGAGCGAGGTGCGCAGGTTCGAATCCTGCCGGGGGCACAAACAAAAGGGGAGCGCGCGGCCCATCAGGGTCCGTCAGCTCGGGAACCAACGTCACCCTGATGGTCAGCTCGCGCTTAGTCGGCTCGTAGCTCGCCTCGAAGTTCAAGGCCGTCAGCAAAGCACGGAACTCCTGATCACTTAGAAGCTCCCAGTCCACGTCCAGGAGCGGCAGAGCGGCCATGAGAGCTTCGGCCGACTCCGGGTCCGGGACCTGCGCCGCCTCCTTCTCCGCAGCCTCCACCTGGCTCTGCTTCTTGCTTCTGAGCCTCGCAAGCTCATCCATGCGCGCCCGGATATCGGCGGCGATCTCGCTGCCCGGCTCCTGGGCCTCTAGGTTCGTGACCAGCCGCCTGATCCTCGTCTGCAGGCTCGCCAGCTCACCGCGTAGACGCTCGACCTCCACTTGAGCCTTGTCGGCCTCGGGAGCCGTGGTCGCAAGCGCTTCCCTGAGCGCGTCCACGCGCTCGGGCCCGAAGACGTGTGTGTTCAGGAACTCCACGACCTTCTCCCCTGCCTTGTCCTCCCGCAGATAGACGGTGCGCGGGTGTTCCTCCGGAACCAACGACGACTGCCTCCGGTTCAGCTCACACGTGTAGTACGCGCCGTTCCGGCCTCGGCGCACGTTCCCGTGCATCCGCAGACCGCATATCCCGCAGTGGAGAAATGATCGCAGCACGTAGGTGTGCTTGCGGTATTCCTCGTGGCCCTCTGCCGCCTTGGTCACGTTTTCGCGCTTGATCGCCGTCATGTTCGCCCGGTCGAACATCTCGCGGGACACGAGTGACTCGTGGGCCGGCTCATCCGACCACACCCACTTCTCGGGCGGGTTGAGCCGTCCTCCGCGCTTTCGCTGTCGGCGGTTCCACACCTGGTAGCCGGTGAACTTCGGGTTGTGCAGGATCTCCCACACGCTCGACCGTCCCCACATCCCGGTCCTTCGCTTCGGGTCGGGCGACTGCGGCGGTGGGTAGCGGTCCAGATCTCTATTCAGTTTTCTCTCGATCTCGGTGATCGTCAGGCCGTTGACGACGTAATCGTGGAAGATCATCTTCACGACCGCAGCCGTTATCGGATCTGGCTCCAACACCTTGACCCTCAACCCTTGCGCCGCCTTGTGCGGGTTCGGATGCTCCAGCTCCGCGAAGCGGTAGCCATACAGCGCCTTGCCGCCCGCGTGGCGACCCTGTTTGGCCGCGGTTTCGATCCCCTGGCGGGACTTGACCTTGAGTTCATACAAGTAGCCACGCGCGAGCCCGACGTTGACGTGGCGCAGAACGATCGAACCGAATGACTCCTCGAACGGCTCGTCCATTGCCCACAGCCTCACCCCCTCGTCTGCAAGCTGCTCCTCGACCCGGAACGTCACCGACGGGTTGCGGCTAAGCCGGTTGATTGACTCGCACACAACCGCGTCGAACCCGTGCGACGAAGCCTCCTCCAGCAAGTCTGCGAGGCCTCCATCTCTTGGTATCGGTATGTCGAAACCCGCGAGCCCTTTGCCCGAGCCGCGCTGATCGAGCCGCATCGCTCCCGACTCGACGTCGTAGAAGTGAGCCACGATCCGCCCGCCCGCTTCCTGCACCGCGTTCTCGCAGTTCGCGAGTTGACGCGGCAGCGACAGCGTCGGGTCCTGGTTGTCCTCGGTCGAGACGCGCCCGTAGAACGCAAAGCGCATGCTCGCGTCCGCGACCTTCTCTTCATGTGCCGTGTGCGCTTTCATCTCGCTCCTCCTTGTGCTCGTTTGCTCGTCTCCTGGTCCGGCTTGGTCTTGGGCCTCAAGCTATCTGTGAGCCCTGACACTCCCGCGGCCGCACGGTTGCCTGCCACCGCCTCCAGGAACCTCCTGATGGCGCCAAACTGCCTCGCCCGCAGGGCATCGGCCTCTTCCGGCAGCGCGGGGACGATCTCGACCACGACATGGAGCTCGTCCTTTCGCGTCAGGCGACCACCCCCTCGCCGTGGTCCTGCTCGTCATCGCTCGGCGGCGCTCCGGTTGGGAACCGCGGCCGGCGCGACAGCGGCATGAGGTGTGCCCACCTCTGCTCAGAGCCGGTGAAGCAACGCCCGATGCAGTCCGACAAGTCATAGCTCACTCCTTTACTGGTTGGCAGCTCAATGATCGACAAACGACCGTCAAGCTTCTGAATGGGTGTCCACACCCGGCCGAGAACGCCACTCGCCGCGACTGCTACCTCCGAGGCGACGAAGAACGGCGGCACTCCTAGCCTCTCGGAGTTCTTGAAGCGCGCCAGCGCATCCGTCAGCGCAAGGCTCACGGTCCGCTCCCGCGTCAGTTTCGGCACCAGGATGAGCAGGTTCGGGAAGTGCTCCGTTTCGTGCCCGGTCCAGTCCCGCGCCACGCCGACATAGCCCGCGAGCTTGTTCGCAAGCTGGCGCGTCGTCTCGGTCCCTCGGTCGTACTCGAAGTAGAAGTCGCACGCGCCCTGTGGATGCAGGTAGACGCCGTAGCCATCGGGGCGCAACCAGCCGGCTGCGGTCCTGACCGTGCGCTCCGGCACCCATTTGTAGAGACCGTGGCCGTCGTGCTCCAGTCCGGCCTCGATCAGCGAGCAGAAGAATGCGTTTACCCCGAGGCGGTGCGCGAGGTAGCGGTCCTGCTCCCTGTCCTCGGCTTCCCGAGCAGCCCAGCGAATCTCAGAGCGCGCGACGCCTAGCAGCGACGCCACCACTTGGGCGCCACTCTCGGCCAGCGTGTGATGTCCGGGAGCCTTGCCCGCGGCGCGTGGCTGGAGCGGGTACCACGTCTCGATCAGTCCGAGCCTCGCGAGATGGCGCAGCCGATCCTGGGCGCGACGAAGCGACGTGAAGAACATCGCCTTCACGTGTTCGGTCAAAAGCACCTTGTGCTCGTATATGGCATTAAGGATGGCGCGCTCGCGACCGTCCAGCTCGCGCAGGAGCTCCCGAGGGTCAGAAGCCATAGCGGGTCCGCCGGCGCCTCGGTTCCTGAATCTGGGCACAACTATCCCTGACGGCCTCGACCGCTCTTTCGTGGGTGCGCGACACCCGTGCGGTCACCACCGTCCTTGCGCTTGCGAATCCAACTGCTATGTGCAACACCACCTCCTTCCACAAGCTCTTTTGAGCCTGCTGTCGTCATTGCCAACGGACGCGGTCGCGTCGCCGGTACTTCCTTTGAGGGGTCCGCCTTCGACATCCGCACTCGAGGCTCGTTGAAGCCGTCGTGCTCCTCACAGCCGCGCGGTCGTCACGTGCTCTGCAGTCAGTCCCGCAACCGAGCACCTGCTTTCGCGCCGATCTGCCTTCATCCCGGATCTCATCTCCGAGCGCGCCTGGCTAAAGCAGGTGCCCGAGTGAGTCATAGGGATGCCAGGGCGACGGCGCGCCAGCATCGGTCGGTATGGGGATTGATCTTTGGAGCAGTGACCTGCGCGCCGATGAATGAGCCGATCGACTCGCCTTGCCCGAGTGAGAACCCTTCGGCCTCGACCTCGGTGGAACCAACGAAGGCGCCGCGACGCCTCTCAGCGTCGAATGTGCCCTCTACCCCTTAACCCCATGAAAAGGGGCCCGAAACCTCATGGAGAACCGAAAAACTTCGAAGTCCGCGAAAAAATCTTCGGAAAGAGGGCACACGTCCCCCCTCCTTTGGCGGGCATGCACACGACGGAATGGGGGTTGACCTGCGAAAAGGAGCTGTGCCCGGCCTTGAATGGCGTCATCCAAAACGCCGTTACGTGTCGGGTTTCTTAGGTCGGCACCGTCATGATTCCAGTGCTTCGATCACGCAGGCCTCCGCCTCCGCGACGCCGTCGTCGGTAGCATTCAAGTCGGCAGCGGAACCATCTTGAGCTGCCGCTCCCCAATCCGAGAACTCAGCCGCCATACCGTTGGCTCGGATAATCAATCCGCTCGAAGTTTTCTTTGAAGGGTCTTCGTTCGTGCCCCAAACCCCGACGTCGCCTACTCCCTGAAGGCTGGGCGCGTCGATTTCCGCGGCGACCATCCAGACCTTTTCGTAGTCGTTGGACTTGACGGCGAAGGCTTCATTTCTCAAGCGACCTTTCCCATCAGTCGTTAAGCCGGACTCAATCTGCCGCACTAGTTGCTTTGCCACGGGCACGCAACGAGAATCGACTTGGGACTCTTCAGCTTCCGGCGGTTCCTCGGTTTCTTCCGCCTCCCCGTCTGCTGTACCCGCAGGTTGTTCCGCAACGCTATCGCGAGATGCTGAGTCTTCGGGCTCGGAAGCAAACGGAGCGGTAACCACCCCCAGGACGATTAGACCCACGATGATCTGGACCCAGAGCGGCCAGGATCGAAAGATCGCCCATCCTCGACCGAGAATCCTTCCTATCGTGTCCATCAGCGGTAGCGCTCCCAAATCAGGATCGTGTTGCCGGCTTGCTCGAGGATGTGGGCGAGCTTGTATCCCGCTTCATAACGCCGGTTCAGGGTTGCGTTCAGGTGCCGCACGCTGATGGATCCCTTGTTGACCTCGGCGTCGTAGTGCTGAGACTCACCGGATTGTTCTTGATTCGTGCGCTGCGCTTCGATCCCCTGTTTGATCGCATCCTTCAAGCCCATCACTTGCCTCCCTCGCACGCATAGTGCCGCCGCCGTCCTGTGTCGTGCTCGACTGCCCTCATAACCATAGTCGTATCCCGATCGAGGACTACGACTCATCGTCTCTAGACCCAAAGTCTAGGGACGGATGGACTCGAACGCATGACCCGCAAGAGGCGAAAGGTCGCAACGGTCTTCGGAGAGCGCGTCCGCGCCCGTCGCCATGAGTTGGGCTTAAGCCAAGAAGAGGTGGCCGAGCGAGCAGGCATGCACTTCACCTACGTGGGCTCCGTCGAACGCGGCGAGCGCAACATCAGCCTGGTCAACATCGTGCGTCTTGCGGCGGCTCTTGGTGTCGATCCGGGCGAACTCTTGCGGGGGCTGCGGTAATTTGTGTGTCCGTGCAGTCGAAGCCTCGCTCTCCGGCTACGCCAACGAGTAACGAGCTTGAACGCATAGGGGCGTAGTCAGTCGCCCCTTTCGTTCGGTTCCTGCCGGGGGCACCTTGATCCACTTATTTGAACTCGGCGCGCTTGACCTTGCCGTCATCGAGGTACACGGCTTTCAGCACGGCCTCGTTGAATCGACGGCGCACTTTCGGACTCGCCTTGAGACAGGTGGCGCGGCAGCTCCCCGCAAGCCGTATGGCGACCGAGAGAACCTCTGCCACTTGTCGAGATCGGCTTCGGTCGCGGCGAGCTCGGACTTGGCCTTGTCCTCCTGCTCCGTGATGCGGTCCTGATCGCGCTTGAGGAGATCGAGGGGGATCGCGTTGGCGTAATAGGCGCGTAGCAGCTTCTGGCGTTCTTGGGCGAGCGCCGCGAGCCTCTTGGTCAGAGAGAGGCGCAACTCGCTGGCGGTCGCCTGGCGCTCGACGAGCCGTCGAACGCATCCCTCAGTCCTCCAGATCGGCGCGCCGTCTCGAACTCACGCTCTAGCTGCTTGAAGAGCATGTACAGGATTGTGAAACAAACCCGAGAGGGGGGCGCAACGGTGGTCGATCGCCGGCCGATGACTCCTGTCCACGAGATTGTCCATTCTGGTATCCATGGGACAACATGGGACCGAGCTGGAAGCTTGCAGAAGACGACGTCCTCTGCTTGCCGATTGATCGCCTCGCTCTTGCGGTGCTTCGAGACTGGAGTGGAGACCCACGTTAATTCCGGCCGCCTCGGTGACCGGCGTGCCGACCGCCATCTCCGGATCAGATAGAAATCGGGAAGAATTCGCATAGTTGCCCCTTCCCACGGCGCAGGATGGAGCCATAGAGATGCACAGCGGGCTGCCTGTTGGGGTCGCGGCGTTTGTCGGACGCGAGCGTGAACGTGCGAAGGTGGCCGACCTGGTCGCGGACGCCCGGGTGGTGACGTTGACCGGTACTGGCGGCTGCGGCAAGACGCGGCTGGCCGTGGAGGTCACCGGGGACGTGGCGTCGCGGTTTTCCGACGGAGCCTGCTGGGTGGACCTGCAAGGCGTGAGCGACGCCGGGATGGTGGCTGCGGCCGTCGGTGCGGCGGTGGGCGTTCACGAGCGACCCGACCAGGCGCTGGTCGACACGCTAGCCGAGCAGCTCCGTGCGCGGCACCTGCTGGTCGTGCTCGACAATTGCGAGCACCTGGTGGAGTCGTGCGCAGAGCTGGTCGCCGGGTTGTCGTCGACGTGTCCGCAGATGCACGTGTTGGCCACCAGCCGCGTGCCGCTGGTCGTCGAGGGTGAGGCGACGTTCGAGGTCGCCCCGCTACCGGTGCCCGACCCCGATGCTGTGTCTGCCAGCACGGTCGCGGCCGCGGACGCGGCGCGGTTGTTCGAGGTGCGGGCTCGGCAGGTGGCCGCGGACTTTCGGATCGGTGACGACAACGCTTCGGCGGTGGCCGAGATCTGCCGGCGCCTGGACGGAATCCCGTTGGCGATCGAGTTGGCGGCGGCGCGGGTGCGGGTGTTGGCGCCGGGCCAGATCGCGGCCGGGCTGTTGGACCGCTTCGGGCTGCTGACCGGCGGGGTCCGGGGGGCGCCGGCACGTCAGCAGACGCTCGAGGCGTCACTGGCCTGGAGCTACGACCTGCTCGATGACGTGCAGCGGTTGGCGTTGGCGAGGCTGTCGGTGTTCGCCGGATCGTTCGAGCTCGACGCCGCGGAGGCGGTCGTGGCCGGGGACGGCATCGACGGCGACGACGTGCTCGACCTGGTCGCCGCACTGGCCGAGCAGTCAGTGTTGGGGGTCGTCGAGCGCCACGGGAGGGCCCGCTACCGGCTGTTGGAGACGATCCGGGTGTATGCCCGGCAGCGACTGTCCGAGCTGGACGATCCCGCCCGGGTGCGTGATCGCCATCTGGCATTTCATGTCGGACTGGCCGGGCGGGCGCAGGCGGGTCTGACCGGTGGGCAGCCTGAGCCCTGGGTGACGCGGCTTTCGGCCGACCTCGACGACCTGCGCGGTGCCCTGGACTGGGCGGCGGAGTCCGGAGATATGCGAGGGCTGGTGGGTATCACCGAGCCGATCGTCCGTTTCTGGTTCGAGCGCGGCCTGTCCCGAGAGGTGCACCGACGCCTGCACGACGCGGCCGAGGCCCCGGGCATCCCCGATGACGAGAGGGTGCGGGGGTTGGTGACCGCGGCGGCCCTGGCCCTTGCCGGCGGCGAGCCGGCCAGCGCCTATCGGTCGGCGAACCAGGCGGTTGACGCGGCACGCGGCGCTGATGTGGGCGGTGCGCTCGCCGTCGGGTTGGGCCAACGAGCCTGGTCGGGGGTGCTGTCGGGTCTATCGACCAGCGAGCAGGTGGACGCTGACGTCGAGCAGGCGATCCAACACGCGGAGCGGTGCGAGGATGCTTCGACCCACGCCTACGTCTTGGCGTTCGCCGGGGTGACGCTGTTGTGCAGCCGCTCGATCGACGCCGGGTGCCGCCTGCAGGAGCAGGTCGTGGATCTGTGCGAGGCCAACGACCTCGCCTTCCAACTGCCGGCCGCCCACCAGGCCCTTGGCGTGTGGCCGGTGTGGTCCGGTCGGCTCGATCGGTCACGCCGACACGCTCGACGGGCCGTCGAGCTCAGCCGGCAGGTCGGGCGTCCCGGGTGGGAGGCGACCGGGCTCGCCGGCCTGGGAGCGGCTGCCGTCCTGCAAGGCGATCACGGTCAAGGGCAGGACTGGCTGTCCAAGGCGCAGGCGGTCCTGCGAAGACATGGTCTTGAGGGGACCCAGTACGACAGCGTGTTCCTCCCTCCCTGGCTCGTGTTGTCGGCCTTCGCATCCGGCGATCTGGAAACTGCTCGGGCGGCGGCCGAGAAGATCGTGGGGATTGCCCGTGGGAACGGCTCCCGGTGGGACGAGTCCATCGGTGAGTGGCTGTTGGGCGTGCTCGCACACGGCCAGCAGCGCCACGACGACGCGCGAGCACATCTGGACGCCAGCCGCGCACTGTCGACTGATCCGCGGCTCCCGTTCCCGCTGGGTCGGTCATTGCTCGGCCTCGCGGAGCTGGCCCAGAACGAGAACGAGGACCTCGGAGAGGCGTGGGAGCTGGCCCATGACGGCCTGGAGGTCCTCGACGACTACGGCGACCGGGTCGGGGCCGCCGCGGCGCTCGAGACGATCGCCGATCTGGCCGTAGCCCTCGGCGAGCCCGAGCGGTCGCTTCGCCTGCTCGCCGCGTCGCAACGGTTCCACACCGACACGGGCGTCGCCCGCTTCCCCATTGAGGCCGACCGCTTCGATCGTGCCCGCAGCACCGCCCAAGCCGGGCTCGACCCCACCGACGCGACCGCATGCTGGGACGCTGGCAGTGAGCTATTGCTGGCCGACGCGGTCGCCTATGCCCGCCGCGGGAGAGGCGGGCGTCAGCGCCCGCAGATCGGCTGGGAGTCACTGACTCCCGCCGAACGTGACGTCGTGCGGCTCGTCGCCGAAGGCCACACCAACGCCGAGATCGGTCGCCGCCTGTTCATGGGCGTCAACACGGTCAAGAAGCACCTGATCCACGTCTACACCAAACTCAACGTCGACGGACGGGCCGGACTCGCCGCAGAAGCGGCCCGCCGCGACCTGTAGTACTACCCCCAGCCGCCGAAATGTACCCGGTCGGGTGATGGTCTCCGGCGGTCTCCTGCGTCATCGTTGCCGGCATGACCACACGAGACGTGAGGAGAGCGCACATGAGCAACCAACGCACCCACTACGTGACCACGAGCGACGGCGTCGCCGTCGGTGGGACCGTGCACGGCCAGGGACCCCCGCTCGTCTTCCTCCAGGGGTCCATCGGCGATGGCGACCTCGATTGGCAAGCTGTGGTGGGACACCTGACCGGCCGGTTCACCTGCCATCTGCCGAGCATGCGGGGCCGTGGCCTCAGCGGCGATCACCCCGACCTCAGCTTCGATCGC
>JBPCNH010000020.1:0-39356 GCA_051001455.1 Actinomycetota bacterium
TACCGAACAGCACCGGCCAAGGCGCGGATTTCCAGGGGTGAGGTGGTCCCTAGTTGGTGAGAAGGGTGGTCCCTAGTTTCTGAGAAAACTGCCCCTCAGGTGGTCCCTAGTTCGTGAGAGGCGACAGCGCAGGAATCCGCCTTGGGGGGCTGGAAACGCCCATTGGCTGGCGGAGAACTCATGCAGATGGTTCGCCATTGCTTGAGCTAGGAAGCTGGGTAGTTCGAGAGTTCTTAAGGCTGCTCGACTCTTCTGCATTTCAACTGGAATTTCGACTCCGTTCGAACGTTCAACTGTCGTAACAATTCGAATCGTTGGCGCCCCCTTGATAGGGATGCTTACGTTTGCCCGTCTTAGTCCCGAGAGTTCCTGCCATCTGCATCCCAAATACGCGGCCGCGTAAATGAGGACCTTGTAGGGATCCGGGGCAGCTTGTACAAGGGCCTCTACCTGCTCCGCTGTTAGAAATCGCTTCTCCTCTCTTCGAACCCTTGGGAGTTCGATGCTCGTACAGGGGCTCTTGGCTAATAGGTCTTCCACGACAGCTCTATTGAAAATGGCTGTGAGCAGTGAGAAGTGTCCTCTGACGGTCTCCGGACTCAAACCCGTGCGTACCTGGTTCACGACCCACTGCTGCACATCAAGGCGGGAGATTCGCGCTAATGGGAGCGGGCCGAAGGCAGGTAGCAAGTGCAGAGCCAGCTCTGCCTGATATTTATCTCTGGTCCTTCTTCGGAGGGACAGCTTTTGGACTAAATACACTTCCGCGTAATTCTGAAATGTTGTGCGTGATGCTGACGTCGGCAGATCGCCTTTGCGTTTCTGGATGCACATTTCCGCTCGGTAGGCTCGGGCATCTGTCAGTTTGTCGAATGTCTTCGACCTTTCTTTCCCCAGCGCGTCGTAAGAATGTGCTTGGTAGCGACCATTAGGTAGTTTGTATATACAGCGGTCGATTTTTATTTTCGAACTAGTCGTCATCTCTTCGGTCCACTCTTTGCGGACCGAGGAAGACGTGTCGGAGCTATTTTTCGTAGCGATGCTGCATCCAAAAGAACAGGTTGCAATGAACCCTTCAAGAAGTTTTCAAGGGCGTCTTCTGAAATGCGAATCAATCCATTGTTTAATTTAAAAAACTCAATCTTGCGAAGCTGAATCAGGTTCCGTATGTAGCGTTCGTTCACGTTCAAATACTCTGCGGCCTCACCTAGCGCGTAGAGCTTTCCCTTAGTACGTGTCGACATGGTATGAGTCCCTTTCTTGTTTGAATGCATCGGGGTCAACTGCACGTGTTGCGGGATGATTCCCACTTCTTTCGTGTTTTTTTGCGACAAAAATAGAAGTAGAAAAAGGCGACTAGCAGCGTCTTCTTTTAAAAAAATGATTCGGGTTTTTGACGCTGACTTTCGAGCTTTTAAGTCGGCCAACGATGCGAACTTCGATGCACATCCTGACAACGACAAACTGCCTGATATGGGGTGTCGTACAGGAATCGTTCATTGCGCGACCGAGTGAGTGTTTGCCGTGTGATGCGCTCTTGCGGCCCTGCGGAAGTGTGCAAGACATTTCACAGAGATGTCGGAGACACCACCGCTCCGGATACCGCTGCTGCGTTCATGATCGAGGCCGACGCGGGTCCACTTCAGGTGCCCCAAACGAAGAGTCGCTCGAACGTCCAGACCGTTCTCAAATTTTGCGGACGTCTCTTCCGGAGCACTGGGAGAGGTGGTCGAAGGGGCTGGGCCGCAGGTGCGCCCTCTCTGCCGAGAACATGGTGCTGCCTGTTCGTGGCGGCCTCCTCCAGCACAGTCCTGGGCTAGGCGGGTTCGCGCTTTCCCGCTGCAGGTTGGAACGGCGTTGCGCTCGAAGTGATTCAGACTTCTTGCTGACTTTTTGCTGACTTTGGAAACCGCTAAACATCCACGTTGGAGCCAAGGAAGTCTCTGACCTGGGGTTTTGCGGGTGCACCGGAGGAGAATCGAACTCCTGACCTCACCCGTGCGAGGGGTGCGCTCTACCAACTGAGCTACAGGCCCTAGTGACCGTCTGAGTGCAGGCCATAGGCAAGACCCGCTTGATCCGCGAGTTCCTCGCGCACCTCACATCACCCGCCCACGTGATGTACGGCACCCGCCTGCCGCTGGCCGACACCGGCCTCCCATGCCCCCCAGAAGATACGGCCCCATTGGGCTATCATGACGTCACGGGTTCCCGTTGATCTCTGTAGGTGCTCTGAGCCCCCTGCGAAGCCTGATAGCTCCCGTCGAAGACGCCTCAAGAAGTGGGGTACCGGTGGCTCAAGATCCCCCGAACGTTCGCGAAGAGCTCAGTCAGAGTATCGACACGCTCGCCCAGCTTGTCACCGCGTCCGAGACCACCGAGAGCACCATCAACCAGATCGCTGAACTAGCGGTTGCCGCGATCGATCCACTGGAAGTCTGCAGTGTGTCTTTGGCGAAGGACGGGAAGATCACAACCGTCGGAGCTACCGATCCGATGGCAACCCATCTCGACGAGATTCAGTACGGGGTGGGCGAGGGACCCTGTCTCTCGTCGATCGCCAATCATGCAACCTTCTATATCCCCGACATGGCTACGGACGAGACATGGCCGACCTTCTCCCGGCGCGCGGCAGAGAAAACCGGGGTTGCGAGTCTCCTGGCATACGTCCTTCGGGTCGATGACTCTTCACTCGGCGCGGTCAACATGATGTCGACTAAGACGGGCGCCTTCGATACGGATGATCGAGCAGCGGGCTCATTGTTCGCGGCTCAAGCGGGGGTGGCCTTGGCGAACGCTCTCACGCACGAGAGCGATCAGACGAAGATCGCCCAACTCGAGGAAGCAGTCGAGACTCGCACCGTGATCGGCGAGGCGATCGGACTGCTGATGGCCAGCCGCAAGTGCGACAAAGATGAAGCGTTCCAGGTCCTTACGGAGTTGTCGCAAAGGTCCAACACGAAGGTGCGCGAGATCGCTGTCAGATTGGTGGAAGCCGCTCCGGAGATTCTCTCGTGACCTCCCTAGACCGCATACCCACCGGAGATGCACGACGCGATCGCGATCCACAAAACGGTGAAGCTGCCTAAGAAGTAAGCCGCGCCGACGCCAACGGGATGCCATCAGTGGTTCCTTAGTGCCGATATCAGTTCGTCCTTGTCCATCTTGGAGCGGTTCTCGAAGTTCCAGGACGTGTGGCAGGCGATCGAACGTCTCTCCGGTTAGTCCTCGTTTAGCTCCGAGAATTGTTTCGCGATCACCACATCGGTCGAGGAGTGCAAGATGATCGATGCCGTCACTACGATCGCGATCAGGTGGAACATCTCATCTGCGGAGGCGACACCCGAACGCGCCACGAGGAGGCCATAGACGACCGAGGCGAATCCCTTGGGTCCGAACCACGCCGCGGCCGCCCATTCCTTCGTCCCGATGTTGGCTCCCAGCAGAGCGATTCCGATCGATACGGGTCGGGCGAGCAATAAAGTTAGCAACGCGAATAGGTAGCCGGCCAACGTGATCTCGCCTAGGAACTGTGGCGAGATGAGAGCTGCGAAAACTAAGATCGCGGCCAGTTTGAGGATCTCCGAGATCAGGTGGCCGAACTGCTCGAATGCCCGAGTGAATGTTGGATTCATCGTCTCGATCGTGACACCGGCGAAGAACGCGGCCAAGAACAGATTCGCATGCGTAATCGAGCTGATGGCGAAGACCGCAAGCCCGATGGCCACCGGAAGCAGTGCGGCGAGGTCCTGCTGTGGTGAGAAGTAACGAGTCTTTTCCAATCGGAGAGCGAGCCACGGAACCACGATGCCGACCCCGATCCCCAAGACAAGCTCGAGCGCTAGCTCCCCGGCGTGCACGGCCTCTTCGTCGAGCAGCGCTAAGAGGATGATGACGACGGGGAGAGCCAGACCGTCGTTCAAGCCGCTCTCGACGTTCAGAAGCTGCCGAAGGCGACGCGGAACGCCTCTTCGACCGACGATCGCAGCCGCGAACACGGGGTCCGTAGGACTGAGCACAGCACCGATGAGGAACGACTCGAGCCATCCAAGACCTGCGATCGTGTGCGCGAGCAGGGCCGTCACGACCAACGTCAGAGGCATGCCGAAGAAGAGTGCCCGTCCCGGTAGCCGCCATGCCGAGGTGATGTCGCGGATGCCGACCCTCATCCCGTCGGTGAACAGAACCGCGAACAGTGCGACTTCGGCCAACTGCCGAACAGGAGGTTCGTCCGGTGTCACCTCGATCAGATCGGTGACCCCTGCCCCTGCGAGGAAACCTGCGAAGAGGAAAAGGACGGCGGTGGACAGGACGCTCCGGTGCGCGAGCTCCGAAACCAACACCGCCAGCAACAGGACGAGAGCGAAGACCAAGAGTCCCATTCAGGCCTCCGAGATCAGCTTCGTATTCTTCGGCTGCCGCCTTCGAGCCAATCCCCACGGTGCTTTCCCTGCCGCTCGCGCAGCACCGATCCTCTGCTTCATCGAATGCGAAGGCATAGCGTTGTCATAGGCTGGGTCAGCCTATCGAGTGACGACAGGCCGAGTTTTTGTTGTAGCCGGAACCGCAGACGTGAGCCGACCGACCGCCCAGCGCAGATCCCGACCGGCGAACGCTCCGCCGTAGGACCGGAAGAGAGGCACCGATGATGACTGAAGTGATCGGCGCGCGCCGGTGGGCGATAGCGGAGGGATATATCCCCGAGTTCGGGACAGGGCCGGAGCCGGAAATGACGAGTCACGAGACCGCTTGCGTCCTGAACGCTTCTTCAGATACTGCTTTCGCCACGGATCCCCGGGCGGTACTCGATCTCCGCTGCCGATGCCGAGGCGTTCGCTCGGAAACTGCAGGAGGAGGGATTGATGGTCGACGACCCTCGGGATCCAGCAAGGGTCGTGCCCGACGACCCGAACGATGACTATCTGGTTGCACTAGGGTGTCAACCTAGCGGCGGTCAAGCTCGTCGGGCTCGATACCCCACGACTCGAGGAGCTCGAGGGCCTCGGCCCGATCTATCTCGTGACCGGCGGGAAGGTTCGCCATGACGTCGGTCCAGACCTTGGGGCCCTCCTGTATGGCGTATCTCTGAAGGACGGGGGGCTGATTATCGTCTCGCGCTATCGAGTATTAAGGGTCGAGGCGAAGGACGCCGGGGGATAGAATAGGAAATTCCAACTTTCCGTCTTTTGGATTATGCGCTAGACTAAAGCTCACCAAAGGAGCACTTTGTGGCCGATTCCCGAGTCAGAGCCAAGGGGCAGGTGACGATCCCACGTGAGATCCGTGAGCTCGCTCACCTCGAAGAAGGTGACCCGGTCGCGGTCGAGATGGTGCCGGAGGGGATCCTCCTAAGGCCCCAAAAGGTCATCGACGCCACCCAAGCATGGTTCTGGACGCCGGCGTGGCAGGCAGGCGAGCGCGAGGCTTCCCTCGATGTCGCCGAAGGCCGCGTGGAGACCCACGGGTCGGACAAGGACTTCCTCGACTCCCTCGACGCCTGATCGTTTGTAGCCGAACGCGTGCCGACCTACGGAAAGACCGATCGGTTCAAGAAGGATCACGCTTCGCTTTCTGCCGAGGATAAGAAGCGCTTCAAGCTTGCCGTAGCCAAGTTCGTGGAGGATCTCAAGGCGAAGGGGGCCTTCAGGAAAGGGCTTCGCGTCAAGGGCGTCCAGGGCGCCGAGGGCATCTTCGAGATGACCTGGGCCGAGGACGGGCGCGCTACCTTCGAGTATGTAGAAGAGCAAGTCGAGGGCGAACCGCACGTGATCTGGCGGCGGGTCGGCTCTCACGATGTTTTCGGGCAGCCGTAGGACCGCGATCAGCTAGGTCCCGTCGATCGGACAACGAAGGCGTGCAGTACCTCGACCGCCGTAACGTGAACCATCGACGAAAACCGGCGGTCGGCCGGCCCCCGAAGAAAGATGCTCAACGTTGGTGGAGGCGTCCTCGCCGTAAGACTCCCGAAAGGCTTGACGGGCCAGTATCAGGGGTCGGCAACTCTTTCTCTAAGGAGACACGGCCATCTATCTGCTCGTCATCGCGTTCATCGGGGGAGCTGCGTCTGCGCTGACCCCCTGCGTGCTTCCCATCCTCCCTGCCCTGATGGCGGTATCCGCGGGAGAGGGAAGACGGCGTGTAGTCGGCATCGTGGTCGGCCTCGAGCTCTCTTTCTTCCTTGTGGGGATCGTGCTCGCCGGGATCCTGAGCGCCCTCGGCCTTCCGAACATGCTTCTTCAATGGGTGGCGGCGGCGTTGCTGGTCGTGTTTGCAGCGACCCTCATCGTTCCTTCAGCCCAAGAGCGATTCCAGGTGTTCGTTTCGAGGGTCACCGCTCCGGTCGCCGGCGCGGTTCCGAGGAGGAGCGGGTTTTCTGGTGGCCTGATCGCGGGAGCTCCTTTGGGACTCATCTGGGCGCCGTGCGCGGGGCCGATCCTCGCCAGCATCGCGGTGGCCGGCGCCTCGAGCCGGTTCAGCGGTCGTACGGTCGCCACGATGGTTGCCTACGGCCTTGGGATGCTCGGCCCCCTGCTCGCGATCGGTTTCGGAGGCAAACGGGCCTCGGCGTTCTTGCGCCGAAGGCTGGGAAGCGGCCGCCGTCTGGAAGTGGGCATGGGGGGGGTGCTGCTGTTGACCGCCGCGATGATTGGTTTTGGCTGGACCAACTCCCTTAACCGATTCTTGGCGGAGTCCATCAATCTCACGTCGACCCCTACCGCGGCCCTCGAGCAACGCGCCCTGGCGAGCGGCGAGAACGTCGATGTCGGCGAGGGCGCGCGCGTTCGCTTGAGCGAAGCCCAACTGGCGGCCTCGGGTTATCCGGAGCTCGATCACCTGGCGGATTACGGTCCTGCCCCCGAGCTCGCGGCCATCTCGCATTGGTTTAACTCGGACGAGGTCACCCTGCGTGAGCTACGCGGCAAGGTCGTGCTCGTGGACTTCTGGACCTATTCGTGTATCAACTGCATCCGTACCTTCCCCTATCTCAAACAGTGGTACGCGGACTATGCCGACGATGGCTTCGTCATCCTCGGAGTACACACGCCGGAGTTCGCCTTCGAGAAGGATCCGGCAAACGTGGGAGCCGCGATCGAGGACTTTGGGATCGGATATCCGGTGGCCCTCGACCCTGATTACGAGACCTGGGACAACTTCTACAACCGCTACTGGCCGGCGCATTATCTGATCGACCGTGACGGTGTGCTTCGCTCGGTGCATTACGGCGAGGGGGCCTATGAACGTACCGAGAATGAGATCCGACACCTGCTCTCTTTGAAACCCACAGCCGAGATTGATGAACCCGATACCTTCGTTACGCCGCGCACGCCCGAGATCTATCTCGGGTACGCACGCGCCGATCGTTTCGCCGGATCGGTCGATGGTCGTTCCGGACTGGTCCCAGACGAACCCGTCCGCTACGAGGCGACGGGTGAGCTGCCGTTGAACTGGTGGACCTTCACTGGGACCTGGACGGTGGGAGACGAGATGGCTGTCGCAGGTGACTCGGCCGCGATCGAGCTGCGCTATGTCGCTCGCGATGTCTTCATAGTGGTCGGTCCCGGTGCGTCGGGTGAAACGGGTTCGCTCACCGTGCACAACGACGACGGGAGCCGGCGAGAGATAAGCGTTGACGAGCATCGGCTCTACACCGTGCGCTCCGGCGGGAATGCCCAGGGCACGCTGCGGCTGGAGCTCTCTCCGGGCCTGGAGGCGTACTCGTTTACTTTCGGTTAGGCCCGGGTCTCCTCCCGGCGGTTAGAAAACGTCACTCTGGCTCGGCACTATGAGTGCGAAGCGTGATCCACGTCCGACCGTGGATTCGACGTTCACCGCCCCTCCCAGAGCTTCGACCAGACGTTTCGTAAGTGTCAGACCTAGCCCGGCCCCCGCCGCGGTCCGGCTCGCGTCGCCGCGCCAGAAGGGCTCGAAGACTCTTTCGAGATTCGTCTCAGGGATGCCTTCACCTGTGTCCTCCACCGACAACTCGATGGATTCGTTCGAACACCGGCCGTTGATGCGGACCGTTCCGTCGGCCGGGGTGTGCCGGATGGCGTTCTGCACGAGGTTCTGTAGCGCCCGCGTCAGCCGAGGTGACACCAGCACCCCCTCGGCGCCGTCGATGGTGCTCTCGAGCCGAACCCCTTTATCAACCGCGTGGGCACCGCATGCTGCGAGAGCGAACCTGACAACTTCATCGACCGTCGAACGATCGGTTTCCGCTTTGATAACTCCGGCATCGAGTTGGACCAGCTCGAAGAGGTCGTCGACCAGGGTGACGAGGACGCCCATTGAATGCCGCATCTCGGTTGCATATCGCCTGAATGTTGCAGGGTCGTCGACGACACGGTCATCGATCGCCTCAACCATCGCCCGCAACCCCGCCAACGGAGTGCGCAAGTCGTGTGACACTGCAGTGATCAGATCGTTGCGTACGGTTATAGCCCTTTGTTCCGCTGCGATCGTGTCCTCGAGACGTGCGCTCATAGCATCGAGCGTCGAAGCAAGATGGTTCAGTTCGTTCCCACCATCGACCGTCCCTATCCGTGTCGACAGCTCGCCTCTCCGTAGCCTCTCTGCTGCATCCACGAGCTTTCTGATCCCGGATCGGAACGAGCGTGACAATGCGAGTGCGGCGCCGAGACCAGCTGCACCGGAGTAGGCGATCAGGGTCGCGACCACCAGAGCATCGTGTTTCACGAGCATCAAGGCCGATAGGACGGCGAGGTTGGCCAGCGACACCCCGACGGAGACGAGCGCGAGCGCGACGAATCGGGTCCGGACCGTCGCGTCACGCAACAGTGGGTCGGCTACGGCAGCAGCGACTACGGTCGCGGCGACTGCAGGTAGGAGCAGTTGACCGAGGTGGACGACGTCGTTCATGGGCATCCCGAAGCCGCGTGCGACGACCAGCGTGACGATCCCGCCGGCTCCTGCGACGAGGGCCACGAGCGCCAAGGGACCGAGCCTTCTCATGGATCGAACCTGTAACCGGTACCCCATACGGTAACGAGATGAAGGGGCGAGGAAGGATCCTGCTCGACCTTCTCGCGCAAGCGCCGGACGTGGACGGTCACGGTGGCGGGATCCCCGTAGAAGGCGAAGTCCCACAGCTCTTCAAGCAGGTCCAGTCGCGTGAACACTCTGCCCGGATGCCGGGCCATGAAATACAGCAGGTCGAACTCCTTCGTGGTTAGTGAGACCTCCTTCCCTCCGACCTCGACGCGACGCCCGAGGGGGTCTATCGCGAGCGCGTCGTACCGGAGCTCCTCGGCCTCTGAGGATGCGTTGGGGGCGCGCCGCAGGACCGCCCTGACCCGTGCGACGACCTCCCCAGGCGAGAATGGCTTGCTTACATAATCGTCGGCGCCCAGTTCGAGTCCCGCGATGCGGTCGTGCTCGGATGTCTTCGCCGTCAACATGATCACCGGGATGTCCGAGACACTACGGATCCTCTCGAATACCTGGAATCCATCGAGCTTCGGCAACATGAGATCCAGCAATACGATGTCGGGTTGAGTCGACACGAAGGAGGCGACCGCGCGCTCACCGTCCTCGGCCAGCTCGACCTCGAAGCCGTCTTTGACCAGGTAGCGCCCCAGTACTTCGCGCACGATCGGCTCGTCATCAACGACCAGCACCCTTGGAGTCATCTGTCTATTGTGCGCCTGGATGATTAACGATTCCTTACGATCGTCCAGCGAAGCGCGTAATGACCTCGTAAGAAGCGGCTGTATAGCCTGGCCATAGTACGGAAAAGAGGATAGAGGAGGCCAGGTATGGACGCAACGGGGAATGCAGGTCTCAAGAGATTCCTGACCCCGGGCCGCCTGCTTATCGCAGGGGTGGTGGGTGCGATCGGGATCGCGGTTGTGTTGGTCTGGTTCCAACCCCAGAAGCTGTTCCAGGACACCCGCGTGAATGAGCCCGCCCCGGGCGCCATGGCCAAGGAAGACGACGCCATGGCCAAGGAAGACGACGCCATGGCCAAAGAAGACGACGCCATGGCCAAAGAAGACGACGCCATGGCCAAGGAAGACGCCATGATGCTCGCCGGGAATTTCCGCAGCCTCGATCACGAGACCAGCGGTCATGCGTCGCTGAGTCTCGCCGACGACGGCAATTACTACGTCAGGCTCGAGGACTTCTCGACCGAGAACGGGCCCGACCTATTCGTTTATCTATCGACGGCCCCGGTGACGGCCGAAGGCAGAGAGTTCGCGGAGGACTTCATCGATCTTGGCAACCTCAAGGGCAATGTCGGCGACCAGAACTATCTGGTTCCGGAAGGGACCGACCTCGAGCAGTATCAGAGCGTCGTGATCTGGTGTCGCCGGTTCACCTCGCCGTTCGGTGCAGCGCCGTTGGAGTCAACCTAGGAGGGGAGTTTCCTGGAGGTAAGTTCCTAGAGGTGAGTTCCTACCGTCCGGTGCCTGCACCCCGTAGGGATCTTTCTCTTTCGGGGGCCATCGATGCGGCTACCGGTTTCGTGAAGGTCATGTCCTCTCGACGCAGCATCAGGTAGGTGAACAACGTCGACCCGGTTGCCTCCGCGCCGGGCACTTTGTGCACGGTGTAGCGGATCCACACGGTCTTGGGCTCGGTCGGGTGGCAGGCCTTGAGATGCTGATCTATGTAGTGCAGCTTGCCTTCCTCGAAGGGGGCAGGCAACTGAACGACAAAGCGGAGGCATGCCCCTCGGAGTCGTACTCGATCCTTGAGAAGAACACATTGGACCCCGGTCGTTGCGTCCCGCCCACATCCATCGTGGACGGGCTGATCTGGATCAGAAGAGTTTTGGTGACATTGAACCTAGTGCCTTCTAGGATGGCTTCGACATCTGCTTCGCCCGCAGGTAGTGCTACATCGAGAGCCTGCGCGTTCGGCTCGACGTATCCGTCGTTACAGAAGTCGGCGCCCCCAGGGATGTCGGCCCACACCTTGATGTCAACAAGGCCGGGCGAGCCGACCGAAGTGAACACGAACTTGATGTCACCGACAACCTTGCCCGAGGCTTCACCGATCCAGGCTGGAAATAGATTGTTGCCTGCGCACTGAGTGTTGGGACCTGCGGAGTAGTTGGTAATCTGCTTGGATTTCTCCTGCGAAGTTGGCGGAGTCGCATCCATCGTAAGCAAGTTCTCATGAACTATCGGTACGAATGATTCCATCTCGCCTGCTGCCTGGGTGCCGTGCAGATATAGATCCGTTGCGATGGGCGCACGCGACTTCCTCTTTTTCTGGGCAACTGCCGGCGCGGAGATCGCCCCTGCGATCAGACCCGCCAGGATGACGAGCGTGAAGATTCTCTTCATTGGGGCCCCCTTGTCGACTGCGATCCTCTATAAGGATTCCCCAAGGCTGACCATGCTCCTTCTTATTGCGGCCCATTGCGGTCGACTCACCACGCCCCCGGCGATCGAGCAGTTGAGAGAGTGATGCGTGCCTCCGGACGGGTCGGCGTAGGGCCACGCCACGGTCTGATCGGGCGAACGGACCACGCGTCCGACAACGGGGATCTCGCCCGGCAGATCGAAGTCCACCGAGTTGACCGTCTCGTTCACGCGCGTCGAGCGTGTCTTGCCGATGCCTCCAAGGCGGTGACGCCGGCCGTTGATCGAGAGCGCGCCGTTCGCCACCCACGGCGTGGTCACCCCACCGATCTTGATGCGTCCCATCACGTCGTCGAGCCAGGTGCCGCTATCGAAGATCGCGTGGGCCCCGACCCAGCGCTCGGCATGTTCGGTTCCCCAGTTGTGACCCTATATGCCGGGCCACGCGTCCAACTCGACGGTTCCGCCAGGCATTGCCTTCCCTAGGCTGTTGAACTCGAGATCGACGATGCCGGTGTTCGGAACGTCGACGGGGCGAAGGACCCGGTAACAAAGCGGCCCCCGGAGGGGGCCGCTTTCTGGATCTCGGTGGGAACCGACATCATTTAAGGCGAGATGAGCGCGAGCGCGAGCGCGATCGCAAGCCCGGCTACCCGTAGTTCGGTCTCAGGTGCCTCGAAGCATCTTGAGGATCGGCGAAGGCTCGCGGGGATGCCATCGCTTGTGCCACTCGTGATCGGGGTCGGGCCACATCAGCTCGAGAGGAACGATGGTCCCCGGCTCGGCGGCCTCACCGAGTAGGTCGAGAGCTGCGGTGAGCACGGCGCGGTGCTCACGCTCGTCGTGGACGTGGCCGAGCGTGTGGCCGAAGGGGAATTCCACCGCTACGGCGCGGGGAACGCCGATCCGCCGCGCGATGTCGGGCATCATCGTGATCACCACCGTCGGGAACCCCGCTTGCTCGATGCGATTAGCGATCAGGACGACCGTCCTGCAGCAATCTGGTCAGGCGGGAGTAAGCACCACCGCGTCAACAGCGTCTTCACGAAGATGAGAGATGACCTCGGGCAGGTGGCGATCCAGGAGTTCGGTGGCATCGAGCTGGAAGCCCATGAACGAGTAATGGCGCGTAGCCACGTCGCCGATGATGCCCTCGGACTGGAGTTGTCTTAGGAGGGGAACGGGCAGAACCACGTCCAGGTCTTCCTTCGCATCAGATGTGTCGTAGTGCAGATGTGAGAGTTCAACATCGTCTGACCCCACGTCACGAGGAAGGATCCGGTAGGTCGGATCACCCCAGATCGGTTCGCGGCGTTCGCGATCGAGATCGAAGCTATCGTCGGACGCAAGATGCACCCCGGCGGTGGTAACGACAGCGACGCGGGACTCCTTTACAGCCTTTGAAAGAGGGGACCAGGGGACCGGGTCCTGGCGGGGTAGATCCAGCGAGCCGTAGTACGCCGCTAGCGCAGGCGGTAGCCATCGATACGAATCCACAATCATCGCAGGCTATCTCGCCGTTTCACCCACGAACAACGACTGTTCCATTCATGCAATCGGTGTCAAACGAGATGGTCGTTGCAGTGGGGCTCGACTGTGCCCGGGAGTTCGCCCGGGGGCCTGATCACTTCGTGCCGGCGACGCTCGTCTCGATTCGGATATCCCCGCCGAGTGTCCGATGGACCGGACAACGGTCGGCGATCGACAGCAGTCGCTCGACATCGTCGTCGCTGAGGTCGCCAGCCAACTCGAGGGTCCTTCCGATGACATCGATCCGCAAGGGCTTGCCGTCGGCGTCCTCGCAGTCCTCTGCGTGGCGGCGCTTGTGTGTCAGCGTCACGCGGACGTGCTCGAGCGAGATCTCTTTGCGTTCGGCATACATGCGAAGCGTCATCGAGGTGCACGCGCCGAGGGCAGCGAGAAGGAGATCGTACGGGGTCGGGCCGGTGTCGTCGCCGATCCCCGCGGGCTCGTCCGCACGAAGAGTGTGACGGCCGGCTCGGATCATCTGGGCGAGTCGACCGACGTCCGCTTCCTCTGCGATGACATGGCCCTCTTGAGGCGGTGCAGGGGACTCGGCGTCGTCGTCGACGAAACGGCTCGCCCATGCAGCAAGGACCCGGGCGGCGTAGGCGGCGTGCTCTCGATTAGTCAGAAGGTGATCAGAGTCGTCGAGCGAGACAAAACTCTTCGGATGTTTGGCGGCGTCGAAGATCTGTCGTGCGTTCTCGACCCCAACCAGCATGTCGCGGGGGGAGTGCATGACAAGGAGGGCTCGGTTCAGGGCTGCGACCGAGGCAGCGAGGTTGTGGCCCGCGATGTCACGAAGGAACTCGCGGCGAACCGTGAACGGCCTTCCGGCGAGCGACACCTCGGCCACCCCATCATGCTCGATCGCTTCAAGGTCGGCGGGGTCGAAGACGTCTGATACGTGAGAGGGGTCGGCCGGAGCGGCGATCGTTGCAACCGCCTTCACCTCCGATATGCGGCTGGCCGCCGCGAGGACTGCGGCCCCACCCAGGCTGTGACCGATGAGCAGGCGTGGGGGAGCGAAGCGCGCGCGCAGCATGTCGGCGGCGGCCACCAGATCTGCGATGTTGGAGGAGAAGTCGGTGTTCGCGAACTCGCCTTCACTGGACCCGAGACCGGTGAAGTCGAAGCGAAGGACCGCGAAGCCCTCCTCTCGCAACCCGGTGCTGATCCTGGTTGCCGCAGCGATGTCCTTGCCGCACGTGAAGCAGTGGGCGAATAACGCGAACGCGCGCGGTGTCCCGGTCGGTAGATCCAGCCGAGCTGCGAGCTCTGCGCCGCGGGAGCCGGGGAACGTGGTCTTGATCGCTTGAGGGGCCATGGATACATCTTGCCCCGTACGGGTGGCTTATGCCTGCCGGCCGAACACCGCCAGGAGCTTGGTCTGCAGATCGGCTCCCTCTGGAGCTTCGATCTTCTCTCCATACAAACCGGAGCCCTTGAGCATGTCCTCGATGGGAACCGCCCACGCATGAACGTGCTCCATCAGATCCGCGTCGAGGTTCTCTTGTCCCGAGATCCCTCGGCCGAGATCCCAGCTGTGGATCAGGTGGTCGGCCGTCAGCTGGTCGAGGTAATCGGCGCCCGAAAAATCACCGAAGGAAAGATGCACGGTGCGTTCCATAGCTCCGGGTTCCTGCGCAGCCGCCTTCGCTCCTGCAGATGCCAGCTTCCACGCGAGGTGCGGATCGTCGCCGACGAGATCTCCTTCGAACTCGTCACCAACCTCGGCAACCGTCTTACCTTCTAGTAACGGCCCGGCCCACTTGTCCTCGTATACGAGATGGTTGATCAGGTCCCGCACCTTCCATTCCGCGCACGGGGTCTGCTTATCCAGGTCGATAGGTCGCACCGCCACCATCCGCTTGTCGAACTCGTCAACGGAGCGCAGGTACATCTCGAGCTGTTTACTCATTTGCTAGACAGCCATGGCTCACTGATGTCATGGAACACCGACTCTCCATCGGAGTTCGCTTGCATTGCCTCCATGAATTTCTGGAACTCTGGGGAGGTGCCTGACTCCTTTTCGTTCGCCCGCGCTTCGGCCTCGGACGTGAAGTAGACGGTGTTCGTGAAACGCCCGTTCTCGGGATGCCACGCGGTGATCCCACCGATGACATCCGGTCGCAACTTCGACATGTCGCCTTCGGTCCGAGCGTCGAGATCGCGCGCTGCCTGTACGTCTTTGACCTTGCCCTGGATGATCTGAACGAAGCCAGCGTCGTCAGATCCCCCGCTCATCATCGTGTCGACCTCGGTGCAGTCGTGGAATATCGGGCTCTCGACATACTGGGAAGTCTCTTCCCACCATGCTCCCTGAGCCTCGTTGTCGCTGTTCGCCCTCGCAAGCTCTTCGTTCTCGAACCTGGCTACGACGATCAAGTCGCCGTTCGCCGTCACGCCACCGGTGCTGCCGAGGAACCCTTTCGCAGACGGCTTGACCTCCTGGTTCCACCGCTCCCACTGCTTCTTCAGACCAGCAGGGTCTTTCGCCTTGCCCTGGATCACCTGTACGAACATCCACTCTCCCTTCGTTGGGACTTACCTCCGTTCTACTCCTTGTTTCGCCTGAGTCAAGTGGCTAGTTCGCTCCGCCGGGGGCTACCCTTGTGGGCCCTCGCCGCGCGGGCGGCTTCGCGATGGGGTGACCGCGGAACGGCGCTCCCCAGCCGCCGCCGTTGTGGATCGAGGCCTCCGAGATCGTCTCCCGACGAGATCGGTGTCGGTCGGGTGCATGAACACCCATGAACGTCCATGAATGACAATGAGTCGAATGGGCAGGTCGGAGGCCCATTCGGCGCGAAACCGTAGGTAGACGAAGCGGCCTAGAGGAAACTCCTAATCCGTGGGCCCACAGGGTATCCGGCGCCCAGCGCACATACGGGTTGGCGAAGTTGTACGCACAGGATCGTTCGGTCTTCGGCAGGCCTGTGGCGAGGCGGTTTTCTTCATCGATCTGCGGGGCTTCACGAAGTTCGCGACAGAATGTGATCCGGAGGAAGTGATCCACGTCCTCGACTCTTTCTATCGCGTGCTGGGAAAGTCGTTCGAGAAGTTCGACGCAACCGTCGGCGCCTTCCAAGCCGATGGCGTGATGGCTTACTTCGGCGATCCCATCCCCATCGAGAACCCCGCTGGCCGGGCTCTCGACATGGCTAGCGATCTGCGCGGACCGTTGGCGCAGCTCCTCGAGACATGGCAGTCGCGAGGGTTCGATCTGAATTACGGGATCGGGATCGCCCTCGGCTACGCGACGTTGGGCATGGTCGGGTTCGAGGGCAGGCAGGATTACTCCGCGATCGGGACGGTGGTCAACCTCGCGTCCCGCTTGTGCGACGAGGCGGTGGAGGGCGAGGTACTCATGGACCGGAGAGCGCGACTAGCGATCACGTCGGAGCACGAGGTGGAGCCCATCGATCCGAAGACGATCAAGGGGTTCCGTGACCCCGTACCGGTCTTCCGACTCTCAAGCGCAACGGCCGACGCCTAAGCAGGTCCTCGCCTGACAGGCTGGGCTTGGTGGGCTGGACAGGGATCGAATCCTCGGCCCATGGATCGAGATCGATCGAGGCGGCGCATGTCCAGATCGGATCAGTCGCTCCCGCTGTTCTTATCGCCTCGAGATTTGGAAAATGGCGGGAGCCTTGGCTAGGTTTCGGGCCTCTAATGACAAAGGCAACTACAACGATAGGAGGCGACGATGAGGCGGACCCTGCCCGCCGTTTTGGCTTTCACGATCTTGCTCTTTGCTCTTCCCGCAGCGGCCGACCCAGGGCACGAGCGTCCGAGGATCACAACGTTCAAGTTCAACCAACCTCCGCTGAAGGCGGGTATCAACGAGACCCTCACGGTCATCGCGCATGATCCCAACTCTTGGATCTCCGAGGTCCAAGTCCAGTATGAGGACGAGAATGGCGAGCGTCGGCTACGACCGAGATCGTTCATCGGATCTCGACGTTCGAGTCGTGGACCAACGATCAATTGGCGGGTCCGGCATTCATCGAGCTGTGGTTCGACGTCGACGGTGACCGCGAGACATTCGAACGCGTCTTGACCATCGACATGGACGAGGAAGACTCGAGCCTCATTGCGTCCATGCTTGACGTGACTTCCGGGCAAGGCCGTGGTTATGCCCGCGTTCGCCGGCCCGATAACAAGACGATCGAAGTCAGCTTTCCGCCGCTGATGCTAAAGAAAGGCATCAGTACCTACCGGTGGTACGTGAATGCAGACAGTGGTGAGAGCGGTTTGTGTGCTCTCGAGCAGCCGTGCATCGATCGTGCTCAGGAAGAGGGATCAATTAAGCACAGGCTGTGATCCTTCAACCGCCCGCGCTCAACTGGTCACATGAGACTTTCTCATCCCGCGAACAGGTGATGGCTGCCTTGGTGACGATGTCCGGGTATAAGGCGGTCCGATCTTGATCCTCTCGTTCGGACTATCCTCTTTGGTGGTCGACCTTGCTATGTCGCTAGCGGCCGGTCGGTGCTCTCTTTCGCAGCGTTGCCAGAAACGGCTAGCAGCGCGAGACCTCCAAGCACGAGGTGCAGGATGTTGTCGGCGAGGTCGTAGTCATGAGTTAGCAGTCCGAACAGCTCAGGAACGAAGAACCCGAGGATCCCAACCACCAGGTAAACCACCCCAAGTCCCGTGACGACAGTCTTCACCGCGCTGTTGGTGCCCGCGAATCCCACATAGGTGAGGAGTCCGCCCGTGCCGAGATGGATAATGTCTTCAACAATGTCGATGTTGAAAAGTCCCAAGAGGCCATCTTTGGGATCCCCCAGGATCACTCCCACAACACCCACCAATAGCACGGTGATACCCACCACCTTGGCGTACAAGCGCGCGGGGCTGTCCATCTTCACGTCTGCCATGCCTCTCTCCCTTCGTCGGTAAACGCAACCTTACCCGGAAAGGCCGGACGTTCTGGTTGTATTCGGACTTTCTAGCTCTTACCTGACTTTCCTCCACCCTCGTGCACTGCCTTAAGCGAGGATTTTGCGTCGCGCGCGTGTCGAAATCGTGTCGCGTGCCTTAGAGGTTTCCAGACCCATGAGCGGTCAAGTTCGCGACTGGCTTGCGGCGAGCACCACAGGTGGCAACGTCGTAATAGGTCTGAGGTTCCCTCTGGGGAGGTGCGTAGAAGCGGTCTTCCTTAGCTACGGTCTACGGATTCGTACTCGAGCGTCTTCGAGCACCGTGAGGCAGCCGGCAAGGTTGTCGAGGTCGAACTCTCGCAGCAGACTTCCCAGGACAGCTGTCACGTGCGGCGCACTTTGATTCGAAACCCGCATGACGATGATGCCTGGGTGGGTTCCCGGAGGGAAGGAACGGAGGTCGCCGAAGTCCTTGTCCAGAGTGACGAGCATCCGATCTTCTTCGGCTGCCGCCCGAGCGATGACTGCGTCGCGTTCACAACCCTGCGAGACACGTCAGTCGATCTTCTTGATAGGTAGCTCGCGCTCGGGTGGAGCGATGGTGTGGTGACCACTATTCCCACGCATCATGAACACCATCATCAACGGACAGGCGAGGACGAGCAGCCCGAACAGCAGTGATGATCCCGAGGCCCCAGACATCAGGGCCACGATGCCCGCTCCGATGGCTATGCCGATCACTAATTCCTTCTTCATGTAGTCTTCCCTTTCCAACCTTTGTGCAGTTGTCCCGCCCACCAGTGGCGAGGCATAGGGCCGGATGGCCCGTCCTCAGCGGGCCGACGAGAAACCACCCTCAGGCACCGGTGCGGATCGAGGGGAGGTGCAGGCGCTTGAGCATCAACGCGTTTACTGCAACGAGAAAGCTCGATCCGGACATCGATAGTGCTGCGATCTCGGGTCTCAGCACGAGCCCGAAGCTAGGTTCGAAAACCCCGGCCGCGATCGGAAGCGCGATGGCGTTGTAGCCGACGGCCCAGGCGAGGTTCTGGCGCATCTTCCGAAGCGTGCCGCGCCCGATCGTGAGTGCCGTCGCGACGTCGAGTGGATCGGACCGCATCAGCACCACGTCTGCCGTCTCGATCGCCACATCGGTGCCTGCGCCGATCGCGATCCCAAGGTCCGCCTGCGCCAGTGCGGGGGCATCATTGACGCCGTCTCCCACCATCGCCACCCGTTTGCCGGCCGCTTGAAGCTCGGCGACCTTCGACGCTTTGTCCTGGGGCAGGACCTCCGCGATGACCTGATCGATGCCTAGGTCGGACCCGATGCGCTCTGCCGTCGCCGTGTTATCGCCCGTAAGCATGACGACGTCTACGCCCGATGCGTGAAGTTCCTGGATGGCAAGTACGGACGTTTCACGGACTGCATCCGCGATGGCGACCAACCCGACCGCCTTCCCATCTATGGCGATGGCGACCGCGGTGTGCCCCGTGGCAGATAGGCGGTCGCGTTCTGCTTGAAGTGGTCCTAGCTTCATGCCCTCGCGCTCGATGAGGCGGCGGTTTCCGACCACGACGCGACGCCCTTCGACGGTTCCGATGGCCCCATGGCCAGCGACGCTGTCGAACTGCTCGGCCTTGGCGGGAGTATCGCCATGTGCCTCGGCCGCGCGCACGATGGCTTCAGCGAGAGGGTGCTCCGACTCGCGCTCGATCGCTGCGACCAAACGAAGCATCTCGGCTTCATCGGTACCTTCGGTGACGACCTCTGTGACCTCGGGCTCTCCGCGCGTCAGGGTCCCGGTCTTGTCCATCACAACAACGTCGATGCGGGCGGAGCTCTCGAGAGCCATCGCCGTCTTGAAAAGGATGCCTCGTTTGGCTCCGAGTCCCGTTCCCACCATGATCGCAGTCGGTGTGGCGAGTCCAAGGGCGTCGGGGCAGGTGATGACCACGACCGTGATCGCGAACAGCAGCGCTTCGGTGCCCTCGCGTCCTGCCGCCAACCAGCCCAGGAACGTAACCGTTCCTCCGATCAGGGCGACGAAGACCAACCAGAAAGCCGCGCGGTCCGCCAGACGTTGTCCGGGAGCTTTCGAGTTCTGAGCCTCTTGGACGAGCTTGACGATCTGAGCGAGGGCCGTCTCTGCTCCGACCTTTGTGGCTCGGACGCGAAGTGTTCCGCTCTTGTTGATAGTGGCTCCGATGACCTCTGCATCAGGTCGCTTCGAAACGGGCAGGCTCTCGCCTGTGACCATCGACTCGTCGACTTCACTCGCGCCCTCTTCTACGACGCCGTCAGTGGCGATCTTGGTTCCCGGCCGCACGAGCAGGAGGTCACCAACGACGACCTCGGCGGTGGAGATCTCGATGGGCTCGCCGTCTCGGATCACCGTCGCTTTGGGCGGAGCGAGATCGAGCAGAGCCCTAACCGCGTCGTTGGCCCCGCCTCGCGCGCGCATCTCGAACCAGTGGCCGAGCAACACGAAGGCAGCGAGGACGGTTGCAGCTTCATAGAAGACTTCGCCGCCCCCGGTCAGGGTGACTCCAAGTGAGTAGAGCCAGCCCGCCCCGATCGCGACAGCGACGAGCACCATCATGTCGAGGGTGCGTGCCTTGAGGGCGCGGTAGGCGCCATCGAAGAAGATCCACGACGAGTAGCCGATAACCGGCAAGCTGAGCAGCAGCATCCATATGTCATCGCGCAGACCAAACGGAGCAACGGTCTCGAAACCGATGACGTCTCGCCCGATGGGGGACCACAGAAGTATCGGTATCGAGAAGAACAGCGCAACCAAGAATCGGCTGCGCATGTCTTTCACCATGTCTTCCGTGGACATAGACCCGTGATGAGACCCATGGCCCATGGCGTCCTGGGGCGTCTTGTGGTTGTCGTGGCTGGCGGCGTCCCCCGGCCGGCCGTCGGCGTCGTGGCCACCAGATGGTGGGTTGCCATGACCGGTCATCGGATCGCAGATGTGCTGGGGGACCGAGGCACCGCTGCAGTGAAGACCACATTCCTCGACCCAGTTTCGGAGCTCGACGAGAGACGTCTCCTTGGGGTTGAAGGTCACTTTGGTGGTCTGGGAGACGGGGTTCGCGTCCACGGCCACCACTCCGGGCTTTCTCATCAGGACGACTTCGACCCTGTGGCTCTCGGTCGCCCAATTGAGGCCCTGAGTGTCGAGTACGACCGTTTCTGTGCCCATCTGGAACCTCCTAGTCGAAACCCAGTGCTCCTAATCTACCATACCCCCCCAGGGTATAAGGAGGTCGAGTGGAAGGATGATAGGAGGCTCGCGAAGACGGGAGGCGGTCCGGTCCGGCGAGCAGAGCCTCGAGTCACCCGAGATTAGGTCCGAACAGCTCTATCGATGCCGGGAGCCACCGAGCACGCTTGTCGGAGTCGTTTTTCGCTTGAGGGAGGAAACCATGGGAAGAGGAAGGCCGCTCGAAAGCCTGTCACGGGAAGATTGCATGAAATACATGGATCGGCACCCCTCCCGTGTGGGACGCATCGCGCTTGCCGGTCCCCGTCCGGTGATATTTCCGGTCAACTACGCGATCGAAGGGGAGAGCATCGTGTTCAGAACCGACCCTGGCACGAAGTTCCACGCAGCCGTGCACAAGGCGTTCGTCGCCTTTGAGGTCGACTGGGTTGAGCCGACGTGGGAGATAGGTTGGAGCGTTGTGGTACGGGGGCAAGTGACGTTGGTCACCGATCCGGCTGAACTGGACAAGCTGAATCGGTTGCCACTGGTTCCTTGGGCCGCCGGTGACAAAGGCCACTTCGTCCGCATCGACGCCCAACTCATCTCCGGCCGCCGGCTGAAGGAATGATCACCACAGAGGCTCGCGCTCGACGGTGGCGATAGACGGTGTGATCAGGTAGCTCGGGTTAGAGCGCGCCTAAGCGCTGCGACTATGGCGCCGGGTCCTCGCAGCGCTCCGATCGTGACGGTGGGTCCGGCCTGTTGAGCTGCGTCCAAACTTCCCTGTAGCACAACTACAGCCGGCGAAGCTGAGTCGGCCGCGCAACGGAGACGGGGAAGGATCCCCATCACATTCCGTGATTGCTCGGGCCCAACGAAGACCACGGCTGCCTCCACCGATTCTCGCAGCGGACAGTTCTGTCCGCTCATGATGGGGCACGTGCCGCAAGCTGGGCCCTCGCAGGTCTTGACGAGCCATCCTTCCGACTCGAGCGCGTCCCTGACGGCTGATTCGCCATCTCCATGCTTGACGATCAGAGCCGCGGGCGGAGCAAGGATCGACGTCTGTGCACGAGGAGGGTGATTCCCGGAAGGGCGATTCATCAGAGCCTTCAGCTCTGGGCGTTCAAGGTCCAGCGTTCGTCTGAGCTCCACTGCAGGTGTCGGGTCCCACAGGCTTCCCATTCGAGTCATGCTCGTCACCTCCTATTCGATCCATTGGACCGGGGAAACCTCACAGGACCTAGAGGCGATCGGACCGAGCCTCGGGGGCCGTCCGGCCCTTTTGCGGGCATGGCCCAGGCCGGCTAACCAAACGGCCCAGGTTTTTGGGTCCACACGGCCCTAGTGGCCTCTCCTTCGCAGAGCCAGGCTTTACTCGGAGACGCAGACGGACAAGGAGCCACTCATGAGCGCGACCGTGCAGACACACCCGCTGATCTCGATCCACTCCGAAGCAACCGTCCAAGAGGCGGCGCGACTCATGGCCGACTGCAGCATGGGAGCCGTGGGGGTCGTGGGGGCCAACAAGGAGTTCGCGGGGATCGTCACCGAACGCGATCTGTCGTGGTTCGTTGCCCAAGCCAAGGACGCGGCTGCGATCAAAGTCGCAGAGATCGTCAACGACTTCCCCGTCGTTGTCGAAGGACCGATCGAGGATGCCGACGCGCTCGAGCGAATGAGGACGGCGCGTATCCGTCACTTGATCGTCCGTGAAGGCGACGAGTTCCGGATCGTTTCGCTCCGCGACTACAACCTCGCCCGACCCTCCGGTATCAAGGAACCCACAGCTCGCGACATGATGACCGCGCCGGGGGTTGCTTGCCGCGACGAGGCCTTCTTCGAGGAAGTCGCCGAAGTCCTCGCCGACCGCGATATCTCCGGCATGCCGGTCGTGGATGCGTTTGGCAAGGTAGTGGGCGTCATCTCGGAGCGTGATCTTGCTCACGCCCTTGGTGGTCCCATGGTTCGTCTCGCGGTTCGGCGTCATAACCATGGATCATTCATGCGCGACATACATGACATGCCACGCGGGGCCAGGCGAGCCAAAGACGTCATGACGAGCCCGCCGCTGACCGTAACCCCGGACGCCCGCCTCGAGGAGATCGCGCGGCTGATGAGGATCCACCAGATCAATCGCGTCCCGGTCGTGGACTCGGAGCGGCTAATGGGAGTTGTTACCAGAGGCGATGTGCTGGGCGCGATCGGCCACCTCAATCATGCCGAGATCGATCTCACGCAGCCCCTTGTGCTCGTCGGCAGCGCGGGGATGCATCCGAGTGCTCACCTCAACCCCGAGGACCGATTGACAAGAGAAGACGACCGACGGAACAGGAGATGAGGATGAACGACATCAAAGTTGCAGACGTGATGACCAATCTCGTAGTCACATTCAGGCCGCAGGACACGATCCAGGAAGCGGCTCGTCGGTTGCTCGCGAACCGCATCAGCGGAGCGCCGGTGGTCGAGCATGGCCGTCTAGTAGGAGTCGTGTCTGAGACCGATCTCGTTAGCGCCTATGCGCCTCCGGCTCCTCAGGGATCGGCCTACATTGCGACCGATCCGCTGATGTTCCTGTTGCGCGGTGCGGTGCCGCGACCCATGCATCACAGGACGGTCGGAGATGTGATGACTGAGGGTGTCATCTCTGTCTCGCCGGATGCGAGCGTGTGGCAAGCAGCCGCGCTTATCGATCGCCATGGGATCAGGCGCCTTCCAGTGGTGGACGCCGAGGGCTACGTCGTCGGCGTCCTGGCGCGCGCGGACTTGGTGCGCGCTATGGCTCGCACCGACGAGGATCTCGTGGTTGACGTGCGAAGGTCGATCGACTTGTTGGGGGAAGAGAACTTCCTTTCGCTGGAGGTTGACGCTTCCGAGGGGGCCGTCACGATCAGCGGCACGGCTGATCGTAAGACCACACGGGACATCGCACTGCGCCTTGCATCCCAGGTGCCGGGGGTCCTCCAGGTGATCGACGGGCTCGAGTGGCAGTGGGACGACAGCGGCATCAAGTCGGTGCGGAACCCGCGCAACTCCCAGGAGGTCGGTCGCGATCCCTGGGCGGTTGGGCCCCTGGTGAAAGAGGCATCCTCGTGACGGCCGCGGTTGCCACAACAGCGCGGCCCGCGGGGCTTTCCAGTCCGATCGGTGGGATCGCGATCACCCACGATCGTAATCAAGCGCTATGCGTACTGACGCCTCTGATGCGCGCCCAGAGTGGACCAGCCGAACCAACGCAGGGAGCTTTAGTCCGGCCATGAGCCTCTCGGCGCGACGGTCCCTTCAGGGAATCTTCCTTGCTATGGGCGCGCCTCTTGGTTGGCTCAGTCTCCGCATGCTCGATGGACACACTCTTTCCGGCGAGCTCACCGCGCGGCCCAGCCTGTATCTCTATCTGCTCCTGCCCACAGCGATTGTCTTTTCAGCCTTCGGCGCGGTTCTCGGGCTCCACGAGGAGCGCCTTCGTCGCGCCAATCTCCGACTCAACGATGACGCGCTCACCGATGAACTCACCACCATGAAGAACCTCAGGTATTTCCGAGCTCGCCTCGACGAGGAGTATGCGGTCTCACAGCGGGAGCAGTCATGGCTAGCGCTCCTTATGATCGATCTGGATCATTTCAAACAGGTCAACGACCGATACGGACATCCGGAGGGCGATCGTCTCCTGAGGGCAGTGGGAGTAGCGATCTCTTCGGTGGTTCGACATGGTGAGACGGCAGCGAGAGTTGGAGGAGAGGAGTTTGCTCTTCTGCTTCCCGGGGCTTCGGGAGAAGAAGCCGTAGCTGCCGCAGAAAGAGTGCGCAGCGCGGTCGCAGCGGTCCAACTGCATCTGTCCCATGGCCTCCTCATCACGATCACCGTTTCCGTCGGCTGCGCGTCAACGAGTGATCTCGGCGACATCGAGCCCGCGGAGTTATACCGGGCCGCCGATGAGGCTCTCTATGAAGCCAAGCGACTAGGAAGGGACCGCGGCGCTCGGGCTGGAAGAAGTCGCGCGCTCGGCCCCGTAGATTCTAGAGGATGAAGACGAACCCCCAACGCCAGACCGCCGCCTTGGTCGAGGCCGGCATGGCTCTCTCTGCAGAGATGGATCTTGACTCGCTGCTGCAACGCATCGCCGATCTCGCTCGAGACGTCGTCGGGGCCGGCTACGGAGCTGTGGGAGTCGTGGGTGAGGACGGGAGCTTGACCCGCTTCGTCTATTCCGGGATCGATGATGAGACAGCCAAGGCGATCGGTGACCTTCCCACGGGCGTCGGCGTGCTGGGGGCACTTATCGAGGAAACTCGACCGCTGCGTCTGCAGAACATCACCGACCATCCCCGGTCTGCGGGCTTCCCGCCTCATCACCCTCCGATGAAGACATTTTTGGGAGTGCCCATCATGACGCGCGGGCGCGTCTTCGGGCGGCTGTACCTGACCGAGAAGCAGGGGGGGTTGGACTTCACGAAGGACGACGAGAGGATCGCGCTGACCCTGGCTTCGCAGGCCGGGATCGCCGTCGAGAATGCGCATCTATTGGATGAGATCCGGGAGCGGTCCGAGGAGCTCGCGGTCCTCGAGGAGCGAGACAGGATCGCCAAGGAGCTCCACGATGGAGTCATCCAATCGATCTATTCCGTTGGACTCTCACTTCAGGGTTCCATGTCGCTCGTCGATCGCGACTCTTCGGGTCTGCGCAAGAGGATGGATGACGCGATCGGCGAACTGGACAATGTGATCCGTGACGTGCGTTCGTACATCTTTGCTCTACAACCGAAAAGCGTGGAGGAACGTGGTTTCAGGGCCGCCTTGTTCGAACTGGCGAAGGACCTCGAGGTGAACACGCTTGCCGAGGTATCGGTCGAGCTCGATGAGGCTGGTCTCGAAGCGATCCATGAGGACGCCCAACCCGACATCATTCAGATCGTGCGCGAGGTGCTCTCCAACGTCGCACGTCACTCGGGTGCCAGCGAGGCATCTCTGAACTGCTCATTGGGGGACGGCGTCGTCGTGATCCGAATAGAAGACAACGGTGTGGGCTTCGATCCCAACCGAGTGGCACGCGGCCATGGGTTGAACAACATCGAAGAGCGTGCCTCTCGTCTGGGCGGTCGCATTCAGGTATTACCGCGTGAGCCCACGGGTACGACTCTCGTTGTCTCCATCCCGGCAGGAGAGATCGAACCGTGGCCAAGCCGTTGAAAGTGATGCTCGTTGACGACCATGAGATCGTGCGCCAGGGCCTGCGCTCTTTGCTCGAAGCCGAGGGTGACATTGAAGTGGTCGCCGAGGCCGACAGTGGACGCAGCGCCGTATCGCTCGCTAGTGCTCACAGGCCAGACGTTGTGGTGATGGATGTCAGGATGCCGGAAGGGTCCGGGGTCGAAGCATGCCGCGCTATACGCGATGAAAGACCCGACGCGCAAATCATCATGCTGACTTCGTTCTCTGATGACGAGGCGCTGTTCAACTCGATCATGGCCGGAGCTGCCGGCTTCGTGCTCAAGCAGATCCGCGGCCGAGACCTCGTCGACGCGATCAGAACGGTCGCGGCGGGGAAGTCGCTCCTCGATCCCGACGTGACCAAGCGCGTCCTCGAGCGCCTCCGTAAGGCCAAGTTCGACGATAAGGACCCCAAGTTGGCTCGTCTGTCGCCCCAAGAAGAGCGCATCCTCGACATGGTCGGTGAGGGTTTGACCAATCGAGAGATCGCGGGGCGTATCCATCTTTCCGACAAGACCGTCAAGAACTACGTCTCGACGATCCTCCAGAAGCTCGAGGTTGCCCGCCGAGCCGAGGCTGCCTCTTACATCGCCCGGGCCAAGGCTTCGCACCCTCCCTCGACCGACTAACGCCCGAGCCTTTTCCCGGCTCTGGACCCCATCGGGTCCCACAAAACGACCTTTCCACCGGCCCCCGCAAGAGGGGCCGTCCGGCCCTGGGACTCCTCCGTGGATTCCAGCATCCTGAGTTCAAGGAGAGAGCCACTACGACCAAGGAGGACAAAGTGGCACAAGAAGCAGTAGCGACGAAGAGGCACCTGGCGTCTCACCCCACGAAGGAGGGGGTCACGGTGACGCGGGTGGACAGAAGGTTCATCGACTTGATGATCAGCTGGGCAGGAGCGGTGGTTGCTCTTGCGATGGTGGCGCTGGGTGCGGCCGCGATCTACGGAGGTTCGTTCGCACTGGATAATGTGCGCGACCGCCTCGAGCCGCAGAACGTCACATTCCCGCCGGCCGAGGCCATGAGCGACTACGACAGGTCCGAGGGCCTGACCGCATTCGCGGGCCAGAAGGTCGACACCGGGACAGAGGCAGAGGCCTACTCCCGCTACATCGGTGGCCACCTCACGGACATCAACAACGGTGCCACTTACTCGGAGACATCTACGGCAGCTCGTGCCGAGGGCATCCCCGAGGACGAGGCAGCCGAGCTTCAGGGCAAGGTCGACACGCTGTTCAAGGGTGAGACCCTCAGAGCGATCCTGCTGAACGCTTATGGCTGGTGGACGGTCGGCCAGATCACCATGTGGGCCGGTATCGGTGCGGTCGTTGCCGGGCTCCTCCTGGCTGTGTTCGTGGGACTCGGCTTCTTCCACGCCCGCAGGGCGCGGATTGCCACCGAGCCTGCGTAACGAGCAGTCGGGCCCGGCACCCGGTTGGGGCGCCCTTCGGGGCGCCTCTTCTGCGACTGGAGCCGGGCAGGTCCGATGGTCATGCGCATGGGGGGCCGTTGCGCCCTACCGGCTTTGCGCCATCTCCTCAATCATCGATCTGGACGGATCGATCCATCCCCTACGGAGGTAATGGTGAACCAGCGCAACAGCATGATGTGGGTGCTACCCGCAGCGGGATTCCTCATCGTCGTCGCCTTTGGCGTCGGCGTCATAGTGACCGCGGCATACGACAGCCACAAACCTTTTGGAGTGCCCGTCCAGGCTGCCGGGGGGAACGGTGGCGAGCAGGTCATCGAGGTGGAGCTCGGCGACTTGTTCATCAAACCGGCGAAGCTGGAGGCTGAGCCCGGAGCGGCGCGCTTTGACATCATCAACGGGGGCAAGGCCGAGCACAACTTTTCGATACAAGGCCTCGGCGGGACCGAGATGGTCCCACCCGGCGGGACCGCAACCCTGCGAGTGGCATCGTTGCAAGCGGGTAGCTACACCTACATCTGCGAGGTTGCCGGTCACGCGCAGGGAGGGATGACAGGGATCCTCACTGTGGGAGATTCCTCCGATGCGGTCGATGGTGGCCACGATATGGCGGCGATGTCCGCTGAGGAGATGGTCAAACAGGACTCCGAAGTCACGGCGAGCTTCCCTGCCAAGACGAAGGGCTCGGGGGGTAAACCGCTGAAACCAAGGATCGCTTCGGATGGGGCGAAGGTCTTCGAACTGACAGCGGACGAGATCTCCTGGGAGATCGAGCCCGGCAAGGTCGTCGACGCGATGGCCTACAACGGACAGATCCCGGGACCCTCGATCACGGCCGATCTCGGCGACAAGGTCCGCATCGTGCTTCACAACAAGCTCGCACAGCCGACGACGATTCACTTCCACGGTCTGATCGTTTCGAACTCACAGGACGGCGTGCCGGGGATCACCCAGGACGCGGTTATGCCGGGGGACTCCTACACCTACGAGTTCACGCTCCGCAACTCTGGCACGCACATGTACCACCCTCACTTCAACGCGCAGGATCAGGTGCTCAAAGGCCTCTTAGGAGCGTTTCTGGTCAGCGACCCCAGTGACCCGAAAGTCGATGTCGACCAGACGATCGTGATCAACGACGGTCCTCTCGGCTTCACACTGAACGGCAAGGGCTTCCCGGCAACATCTCCGGTCGTGGCCGAGCTCGGCGACACCGTGCGGATCCGTTACATGAACGAGGGCCTCCTGATGCATCCGATGCATTTGCACGGTATGACGCAGAGGGTCATCGCGAAGGACGGCTACATGCTCGACAGCCCTTACGACGTCGACACGCTTCCGGTTGCTCCGGGCGAACGCTACGACGTGATCGTCAAGGCATCAGAGCCCGGCGTGTGGGCGTTTCACTGCCACATTCTCAATCACGCCGAGAGCCCCAACGGGATGTTCGGGATGGTGACTGCGATGGTCGTTCATTGATGAGGCCAGCAGCCGATGGAAGGAGACCGGTATGAAGCGACACGACAGCTTGATCCCGCTTACGCACGATCACCACCACGCTCTTTCTCAGGCGCGCTGCATGCAACTCGCTGCCGACAGCGCTCCAGACGGGCGTCTAGCTCAGACACGCGAGTTCCTTCAGTTCTTCGAGACAGACACCGTGGCCCACTTCCAGGAAGAGGAGGAGAGCGTGTTCCCGATGGTCATCGATGAAGAGGCAGCCCAGCCGTTCCTCAGCCGAGCAATGCTCGACCATCTCCGGATCTACGCATTCGTCCGTCTCCTACGTTCTGAGATCGCGCGCGGAGATGTATCCGGTGTGACCATGACGCGCCTTGCAGAGACCCTCCAGCACCACATCCGCTTCGAGGAAAAAGTGTTGTTCCCCATGATCGAACGGATGGTTCCCAACATCTTGCTCTGCGAGGTGTCCCTGCAGCCTCGCCAGCGCGCCCCGCAGCAGAACGTTTCGATCGGGATCGAGTAAACGCGGCCGGAAGCATGTAGCGGATACGTACGCGAGCGTCGAGGAAGCCTTTAAAGCTCCTTCCGAGGTCTTCATCGGCTAATCGCATCGTCGAACCCTCGGATCAGATGTCCGTAGGTTCGAATCACTCGTTAGTTCGCGTCGTTGATCGTTGTTGGTTCGTTGCCGCCCGAGCGATGACTGCGTTTCAACAGTGGATACGTGGTGGCCTTCGCCGGCAAGAAGCTGAGCCGCCCGACGAGGGACGTTCTCGTCGAGCTTGAACTTCAAGACGCCTGTGTGCCCAGGGGAAAGACGTCTTCGCGGGCTAAGGCGGCACCGTAGGCCGCCGCGGCCCTGAGTCCCTCTTGCGACAAGGTTGGATATTCATCGAGGATCTCGGTCTCGGTCATCCCCGCAGCGAGGCAATCGAGCACCACGCTCACCGGGATACGGGTACCTCGGATATGCGCTTGCCCGTGGAGAACCGCAGGGTTCACGGTGATCAGATCAGCGGCTTCTGGAGTCATGGACCTATTGTCCCAAGCTCCGGGTCAGAAGTCATGCCCCCATGGCCATTCCGGCGATTAGTCAATGCTGTTCCCGCCCAATCGTTGATCAGCTTCTC
Source organism: Actinomycetota bacterium (assembly GCA_051001455.1). Classification (GTDB taxonomy): domain Bacteria; phylum Actinomycetota; class CADDZG01; order CADDZG01; family WHSQ01; genus JBPCNH01. The sequence goes on from JBPCNH010000020.1 coordinate 30,186, forward strand.
GAACTCCTGGCCGTAGTCGCTGGTCTCACGCACTATCACCCACGCCTGTTGGAACGCCCTCTTCGTGAGTGCCTTCTGGATTCCTGATTCCCAAGTTGCCCAGAGGGTTCTCGGGATCAGGTTCAACTTGTTGTGCAAGCGCCACTCCTCGAAACAGAGATTGGGAGATGAGACAGAAACTCGGATTTGGCCTCTGACCAGGAAACAGTGGTGGGTCGCCAGGGAATCGAACCCTGAACCTACGGATTAAGAGTTTGAATTGCCGCGAGCCTCTGACCTGGAGTTTCGCGCGAAACCGACCTCTGACCTGGGCGTTTCATTGATCGTCATTACTCATGATTGATCGTCATTTTCCGTTGTCTCGCGGGTTTTTTGTGGGGTGTTCGGGTCGGCCCCACTAGCCCGAATGCGAGCAGGGGGCTGGTGCTCTCGAGATCGAGGCAGTGTTTGTTTCCCAGTCAATCAATATCTCGGGAGAGTTGTATGGCCACGGAGATGGACGCGGCGGTCAGGGTCGTCGCCACGGTGAGCAAGAGGAGCTGAAGCGTGGACCCAATAGCTCCTCACCTGACCTGTTCTTCATGCTCCTGCGTGCTTAGAGGTCTACTAATTCCCAACTTCGACACTCTTAACTTGGGCCCGCCTGACCCCAGGGAGAAGAGGATGAAAGAGGGGTTTTCTCGGTAATCGAAACGGAAGAGCTATCGAACCGGTCGCGGAAGGTCGACGACGAAGAGCCGCGTAGTCGCAAGATCGACGTCGCCGGCGAAAGTACCGTTGAAAACCCACTTCGTAGTACCCGAGGCGTGGTCAGCGATCGTTGGCCTTCCGACGTGCGGGCAGTACGTGGCCGGTTCGCTCTTACCACCACGCAGTTGTCCGAACCCGACGCCGCGGAAGACAACGCTCGTCCGGCTTCCCGAGCATGGAGGCGTAGCCTGGGCCAAACTGCCCCCGCTCCCTCCGACAAGCTTGGCTTCAGTGAACACTTCTATTCCCTGTGAACCGACATACGCACCGACAGGCGCCTCATCACTGCCATCGGCGTAGCGGTACATGAGGTTAGTCTTCTCGAGTTTCCACCCGCGCGCGTCCTTCAGTTCGAGATCGGGTTTGCCCCGGCCCTCGGTGACGATGTAAAAGCGGTTAAGCGCATCGCGCCCGCCGTCATCGTCCATCTGGATTAACAGAAAACCTCCGAACGTCTGGGCGACCGTTTGGCAGAAGCCCGCGGTGTTGCAGCCCGTAAACTCCCTTTCTTGGACGCGAACCTCAGGGTCATCATGGCGTCCAAACGAGAAAGCTGCGATAGGAGTTGTCTGTTTTGCGCGGTTTTCGTCGAGCCGCGTCGCTATCGCGCCGATGAAACCGCCGCGTTCGGTCGGCGCGACGCCGAGAACGAACGTAAACGACGACGGCCCCTGCGAGGTGCGCATGAGTACGTATTGCTGCTTGACCAAGCGCGACGAGGCGGCTTCGGCCCTGCTGATCACGGGCTCTCCCGGCCCGATCAGTGAGAGCGACAGCGCCACGACGGTGACTCGCATCAATCTCACGAACGAGCGCAACATCTGTGTCATCTCCTCTACAAGTGGAGGGGCCGGGTGCTCTCGGCCCCTCCACCCTCGATTCTCATCAGGTAACTAGCTCTTCTTGCAACCGCTCACGCTGCCCCCGTTCGAGAACACGGCAGCACCGCACCATTCAACTCCTATATTGGCCGTCCTGGGCACCGTCACGGTGCCGAACGCCACCGCCGTCGGGCCGGGGAGACCGCCTCCATAAGAGCCGTACGTCTTCCCTGTACTTTTGTTGTAGATGCGGCACGTGACGCTGGCACCGACCGCGACTGATCCGTTCGTAGAACTTCCCGTCGCTGTCCCGTCAACGACGAACGTGATGTCGTTGAAATTGGTGGCCGCGCCTGCGACGGCGCTACATTGACCCGTGACCGTATAGGGACCGCTCGAACTGATACCGATGGCTACCGCAGGAGTAACCGCGTGAGCCGGCGCTGCGAGAAGCATCAAAGCCCCCACCACCGATCCAACCAGACCAACCCTTCGCAAACCTTTCAGCCTCATTCTCTCTCCCTCGGCCGCATGACAAGCCATTCTCGACAGGATAATGACATTATGCAATATTCTTTGCAAGATTTTTGAAAAGGGACAGAAGAAAGGGTTTGGGTGAGAGTATCCGCCGAGATGGGAAGGACGGGGGCCCGTGGCCCATATGGCCACGGGCCTCGCGCCCCGCATCGATCAGCAGGACTGCCAACCCAAAATCGGGATAGTGCAGCCGTCGTCTACTGGAGCTGCCAGGGCTGCTCCCGGCGCTCCCAGTAAAGAGACGGCGGCGACTAATATCACCAATGTTCTCTGGAACATGATTTAACCTCCTCTCGTTAACTCGTACTGTTTGCGTAGCGTGGATTACTATTTGTCAACAGGTGGGCAAGATTCCTGCTCACTAGGGGAGATTGTTGTGATGACGACGAAGGCGCTCTCGTAAATGTCCCCTGGCGCGCTGTCATCCGAAGTGGGCACCAGGCTCAAGCGCCTGAGGAAGGAGCGCGGGCTGTCCCAGGCGGAACTTGCCGACCCCGTTCTGTCCCCCTCCTATCTCAGCCTCATCGAGTCCGGAGCACGGCGTCCTTCCGGAAAGGTCCTCCAGCACCTTGCCGCCCGGCTTGGGGTAGAGGCTGAGGAGCTCGTCACCGGACGGTCCCGGAAGGACGAGATGGGACTCGACCTCCAACTGCAAGAGGCGAGGGATCATCTCCGCTTGGGGCGACTAGAGGCTGCCGCCGAGCTTGCGCAACAGGTGGCGGAACGAGCCGCGGCTTTCGAGTCCGTCAGGATCGAGGCCAAGAGCTACGAGGTCCTAGGGACTGTCGAGGAGCGCCGCGCTCGGATAGAGAGCGCTCTCAACCTGTATGCGAGGGCGGAGGGCCTCTGGGAACCAGAGCCTCCTCATCTCGCCTTCGAGACGATGGCTGGGCTGGCGCGCTGCCAGCTGGCCCTCGGGGACCCCCGCCTCGCCGTCCACCTGCTAGAGACGTATCTCCTGCGGCTGGACCGAGAAGGTGTCCCGGACCCCATCGCTACGATGCGCGCACACTCGACCCTAGTGATCTGCTATTCAGCTCTCGGTCTCCCGGACAAGGCAGCGGCAGCTGCCGATAGAGCCGAAGCTCTTTCTCCCCGGGTACTGGATTCCGAGCAGCTCGCCTGCATGCGGATGAACGTTGCCCGCTCCCTGTACGAGCGGGGACACATGGATGACGCTTTGGATGCGATCCGCTCGGCCGAGCAGGCCTTCCTCACACTCGGCTGGCAGGTCGACGCTGCGGCGGCGAAGCTCAACCGCTCCATAGTTCAGATCGACAAGGGAGACCTGGACCACGCGCGGATGAACCTCACAGAGGCGCTCACGACTTACAGAGAGGCCAATCAGCCTCTCCACACCGCACGGGTACTCAACGAGCTGGGACGTCTCGAGCGCATGGCTGGCAAGCCTGATGTGGCCGTCGGGCTCCTCGAGGAGGCACAGGAGCTTCTGGGCAGCGGGGATTTCGCTGAGAGAGCACTCAACCTTCGTGAGCTTGGTTTGTGTCTTCAGGAGAAAACCCCCCACGAGGCGAAAGGCCACCTGCGGCGGGCGATCGATCTCTACCTTCTTGCCGGAGCCAGCAAGGAGGTCGCGACAACCTACAAGTTCCTGGGAGATGCTCACCGGAAAGATGGAGAGGTAGGGGACAGCGCCGATGCCTACCGGGCGGGCATAGAGGCCCTCGAATAGCGGCTCGGCGCGGTAAGGAATGAACTGGACGACGATGTCATCTCCCTGCCGTCAGTTCCCGCAGGACGTGTCGACCTGGCGGAGAAGTGGAGAAGATCCTTAGGCCGGTCGGGTACAAAGCTGGCGGGACACTGTGACGGATCAGGATCCCTACCTACGCTCTGTTCAAGAAACTCGACTCGCTTAACTAGCGGCCTAGCCTGCTTTCGGCGTAGATGCCAACATGGTCATAGCGATTCTCCCGTTGCGGGGATCGATAGATCGGGAGACGCCTGTCCAAATGTCGTCAGTCAGTAGCGGGAAGCCCTCACGAATTCGCTTCCGTTCGGCTCCTGACAGCTTGGCGACTTCTTTTGTTAGGTCGACTGGAAGTCCCAGCAAGAGTGCGAGGTCGCGGGCGTGTTTCTGCCTCTCCTCCGGAACGGATACCGCCGCCCGAGCTTTGAGCAGGATTGCTCCCGCCCAATCTGGAAGTGGCACGAGGCCTTCGACGGCCTCACCGATATGGATGTGGGCTTCGATCGTTCGACTGATTGCCTGACGGCCTCCGGGCACCTCAATAGTTCGCGCTGGGGGGACCGTTGTTCGACTGGCCTCGCCGGTGTGATCGATCGAGAGCAGATCAATCTTCACGCCCCCTCTGACGAATCGATGGCCAATCCCATCGGCTGAGATGCCTTCGAGGTCGAAATCCTTCTCAAGAAGCCACGCGGACACTGTGCGCAGGTTCAGCGCTCGGATATCGATGAGTACGTCTGTATCGCCAGTCCGAACGGGACGAGTAACGCCGTGAGATGCCGCATGCAAGATGACCATCTGCGCGCCTACGACGGCCCAGCTGGTCGGATGAGTCTTGTAAAGGTCAAAGAGGAGGTCCCAAGCCTCGACCTCTGGACCTTCTAGTAGCGGGAGCTCTACTTCCATCTTGAGGAGAGCTGTTCAATTGACAGAGCGGCTAGTAAGGAGTTGATCAAGTGAGATCCTGCATCTCGACATCTTGGATCGCTGTCTTCAAGTAAATCCGCGGCCACACAAAGCCTTGGAGCGAGAGGCGGGTGCGGTTCTGGAAGCCGATCCACCACCCGCAGCAAGACGTTCTCATCCAACGACTCGGCGTCGACGAGTTGGTATTCGCTGATCACGTTCTGTTGATTTTCCGCAGAGATATATGCATCGACACTATCTCCGGGAACAAGATCAATACCGAATCTAGCTGCGGCGTGCGGGCCAGAGAGCACCAACCGCTTGTCAGAAATTAGATCCGCGAGAAAAGACGGATGGGCATAATAGGAACGAGCTTCGTCGAATCGGCTTCGAAGTGCTGCGATGTTTCTATCGTTTAGTCCTAACCGGTGCACGAACATGTTGCGAATGCTCCTCACCGACCTGGACCCTCGATCCGCCGGGCTGTTTCCGGCCAGAGCATCGAGCCATTCGTGAGCTATTTCGTAAGCGTTAACGGAAGATGACATTTCGGACGCTCGCAAGTAGCTGACTGCCTCTTGGATCCATCCGGCCAATAACTCTTCGCGACGCGAGATGAAGCTGGCACGTGAGAGCAATCTTCTCAATTCCCCGAGAGCTTCCGGGTTGTCGACCGCATCGCCAATAGGAAACTGACAGAGGGACGAGATCGACTCAGACAGCCGATCGAATGCTGCGCGTTGCTGCGCTCCAAGATTCTCGATCAACATCGGGTCATCAGCCAACCGGTGCGCGTACTCGTAGGCAGCCACGTCCGCGACTGCCGCGATGAGCCAAATGTTTTCTTTCTCATATGGCCGTCCGGCGCCTGGGGAGTGCCGGCGCCTTTGAACGATCTCGGCAGACGGAATCGCCCAGGAGTTGCCAATCCGGCGTGCGCTCAACTCCTTGTCCTCAATCAGTTGGCGTACCCGCCGAGCTGACACGCCCAGTTCTCTAGCCGCCTCCGAGACGCTCAAAAAACGATCACTCACGGGGTCCTCCCAGTTGCTGTAATACTACCGATGATGGTAGAGTTATTAAACCTTCCTAACACGGAAGGGTAAGTCTTTCTTCCTTAAAGGGAAGAATAAAGAATAGTTCCGGAGAAGACAACTATGGCGAACAAATGTTCGATAATCAGCGGAGGTGCCACCGTCATCAAGATCTTGTCGCACCCCCTCGCTAAGTTGGACATAATCGCCCATGAGAGGGGGCTCAATGACGGTCGGTGAAGGCTTCGACGAGTTGCAGACCAAGGTCGACGTTCCTCCTGACGTCATGCAGGTAGCTCGCCGCCGACGAGATCTTTTCCGATCAACTCTGCCCATAGCCGAAGACGTGATTGAGGTTTTCCCTTCTGGATCGTTAGCCCGGGGAACCCATAAAGACCCCCTTCACGACGTTGATCTGGTCTGCGTTTTCGATCCCGTGGCTCACCCGGATTGGGGTGACCCGGGGCCTTCCCCAGATGAGGCTTTGGGTCATCTTGGTTCGTTGATCAACGGATTCTTAGGCGCAGACGGAACCGAAGGACACGAAGTCCGTCTCGTACGCAAGCAAAACCACGCTCTGAAATGCTTCATGGACGATCCGGATGAAGAGGCGCCATTCACGGTGGACGTGACGCCGGCCCTCCGCCACAGCGAGAGAGGCTTGATCATTCCGGAACGAAAGACCCAACGCTGGATCCGCTCAGATCCTGAATACCTAGTGGAGAGAGTGGCCCGTCGCCATTCCGAGTGGGGGCAGTTCGCCAAGATGGTTCGTGCACTAAAAAGGTGGAGCACGGATCGCGAAACCGGTATGAAGTCACTCGTTGTCGAGGTCCTCGCGCTTGAGCATCTTCCGGCCCTGGATCGACCCGAAGCTCTGGCGAAGTTTTTCGCTGCGGCGACAAACGCAGTGATGGATCCGGTCGTGGATCCGGCGGGCCTTTGCGGAGAAATCCAACCAGATCTGGATCGTGACGCGGCCAGAGAGGTCATTGCGAAGGCCGCAGATAGTTCGTGGAGGGCCGTGGATGCGTTTGGGAGGGGAGAAGAGGCGTGGGCGATGTGCCTCTGGCGTGAGGTCTTCGGGTCGATTTTTCCGGAACCCGAGGGTGGCTGTGCCAAGGCGAAGGGCGCACCAGCCTTGATCACTGCCGGGCTAGCGCGCCCCAAAAGAAAAATCGTTGACGCGCCACAGGGATAGGAATGGAGCCGTTGCCCCGCCAAGATTGGCTTGAGGCCGAACCGCGCCGCGCATTAAAGGAACGAGAAGAAATGGTCAACGTCGCTCCAGATTTTGAATGGGTCGACGACAGTGGCGCGGGGGGATGGGAGGGTCTCGTACCAGTTTGGCCATTCGAAAGACCACCACCTCCGGAGCTCGATGCGTTCCTCGGGGGTCGAAGACTCAGAGTCCGCGTTGACTATCACCAATCGTTTCCGATGGTCGAACCGAGCATCTTTCCGCTCGATCCCCAGCCCGAGGTTCATCAACGCACCCAAGCTCGTTGGCATGTGTTGGGAGACGGTTCCCTCTGTCTCTTGCAGAGTGCGGCTGACTGGACAGGACGAGGTACGGCCGCAGATCTAGTTATCAAAGCGGCGGGATGGTTCCTGGAGTTCATCTTGATGCAATTGGGTGAAATCGACGAAATGACCACCGATGGCATCGTCAACGACGCAAGCCTGGACCATCTTTTCGACGCGGCGCACTCGAATCCATCGGAGAGCAACGTGGATCAGTCCGATGGGTAGCTGGGAGCCACAAGTAATTCTCATATCCAAGAGAGTCGCCGAGATCATCGCTTCCTGGGGTTCCAACTGGGGCTCGCTGGACCTTCACGTTGATGAGAAGGATGGAGTCGCGATGGTCTCTGGGTATTCACGGATGCAAGAACCCCAACAGAGTGACGCTCGAGTCCGCTAGATCGTCCAACGGCCAGGCCAGTCATTGCTTGAGGGGACGAAAGGTAGACAACGATGTCTAAGCTTGTGTCCGCGCGCGCTTCGCTCGTAGCGGTTCTTGTAGCGGTATGTCTTTTCGTGGGCGGGATCCCCGCCCTTGCTCAATCCGAGCCCACGCCGGAGCCCTCGCCTACAGGGACGCCTACAGGGACGAGTGAGGAAGAACAAGCGCCGGAAAGCTCCCCCTCGCCGGAGCCGGCTGATTCCCCTTCTCCGAGCACAGCTCCCTCTGAGCCCGCGGCGTCTCCTTCTGAATCTCCTTCCGACAACCCTTCGTCGCTTGACCCTTACGACTCGGCTACGACGTCTTCCGAAACCGACCCCCAGGCAAGTACTGGGGCAGAATCAGATTTATCGGCCCAGAGCGAAAGTGTCGTCGCTTGCGATCCGTGGGACTCCCTTCGAGATTGGGTTAATCCGACGCTGGAAGCGGCAGGGCTCCCGGGGGTACCGGTTTGTCCAACGGGCCTAGTCAACGTCGATCAAGTGATGGATCTGGTGGAGACGGCCTGCGGGGTGATCCCGGTCCCGAACGGAGGAGAAACTATCGGTCTACCTCCGGAGGTGGCCATTTGTGTCGCCAAGGTGCTGGGCGCGGTCGAGCTCGCGATGAAAACCGCCTGCGGATCGACGGCGGCTACGACGTGCGTCAGCAACCTGGTCACTCAGATCGACACGTTGCTCCGGAACGCCTGCGGGATACTTCCCTTCCCGGACGGCGGTACCACTATCGGGCTGCCACCGGGTGTCGCTGAATGCGTGATCAAAACGTTGGGCGCGGTCAACCTCGTGATGGAAACCGCCTGCGGATCGACGGCGGCCGCCACGTGCGTGGACAACCTGATCACTCGGATCGACACGTTGCTCCAGACCGCCTGCGGCACGCTTCCCGTCCCCGACGGCGGTAGCACCATCGGGCTGCCACCCGGTGTCGCTGAATGCGTGATCAAAGCCTTGGGCGCGGTCAACCTCGTGATGGAGATCGCTTGCCGGTCGACGACAGCCACCACATGTGTGGACAACCTAGTCATTCAGATCGACACGTTGCTCCAGACCGCCTGCGGCACGCTTCCTGTTCCGGCCGGCGGGGACACCAATGGAGTCCCGCCAGGTGTTTCGCGATGCGTTGAGGCTGTGCTCGGTTCGTTAGAGTTGCTTTGTGGGACGAGTCAGGTCTCCGAGTGTATCGATCTGTTGATTCAGCGTATTGGTCAGGCCGTAGGAGCCGCATGCGACGGTGATCAAAGTGGCACTGTGGTTGACTCTTCTCTAGCATGCGTTGCGAAAGCGCGTGAGGCGATCGCCTTGGTCATGTTTACGGTGCGTCTTGCGTCTGAGCTTCTGACCCAGAACCTGCCCGGAAATCCGTCAGCATCACGACCTCTCTTGGCATCCTCCTACAACGGGTGGTACACACTCGAGAAGGAGGGCGAAGATGGACAACCCGGAG
>JBPCNH010000021.1:0-30120 GCA_051001455.1 Actinomycetota bacterium
GGCAAGCTGAAGCCGCCGTCGCTCATGGCGTCCGGAAGTACGTGACCCCCGCACATTCCTGGAAGCTGAAGCTCGGTGACGCGTGGCAGGACCACGACCTCGTCTTCTGTCGAGACGACGGCACGCCAGTCCACCCGGACCGTTTCACGCAGATGTTCGACAAGCACGTTCGGGAAGGCGGCCTGCCCCGCATCCGGCTCCACGATCTTCGTCACACGCACGCGACCCTGGCCCTCGCAGCCGGCATTCATCCGAAGGTCGTGAGCGAACGCCTCGGCCGTTCCACGGTCGCCTTCACGATGGACGTCTACAGTCACGCGATCCCCTCGATGGAAGCCGAAGCCGCCGAGACCATCGCCAACCTCGTCCGGGGCTCGGGCAAGTGAATCCCAGGCGCCTATGGGAGCGCATCAAACAGGGTCACTTTCAGAACATCGACTTCAGCGACTTCCGGAAGTTGATCGAGGCGTTCGGCTTCGAATACGACCACCAGCGAGGCGACCACATCTATTACCGACACCCGACCGTCCGAGAGATCTTGAATATCCAGGAGCGGCGTGGGCAAGCGAAGCACTACCAGGTGAGAGAGCTTCGTGATCGGGTTCAGGAGTACGATTTGAAGCTAGGAGGCGCCGATGAGTGACTACGCGATCAACATCTTTTACGACGAGGAAGACGGGGACTACATCGCGATCGTTCCCGACCTAAAAGGTTGTTCAGCGTTCGGTGACACCCCCGAGGAGGCTCTTCGGCAGGTCCTCATCGCCAAAGAGGGCTGGCTCGAAGTCGCCCGCAAGCACGGCGATCCCATCCCGGTGCCTCGGCGCCGCCCGGAGGATGCCGCGCAGGCTGCAGGTTAAGTGGCGAAACTCAAGGTCGAGATCTTCTACGACGACGAGGTCGACCTCTGGGGATACAGCATTCCAGTGCTGTCGATTATCGGCACGGGCTGTCTGACCCGCGAGGATGCCGAGCGATTCGTTCTCGACTCGATCGAATTCGTCCTAGAAGAGGACGTCGACGAGCCGACTGAAGGCGCGGATGTCATCACGTACGACGTCCAACTCGCCAAGCCGAGCGAGGCGTGACCGTTCCGACGGCGTCAGACCTTGTCACTGAGAAGTTTCTGCGCCCTCCAACCACCGCGCGCGGTGTCTATCTCGACCGGCGGCCAGGTCACAACGACGTCCACATGCGATTCATCTGGGCTGCGCCGAACAAGTGGATGTGGGTGCATGCAGCCGAGCCAGCCGCAGGCGCCATTACGGACGGAACCACGAATGTCATCATCGAGGACGGAGTGGCGGTCTTGGTAACCGACCAGGGAGAAGTCGGTACCACTCATCGGCTCAGGAATCTGCTTAGACCCCGAGGTTACGACTTCGAGGGTTGGGAGTTGGGCCCGGTGTCGGCCGGGACAGCCATCGGTCGCTCAGCGTGGTTCTTCAATTCAAAGCCCACGATCGAGGGCAAGATCGATCACGAGCTCGCCTTCGACGCGGAATCGGGCGTGATTCTGTTTATGCGGTCCGACGAGTCGTACCTCGGCTTCGAGGAGCTAGAGCTGGATGTGGAAATCTCCGACGAAACCTTTCGGTGGACGGGTCCAGTTGAGCCACGAAAGGTCGGGTCTGCATTGGTGATCCACGAGGACGACGGCACTCACTCGGTACTTTGGGAGATCTCAGTTCGCGGCCGCTCGATGTTCCACCAAGACGGGCCAACCGGGCTCACGAAGGATGAGGCCCTTGCTTGGGGCGAGGAACGTGCTGCACGCACTCATATCCGCCCTGAGTCGACGCGCCGTTAGCAAATCGTTAGCAAATCGGCCCGGTCGATGGCTTGCGCGATTCGGGCCGGAAACAGAAAAGCCCCTGTGACCAGGGGCTTTTCCTTGTTTCTCTGGTTGCAGGGGCAGGATTTGAACCTGCGACCTCCGGGTTATGAGCCCGGCGAGCTACCAGACTGCTCCACCCTGCCCCCTCATTGTAACGGGTCTCGGACATAGCAACCCCAGCGACGCGAGCACCAGATATCCTCCCGTCACAGGCTTTGGGGGAGCGACAGGATGCGGACAGATAAAGCGACACAGGCTCTTGCCGAAACGAGCCTGTTCCAGGGGATGGACGAGACGGCTCTCGGGGAACTTGCCGAGCGAGTCACGACGCGCACCTATCGCAAGGGACAGCTGATCTTCTACGAGGGGGATCCGGCAAACTCGCTGTTCATCGTCTTAGAGGGTCTCATCAAGGTCTTCGTCACGTCCGAAGAAGGCGAGAGCTTGCTCCTCGCTACCCTCAGACCGCCTGATGTCTTCGGCGAGCTCGCTCTCCTCGACGGACAGCCCCGCTCTGCCTCGGCCGAGGCTCTGAGGGACACGAAGTTGCTGGAGCTGGGCCGCCAGCCCTTCCTCGAGGTGCTGAGTAGCAACCCCGGGCTGACCGACGGACTACTGGCGACGATCGGTGGGCAGATGAGGCGGCTCACTGAGCAAGCTGCAGATCTCGTCTTCCTCGACCTCCACGGGCGCGTCGCCAAGTTCTTGCTGAGCGTCTCGGACGAACGCGGCCTAGATGTAGAAGGCGGCACCGAGCTCGACCTCGATCTCACCCAAAGTGAGCTGGCGTCGCTGGTGGGTGGTTCGAGACAAAGCGTCAACCAGGTGCTCAAGTCGTTCGAACGCCGCAACTACCTGACGATCGACCGGCGCAAGGTGATCATCAAAGACCGAGAGAGCTTGAGCCGCCGAGCCAGCCGTTAGGCCGGACGGAGCCGAGGTGAACTAGGAGCTGCCCGAGAACTCCTGCGCCTCTTGAAGTATCCGACCCAGCTCTTCGATGAGTCGTCCGTACCTCTGGAACTCGCCGGCCGCTAAAGCTTGCTGCGCTCGCTCGTAGAGATCCTGAGCTTCCTCGACCAACGCGCGCAGTTCTCCGCTTACAACCGGATCGGAAGGATCTTCTTCGTCCACCTCGTCGTCGTCGTCAGACGACACATCGGGTATGGCACCTTCATCGAGCTCGAACAGCCTCTCCAACGCTTGTTCCAAGGTGTCTTCCATCACCAGATCTTCACCAAGAGCGACGACGACTTTCTTCAATTCGGGGATCCCACCTCGTTCGGCGGTGATGTAGATCGGCTGGATGTAGAGGATGGCTTCTTCGATCGGGAGCGTGACGAGCGCGCCGAACTGAACGGTCGAGCCTTCCTGACTAAGCAGCGTGAGCAGCCGCTTGATGGTCACGTCCTGGTTGATGAGGTTGTTGACCTGCTGCGGCCCGGGTGGAGGCGAGGAACGTGGAAACTCGAGGCTGACCAACTGCCCATAGTTGTGTGGATCGCTGCTCGCGATCAACATCGAGATCATGTTGGGCCGGCGGCGAGGAAGGAACGGCCGGGTAAGGACGAACTCCTGCTGCACCGAGCCCGGGGGTTGGAACAACAGGTAGACGGGTTCGGACAACTCTGACTCGAGAGTGGTATCGAAGTCACCGACGCGCGGCGCGGGAGGGATATCCCACGCATCCTCACGGGAGTAGAAGTTCTCCGGATCCTCCATGTGGTAGATGCCGTAGACGGACGACTGCACCTTGAACAGGTCCTCGGGGTAACGGAAGTGAGCGCGCAGGTCCTCGGAGGGCTCTTCGGTCGCGAACAGAGAGGGAAACGCCTTTTGGTAGGCCTGGATAAGAGGGTCGTCAGGATCGACGATGTAGAACTTCAGCTCACCGTCGTAGGCGTCGAGAGTGATCTTCACCGGGTTGCGGATGTAGTTGATCGCGCCGTTCAACCTCCCGGCTTCCGCCCCTCCTACGATCTGACCGGCGTCGTAGCGCTCGGCGTAGGGATACCAGGGTGAGGACGTATAGCCATCGAGGATCCAAACCAACCGACCATCCACGACGGCCGGGTATGGGTCACCGTCGAGGTCGAGGAACGGAGCGGCTCGCAATACCCGGTCTCGCACGTTGCGATAGATGAGGATCCTCGAATCGGGATTGATAAGTCCCGACAACACCAGGTTCGGATCCCTTTCTCTGATGGCGAAAGCGAGCCGCTGGAAGATGTTGCCCAGGGCGATGCCGCCCTGCCCCTCGTAGTTGCTGCGCTGCACGCCGCCCTCGATCGGGTAGTCGAGCTCATCCTGCTCTGAGTTGACGATCGAATACTCGTGGGCTGCGAATCCTTCGCCGAAATAGATCCGCGGCTGCTCGAGATCGAGGGTCTCAGCGCCCTCACGCAAGATGCCTGGAGCGTCGCGCACGAGGAACTGAGGCTGTCCCGCGCTGGTGCTCTCGTTGGCGAGACTAGCTACGAGGCCGAAACCGTGGGTGTACTGCAGGTGAACGTTCTGCCACGACTGCGATTGCTCGGGGATGTCGCTGATCGACAACTCTCTTGCCGACAGAAGTACCTGTCGCGCCTCGCCGTCGATCTCGTACCGATCGATATCGACATCATGGAACTGGTAGTAGGTACGGATCGCCTGGAGTTGTGCGTACGCTCGCTGCAGGATCCCGTAGTCCCACAACCGGACGTTCCGCAACATCCCTTCGTTCGCACGGATCTCTTCTTCCGAGAGTGTTCTCAGAGCCGGATAGTTACGCCTGGTGACTTCGCTAAGCCCGAACCCTGTCCGAGTGGCCGCGAGATTCCGCTCGATGTAGGGGCGTTCTCGCTGGGGCTCCTGGGGCTCGACCGAGAAGCGCTGGACCACCATCGGCCAAACGCCCCCTGCTAAAACTGCAACTAGGACCCAGATCCCGAAAGCCGCCAGCGGCAGCCGCAACGTACGGAAACGGATATTCACGATGAATAACACCGCAGAGATGATCGAGATGATCGCCAACAGATAGAGCGCCGGCAACTGCGCGTTCACATCCGTGTAACTCGCTCCTGTGACCGTCCCGCGCGGCGAGAAGTTGAGCTGGAAAGTGCCTAGGTAATACTGCAACGACTTGATCAACGCGAGCACACCCAGCAATACCGAGATGTGTGCCAACGCGCCGGGCACGATCCCCCGCAGGCCAAGCTCCGGACGGATCGCTCCGCTCAGGTAGTGGGACCCGATGGAGAGGATCAGCGCCGATACGACCGCGAACCACAGCCAGTCGGCTGCTTGGTCGTACAACGGCAACTCGAACATGTAGAAGCTGATGTCTTTGCCGAATTGAGGATCGACTTCCCCGAACGACACCCGGTTCAGCCAAAGCAGGACCGTCTGCCACGCCGTAGCCGCGGCTATGCCCGAGAGGAAGCCGACCCCGGCCGCAGCGGCTAAGCGTATCCACTTGAGATAGGGCAAGAGCGAGTCTCGGTACTGGGACATCGGATCCTCGCGGCCGGCTACTGCCATGCGAGGGATCACATAGGTCGGACTCACGCGCGCTGCGATCCACAGACTGACCCAGATGATGAGCGCGGTCAGCACGCCGATCACGAGACCGGTGAAGAACTGCGCACGAAGACTGGTCCAAAGAACCGACGTGAAGCCAACCTCGTTGAACCAGAGAACATCGGTGAAGAATCTGGTCGAACCGATCAGCACCAGGATGAGGACGACAGCCGCACCCAGGGCTATCGCGCGCCGGCTGACACGTGGGGGGCTCTGCGACATCATCAAGTGCAGAGTATCGGTTCCGCGCGAACCGGTCTCACGACGAGATCAGGGTCCGGATCCGTGCCACAAGATCTTCGGGAGAGAATGGCTTCCCCACGAACTGGGCCCCGGGCCAATCCTCGGGAGAACCCCTCGACATACCGCTGAGCACCAGGACGTGTACGTCCTTGGTCGTGCCGTCGTTCCTCAAGGCGGCCAACACTTGCTTGCCGTCCATCTTGGGCATCATCTGGTCGAGAAGGATGACGTCAGGGCATTCGCTGCGGGCAAGCTCGAGCGCCTCTTCACCGTCTCCGGCCAATATCACCTCGAAACCTTCGTCCTCCAAGACGAACTGGAGGGTGAGGCGAACGCTCGGATCGTCTTCGGCGACAAGGACCTTGGCAGTCATGGCGCAACGTTAACGCCTGGTCCCGGTTCTCAAACGTCCGGCGGATCCGGCGGAGTATCACTCGTCGGATCGCGGGGGGAGTGCCAGTCCGTGTATCGGGATCAGGGTGTGAGGACGCGGTCCGTTAGCGAGGTCGGTGACGGGCTGGGACTGGGATCTCCGCCACCGAGCGTGTCTTCGATCTCCTTCGCGATGCACTCCGGATCCTGATTACTGCTGCAGTCCTTGGGCTCAGGATCGTCGCCGCCTTTCCCTGACGGCTTCTTGTCGGAGCCTCCCGGATCGGCAGGCGCGGTCCCGGTTCCGGGAGGGGTCGTGGTAGTCGGCCCAGAGGTGCCGCCGGTCGCTTCCGTTGCAGCGGCCAAAGTGAACTCCGGCTCGCCACCGTCTCGATTCCCAGCACCAGTACCGACGACGATGCTCTCCAGATCGGCGAGTAGCTGCTTGTGCGGCGAACGAAGTATCGACGCAACGACCCCCCACCTGCCGCCGTCCTTCCTTAGGCGCAATGCTCGTTTGAAGGCAGACTTTAAGCCCCCGTCCTTCGCGTTCTCGGCGACCGAGAATCCGATCAACAGCTCGACCGTGTTGCGTTTGAGGTACGGACGCATGAAGCCGACGCGCTTGCCGGCGAGCTCGGAGAAGTATCCGACGGTCGGACGGGAGGCTCCCAGTTGACTGCGTAAGCCGTCACCGAAAAGACTTAGGTCGTAATCGAGAGCGATCTCTTCCTGCAGGACTTGATCATCCCATTCGTCGTCATCATTCAACCGATACGGCCGCGTGGATCCGGGCAGGTCACCCGCCGCTATCGGCGCTTCGAAAAGGCTGTTCAGAGTGAGGCGCGGCTGTCCGGGTTTCGCGAGATGAACCTCTCCGGAATAGGAGGAAGCGCGCGCCGAACCGAAACCCTGGTCGATCCTCAGATGAGCGGCATCCGTGGAAGCGGTGATCCCGTCGAACACGACGGACATGTCCTCTTCGGATCTGGCTCGGAGGCTTCCTCTGAGAAGCGCCAGAGAGCTCTCGTCGGTGATGGCTAGCTCAGCTTGAGGAAGCAACCAACCAAGGCGAGAGCCGGTGAGGCGCAGGCGGGCGCGTCCGGTCTCCGAGGTATAGATGACGTCGCCGGGACGGATCGTCTCGGTGTCCTCGACCTGGATCCGCTGCTCATCTCTCACGATGAGCACGGGCCCGTCTAGCCGCTGGAGCGACATCTCGGGGATCGCGTCAGAGCGAGTGGAGACGAGATACGCGGAGGTCGCCCCCACGAGGGCGAAGGTCAGAAGGATCGCAAGTTTCTTCATACTTTAGTGACAACCCCCGGCCCCGGCGAAAGCTTCCATGACTGCACCAGTTTGTCCGATTAGATGGCATCCGGGAATAGCAAGAAATGACTAGTTCTCTGCTGCGACAGCCTCCACGTCGGGCTTGCGTTCTTCTGCGAGCGGAAGCCTCACGAAGAAGGTCGTCCCCCGGTCGGGGGCGCTTTCAGCCCTGATCTCGCCATTGTGCGCCTCGATGATGCGCTGGACGAAGGCCAGGCCCAGGCCCAGACCCCCATAGGTCCTCGTCTCAGACCCATCCAATTGTTGGAAATCAGAGAAGATCTTCGGAAGGTCCTCTTCCGAGATACCGATCCCCTGGTCTGCTACGGAGACCTCGACGCTGCTCTGAGAGTCCGTGCCGTTCGTCCGCATAGCCGCAGCAAGGCGGACGGCGCCTCCCTGAGGCGAGAACTTCACGGCGTTGTCGACGATCTCTTCCAAAGAGCGCTTGAGGAGACGCTCATCGCCGACCACCTCGATCTGTTCTGCCGGGAGATCGGCGACGAATTCGTGTTTCGGCGCCCGCACTTTCCAGCGCTCGATCAAGGCGGTCAGCATGATGCTCAGATCCACCGGCGTCGTCTTCGGAGCCATCCGTCCGGCTTCCATGGCGGAGAAGTCAACCAGCAATTCGACGATGCGCTCGAGTCGGGCCGTCGATTCGAGGATGCCGGCGACGAATTGCTTGACCTTCTCAGGAGGCACTTCCTTACGTTGCAAGATCTCGGCATAACCTTTGATCGGAGTAAGAGGTGTTCGCAACTCATGCGAGATATTCGAGAGGAATTCGGTCTTCATCCGCTCGACCTCCCTCTCTCGTGACATGTCGCGGATGACGGCGACCGCGCCGGTGACATCGCCCTCGTCGTTACGAAGGACGGCACTCGTGATGGCTACCGGCAGGGGGTCACCCTTATCCCGCTTCAAGAAGATGTCTCCAACCGAACCTGCGGCGAGTGCGGCTATCGGCAACCCGACCGGTTCGCCTTTCGAGTCACGCGCTCGTAGGACATCTTCGATCGGACGCCCCATGGCGACCTCGGCAGTCATGCCGGTCAGATGCTCGGCCTCCCGGTTAAAGGCAAGGATGTTCCTCTCCTTGTCGACGGCGACCAGGCCGTCGGCCATCGAAGCGATGATGGTCTCTATGCGGGCGCGTAGATCGTGTTCTTCACGCGCGGCTTGTCGAAGATCATTCGTCATCTTGAAGAGTGAGGCGGTCATCTCATTGAAGGTCTCGCCCAAGCGCCCGACCTCGTCTGTCCCGGCGACCTCCGCTTGAGCAGTCAGGTCCCCCTCGCGCACCGCGCCGACGGTTGCCGTCAGCCTCTGGATCGGCCGGGTGATCCTTCGCCCTCCGAGATACGCAAGGACCAGGGCGATCGCGCCCACCAACATGGAGGCTACGAACAGGATCCTGGTCACGCCCTGACGCGTGTCCGAAACGAGATTCGTCGGAGAGGAGATGACCAGCGTTCCGAAGCGCCTCGGACCGCCTTCGATGTTGGCGAAGCCGTTCAGATAGGAAGTCTGCCCCAGCAGCTGTTGCGCCGAAGCCCGAGCATTGCCACCCAGCCGGAGTCGCGTGCGAAGCTCTGCAGGGATGACCAGTGACTCCTGGTGCTGCGCGGGCAGCGTCGATACTGCTGCTTCTCCATCGATCAGGAGCGACGCGAACGTCGGCGGCACCGATAGCGCCTCCATGAACAATGCGTCCACGAAACGGCCGATGATGACGTAGCCGACGGTCGAATCGCCGTCCATGACCCGGGCCGCGCCGATCAGGGCCATCTTGGTGGAGGATATCTTGGCTGCGCTCGCCGAAACGGGTGCGGTCCCCTTCCTCACCTCCTTGACCACGGGCGTTCCCATGATCTTGATCACATCTTCCTCGCCGAGCCGAGTGCGCCGAGACTCGCCGTTGCGCGAGAACACGAACGGGCCCCTCCCGGCCACCCCCTGAGGCGCGTCCACCGGATCCACGATGATGAACCCGAAGTTGGCGAGATCCTCATCTACCAGTGCAGATCGGCGTATGCCGCGGGCGAGGTCTCGTGGGTTGGTCCCATCTGCCATGCGTGTCGGGATCTCCGGAGCCTTCTGGGCAAGGTTCGTAACCGTGTTCTTGAGGCGTGCGGTCTCGATATCGAGGGTCCGGACGCCGTTGGCGGCTTGTGCCTGGATGCGGTTGAGATCTTCGGTCTGCACGCTAGAGGAGATAACCCCGGTGAGGGTTGTCGACAGCGCCAGGATCACTACTACGAGAAGAGCTCCGAATGAGGCGACGAACCGGGTGCGGATACTGGACTTCACCGCGCTCCACATCCACGACGCGAGAAGGATGAAGCCGAGGAACTTGGCCAGGTGGGCGCCCAAGGCGTACCGGTCTACGACGCCGGCTCCGAAGATCTCTTGCGGGGCCATGGAAGTAAGGACCTCGTCCGTCGCGAGCAGCAGCATCGCACCGGCGAGGCGGCCATAGTGCCCGGTCTCTTCTCGCCGCGCCATGGAGATGGCGGCGGCGGCTACTAGCAGCGCAACGGCGGCGGGAGCGAGCAGGAGTGGCTCATTGAGCTCGAACCCTGCTACAACGATCGCCGCGCCCGGCCTGAGTGCACCCGCTACTCCGATGAGGATGAGCGCGTAGCCGAGCGCCCTTCCCGCGGCCAGCAGAGGATCGCCGTCCAGAGGGAAGAACGCAGCGCCATGAGCAACCTGAGCGGCTCCAAGGAACCCGAGTCCCAGAACCACGTAGACCCGGTTCGAGGCAGGGCCGGGCACGAGGTCGGGACGGGACAGCACGAGTAAGGCACCCCCGGCCGTAACCAGGAAGCCCAAGAACTCGATAGTGAAATGGAGCGGAACCGTCAGAACGCTCTCGAACATCACCCCATAGTCTCCCACGGGTGCCCAGCGTCAGCCTTGTTCCAGGCCTTCCAGGAACCGGAGAGCCTCAGAAAAGGTCGATACCTTGACGACCTCGATATCGTCGGCAGCGGCCGTGGCCGCCTCGTAATTCGCCGCCGGCGAGAGGAATATCTCGGCGCCCTCGCTCTCAGCGCCTGCGACCTTCTGCTCGATGCCGCCGATAGCTCCGATCGCTCCATCACAGGCGATCGTTCCGGTCCCCGCGATGCTGCGTCCGCCGGTTACGTCATCGGGAGTAAGACGGTCGTATAGAGCGAGCGAGAGCATCAGGCCCGCCGAGGGACCGGCGACGTCTCCGGTCTTGAACTCGACATCTACTCCGGGGTCGAATTCCCGATTCACATCCGCCATGAAGATGCCGATGAGGGCAACGTCGGGATCCTGAGGGTTCGGGATCGTGCCCACTGTGACGGTCTTCACGGATCCGTTACGTCGCACGGTCACCTCGACACGCTCGCCGGGCTCCTTGCTCTTGATCCGCCGTCCCACGTCGCAGGTCGTAGACACGTCCTGACCATCGACCTTCAAGATCACGTCCCCCTTGCGGAGGACCTCCGCCGCGGGGGTCTCGGGAGCGACCTCCTGGATACGAGCGCCGTCACCGGTTGGGCTGCCCAAGCCCAAAGCGGAAAAAGCAACCTCTTCAGCCGCCGCCTTCGACATCCTCATCTCTTCGATCTGTTGTTTCTCGACCTCCGAGAAAGGTCGGCCACCCGTCACCGCTTCCTTCATCACGATGTCGGTCGTGGGATCGAATAGTGCCCCCGCCCAGTCCACGAGGGTGACGTGGATGTCGAGCGACACCGTGGTCATAAAGAGCGAGCCCTCTGATGAATAGATCTCGGCGCCTGATACTTCAACCAGCTTCTCCACGTCCCGAACCGGGCCGGGGACGTATGCATAGAAGATCGGGATCGGCACAAGCATCGCTGCCGAGATGACCGCCCCCACCAATAGGACGGCTACGACGCGGCGGATCCACGAAGGTGGCTTGACGGCCTCGATGCCTAGGGGGTCGGGTAGGTCGGACTCACGATGCATCTCGGCAGCCTACGTAGGCGCAGGCGATATCGGTCAGCGACCGCTGTGGAGAAGGACCGACCGAGCGCTGTCGAAAGCCTCGAGACATTTTCCGGCCCCGAGAACCACAGCTTCGAGCGGTTGCTCGGTCACGTGCACGGGCACTTCGGCCTCTTGCGAAAGGAGCATGTCGAGTCCCTTCAGCATGGCCCCTCCCCCGGTGAGAGTGATGCCGTTGTTCAGAACGTCTTGAACGAGATCGGGAGGCGAGCTCCCGAGGCATTCGACGACGGCGGTGACGATCGCACGAACTTGCTCGTTGATAGCCTCGCGGATCTCCTCGGACGTGATCAATACGTTCTTGGGGAGCCCGGTCGCCAGATCCCGACCGCGCAATTCGGCCTTTTCCTCCGTCGCCAACGGGAAAGCCGAGCCGATCGCCATCTTGATGCGCTCGGCCGTCCGCTCGCCGATCGCTACGGTGTACTCGCGGCGAACGTAGTTCTGGATGGCACCGTCGAGGTCGAATCCGCCGACCCTGGTTGCGGTATTGGTGACGATGCCTCCCATCGAGATCAGTGCCACTTCACTCGTGCCACCGCCCACGTCCACGACGAGGTTGCCGAGCGGCTCGTGGATCGGAAGACCGGCGCCGATCGCGGCCGCGATCGGCTCCTCGATAAGGAAGCAGGACCTAGCCCCAGCCGATAGCGTCGCCTCTTCTACGGCTCGCCGCTCTACCTCGGTAAGTGCGCTGGCGACACTGATGAGGACGCGCGGCCGTGAGAAGCGTGAGACCCCTGATCGCTCGAGGATCAAGCGGATCAGCTTCTGGGTGATATCGAAATCAGAGATGGCTCCCGAACGCAACGGACGTACCGCCACGATGTAACCCGGCGTGCGACCGATCATCTGCCAGGCTTCGTCGCCCATAGCTAGGACGGCTCCGGTCTCCTTGTTCAGAGCAAGAACGGACGGCTCAGCAAAAAGGATGCCTTTCTGACGCTGATAAACGAGCGTGTTAGCCGTTCCGAGATCGATCGCTATGTCACGCGCCACGTTGTCTTCCGGTATCCGTTAGAGCTAGCGCGCGGAAGCGCTCATGGCGCGGCGGCGTGCCTCGATACGACGCTTGGCAGCAGCGCGTCGCTCGGGTTCGAGAGCAGCATGGCCGCGCCGCGAGGGAGGCCGCATGCCGTGACTCGGGACGGAGCGTGGTAGACGGACCGGGCGGACCGAGATCTTCTCGAGGCTGTCCTGGAAGTTGTGGACGGTCGAAAGATGGGCTTGGGCTCGTCGCTGGGCGATCCAAAGTCGAAGGATGGCCGCGCTCGCGAGCACGACTAGAAAGATCAGATATGTCACTCAAGTACTCCTGTCACTGCTTATCTCTGCTTCAAGGCGGCGCGATGGTATCGGCACGGCCCTACCGGCGGTCGCCCCAGGCTATCAGACACCGGCCTTAGGGCGGCTTGCCTTGCGGATCCGGCTCAATGCCACGAGTCCTCCCGCCACCCCGACCCCAGCGGCCACGCCGGCTCGCACCTGGCCTCGGGACATCCGGACGGTCCCCAGCCGCACCTTGTCCTGCGCTACAGCAACGGCCTGCGACAGCGCATCGAGGTTGGAATATTCGCATCTGAATCCGGCAGCGCTCAGCTTCCCGGTAGATAGCACCCAGGGGTGCATGACGTAATGGAGCATCCCGGCCGGTGCTTCGGCCAGACCCATTTCCCAGAGACGTTCTTGAAGGGAGAAGGCGATCGGCTCCGGCAGTTTCACGGTTCGCTTTCCCACCGCCGCCAAGATCTCCTCCTGCTCTAGCCAACCTTCGGGAGCGAGGTTGTAGGGGCCGTCCAGGTCCTCGAATACGGAGAAGCAGACACCGCGCGCCACATCCTCCTCGTGGACGAACTGCATAGGGGGGTCGTATCCCTGGATCCCGAGCAGAACGGGGGTCTCGAGGAAGTGGGACCACGCGTTGTCCACGTTGGGACCGAAAACGATGGCCGGCCGCAGGGTGACGAAACGAACATCCGGATATTCGGAGCGGAACTCGCGCACGACGTACTCGACCTCGAGTTTGTGCGCCGGATAGGAGAAGTCGAGATTCGCTCGCAGAGGCGACTCCTCGTCGAGCGGCACATCGTTGTTCGGGTGAGCCCCGTAAGCAGTACCTGAAGAGGTGTAAACGATCTTCTTGACGCCCGCCGCGCCGGCGCAACGAAAAACGTTCTGACTTCCGTTCACGTTGACGTCCCGCATCTCGGTCTCGTCCTTGATCGGATCCATGATGAATGCGAGATGGATGACGACGTCGGTCCCTTGGAAACGGCTCTCAAGGGTTCTGTTGCGGACGTCCACGGAGTCGTACACATAATCGGGGTGCTCGAAACCCGGCGTCGGTGACTGATCGAACCCAAGAACGCGGTCCACCCGATCGTCCGCACACAGCATCTTTGCCACCTGGGTACCCAGGTATCCCGCCGCGCCCGTGATCGCCACGGTCAGGCCTTTTCTGGTGCGTTTTGCCATAGGTCCAGCGTAACCTCAAGCGTAGGCGACAATCGGCTCATGACCGATCAGCCGTTCGGCGACATCCCTTTCTTCCGGGAACTGCAGAAGCTTCTGTCATCTTCTAGCGGACCCGTGAACCTCGAGATCGCCCGCCAGGTTGCCGCAGCCGTTGCATCGCAGAGCCACGACGGTTATCCCGGGCCCGACGACCAACAACGCTACGCCGAACATGTCCGCAGCGCCGAGTTGGTACTGGCGGGATACACGAGGCTGATCGTCGAGGAACCCGCGGGGGCAAGAGTTGTCAACCGGCGCGAGTGGGTGGATCTAGCTCTTCCCGGGTGGTCGTGGGTTCTCGATAGCGTGGCGACGACCTTCAACAGAACGCTCACCGATCAGGCTCCGGAGGAAGCGGCGACAGGACTCGGGTCGATGATGGAACAGGTCATGCCTCTGATGATGGGCCTGCAAGCCGGCAGTCTCATCGGGCATCTATCGAACGACGCTCTCGCCAGTTACGACCTCCCCCTTCCTCCATTCGACGACCGGCTGATCCTGGTGTTGCCGAACGCCGCCGCGATCGCTTCGGACTATCAGTTCGAAGTCGCGGAATTCGAAAGGTGGATCGCTTTGCGAGAAACGGCGCACCATCTCGTGACGCGCTCTGCCACGTGGACGACCACCTATCACCGCAGCCTTATCGGTGAGCTCATCGAGTCGATCGACATCGATCTGGGAGACATCGAGAACCGCCTCGTCGAGTTACAGAGCGGCGGGCTAGAAGGCCTGACGGGATCCCCGGATACGGAGCTTCTCCCTGTCGTGCCCACCGAGCGTCACAGTGCAGCGCTCGCCAGGTTGCGCGCCTTCGTGTCGGTGTTCCACGGTTATGCGAGGCACGCCTCTTCAGCGGTCGCCGACGAGCTGATCCCGGGAGCCGCCAAGATCGATGAGGGGATGGTGCGACAAGCGGCGGTTCCGAGCGAGGGCAAGCGCGCACTTGGGAGCCTCCTCGGACTGACTCTCGATAGATCGGTGCAAGAGGCCGGTGCGACCTTTTGCGCGGCAGTCGTAAGTCTGCGCGGGATGCAAGAGCTCAACCGAGTGTGGGCAGCTCCGGATAACCTCCCTACACCGGCCGAGATCAAAGATCCTTTCACCTGGATGGAGCGAGTACTCGACCGATAGGGTCACCTCCGTGGAACTACAGATCGTTGCAGGCGGATCCTTGGTAGCGACCACGATGCCGGAGGGCACCAGCATCATCTCGCCCGGTTTCTCGCTCCCCCTCACGGTGGCCGACGACCTCGCCGCCACCGTACGACGCGCCATCGATGGACCACTCGATCGCCCCCCGCTAACCGCCCAGGTCAAGCCGGGTATGAAGGTGACGCTCGCCTTCGACGATCCCACAGTGCCTTGTTATGCCCCCGTGTGGTCGACCGCCATACCGATGATCATCGATCGCCTGAACAGGGGCGGCGTGGCGACGAAAGACATCTCACTGGTCTGTGCCAATTCACTTCACCGACAGTTCACACTCGACGAGCTGGCGAAGATCCTCGGCGAGGACCTGGTCCGGGAACACCATGATCGTCTCGAATGTCACGACGCGGAGGATCCCCAACAGATGGTCTTGGTGGGACGAACCGCGTCCGGCTACCACGTGCAGCTGGGGAGATCCGTCACCGAGTCGGATCTCACGATCTACCTGAACTGCTCGACCATGCGGGGGTTCTCAGGCGGATGGAAGTCGGTATGCGTGGGCCTGGCCGGCTATGCCTCGATCCATCACCACCACACACCAGACGTGATGAGCATGTCTCTCGACCGCAACCGCATGCACGAGATGCTCGATGAGATGGGCGAAGTCGTTGAGAGCGAGTTAGGGACCGAGCGCATATTCAAGATCGAGACCGTGTTGGCGAATCCCTTGGGCGTGCACGCGATGTACGGAGGCAGCGTGGCGGCGACGCGACGAGCGGTGATCGACAAGCTGAGGCATCATCAGCCGGCGCGCCGGGAGCTGATCGACGAACCGGCCGACATCGTCGTGTACGGCGTGCCCGACTGGAGTCCCTACGCGGCCTTCAGCCATACCAATCCGATCCTCGACATCGTGTCGACGGGTCTCGGTTATCTGGGAGGCATGATCCAAGCTGTCGGTAAGCCGGGATGCACCGTGATCCTAGTCACCCCATGTCCAGATCGCTGGAACATGAGGCACCATCCCGCGTACAAGGAGATCTGGGATGACGTCATCGCTCCGGGCATCGACCCCGACATTCTGCGCCGTGACGTCGAACCTGAGCTGGCCGCGCGTGAGGATCTGATCGACGCCTACAGGTTCCACAACGCCTTCCATCCGGTCCACGCCACGATGGCTCTCTATCCACTCAAGCGACTACGCCATGCAGGGGAGGTCATCGTGGCAGGCGCCGAGGATCCTGCCGTCCCGGGACGCCTCGGCTTCGACAGCAGCCCCACGGTCGAAGCCGCTATGGCAACCGCCCGAGCGCACCAAGGTCCCGCTGCCACAACCGCTTTCGTCGACTACCCCATGGCCTTCAACCGCGCCTAAAAGGTCGTCCCTAGACCGGGAAGATCTCTCCCTCAACGTCGCCTTCTTCGATCCACAACAAACCCATCGAAGGGAAAGGGGCGCGTCGTTTCCATGTAGGGCTTCCAGGGTTGAACAGCAAGAGGCCGTCGACATCCTCGTTCCACGGCAGATGCGAATGACCGAACACGACGACCCGCTCCCTCGGAAATCGCCCCCGCATACGGCGGCGGCGTCCCGCTTTGTCACCAGAGTCGTGGAGCATGCCGATGTTTACGCCGCCGAGCTCGAGCCTTGCTTGCTCCTGCGCGCCCCACTCCCGGACGTCCATGGCATCGCAATTGCCCATCACAACTGTTACGGGGGCGAGGGCCTTCATCTCGTCCAGCAACGCCGGGTCGCAGACGTCTCCTGCATGAAGGATGTGATCGGCCGACTCGAGATAGGGCCACACGCTTGGAGGCACCGATCGGGTCATACCCATCGTGTGGGTGTCCGAGATAACCGCTATCTTCACGCGATCTGAGCTGCCGAACTCTTCTCTTCCGCCCCGATGCGCTCGCCACAGACGGGACAGGCAGGATCGCGCCGGACCTTGACCTCGCCGAAACGCGTCGACTGGGCGTCGAAGGTCAGCAGCCGCCCCAGGAGAGGGTCGCCGTAGCCGACTATGAGCTTCAGCGCCTCGTTCGCTTGGATACAACCCACGATTCCCGGGAGCACGCCCAGGACCCCTGCCTCACTTCAGGTGGGGGCCAACTCTGGAGGCGGCGCCTCCGGATAGAGGCACCGGTAACACGGCCCTTCGAATGGAACGAAAGTGGAGGCCATCCCTTCGAAGCGGAATATCGAGCCGTGGACGACCGGCTTCCGAAGCTCGACCGCGGCGTCGTTGACCGCATAACGAGTCTCGAAATTGTCGCAACCATCGACGATCACGTCGTATTGCGCGATGAGTTCCTTGGCATTGGTGCTATCGATCCGATAAGGGTGGATGACGACCTCAACATCCGGATTCAACCTGTTGATATAGGTCTTGGCCGACTCTGCCTTCAAGATGCCGACGGTCTCGGTGGTGTGGATCACCTGGCGCTGCAGATTCGACTGCTCGACAACGTCCGAGTCGACGATGCCGATCGTGCCCACGCCCGCAGCTGCGAGATATAGGAGAGCCGGCGACCCGAGGCCTCCGGCACCGATGGTTAGCACCTTCGACTCGAGAAGCTTCTGTTGTCCCTTGGCACCGACCTCGGGGAGCAGAAGGTGACGCGAGTAACGGTCCCGCTGCTCACGGCTGAGCAGCCGCGGGACGTCTGCCGTCAGGCCTAGATCCAACCAGTGATTGATACCGCCACGCATCGACGAGACGTTCGAGTAACCCAACTCCGCAAGTGTCTTCGCGGCGAACACGCTGCGAACACCCGAGGCGCAATACACCACGACTTCTGCATCCTTTTCCGGAAGCACGTCCTCGACCCTGCTCTCTAGGTGGGCGCGCGCCAGATGGTTGGCGCCGGGCAACATCCCGTCGGCGACCTCTTCATCCTCCCGGACGTCGAGCAGCGAAAGACGCTCGCCCCGCTCCAGGCGGCGGCTCACCTCCTCTGCGTCCACCTCGGAGATCTCCTCACGCAGACGCTGAAGCAGATCACGGAAGTTTGTCATCTTCGTACCTTAGCAAGGTTGTAAATGTGCTTCACACCGGCCCCAACGCATCTTTGACCTCCTGGATGGTCGGATTCACCAGCAGCCGGCCCGCCACCTCGAGCGTAGGAACGGTCCGGAACCCTCCGGTTTGAGCGATTATCCGGTCCTCGTGGGTCGGGTCCTCGTCGAGGTCGACCTCCGCGTAGTCGATCCCCGCCTCGTCCATCTGTCGCTTGAGCCGCCGGCAATAGCCGCACCAAACGGTCGAAAACATCGTTATCTGCACCCTGTGGCCACCTCCGTTAGCTTCCTCATCGAAGATAACGACCTGGCGCTGCCGGCGATTCCGGCGGCGACCGGCTACCGATGACCACGAACCGCCAGAGAGGATCGATCTCATGAAAGCTGTCGTCTTCACCGGGCCCGGGCAGGTGAGGATCGACGACGTCCCGTCGCCCGAGATACGAGAGCCTAGAGACGCGATCGTGCGCGTTACCAAAACCGCCATCTGTGGCTCCGATCTCCACCTCCTCTCCGGTAAGACACCGGGCATGCGAACCGGCGGCGTGATCGGCCACGAATTCGTCGGCACGGTGGAATCTCTAGGCAAGGATGCCGGTCAGCACGTCGAGGGGACGCGCGTCCTGGGCTCCTTCTTGATCGCTTGCGGACACTGCACGCAGTGCTCTAGCCGACGTTTCAATCTCTGCCTACAACGTCGGGCGCTCGGCCTGGGAACGCTCACAGGAGATCTCGACGGCGCTCAAGCCGAATACGTCCGCGTGCCCAACGCTGATTTCAATTTGAAGCCTCTATCGGGTGGGCTCGCCGGCCTGGACGACGAGCATGCTCTCTTCGGCGGCGACATCATGACGACAGGGTTCTACGCGGCCGCATTGACTGAGGCGTCCGAAGGCGCGTCCGTGGTCATCCTCGGCGCCGGACCGATAGGACTCTTCACCGCCACTGCTCTTGAGCGGCGAGGCGCTCGTCCCCTCGTCGTCGACGTGGACCCCGCCAGGGTTGCCGGAGCGCGCGAGCTCGGGCACGAGGCTGCGGAAGCAGGCGAGGAGCTGGAAGGAACGGTCCGGGGCGTCACCGGAGGAGAACTCGCAGACGTTGCCGTCGAAGCTGTAGGCAGCACCGTCGCATTCAAGTCCGCTCTAAGGGTCGTTCGAGACGGCGGGCGCGTCGTGGTGATAGGCGTCTACGGAAGCGAGCGTTTCGACCTGCCGATGGGCAAGGTGTGGATCAGAGGACTAGATGTCCGGTTCTCCAGCATGACCAACGTCCACGCTCACTGGGACGAGGCCCTCATCGCAGCGGCGAAGGGAGAGATAGATCCGACCCGGCTGATCAGCCATCGGCTTCCCCTCGAGGAAGCCGAAAAAGGTTACGAATTGTTCGGGGCACGCGCCGCGAGGAAGGTGGTCCTCACCCCGTGACGGTCACGTGCGCTACGACTTCTCCTTCGGGCGCTCGGCCACGATGTCGGACGCGGGCTTGGCGCAACCCGGACAGAACTTGGACTCGGCCGGGACCTCCACCCCACAGAACGGACAAGGCCCTTCGACCGGCTCCGCCTTGTAGCCCTCTTTCATGCCCGTCTTGAATTCCTTGCTGGCTTGTCCCATCGACCTAGCCAACTTGGGGAGGCGCGATGCGCCGAAGAGAAGCAAGACCACCAGCAGGATCAGAACCATCTCTCCCGGTCCGAGACTTCCCATCGACTTTCCTTTCTTCAGCGAACAGCAGGAGCGATCTCCTGCCCCACCAGCTCGACATCCTCGAGGTCACCCAGTTGGAACGGCAGAGTGCCGAGCGTCATAACGACCTCCTCAACGCCGAGATCCTTGATGGCCCCGAGTCGGTCGATCACCTCGTTCACGCTGCCGGCCACGTTGGCGGCCTTGAACTCGTCCCAGGATACTGCGGGCGCTCCGTTAGGGCCCCGCAATACCCCAGGAGGCGTGCGTTCGGCCAATCGCTCGAAACGCCGTGCCGCGTCGGCCTCGTCCCTGCCGGCCATCACGTACGCGCCTACCGAGCGATGAAGCGTGGCGAGGTCGCGGCCCTCTTCGGCGCAGGCCTTCTCCGCCGAAGCGAGGCGGTCCCGGTATGTGTCGAGGGAGCCGAGCCACGAGAAGTTCCATCCGTCCGCATGCCGGACGGCGGTCTTGATCAGATAGTCCCCCTTGCCCCCGAACCACACCAGGGGACGCCCGCCGTCCCTCACCGGCCTGCAGACGGCGCCATCGATCGTGTAATGCCGGCCCTCGAAGGTGAGCTCCTCTCCGTCCAGTAACCGCCGGACGATCTGTCCCGCCTCTCCTAGCCGGGCGATCCTCGCCCCTGCCTCGTCGAAGTCGATGCCTGCGGCCTGGTACTCCGGCTCGTACCAGCCGGCCCCGAGACCCAGCTCGAGACGCCCGCCGGAGAGCAGATCAAGGGAAGCTGCCATCTTGGCGAGAAGCGCCGGGTTCCTGAAGTCATTGCAGAGAGCCAAGGACCCGAGTCGTACCGTCTTCGTCCGCGCCGCGATGGCGCTGAGGAGGGTCCAGCACTCGAACGCTCCCTGACGGTCATCTGGGCCTCCGTACTTCCCCCAATCGAGGAAGAAATGGTCCGAGACCCATACGGAGTCGAACCCAGACTCCTCTGCGGTGCGAGCAGCGGTCAAAATCCGGTCCCACGCCGCGGGCTCGCCTTGATAAGAGGTGTCGTAGTGCGGAAGAGCCAAGCCGATACGCATCAGGGCATCGTAGAGGACGGCTCTGTGAAGATCCTCCGCACGGCGCGCCGAGGTTTCCGTATGATGCACCCATGAAAGTTTCCGACATCATGACCAAGGCGACACTGACCGACGCGGCCGCAGACACGCTCGCCGAGGCGGCCGCCAAGATGTGGCAGCAGCAGACGGGGTCTCTACTGGTCATGGAGGGAGAGAATCTCGTTGGGATCGTGACCGAACGAGACGTCCTGCGTGTTATCGCCGAGGGCAAGGATCCCAAGACGATCACCCTGACCGAAATGATGACCAAGGACCCTGTGACGATCGACCTCGATACGACGCTGGTCAACGCCGCTCGCACGATGTTCGAGAAGTGGTTCCGGCACCTCCCGGTTGTTTCTGGCGCCGGGAAAGTCGTGGGGATCGTTTCGCTTCGCGACCTGATGACGTTGGTGGCGGCCGGGCTAGAGGAGCCCGAAAACATCGAGCAACTCACCGGACATAAGTTGGCCCGCGATATGCGCCTCGAGCGCGTAGAGGCCGGCGACCTCGACTAAAAGCGAAATCCTCAAATCTAGCCACCGCAGCGGTGGCTAGATTTGAGGATTTGCTAGATCTTGTACTTCTCCAGCAAGCGTCTAGCTATAATCGTCTTCTGGATCTCGGACGTACCTTCCCCGATCAACAGGAACGGCGCATCGCGGTAGAGCCGCTCGATCGTAAACTCCTTCGAATATCCGTAACCGCCGTGGACGCGAAGTGACTTCAGCACGATCTCGTTACATGCCTCCGATGCGAAAAGCTTGGCCATGCCCGCTTCGAGGTCGCTGCGCTCTCCTGCCGATTTCTTCTCGGCAGCTTGATGAAGCATCAAACGAGCCGCTTCGAGCGTCGTTCCCATCTCGGCGATGTGGATCTGGATAGCCTGATGCTGACTGATCGCCTTCCCGAAAGCCTTGCGTTCTTGTGCGTAACGGATCGCTTCTTCGAAAGCCCTAGTAGCAACACCTACTGCGCGAGCAGCAACGTTGACCCGGCCTAACTCGATGCCGTCCAACACCTGCGAGAAACCCTTGCCTTCTTCGCTCCCAAGGAGCTGAGACCTCGGGATGCGGTAATCGCTGAAGACCATCTCCGTCGTTTCCACGCCCTTATAGCCGAGCTTCGGGATGTTCTTTCCTACGTCGAGTCCTTCGGCGGGTGTTGGGTTCCCGGGCTCTTTCTCCACGATCAACATGCTCATGCCTTTATGAGCAGGCTCTGCCGAGGGATCGGTCTTCACGAGTGTCATCACGATGCTGGAGCGAAGGCCATTGGTCAGCCACATCTTCTGTCCGTTGACGACATAGTCGTCGCCGTCGGCGATGGCCTTCGTCTTGATCGCCTGAACGTCGGAGCCGGCCTCAGGTTCACTCATCGCTAGAGCGGCGCGCATCTCACCCGTGGCCATCTTCGACAGATACTTATCGCGCTGGTCATCGGTGCCGAAACGATTGATCAGGTAACAGCCCATGAAATGCGTGTTCAGCACCCCGGAGAGGCTCATCCATCCACGAGCCAGCTCGACCACGGTCAATGCATAGGTAGTCAGGGACTCACCGATGCCCCCGTACTCCTCCGGCACGGTGATGCCGAAGAGGCCCATCTCCTTCATCTGCTCGACGATCTTCTCGGGATACTCGTCGTTGTGCTCCATCTCGTCGGCGACGGGGATCACTTCGCTCTGAACGAAGTCGCGTACGGTGGAGACGATCTCTTTCTGGATGTCGGTCAGCTCTAGCATGACTATTGCCACTCCGCTTCGAAGTCTTCGAGTTTCTTGGAGACACTCATGTCCGCGGAACGTCCTCGCTCGGCGAACTGGATCGCCATCTTGCGCGAAGCCTCGTCGATCATCTCGTTCCCGAACATGACGGCACCCTTGCGATCCACCTCCGTCGCCTGCTTGTAAGCCTCGAGCAACGCCTCAGCCTTGTCATACTCCTCTTGAGTAGGCGTAAAGACCTCGTTCAGCACATCGATCTGGCCCGGGTGCAGTGCCCATTTCCCGTCGTAGCCGAGTGATCGAGCCCGCATGGCCATGTCGCGGAACCCGTCGAGATCCTTGATCAAGAGATAAGGGCCGTCGATCGCTTGCAACCCAGCGTCGCGCGCCGCCACCAAGATGGTCTCGAGCACCCAATGCCAGTGATCCCCGGGATAGCCCGGCATCGGCAGGCCCGCCGTGACGGTCGGCAGGCCCAGGGAAGCGCTCATGTCGGCGGGACCGAAGATCAGGGTCTCCGCCCGCTCGGAAGCATGTGCGATGGCGTTGATGTTCTTGAGACCGGTTGCCGTCTCGATCTGTATCTCGAGGCCGATGCGCTTATCCATTCCCGTCTCGGTCTCGATCATCCGCAACATGTGGTCGACGAACATGACCTCGTGAGCATGCTGGGCCTTCGGGATCATGATGCAGTCGATGTGCTGCCCGGCACCCTCGACAACCGTCTTCAGATCGCCGGCGGCCCATTGAGTATCGATCGAATTGATCCTCACGACGACGGTCTTGTCGCCCCACTCATTGTTCTTGAGAGCCTCGACGACGTTGCCGCGGGCCTCGGCCTTAGCGAGCGGAGCGACGGAGTCCTCGAGATCCATGAAGACCATGTCGGCGGGCAGACCGGGAGCTTTGCCGAGCATCTTTGGGCTCGAGCCCGGAACTGAGAGACAAGAACGACGTGCGCGCACGCTGGTTTCCTCCTCGGGTCGTGGTGGTCGAGTTGGCTTATTCGACGTAGCCGAGACCGCGGAGATGCCCCTCGATCTCAGTTTCTTCATCAGATGTTAGGCCGCTTTCGGCAACCGCCGGGCCGTCTGGGGGCCCGTCGCCCGTGACCAGCAGTTCCACACCTTCACCTACGAGAGAGCCGATCGCCTTCCCGTCTCGCTCAATGAGGCTCGGCACACCCAGAGCTGCGAGCGCCGTCGGACCGAGGTCGACGAGCCGCACCTCTTCCCTCAGGCGCCCGGGCCTCACCTCCGGACCCGTCGCAGCGATCACTCCCTCGAGCCGGTGATCACCCGAGAGCCAGTCGGCGTCTTCGACCATCGCCTTGGCGTGGGTGAGTGAGTAGAAAGGTGCCGGGACCAGCAAGAGGTCGGGAGCCGTTTCGAGGAAAGGACCGGAGAGGACCTCTTCCTTGCGGTAGATCTTGGCGATCGGTGCCGCACCGGTGTCGGGATCTCGGAACGCAGCGAGCTCGACGGCGAGCTCGTCCCGAAGCCGGTCGTAGTCCCGAGGGTCCACCGTCCCTCGAGGCTCTCTTCCCTTCAGGTTGAGCGATACCCCTTCCCCGGTTGAAGTGACGCTCGTGTAGGCCCGGGAGCGAGCCCAGTCCATGGGCGAGGCAGGAAGGGCCACCTTGCCGTGAAGCTTCAATACGTCGTAGATGCGCCGCGCGATGCGCCGCCCGGGGCCCCACCGGATCAGGTTGGTAGCGAAGGAGCCCTTGCCGAATCTGGCCCATCCGAGATGAGCGAGGATCCGGTCCATCGTGCACGCTCGGGTGCAGGGTTGGTGACCGTGATCGGACATGAAGATGACGAGATCCTGGTCGGTCGTCCGCTCGAGCAGGCGACCGAGTCCCGCGTCGAGCTCTTGGTATAGCGCCCGGGTCTGTGCCGCGACCGAGGTTTCCTTCAGTTCTTCATAGCGAGGATGCTCTGGAGCTACGTATTCCATCAAGCAGTGTTG
The DNA here is from genome assembly GCA_051001455.1 of Actinomycetota bacterium. Lineage (GTDB taxonomy): Bacteria > Actinomycetota > CADDZG01 > CADDZG01 > WHSQ01 > JBPCNH01. Next base: position 24,479 of record JBPCNH010000021.1, read on the forward strand.
GATCCGGTCGGTCGATACGTACACCAACACTCCGAGGTCCCAGTCGGTGGTGTCCAGCAGATACTCGAAGGATCTCTGCCGCTTGGCGGTGATGGCCGCGCATTCCTCGAGGAAAGCCTCCGGCCTATTGCGAAAGGTCGTCCAGCTCATCCCGTTCACGGGGAACGGAGCGTTGGCATCGAGCTCTTGCTGGAGCTCCACCGGGTACGTGTAGGAGCGGCTGGAGGGCAGGACCCCCCCTCCCACTACTTTCCCCTTGATCGGGGGTGGCGGAAAGGTCAGAGGGATGTTGACGGCAAGTGTGGTTCTTCCTGCCGCGTCGGCGTCGTCGAAGATGGTCCGGGCCTTGATCGACCGGTACGTTACCGGGAGCCGGCGGGTCACCCCAGGCTTGTGCTCCAAGATGTCGAAAACCCCGTGTCCGGCCGGGTTCAGCCCCGTCATGAACGACGGCCAGGCGCACCAGGAATGTGAAGGCACGGTCGACAGACAATCTCCATAGGCGCCTCGTTCAATGAGACCCGCCAGGTTGGGGAGGTCGCCACGGTCTAGCATGGGGCGAAGGACCTTCCAGTCCGCCCCGTCCCATCCGATGATCATCACTCGTTTCGGCACGCCCGGAGGTTAATGCCATATGCGCCGCTGGCTCGTCCTCAGCATCACGCTCGTACTGGCCTTCACGCCGGTCATGCCGGCGTTCGCGCGAGGGTTCTCGCTCCCAGAAGCGCGCGTAGAGGTCACGGTCACCCCTACGGGAGCACTCGAGGTGACCGAGTACATCACCTACAGATTCGACGGGTCGTTCAGGGGCGGCTATCGGGAGATCCCGCTCAGGGATGGCGAGCTCATCTGGGACGTGCAGGTCTCGGAAGGTGACGTTGCTTATGTTCCCGGCGCGCCGACGGAGCTGGGTAGCTCCGGCATGCCGGGCAGCTTCGGCACCTCACGAGAGGGCGATTACCTGCGGGTCGTATGGCATTACGACGCGACGAACCAGGACCGCACCTTCCGTATCGACTACCGGATAACGGGCCTGCTGCTCGTATACGACGACGTCGCCGATCTCAACCTCCGGGTCTGGGGAGACGAGTGGGACGTGGCGCTTCAGCAGCTGGAAGCGACCGTGAGGTTGCCTTCGAGTGCGCCGGGAGAGCTGCGCGTATGGGGACATCCGGCGACCATCGACGGCTTCACCGAACTGAACGAGCAAGCTCGCAAAGCAACACTGCGCGCCGCGGATATCCCTCCTGCGAGATGGGTAGAGGTGCGACTTCTCTTCCCGCCCCGGCTGTTGGACTCAACGACCGATGCCCAGGTCCGCGCGGGTGACGCTTACGAGAGGATCGTGAACCAACAGCTCGAAGACGCTCTGGCAGCCGATCGTGAGGAACGACGGCTGAGGTGGCTCAAGGCGAATGCAGCGTGGCTCGTTCCACTTACGCTAATCGTCGGCGTATTGCCCGGTTTGATCACCGCGCTGTGGCTCTACAGGCGCTTCGGCAGCGAACCAGACGTCCCTGCACAACCTGGTCATCTCCACGAGCCTCCGGGAGAGGAGTCGCCGGCGCTGGTGAGAGCGCTGCTCGAGACCGGTCATGCCAAAGCGACCGGTGACGCGTTCACCGCTACCCTCTTCGATCTCATCAGACGCGGTTACATCGACGCAATGGCGACGACGACTATCAAGAAGACCTGGGCCGGCCTGAAACGGGAAGAGTTAAGCGACCTATCCGTCGCGCGCACCTCGAAGAGCGATGCAGACCTACTCGGTTTCGAAGAAGAGGTGATGAAAGCAGTGGTCAAGGCGACAGGTACCGAGGATCGCCTCTTGCTCAGCGAGATGAAGGACCGCATACAGGACGACCCCGAGTACTACCAGAAACGTTTCCAACGATTCAAAGAACAGATCGGTACCGAGCTGCGTCAGCGTGACTGGTGGTCGACGGCCGGTCTACAGCCCACGATCACTGCATGCGTTGCGTTCGCCGTAGCTGCCGGAATCGTCATCTTCCTAGCGATGTCCTCATTGGGAAGTCCGAACGGGGTCACGTTCTGGGGCATCCTGCTGGTCGTGCTTGGAGGGATCCTGGCGCTCAACGCCGGCGGGCTGATCATCTTCGCCTCTATGCGGCGAGGATGGGAGCGCCGCTCACCCGAGGCCGCGGTTGAGGCATCAAAGTGGATCGGGTTCCGCAGGTTCCTCGAAGATTTCGAAGGCATACCCGGCGCCGTCCCAGGATCGATAGCGATCTGGGAGCAGTACCTGTGCTACGGGATCGCCTTCGGTGTTGCCGACCGCGTCCTAGAGGCAGCGCAGCTCTACGCGCCACCCGAGCTCGAATCGCAGAGCAAGGTGTTTTGGATCGACCCGCATGGCCCGCTGGGGACTGGCCGGTCGGCGTTTGCCATCACGGACCTTTCTCACTCCGTCGCCAGCGCTGCCCCGCAGGGCTCGGGGGGGTTCGGAGGGGGAGGCGGCGGTGGAGGTTTCTCCGGTGGTGGAGGAGGCGGCGGCGGAGGCGGTGGTGGAGGCGCCTGGTAGTAGTTAGGTCGCTATTCCTCGACGTCGCGCCGGGCCTCGGCCAACCGATGCGCTCTCAGCGCCAACTGCAAACGTAACTTGTCCTCCGGATCGCGCAAGGTCCATCCCGTGAGTTTGTCCACCTGCTTCAACCTGTAAGAGACCGTATGAGGATGGGCGAAGAGACGCTCGCCGGCCAGCTTCACGCTTCCATCGGTATCGAAGAATGCCTCCAAGGTCTTAACGAGCTCCCCCTTTCGCCTCTCGTCATAGGCGAGCAGTGGCCCAAGCATCTGGTCGACGAACCTATCGATCAGCGCGGGCTCCGCACGGAGGAAGTGGTACGGCAGTAATTCATCGAACCGGTGCACCGGTCCTTCCATCCTCAAGGCTTCCCCGATCTCTAAAGCCTCTCGCGCTTCTCGATAGGCACGTCGTATCCCCTCGAGCCCGAGCTCGGGACCTCCCATCCCGAAACGCCAATCTCCTCCGAGCTCGGCCACGAGTTTCTCGGGTACACGGGACAGATCGGTCGCCGTATCTGTCGGCAGCAAGGCGACGGTCTGATCCCCCTTCTGTAGGACGATCGCTTCGGCACCGTCGTCGGCAAGCAAGCTCGAAGTAGCTGCACTGAGTTGCGCCTCCTTGCGAGCGTCCTTACCTGGACCGGTCCCCACCAGAGCTATGTAACTGAGAGACAGGTCGTAGCCGAACGCGTGAGCGCGGCTGAGCATGTCCTCGGCGGAGGTATCGGACCCATAAAGGAGATCTGAAAGGAACTCCCGGCGGGCTCCTTCTTGCTCTCGCACGATGGCGCGTTGAGCTTTCGAATACGCGTCCGCGACCGCTGTAGAGATCTGGTCTGTATAACGAAGAACGGCTTCAGCCAGCGAGATCGCCGCCTCCAATGCATCGCCTTCGTAGCTACGGCATTCCTCGGCGAGCACGTCCCAACAGATACGGGACACCGTCCTATAAGCGTGGAGAACATCGTCCAGCGGGATGGCCGCTTCGGCTCTCTGTGCACCCACCCGCTGGATGGCTTCGAGCTCGGCGGACCCTATCTCGCGACCTTCCTTCAGCACGGTAGCAAGGGTCTCGACGTTCCCTCGGATGGCGCCCTGGACGTCCTCCTTGGAAGGACCTCCGGTACGGCCGTAGGAGGGTACGCCTTCCCAGATGGCGTTACCGGAGCGCTGCACTACCTCGTCCAAACGGGTCAGGAACGTTCCCACGATCGCTTCGACGGCCTTAGGGTCGTTCACCGAGTAGTTCCGATCGAAGCCAGAGCTTCCTGCAACGCCGAACGCGCCTCGTCGGCCACCTCGCGTGAGAGATCATCGTCGGCGGCAACGGCGTCCAAGGGATCGAGTGCCGCCACCAGGGCTCCTTCGGCGACCTCCTGTACGACGACATTGCATGGAAGGTGCACGGCAACGCGCATGTCACCACGATCATCGACAGCCCGATCGGAAACTGCTGAGTTCCAGACGCCCATGATCAGGTACTGACGCTGGTCACCTGCTTCCGGTCCTAGCAGTCCGCCGACGTGCATCTCGGACAAGATAGAGAACCCTTGACCCCGGAAAGCGAGGCGCGCTCGAACCACGGCCTCGTCGTAACCTTCCGGAACCTGCACGGTGTAGCCCACATCGCTCATCTACCTCTACGGTAACGCTTAGATGTCATTGCTATCGATCCCCAACATCTCGGCAGGCAGTGACCGGGACACCGTTCGCCGGCTTTCTTCAGCCGTCGCCTCCGGGGGAGGACGCCTGCTCGACAGCCACACCGACCCCATCCACAACCGGACGGTCTTCACCGTCCACGGTCATAAAGAAAATCTCGTGGCGAGCATGACAGCCCTCGCGCGGGCAGCGAAGGAAGCGATCGATCTGAGAAGCCACCACGGGGTGCACCCCCGGATCGGGTCGCTGGACGTTTGTCCTTTCGTCCCTCTCGACGACCATGATCTGCCGCGAGCCGTAGAGGTGGCCGAAGAAGCCGGCCGCGCTATCGCAGAGGAGACCGGGATCCCCGTCTACTTGTATGGAGCGGCGGCGCGCCGGCCGGACAGGGTGCAACTGCCGGACCTGCGGCGCGCCGGAGCGGCGGGGTTGCTGGGAGGTACGATGCGGCCAGACTTCGGTCCTCACGAGATCGACCCTAGATCCGGGGTCATCTGCGTCGGAGCTCGTCTTCCCCTGGTGGCTTTCAATATATGGCTCGATGCAGATGTCGAGGTAGCCCGAGCTGCCGCTGTGGCGATCAGAGCTGCTTCCGGTAGCCTCCCGGGCGTACGGGCGCTGGGGTTACCCCTCACCGAGGGAAAGAGTCAGGTTTCGATGAATCTGATAGATCCCGCGACTACGAGCGTCGATGACGTCTTCGCGGCGGTCGCGCGCAAGGTAGGCATCGACGTGATCGAGAGAACAGAGATCGTCGGACTCGCGCCTGCGCGATACATGCCGAACCCGCACGCGCAAGCGGCCCGACTGATGGTTCCGCCGGGCCGCTCGCTCGAATCAGTGCTCCACTAGGAGGCTACCTTCGGGTAGATTTCCTGCCCGAAGTCTTCCTGGCGGTCGACTTACGTGCGGTCGACTTCTTACGCCCCGTGGACTTCTTGCGTCCCGTGGTCTTCTTACGACCCGTGGTCTTCTTGCGCCCCGTGGACTTCTTGCGCCCCGTGGACTTCTTGCGTCCCGTGGTCTTCTTACGACCCGTGGTCTTGCGTCCGGTCGACTTCTTACGCCCCGTGGACTTCTTGCGTCCCGTGGACTTCTTGCGTCCCGTGGTCTTGCGTCCGGTCGTCTTCTTACGACCCGTCGACTTCTTGCGTCCGGTCGTCTTCTTACGACCCGTCGACTTCTTCCGGCCCGTCGACTTCTTGCGTCCGGTCGTCTTCTTACGACCCGTCGACTTCTTCCGGCCCGTCGACTTCTTGCGCCCGGTCGTCTTCTTACGACCCGTCGACTTCTTGCGTCCGGTCGACTTCTTGCGCCCGGTCGACTTCTTGCGTCCGGTCGACTTCTTGCGCCCGGTCGACTTCTTGCGTCCGGTCGTCTTACGCGCGGTCGACTTCTTGCGTCCGGTCGACTTCTTGCGCCCGGTCGACTTC
>JBPCNH010000022.1:0-5938 GCA_051001455.1 Actinomycetota bacterium
CCTTAACTTGCGCACCACCTGATCGGGTGTGTGCTTTCGTCTCTTCACCGCCATGATCCTCCTTCCGCCCTGTTAGGGGCTTCAAGACTCTCATTAGCGGTGGACCGATTTCAGGGGGTCAGGCCAAAGGAACTCGCAGAGTTGTTGTCAAGATGAGAGGAATCAAAGTGATCGAAGGAGGTCAGGGCATGGCCGCTACGCCGGTTCGACTAGGAATCGTCTTTCTTTTGGTCAATATCGTGGGTGCAGTGGTAGCGATCGTTTTGGACCTGGGCGCGCGACTGGTCTTAGGCGAGGTTCAGACTGGCGATTTGGGGATCGAGGTGCTTTGGCAGGGAAGTGCGATTTCCGCTCCACCCCCGCCCTTAGTGGCTCTGATTGCCGGAATGTTCCTGACGACGCGGTCAGGAAAAGCAGTAACGGCGGGCTACGTTCTTCTTACTCTTGCTGGCCTCGTCATGACGGGAGGCGTCCTCGGAGAGTTTATCGAAGGGATCTCCTTCTCCGGTGTGAAACAAATCGTGTTCATGATGTTCTCAATCGCATTAGCGTTTCTTGCCGCGAGTATCGCTGTCGCGTCCGTCCGGGAACTCGTAAAGAAACACAAACGAGAATCAACGGATGAAAGCCTTGCACTCGGAGACGAATAGGCGCGACAGCACTTCTGACCCGTCAGCGTGTCGTTCAGCCGATCGCCATCGTGGAAATCTCTAAGAGGACCCGAGAAGCTCCCCCCTCTGGAGACAACAATCTCGTACTACGATTCGCCGGTGGAGATTTCGCCTCGGCCGTCGCCACGGCGTCGACCGCAAGGACATCCAGCATGGGTTGAACATGTGTTGCCTGGTCGAGGAGGGCGACGATGACCGGCGGGCTTCCTGTTGCCAGGGCCCGGATCGGGCGGGGAACCTGTTGGAGCTCGTGATCCTCGATCGGCCGCAAGGACCAGCCTTGATCCACGCGATGTTGAGCCGACTCGATGCCAGCTTGATGATGGATCCGATAGCAGATGGGAGGCCCGACGATGTCGCCTAGACAGAACGAGATATTCGGACCTTGGTCGCGACCAACCCCGGCTCAGATCGGCCTCGTCCTAGAGGGGATGTCGCGTCGATGGAGGAGGTTTGCTCAGGCCGCGGCTGTGCCACGAGGGGGGACGTTTCTCGGGGGGAGCACTGACCGGCCTCCCGACTCGCGACTCGCCTTCACCCGGGAGAACGCCAGTGCCGATAGATATCGTCCGACGCTTAGCAGCGACCTTCGGAAAGTCGATCTAGCACAGCGCTTATCCGGAACTAAACAACTGCCACGGGGATTACGCACAGAGAAACGCGAGGGAGCTCTCTGATCTGCTTAGGAAGGAGAACGGTGCGAGGGGCAGTGCGTGACTGAGACCGGAGGCCAACTCTGGTCTTTCGTGCCCAACAGGAACCGAGTGGTCACGGCCGCCACGTGATGAGGATTGTCGATCCATACGGCGTGACCCGCATCTGGCATCAGCTCTAGCCTTGCCGTCCGTATCCAACCAGCGGATCCCATCAGCGACCTGCGGGAATGACATCTATCACGCGCTAATCCAGGTCTACACAACTGCTACGCCGATTACGCGGTGCCTCTCGACAAGGGCTCGCGCATCGCGAGGTTGGGTCGCAGTATCAGGACGAACGAGGTAAGGAACACCCATAGCATCCCAGGCGCGAGCCCTAACCCCGGCGCACGTATCACCACAGCGATCAAGACCAAGAGACCCAACAGAACCAGGCTTGACCATCGGTACCACTTAGGAAATGCTGTTGAAGAGAAGGCGACGACGGTCGTCCCGGTCAACGCGAGAGCGAGAGGCGGAGCGAGCAGGCTCGCTGAATTCCATTCCCACAGGACGAATAGCCTGACCACCTGAGTCTCTCCTCCATAGGAAGCCAGCTCACTCGAAGCGAACGCGATCCCGGCCTCGATCAAGAGGACACCTCCCAGCAGGATTCCGCCTGCCATCGTTAATGTCGGCATCCATGAGACCGGGCCCGATGCTACGCGCAACGCCCCGTGGAGGCGGGCGAAGAAGATCACCAAAAGGAAAACGGCAAGGAGGCCTAGGTACGCGCTGATGCGACGAGAGCCGTTGTTGGCGATGAGAGTGCTCGCGATCACCGACGAAGGGTCCTCCGGGGCCACATCCCCACCGACCCGCGGCATCCATAGATCGCAGACACACCCGGGCAGGAAGAGGAGGTAAACGCCGGCGCCGATCCCTGCCCCGCCAGCCAACCGATCGATGATCGTCATCTTGTCCCCCTTGGCCGGATCCTCATAAGCTTCCTCTATATCGATTATCGATATATCGTAGACCGATAGTCAAGGGAGGACAGATCAAACCGAAGAGAGCCGCTCGCCGCACGGGAGGACTGGACGACCCGATCACGTTCCTTCCGCTTCCGACAGCCGCGTTCCACATCCTCCTCGCGCTCCGCGAGGGCGAGAAGCATGGCTATGCGCTCATGAGCGAAGTCGAACGCCTGAGCGACGGCATCGTGAGCATCGGGCCGGGAACGATGTATGGATCGATCAAGCGCATGCTCGACGAGGGTCTGATCGAAGAGATCGATGGTCACGCGGATCCTGATAACGCCGACCAACGCCGCCGCTACTACCGCTGCACGGAGCGAGGCCAAGCCGTCTGTGAGGCTGAGTTACAGCGTGTCTCTAAACTGCTGAGAAATGCGATGCCGGTGACTGCGATACCGAACCTGGGGCAGCATCGATGAGAGCGCGGTCCAGCACGACGCAGGTGATCGCCTACCGAGGTCTCCTCCATCTCTATCCGAGTTCCTTCCGACGGGCCTACGGGGACTTGATGATCCAGGCGTTCTCGGATCGGTTGTCGCAGCGGGGCACCACCCGAGCGTGGCGCTCGGTAGTCGTGGACCTCGTTCGATCCGTCCCGCACGAAGCGGTGGCGTCGACCATTTCCAGCCGCCGGTGGCTGGGCACGGCGACTGTGCTAGTCGTTGCAGGGATGCTCGGGATGACCGCGTCAGGAGCAGGGTCACCGTTGCTCTTACTCGGAGCCGGGGTCGCATCGATCCCCTTGCTCGGTCTCTGGTCCGCAATACGCAGCGGGCGTCCTATCGAGCGGCTCTACCGGGTCGAACCGAAACCGTGGACTTGGTGGACAGTGCTCTCGGCGGCTCTTGCATGCACCTATGTCTTCGCGGCCGCCGCTCAGTGGATCGCTACCCCTAAGGCGACCAATGTTGGTGCTCTGGGAATCTCATTCGTGTTCGCCGCCCTCATCGGGGTGGGTCTTCGACTGCGCTCGCGATCGAGCATCGTGGGGACTTGGATGATCATCGTGGGGATGATCCCCGCGTTGATGTTCCTCTGGGTCGTGCTTCCCGCTGTTGCCGGCGGCGCCGTTGTCATCGCGGGGGCTAGAGAGATATCTCATGCGGGCAGCGAATGACGGGCTATAGGCAAGACGCTACGAGACGTGTGCGCCTGGGACTTCTCATCCTCGCGGCGCCAACTCTGATCACCGGGGCCTGGGCGGTCCTTGCGCCCGCTTCTTGGTATGCGGACTACGGACACGGCATCGCGCCGCCCAGCGCGTTCGGGGAGTACAACGAGCATTTCGTGCAGGATCTGGGAAGTGGCTACCTCGGCGTTGGAGCGGTCCTGGTGTGTGCGGTCGTGTGGATGCACCGTCAGGTCATAAGGGCCGCGTTGATCGGTTTTCTGGTTTTCACCGTCCCTCATCTGCTGGTTCATGTCATCGAGGCCGGAAAGTTGGACCGTGTCGGGTACCTCTTCACGGTGGGTCTGCTCGCCGTAGCTACCTTCCTCTCGGTGTGGGTGTGGAGACTGAACGATCGCCGCGAGACGGAGGGAGACCAGGGATCGCCGGACGCTTCAAAGGTGAACCGCGGCGATCAGTTACCTCCCGGTACTGGGGCATAGGCGTCTTTGGGAGAGGGAATCCGGCCTTCCCGCGGATGGTCGCCTGGATCGGCTAAGCGGCGGCGCTAGTCACGATAAACATCGCGCTTTCGGCTCAGCGCTCACCTGCGGAAACGGCAACTAGCACAGCGCTAATCCGGAACTAAACAACTGCCACGGGTGCACCGGTCGTCGCTTCCAGCGTGAACCGGGACGAGGCTACCGTTGCCCGGATCGAGGCACGAGGGATCCTGAGAATCGCGGGGGTCTACTTTAGGGTCTGTTGCGGAGTACGGATCCGGAGGATGTCGTCTCCTCGTTCCAGAACCGCTCCAACCGGAGCCATCGCCGCGAGGTAGATAAGTTCATCCGTCAAGTGATGAACCCACTCATTCACTTCCGGACTCTCCATCAGAGCGTCGGTGAGGTACCCCTGAGCCTTGAGGTTTTCGGTGACCAGCTCGAAGTAGGTGTCCCGGTCGAGATCGTTCCGCTCGACCACTTTCATCGTGGAGGTGGCCCGGTGGCTGGTCATCCCGGCCATCCCGCGGCGGCATCCGCAATCGTCGTCCACCGTTCCACCGCCGCACTCGATCGGAACGAACAGGACCAGTTCACCCTCGATCGCCCAGCAGTAGTCGTTGTCCCGCCATCCCTGCGTCTCGCGGGTAGCTGTCAGTACCTTCATCGGTTCCTCCATCGTCGTGTCTGCGCCGGTCGGGATCAACTCGGTCACGGTTCGGGGGGTTTCAACTTTCCGGCGCGCCGGTCCCGTTCGGTCTTGGCTAGGTGGCAGGGCCGGCAGCGAGGATCGAAGTTTCCATAAGAAGCGGGTCCTAGAGCGACGTGAGGCTCGACGTGGTCGAACTCTGGCCTGAAGCGGTTGCCGCAATCGACGCACGACACGCCGTCGAAGGGTTCCCGGTCGCTACAACCGCCTTGGCCTTGCCGATCGAGGTGCCACCGAGCCGCGCCGCCTTCGCCTCGTCCATCCGGGGCGCCAACATCGTCTTTCCGTAGGCGACGAGGCGCTCGGCGCGCGAATAGAGCTCGAAGGCGTGCTCCACCTCTTTCTGGCTCATGAAACCAGGCTCGAGGTTGGCGTTCGCCTTCTCGAGCATCTCGATCCCCAACTCCGCATAACGTGCCATGACCCCAATATGACAAGGGCCTGCGACACTTTTGCCTTCTTCCTGAAACACGGTGGGAATCCGCTAAATGAGCGCCGCAGAATGAACTCTTGAAGGAGTGAGTTCGACTCTTCAAACGTGTCTTACCTCATGACTACGTTTTCAGTGAGTGAGGACGGAACGGTTGTGGCTGCGAATCCAACAGGGACACCTTCAAAATGTGAGATTCAGCGATTTCCAGCGGTTGCTTGAAGGGTTCGGCTGGACTCTGGATCGGCAGGAGGGCTCTCATCAGGTGTATCGGCATCCGTCGGTGCCTGAGCGCCTGAGTGTTCAGCCCGACCGGAACGGCCAAGCGAAGCCCTACCAGATCCGCCGGAGGCAAGCCGGTTTTGGGAAGTGGGCGCCTACTCATGACCTGATCTCGGCAGCCTGGATGTGAGCCTGGCGGGGCCCGTTTCTGACTTTGTATCACGAATTGTGATACGCTATTGATCATGGCGAAAGCGATATCTATCCGCCTGGACGAGGAGGCCGAGCGAGCTCTATCCCGACTCGAGGCGTCCGGGATGAATCGTTCCGAGGCGATCCGGATGGCTCTCGTGGAGTCCGCTCAGAGACTCCGTCGCCGTCAAGAGATCGCTGCAGAGGTTGCCGCTCTGGAAGCAGATCAGGTCGATCGGCAGGAGATGCTCGAGGTCGCATCCCTGATGGAAAGCCTCCGTGCAGAGGGGTGACATCCACGAGCTTCGTCCGCCGCGAGGACGGGGCCATGAGCAGCGAGGGCGGCGCTTCGGCGTCGTTGTGCAAGCTGATGAGTTCCTTCCACGCTCGGTAGTCATCGTCGCCCCGACATCCCAAAGCGCACGACGAGC